>JBBRQQ010000006.1:0-72926 GCA_038226155.1 Burkholderiales bacterium
AACCCGCGCAGCAAAAACATCACCGAGGGCAAAGCACGCGCGCCGAACCGCTCGATGTACTACGCCATGGGCTACGAAACGGCTGACTTCAAAAAGCCCATGATCGGCGTGGCCAATGGGCACAGCACCATCACCCCCTGCAACAGCGGCCTGCAGAAGCTGGCCGACGCAGCCATTGCCGGCATTGAAGAGGCCGGCGGCAACGCACAGGTCTTCGGCACGCCGACGATCTCCGACGGTATGGCCATGGGCACCGAGGGCATGAAGTATTCACTCGTCAGCCGCGAAGTGATTTCGGACTGCATCGAAACCTGCGTGCAGGGCCAGTGGATGGACGGGGTGGTCGTGATCGGCGGTTGCGACAAAAACATGCCGGGCGGCCTGATGGGCATGCTGCGCGCCAACGTGCCGGCCATCTATGTCTACGGCGGCACGATTTTGCCGGGCCACTACAAGGGTAAGGACCTCAACATCGTCAGCGTGTTTGAAGCCGTGGGTGAGAACTCCGCTGGCCGCATGAGCGATGAAGACCTTGAGCAGATCGAGCGCCGTGCCGTACCCGGCACTGGTAGCTGCGGGGGCATGTACACGGCCAACACCATGTCCAGCTCGTTCGAGGCGTTGGGTATTTCACTACCCTATTCCAGCACCATGGCGAATCCGCATGACGAGAAAATGAATTCGGCCAAAGAGTCGGCCAAGGTGCTGATTGAAGCCGTGAAGAAGGACATCAAACCGCGCGATATCGTGACCAAAAAGTCGATTGAAAACGCCGTGGCCGTCATCATGGCCACCGGCGGCTCGACCAATGCCGTGCTGCACTTTCTGGCGATTGCACACGCGGCGGGCGTGGAATGGACGATTGATGATTTCGAGCGCGTGCGTGTCAAAACGCCTGTACTGTGCGATCTGAAACCGTCAGGCCAATATCTGGCAGTTGACCTGCACAAGGCTGGCGGCATTCCGCAAGTGATGAAGACACTTCTGGTAGCCGGGTTGCTGCACGGCGATTGCATCACCATCACTGGCCAGACCATTGCAGAAGTACTGAAAGACATCCCCGATGTGCCGCACGCAGACCAGGACGTGATCCGCCCCATCAACAAGCCCATGTACAAGCAGGGCCACCTCGCCATCCTGAAAGGCAACCTGTCGCCTGAAGGCTGCGTCGCCAAAATCACCGGACTGAAAAACCCGGTGATGACTGGCCCGGCCAGAGTGTTTGACGACGAGCAATCAGGCCTTGCCGCCATCCTGGCTGGCAGGATCAAGGCCGGCGACGTGATGGTGCTGCGCTACCTCGGCCCAAAGGGTGGCCCCGGCATGCCCGAGATGCTCGCCCCGACGGGCGCACTGATAGGCGCAGGCCTGGGTGAAAGTGTCGGCCTCATCACTGACGGCCGTTTCTCCGGCGGCACTTGGGGCATGGTGGTCGGCCACGTGGCACCAGAGGCCGCTGCGGGCGGCAACATCGCGTTTATCAACGAAGGCGATTCGGTCACGATTGACGCGAAGCAGTTACTGCTGCAACTCAACATCAGCGACGAAGAACTCGCCAGGCGCAAGGTTGGCTGGGTAGCCCCCAAGCCCCGTTACATGCGCGGAGTTCAGGCCAAGTTTGCCTTTAACGCATCGAGTGCCAGCAAAGGTGCAGTGCTGGACGATTACGCATGATCTATTTGCGTTTTTTGGACAACATACCCATCGCTTCACGCGACTTTTCAATGCGGTCTTCACGGCGCTTGTCCATTTTTTCCATCTCTTTGCGTTTGGTGTAGCCCGAGCTATCTGCGTACCACCACCAGAGCACCGCCATTCCAAATGGTGACAACACCATCCACCAGGGCAAGGCCGTAAAGGGCCCCATCTCAAGGTATTTCAACGCCCCTGCAATAATTCCAATTAATAAAAAATACATTTGTAACTCCTGTGTTTAACGGTATGTAAAGAAACTGTAAGTGCGGGGCAATCAAGCGCAAAAGCGGCAATACCCTATAAACAAAAGTCAACCCAGCTCAGTACAATGACGTTAAACCACTGTAACCCAACCGATTACTCCCTACGAGGACAATTCATGAAGCATATTCTTGTCGCTATCGCTACCGTCGCCGCTGGCATTGCCGCATCCACTCCAGCAATGGCTGACCTGGCACTTGCCACCGCCAAAAACTGTATGGCTTGCCACGCAGTTGACAAAAAACTGGTCGGCCCGTCCTACAAGGATGTAGCCGCTAAATATGCTGGCCAGAAGGATGCAGCAGAAAAGCTGGCTAGCAAGGTCATCAAGGGCGGTTCTGGTGTCTGGGGTCCGGTTCCAATGCCTGCCAACGCCCAAGTGAGCCCCGACGAAGCGAAAAAATTGGTCGCCTGGGTTTTGGCTACAAAGTAAGCGCAACAGACGTGAATTGAAAAAGCCCGCAATTAGCGGGCTTTTTTATTGAGAGTTTTTGAGGTCAGAGTCCAAATTCACCGAACCTGCGGCTCGCCCGGAGGGCGTGGTGAGATGCACCGCAACGAAATTGGTGTCTGACCCCAATAAGTCTCAAAGATTCTCGGACAGCTGATCGAGAATGGCTGGATTTTCCAGCGTCGAGGTGTCTTGCGTAATCGCCTCACCCTTGGCAATGCCGCGCAACAGGCGACGCATGATTTTGCCGCTGCGGGTTTTTGGCAGGTTGTCACCAAAGCGGATATCTTTGGGTTTGGCAATCGGGCCAATTTGCTTGCCGACCCAGTCGCGCAGCTCCTTGGCAATGGCTTTGGCCTCATCACCCGTCGGACGTGAGCGCTTGAGCACTACAAAGGCCACAATCGCCTCGCCGGTCAGGTCATCAGGACGACCCACGACGGCGGCTTCTGCCACCAGTATTGAATGCGCCACCAGTGCTGATTCAATTTCCATGGTGCCCATGCGGTGGCCAGACACATTGAGCACATCGTCAATACGACCTGTGATGCGGAAGTAGCCGTTGTCTGCATTGCGCACGGCACCATCGCCCGCCAGGTAAATCGTGCCGCCCATTTCTGGCGGGAAATAGCTCTTCTTGAAGCGTTCGGGGTCATTCCAGATAGTGCGAATCATCGATGGCCACGGGCGCTTGACAACCAGCATACCGCCCGCGCCGTTGGGTAAATCGCGACCGGTTTCATCAACAATCGCGGCCATGATGCCAGGCAGCGGCAGCGTGCAGCTACCGGGTACCAGCGGAGTGGCACCTGGCAATGGCGTGATCATGTGTCCACCCGTCTCAGTCTGCCAGAAGGTGTCCAGCACCGGGCAGCGCTCGCCACCGATGTTTTTGTAGTACCACATCCAGGCCTCGGGATTGATGGGCTCGCCCACCGAGCCGAGGATACGCAGGCTGCTCAAATCAGACCGGTCCGGGTGTACCTTTTCGTCTGCTTCGGCGGCTTTGATGAGCGAGCGGATGGCCGTAGGTGCAGTGTAGAAAATCGACACTTTGTGGCGCTCAATCATCTGCCAGAAACGGCCCGCATTCGGATAGGTTGGGATGCCTTCAAATATGACCTGCGTGGCACCAGCCGCCAGTGGGCCATAAGCCACATAGGTATGACCGGTGATCCAGCCAATGTCAGCAGTACACCAGAACACATCAGTGGCTTGCAAATCAAACGTCCAGTCCATCGTCAGCTTGGCCCACAGCAGATAGCCCCCCGTGCTGTGCTGCACGCCCTTGGGTTTACCGGTAGATCCGGAGGTGTACAAAATAAACAGCGGGTGCTCGGCACCGACAAACTCGGGTGCGCATTCCGGGGCTGCCTTGGCCGTGACTTCGTGCATCAAACTGTCGCGTCCATCCATCATGTTGCAGGCAGTGGACGTGCGCTGGTAGACGATGACGTTTTTAATCGACTCACAACCGCCCATCGCCAGGCCCTCATCGACAATCGCCTTGAGCGGCAGCTCTTTACCACCACGCAGCTGGTAGTTGGCGGTAATCACAGCCACCGCACCAGCGTCCTGAATGCGCTCTTGCAGGCTCTTGGCCGAGAAACCACCAAACACCACCGAGTGCGTTGCACCAATGCGTGCGCAGGCCTGCATGGCGACCACGCCTTCAACCGTCATCGGCATGTAGATCACGACGCGGTCACCCGTTTTGATGCCCATAGCCCTCAAGGCACTGGCAAACTGGCTTACCTTGGCGTGCAATTCTTTGTAGGTGACGTTGGTCACCTTGCCATCATCGCCTTCAAAAATGATGGCGTTTTTATTTTCAACAGATGTACCCAAATGGCGATCCAGACAGTTGTAAGAGGCATTGAGTTCGCCGTCTGCAAACCATTGGTAAAAAGGTGCGTTCGACTCGTCGAGCACCTGAGTGAAAGGTTTTTTCCAGCTCAGGTGGTCACGCGCCAGCTTTTCCCAGAAGCCGCCAAAGTCCTTTTCCGCATGGGCGCACAGGGCGTTGTAGGCGTCCATACCGGATATACGGGCGGCTTTAACGGTAGCCGGTGTGGGCGAAAACACGCGGTTTTCAATCAGCATGGACTCAATATTGGAATTGGCCGTGTCAGTCGTGGGGGTGCTCATTGCTTTTGTCTCCTGATTGTCATTAACTGCGTAGTACTGTTACTGTTGGCACTTACAAGCCACTGACTGGCTTGAACCTTACAACTTTACATTTTTCAAATCAACCCCGAATATGTCTGAACCTACAGTCAAAAAACCGCCCCCGCTTCGCCCCCTGCCGAACCTTATTTTTGCAAGCAGATGGCTGCAGTTGCCGCTTTACCTGGGCCTGATCGCCGCACAGGCGGTGTATGTTGTTCACTTCGTCGTCGAATTGTGGCACCTGATTGAAGCGGCAATGGGTAGCCAAACGGCGCTACAGGCATTGATTACCAGCATCGGCTACAAAACCAGCACGCCTATCGTCACCCTGAATGAAACCGTCATCATGCTGGTGGTTCTGGCGCTGATTGACGTGGTGATGATTTCGAACCTGCTCATCATGGTGATTGTGGGTGGCTACGAAACCTTTGTCAGCCGCATGAACCTTGAAGGCCACCGCGACCAACCCGAATGGCTAAGCCACGTCAACGCATCGGTGCTCAAGGTGAAGCTGGCTACCGCCATCATTGGCATCAGCTCGATTCATTTGCTCAAAACGTTCATCAACGCTGACAACTACACCGACCGGGTGCTGATTGCGCAAACGGTGATCCACATCACCTTCCTGCTGTCGGCCATTGCAATTGCCTACACCGACAAGATCATGTCGGGCATTGCTGCACAAAAGCATTGAAAGCCTGTTACTTGCCAACCATGTTGGCAGGCACAACCCAGGCGTCAAACTGCTCGCCGCTGACATAGCCTGATGCCAGCGCCGCATTGCGCAGGCTACTGCCTTCTTTGTGCGCCTTTTTGGCGATGAAGGCAGCCTTGTCGTAGCCGATATGGGGGTTCAGCGCCGTCACCAGCATCAGCGAGCGACCGACCAGCTCGGCGATGCGCTCTAGGTTCGGCTCAATACCTGCGGCGCAGTGGTCGTTAAAGCTCACCATGCCGTCGGCCAGCAAACGCACGCTCTGCAAAACGTTGTGCGCAATCATGGGCCGGAAAACATTGAGTTCAAAGTTGCCCGATGCACCACCGAAATTGATGGCGACGTCGTTCCCAAACACCTGTGCTGCCAGCATGGTGATGGCTTCGCTTTGGGTTGGATTGACCTTGCCCGGCATGATGGACGATCCCGGCTCGTTTTCGGGAATGCTGATCTCACCAATGCCACTGCGCGGGCCGCTGGCCAGCCAGCGCACATCGTTGGCGATCTTCATCATGCTGGCCGCCAGGGTCTTGAGCGTACCGTGGGCGTGCACCAGCGCATCACATGAGGCCAGGGCCTCGAACTTGTTGGGCGCAGTCACAAAAGGCAAACCCGTCAGCCTTGCCAGCTCGGCTGCCGCCTGCTCTGCGTAACCCTTGGGTGCATTGAGCCCCGTGCCTACCGCCGTACCACCCAACGCCAGTTCACACAGATGCGGCAAAGCAGCCCTGACGTGCTTTGCGCCATGCTCCAGCTGCGCCACATAGCCTGAAAACTCCTGCCCCAGGCTCAAAGGCGTGGCATCCTGCAAATGGGTACGACCAATCTTGACGATGCCATCAAAATCAGCGGATTTTTTAGCCAGGGTGTTACGCAGCTTTTCAATCGCAGGTAAAAGCTTGTGCGTGATGGCAGCAACCGCTGCCACATGCATGGCGGTCGGGAACACATCATTCGACGACTGGCTGCGGTTCACGTCATCGTTCGGATGCACCAACCTGCCCTCCCCGCGCACGCCGCCCAGCAACTCGCTGGCGCGATTGGCCAGCACCTCATTGACGTTCATATTGGTCTGGGTGCCAGAGCCGGTTTGCCAAACTACCAGCGGGAATTCATCCGGGTGCTTGCCCGCGATCACTTCATCTGCTGCAGCCATGATGGCGTTGGTTTTTGCCTCGTCCTGCAGACCAAGCGCCTGATTGACTTTGGCAGATGCACGTTTGACCTGCGCCAGTGCAGTGATGATTTCAAGCGGCTGTTTTTCGCCCGAGATATCAAAGTTTTGCAATGAACGCTGCGTTTGTGCGCCCCAGAGTTTGTTGGCAGGGACTTCAATCGGCCCGAAGGTATCAACCTCGGTGCGGTGGCTGTAGGCTGTGCTCATGGGATTGACCTGTCAAAATAGGGACTGATTTTTCGAGCATAGTCCCTAATACGTTGATTTTTCGTCTCTCCTCGCACATACACCATGACCACCATCAAGCAAGCCGACCTGATCGAATCCGTAGCCGCCGCCCTGCAATACATCAGCTACTACCACCCGACCGACTATATCGCCCACTTGGCGCGCGCCTATGAAGCCGAACAAAGTCCCGCTGCCAAAGACGCGATCGCACAAATTTTGACCAACAGCAAGATGAGCGCCACCGGCCATCGCCCGATCTGCCAGGACACCGGTATCGTCAACGTTTTTCTAAAAATCGGCATGGATGTGCGCTGGGAAGGCTTTACCGGTTCTGTTGACGATGCCGTCAACGAAGGTGTGCGCCGTGGCTACAACCACCCTGACAACACGTTGCGCGCATCGGTCGTCGCCGACCCCCAGTTCGACCGCAAGAACACCAAAGACAACACGCCCGCCGTTATATTTACCGAGCTGGTACCGGGCAATACCTTTGAAGTGACCGTTGCAGCCAAAGGCGGCGGCAGCGAAAACAAAAGCAAGCTGGCCATGCTCAACCCCGGCGATTCGATTGTTGAATGGGTGCTTAAAACCGTGCCCACCATGGGCGCGGGCTGGTGTCCCCCTGGCATGTTGGGCATAGGCATTGGCGGCACGGCAGAAAAAGCCGTGCTGATGGCCAAGGAAAGCCTGATGGAAGACCTTGACATATACGAGCTACAGGCCAAAGCAAAATCAGGCGTAGCGTTGACCAAGGTCGAAGCCCTGCGCCTGGAGCTGTTCGAAAAAGTCAACGCGCTCGGCATAGGCGCTCAAGGCTTGGGCGGCCTGACGACGGTGCTCGACGTCAAGATAAAAATGTACCCGACTCATGCCGCAGGCAAGCCGGTGGCGATGATCCCCAATTGCGCCGCCACACGCCACGCACACTTCGTCATGGACGGCAGTGGCCCGGTGTATCTGACCCCGCCGTCGCTTGATTTATGGCCCAACGTCAACTGGGCGCCCGACTACAACAAGAGTAAAAAGGTCAACCTCAACACGCTCACAAAAGCAGAAGTTGCCGGCTGGAAGCCCGGCGACACTCTACTGCTGAACGGCAAAATGCTGACCGGCCGCGATGCCGCGCACAAACGGATCGCCGACATGCTGCTTAAGGGCGAAAAGCTGCCAGTTGATTTCACCAACCGCGTGATTTACTACGTCGGTCCGGTTGACCCGATGAAGGGCGAAGCCGTCGGCCCCGCAGGCCCGACTACCGCGACCCGCATGGACGGCTTTACCGAGATGATGCTGGCGCAAACCGGCCTCATCAGCATGATCGGCAAGGCAGAACGTGGCCCGGTGGCGATTGAAGCCATCAAGAAACACCAAAGCGCATATCTGATGGCCGTAGGCGGCGCCGCCTACCTCGTCAGCAAAGCCATTAAGCACGCCCAGGTCGTCGGCTTTGCAGACCTGGGCATGGAAGCGATTTACGAGTTTGACGTGGTCGACATGCCGGTCACCGTTGCCGTTGATTCAGGCGGTACTAGCGCGCACGTTACAGGGCCAGCGGAGTGGCAAAAGAAGATTGCCACGGGTGAGTTCAAGAAGATCCCTGTCACCAGCGTTTGAGCTTGTCGCCGCAACGCATCGGAATTTTTGGCGGTGTCATAGATGGACTTAGCGTTTTAAAGGAAAGTGAACCGTGCAGTCACAGCATTTACCAAAGGTTTTTGCCATCAATGACAACCACCGGCGCTAACACTGCATCAAAGTCGTCAAACAATCGCGCGTTGACCCCGATGCGGCGGCTTGTTTTGTCCCAGCTACCATCCGGCTCAAACGCCGGGCTGTCGGTGAACGTGCCACAACCGCATACGGGGCAGAAATGATGCGCTACCAGCTTCGTATGCCAGCGGTAGGTCGCGTCGTCCGTTGCTGGTGTTGTCACTTGAAACTGCTTGGGCTCGTAGTACGCCCAAAGCGCACCCCTTTTTGAACAGAACGAGCAGGTGCAGCGGGTTAGCGAGGCTGGGATTTCCCCCGCTATGGAAAAGGCAGTTTTGCCGCAATGGCAGCTTCCAGTAATGGTCATGTGTAACTCCTATTAAAGTCAAATTAGGTTCGATCTCACCCGCATTCTGTGAACTGGCGCGCCGACTCGGCTAACTCTCAACCGCGACGCGCCGCCTCAATTGCAACGATGTCGATTTTTTTCATTTGCATCATTGCATCGAATGCGCGCTTGGCAACAGCGGGATCGGGGTCGGAAATTGCTTTGGTCAGGGCAATCGGCGTTATCTGCCAGGATACGCCCCACTTGTCCTTACTCCAGCCGCATGCGCTCTCCTGACCGCCATTGCCGACGATCGCGTTCCAATAGCGATCCGTCTCAGCTTGGTCAGTGGTTGCCACCTGAAACGAAAACGCTTCGCTTTGTGTGAACGTCGACCCTCCGTTGAGCCCCAGACACGGGATGCCCATGACTTTGAACTCGACAGTTAATACGTCCCCTTTCTTACCTGACGGAAAATCGCCCGGCGCGTGGTGGACAGCGCCGACGGACGAGTCAGGAAAGGTAGCGGCATAAAACTGCGCCGCCTCTTCGGCGTTGCCGTCATACCAGAGGCAAATCGTGTTTTTTACTGGTGTTGTCATGTCACTATTCCTTTCAGATTGAATGCTCAAACCGGTAAAGGTTTCCACGGGTTTAGGTCCTCTCAAACGAGAGTTTCAACGTCACTGCATCGAATGAAGGCCAACCACATTACCCTCTGTGTCGGTGATCAATGCAGAGAAGCCATACTTGCCAAGAGCAAATTTTTCTTTCGTGACTTTGCCACCATGGGGCACCACCCTGCTGACTTCCGTCGTACAGTCTTTGGAGATGAAATAAATAATGATCCCATTGCCATTGGATGGTCCTCCGTCCATTTTTACCAGTGCGCCAGAAGCTCCGTTGCCATCGTCCATGGGACCGGGAAACGACCACATTTCGAAACTTGAATCGGGAGCTTCCAGTTTTTCCAACTTCATAGAAAACACAGCTTCGTAAAACGCCTTCGCGCGCTTCATGTCCTGCACATAAATTTCGAACCAACCGACAGGTTTAATTTGCATTTCATTTCTCCAAGTGACACACAGGTTGCGGGCGAAACCTCAAAACGAAGCTCACCCAACCTATGCGATCTAAGCACCGCCCGCCTTGGCGGGATCCATCCAAAAAATCTCCCATATGTAGCCGTTCGGGTCTTGCACCGAGCGGCCAAACATAAAACCGTGGTCTTGTTTGGAGTTGGGGTCTGCTTGCCCACCAGCCGCAACAACACGTTCAATGGTGGCATTGACCTCATCACGGCTATCGACGCTCAGGGTAAGCAGCACCGAGCTGGTCGCATGAGCATCGGCAATCGGCCTTGATGTGAACTGCCGGTATTTTTCGCGTGTCAATAGCATGACGTAGATGGCCTCTGACAGAACCATGCAAGCGGACGTTTCATCAGAAAACTTTGGGTTTTTAGTACCCCCCAGTGCTTCATAAAAAGTCGTCGAACATGCCAGTTCAGTAATGGGCAGATTGATAAATATCATTTTTGGCATGGGAATCTCCTTGGGTTAGATTGGTAAAACGAAACAGTACGGCGCCACATTCGTCGACTATCGGCTAGGGGTAGTCAGCCGCTTTACATGCCCGGCATGGGCACGAACGCCAGAATCTCTAGTGAAGCGTCTTTTGCCTTCAGGTGCGGGTGGTCTTTAAGCAGCTTTAGCGCAGCCTCTAATGACTCGGCTTCAATAACGCCATACCCAGACACCTTGAGTTTGCTTTCGCTCGTCGTGCCATCGGGTTGCAGACGAACCTTGGCGTCCAGGGGCATGCCAAATTCAAAAGACGCACCGGTTTTTTCGGTCTTCTCTTTCCAGCCATTCCACTCGGCCATGTTTTTCTTCATTTGATCCGGCGTGGATCCGTCCATCTTCTTGGTGGCGTTAAAAGGTGCTTGATAAAGAACCATAAATTTACTCATAGCGTGTTCTCCTGGGTTGCCCGCCGACTTGGGTTAGGTCCGCATGCGGCGGCTTCATGCGTGGTTAAGGCGGGCGCGGTCCTTGCGAAGACGTGCATGCCACAGCCCACTTCTGCTTTCGCAGATGCGCAAGGAGTTCAGATTTTTTCATGGTGCGCATTACTTCATGGCTGCCTAAGAGCGCCCGACTACACCGAGCTGAATCTCGCCGTTCGGTTCATAGCAACTCATCACAACGCCGGCGGCCGAAAGCTCAGAGCGAACGAGGCGCAGCGCAGATGGCCTGGCGGTCTCGCTGGAGAGGCGCTTGCCCCGCCCAAGCACCACGGGAAACGTCCACACGTTGAACTGGTCGATCAGTGAGGCGGCCTGGAGCGTTTGAATCAGATTGCCGCTGCCAATCACCTGCAAGTCGGGGCCTGGATGGGCCTTGAGTGCGATGATTGCGGTGGCCACATCGCCGTGGAGTAAGGTTGAGTTGTTCCAGTGCAGCGCTTTCAAGGTACGCGAAGCAACATACTTTTTTGTTGCATTGAATGTCTTCGCAATCGGATTGTCATCGGGTTGTTGGGGCCAGTACGCTTCAAATATTTCGTAAGTCCTTCGCCCGAGCACCAGCTCGCGATTTTTGCTGTCGAAACCCGCCGCTGTGATGTCCCCGCTGTCGACCCCATAGGCGGACATCCAACCGCCCAGCGTAAAACCGCCCGCTGCGTCTTCTTCAGGTCCGCCAGGCGCTTGCATGACGCCGTCAAGCGAAACAAACGTTGATGCAATAAGTTTTCTCATGTAAACACTCCTGTCGTGTGTCGGTCTTACCTACGTGAAGCCAGCCTCTATCAAGTTGCGTCGAGAAATAACTGGCGCGGTCATTGCGAATGCGCCAGCTTTGGATACCAGTCCGTCCCGCAGCCCTGAGCAACATGGCTCGTCCTCAATCTTCCCTAACGGCAGTGCGGTCGCACAGCGGGAGCCATTTCCCCTTTTGTTTCCATTCCCACACGAGGGTTTGCTTGCGGTTGTGGTCGCTGAAAGTAATTGAGGCGCGCTCGGTTTTGCCAGACAGCGTCCAAACATTGCCGTCCCTCGACAGGGGGTAATCGCGATAAAAGCCGTGATTTTCAACTGATCGCGCGAAATATTTTCCTGTTACGCCGTCAACCCCAATCATGCTCAAAGTATCGAAAACGGCGCTATCAACGCGTGCGCGCTCATCTTGAATCAAGAAGAATTCGCCGGTGTGCCAGCGCCCCGTATGTGTGCTGATCCAAGGCACGCCATTAGCACGCGGATCGGTGCCGCTTTGGTCGGTTCCGCCATAGGATGTGCCCTCGGCCCGCCAATCTCCTAGGAAGACCGCCAACGCCTTGTGCTTGTCGTCGCGCTTGGGGACTGCTTCAGTTTTGCTATTTGCCATTACTCATCTCCTTTGATGGTCTTGCTCATTGGGCCCGGGCGGCGACAGCGCGGTCATTTCTCCCACCTGCGGGTCGCTTTCATTGCGAATACTTCAGCTTTGGATACCAGTCCGTCCCGCGGCCTTCGGGTGTCAAATCCAGGATGTTCCACAGCGAGGCGATATCCGGCACCTCGCGCGGATCCTGCCCTGGGTCAGCCATGGCCCGCGTCATCCCGCTCGACCAGAACAAACGCACCTTGTCAACGTCGCGGCGATAGACCACCATCGCGGGGTTCTCTGTGCCGTCAGCGTTAAACAGGCCCAAGTCGCTGGCGTAGTCGTCGCCTGCGGTTTGCACGAAGTCGAGGTGCTGCCACCCCCGCTCCTGCGCAAACGCGATTTGCCGCTCGACCGGGCTGCGCCCGAGAATCTTGAGCGATACACGTTGCGCAATGTCGACGGCGTTGCCGTTCACAGAGCCAAGCCAATTGGTACACATGGGGCACGGGCGTTCGCGCTGCGGACCGTACATCCAGAAGTAAGTGACAAGCGTGTCCTTGTCGCCGAACAGGTCTATTAAACCGACATCGGTACCGTTGGAATCGTGAAAGCGGTAGTCCTTGGAAATGATCGGTCCAGGCGGCAGCGCACGGCGCTGTTCAGCAACGCGCGTCATGTGGCGACGAAATTCGATTTCCTCGGCTAACAGTGCTCGGCGTGCGGTGCGATAGACATCGCTTTCCCCAGGGAAAGGGTTTTTTGCCAGCTTGGCAAGTTCGTCGGCGGGTTTGAGCGTTTGGGTTGTCATCACAATATCCTCAGTCGCGCGGTGCGCTACAAAAATTCAGACTCACCGCCCGCGCCGAAGTGAACCATAGGCGGCTGCACGGGCTGCCTGTAGGACAACTCTACACAGCTATTAATTTACTATGTTTTTGATAGCTGGTTACGCCCGTATTTATTGGGTTATAGCCGGAAGTAGGGGTCAAGAATGCCGCAAAACTACCTTGTTGAACGGTGTAGACGCAAATCCATCACGCGCCAACTAGACCCTAAACTTTTGCCGCTTTTAAGGCGGAAGGCGTCTCGGTGTGCATCACGCACAACCAATTCTTTTCGTTTTTAATCCAGGTGGATGAATCATTCATCTCTTGTGTGACGCCTTCCATCTTTCCGCGTGGCGTCATGGTTTGTTTGACGTGATACGTCAGGACGGCGGTTGCCTCGTTCGGAAAAACAACCTCCATCTCGCTAAATTTGAAAGAGTTGATAACCATCGATCCTTGCTCGGCCATTTTTCTATAGCCGAGATGGTCAAACTTCATCGCCCCGTGCGCGCTAACCATAACGGCTGGATCGTGTAAGAGAGAAAGTGCGGTGTCGGTATCTTGGTCAACCATCGATTGCCAAAACTTGGTTTCTAAATCTACAAGGGTCTTGCCCATGAGAACACTCCTTCGTGATGAAAAGCGGATTAACTACAAAGCTGATCAAATTCAGCTTTACTGCTAGAAGCGGGATGGTCTGTACGCTGGCGCACAGTTGCGTGTAGTACAACGCCGACAATTGGCATGCCCCAGTAGCCACCCCAGTTACCGGTGTGAGAGGCAAAACTGTCCAGGCTGGAAAAGACGTCGATCATGCAGGTACCGGACATAATGTTTCCGTTGGACGGTTATCGAAAAGCCGTGATTTTTTACAGCTTGGCAACCAGCGCCGCCAATTGATCAGCACACAAGGCCCAGCCTGCGTGGAAGGGCATTTTTTCGTGTGCCTCCCGGTCGGCCAGGCTCCAATGCAATACACGGGCGGTGTATTGGGTGCGGCCACCACCCAGATTTTCCAGGGTCACCGTAACCACCGAAAAAGCCTTATCGGATGGCTCCCAGGCGCTGGTGAATGCATCGGTAAATACGAGGCGTTCGTTTTTTACAACTTCCAGGTACGCACCCCGGCCGGGGATCTCTTTGCCGTCAGGCCCACGCATCACCACCAGGCTGGAGCCGCCAGGGCGTACATCGACTTGCGCGGTGACGACTGTCCACGGAAAAGGTGCGAACCACTGCTTCAGCAGTTCCGGCTCAGTCCAGGCACGGAAAAGTTTTTCGCGTGGGGCGTTGATGGTGCGGGTTAGGACCAGTTCGCGATCGGCAAGGGAGGGGCTTTTGGTTGTCATGTTGAATCTCCAATGAAGGGCCAGTTGGTCGGCGGGTATGAAAATTTCGGCTCCTCAACTGACTGTCCTCAGTTGAGCTGTAAACCTGTAATACCCACAGTCACAGTCACCGACTGACGGTCAGCAGTCTGTACTGCTACCGCACGGTTGCCCGTAGTACAAAGTCGACCAGCGGCACGTCTGCAAAGTAGTTGATGGCTGCTCAAAGGAATCAGCTTCTTGGATAAAACTGGTTGAGGCCCAATAAAGACGGGCACAGCCGGCTATTTTATTTGTAGCATCTTAAACAGTCATGTCTAGACGCGTTGGACGATTACGCCGATGACGACGGCTGCGTCGAGCATGATCCATCCGATGCAGGCCATATAAATCGTCTTGTCGCGTTTCCTGATTCCGTAAACAAACCACAGACAGGCGGAAAACAAATATGCGCCCCATGACGGCAGCGAAACCCCGTCGGCATGGCCGCCGACCCAGATGCTCAAGACTTGCGGCACCGTCATCAGCATCGTGAAGACGGATAAGACGCGCAGAAACTTCTCTAAACCGCTTGACGGTAACGCGTCTGGCGCTGCTGTTACAGCCGCGCAGCCGGCGGGTCCAACATCATCCATGGCTCGGTCCAATAGGTCTATTCACTTCACAATTAACACCGCCTTCATCGTGGGATGCAGCGTGCAGACGTATGGAAATGTGCCCTTATTCCCTGCTTTGAACTTCCAAGAGTGAGCTGTTTGAAAATCTGGAGAACGAAAGGCTTTGTTTTCGGCAGTGACGTTGTGCGCAAACGCGTCTTTGTTTTTCCAGACGACGGTGTCTCCCGACTTCACCTCAAGAGTGGCCGGAGAAAACTGCAAGGCCTCAATGTTGACTGTGTGTGTCTTGGACTTTGCCTCTACCGGCGAAAAGATACCTATCCCTGAAAATAGAACCGCCAGGAGCAGCGTCATTGAGCGATTATGTCGTCCACCGGTTAAACCCTGCCGTCGAAAGCTCACGACCGGCCTTATTTCAACGTCTGTTGAATCTGCTTGGCATGCTCAAGGTGAGCTACAAATGCCGGGCGCGTTTTGACCAGCGTGTCCTCGAGTTGCGCGTTCTTTGCGTTAGGAATCAGCGTTTTGTCCAGCGCATCGATAACGGACTGGTGGTACGTCACCTCGTTGTCGACGTAGGCTTTGTCAAACTCTGCGCCTTTCAGGCGTTTGAGTTTGCTGATATTTGCTGCCCCGCCGTCTTTCACGGCTCTTGCTGATATCACTGTCCTCGGGTTTTACTTTAAGTTTTTTAACCAGCGCGATGGCCAGCTTGTTGACGCTGGCGTGGTCGCTCACCATCTGCTTGCCGAAGGCTTTGACAGTTGCCCGCCGCCAGCACCACTTTCCGTGCCCAGGTGCACTTTGACTGGTGGCGCTGTGTCGGCGCTGTTGGAGACTTCCTGGTTCAACACGGTGCCTGCGGCGACAGCACCCAATGCGCCCACAACCGCACCCACCGCGCCGCCCACCACCACACCGACTGGGCCCGCCACTGCCACGCCAACGGTGGCACCGGTCGCCATACCGGCCACCACGCCACCACCGATCAATACCGACTTGGCTTCGCGCTCGGCTTCCTCGGGTTTCAACGGAAACTGTGCTGCGGACTCAGGTTCCTGCGAGGGAATGCCGTGGCCGGGACGAGCCTGCTCGGCAAGGTCTTCATCTAATGGTACGGTCTTCAACGGCGTGGTGGAAGATGAGTTCATGGAAATCTCCTAAGAGGTTTTGGTGGCATGAGCAAAGGGCTCGGGGGAAGGGGTGGTTTTCGAGGGGCAAGCCACGACTTCCACAGTCACTGATTTCCGCGCGATGCAGCATAGGCGGCTGCACGGACTGTTTGTAGGACAGCGCTGAACGCTCCAGCGGACGAGCTGACGTGAAACCGTCCTACAGCGCCGAACGCATTTCACGGCTATGTTCAAACTTCGGTCTGCGGCGCTGCTTGAGTTCAGGCAGTCGCAAAGCAGGGGGCGGACATCGTTGGCCTGTTCGGCGCACCTATCTTCTTTCAACACTCAAGGAAAATCATGAAATATTCAATACTTTTCGTCGCGCTGATGGCGACACTCGGCCTTTCCGCCTGCGAAAAAACCGTAGTGACGCCGGCGGCGTCGACGGGACCCGCCGGAGCGACAGGTGCCACCGGTGCCACAGGAAGTTCCGGTTCAACCGGAGCCACGGGAAGTAAGGGCGAGACCGGCAAAACCGGCGACACAGTTGTCGTGGTTCCGGCAAAATAAGTTTTCAGATCTCAACTCAGGTATCGCGGTGTTGCTGAAACGACCTATAGGCGAGTTCCATGGTCCGACAATCCGGGGAATTGCAGGGCTTTAATATGGCTGAAGCATCTTCTCGGGCCTTGTGGAAAGGTGCAATCACTTTCGGGCTTGTGCACATTCCGGTCGGCCTGCACGCCGCCACGTCCGAGCAGGGAATCGACTTTGACTGGTTGGACAAGCGCACGATGGACCCGGTCGGCTACAAGCGCATCAACAAAAAGACCGGCAAGGAAATCACCAAGGAAAACATCGTCAAGGGCATTGCCTATGAGCAAGGTGAATATGTTGTTCTGAGCGACAAAGAGATTGCCGATGCCTACCCCAAGACCACCCAAACCATCGAAATTGAAGCCTTTGTGGTCGCCAGCGAAATCCCGTTTGTCTACCTGGAGCGCCCCTACTACGTCGCGCCCATCAACAAGGGCGCCAAAGTCTACGCGCTGCTGCGCGAAACATTGATCAAGACTGGCAAAATCGGTGTGGCTCGGGTTGTGATTCAGACCAAGCAGCACCTAGCAGCGCTGATCCCGTCGGGCCGCGGGCTGGTGCTCAACCTGCTGCGCTGGGGCGATGAAATTCGCCCTTTTGATAACCTCGAGCTGCCGCCAGCTGGCCTCAAGGCGACCGGCATCAATGACCGCGAAATGAAAATGGCCGGGCAACTGGTTGAGGACATGACGGCGAAATGGAATCCCGATGAATTCAAGGACGAGTTTAAGGGCGCCATCATGAAATTGGTGGCCCAGCGCGTCAAGGCGGGTAAGACCGAAACCGTTACGCCGTTGGAGCATGTCGAGGAAGGCACTGGGGGCGGCGGCCAAGTTATCGACCTGACCGAGCTGCTAAAGCGCAGCTTGAAAAAGCCTGCCACTCGGCCGGCTGCATCGAAAAAGGCAGTCGTGCCCAAAAGGCGTGTCGCCTGAAACGTTCGGCGACGTACTGTTCCTAAATGGCTACAGAAGACGCGCTGGAGCACTATCGCCAGAAGCGTAACTTCGCACTCACGGCGGAACCGTCGGGTGGCGGTAAAGTCGAGAAGGCCGACACCAAGGCACTGGCCTATGTCATACAAAAGCACTGGGCGAGCCACCTGCACTATGACTTCCGGCTCGAATGGGGCGGCACCCTAAAAAGCTGGGCCGTGCCTAAAGGCCCTAGCCTTGATCCAACTGTCAAGCGCATGGCGGTGCAAGTCGAAGACCACCCGCTGTCTTACGGCAGCTTTGAAGGCACCATCCCGGCCAAACAATACGGCGCCGGCAATGTCATCGTATGGGACCGTGGCAGTTGGTTGCCACTGCAGGATGCGGTCAAAGGTTTTCGCGACGGCAAGCTGAAGTTCGAAATCCTGGGTGAGAAGTTGCGCGGCAAATGGACGCTGGTTCGAATGACGGGCGGTGGAGAAAAGCAGCCGCCTTGGCTGCTCATTAAGGAGCGTGACGAGGCAACTCGACCGGCTGCCGAATACGACATCACCGAGGCGATGCCCGACAGCGTGATCAACCGGCCAGGTTTGGGGCAACCGGCTTTTAAAAAAAAAGCGGTGAAAGCTGTCAAGCTGCGAGTTGCTAAACCAGATGCAGACTTCCCTGCCAGCGCGGTCAAAGCTAAGCTTCCGCCCATGCTGGAGCCGCAGCTCGCCACGCTGGTGGAATCAGCGCCTGAAGGCGGCGACTGGCACTATGAGTTGAAGTTCGACGGCTATCGGCTAATGACGCGCTTTGATAGCGACGGGGTGCGCTGTTTCACGCGCAACGGCCACGACTGGACCGACAAAATGCCGCAGTTGGCCAAGTCCCTGCAGGCGCTGGGGCTGAAATCATGCTGGCTCGACGGCGAAATCATCGTGCCAGACGCGCAAGGCATTCCCGACTTCCAGTTGCTGCAAAGCGCATTCGAAGCGCGGGGGCGGCGCGTAGCGGTTGGCTCGCCTGCGGCAAGCCCAAATACGTCGGCGAGTGCGTCGGCGATTGTTTACTACGCCTTTGACATCCCGTTTTACGCAGGCCATGATTTGCGCGACGTGCCGTTGCTCGAGCGGCGCGCGCTGCTCAAGCAACTGCTCAAAAAAAACACAGCTCCAAACGTGCGCTTCAGCGACTCATTTGATGCGCCAACGAAAGACCTCATCACCTCGGCATGCAAGCTTGGTTTTGAAGGCCTCATTGGCAAGCGTGGCGATGCGCCCTACCAATCTCGCCGCTCACGCGACTGGATCAAGGTCAAATGCGGCAAGCGCCAGGAGTTTTTAATATGCGGGTTTACCGAACCCAAGGGCTCGCGCAATGGCCTCGGGGCGTTGCTGCTGGGGATTCACGACGCAAAAGGCAAGCTTCGATATGCGGGCAATGTGGGTAGCGGCTTCAATGAGAAAACGCTGGTTGATTTGCGCGCGCAGCTTGACAGGCTGGAAACTGAAACGCGCCCTTTTGACAGGCAGACCAAGGTCACGGGAAAGCCCCATTGGGTCACGCCCAAATTACTCGCAGAAATCTCCTTTGCTGAATGGACCAACGACAACCATGTACGCCACGCGGTGTTTCGCGGCTTGCGCGGCGACAAGGCACCGAAAGCGATAACCCGGGAGAAGGTAGTGAAGGCATCGGAACTCAAGACATCCACGAAAACCACCGTTGTGGCTCTTCCGGCATCGCTTCCAGCCTCATTACGAATAACGCATGGCGATCGCATGGTGGACGCGCAAAGCCGGGTAACAAAAATAGAGTTGATGCAGTTTTACGCAACGGTTGCGCCGCTGATGGTCCCGCACCTCAAGGCGCGGCCAGTGTCGCTGGTGCGTGCGCCAACGGGCGTGAGGGGCGAATTGTTCTTTCAGAAACACGCGAAGAAAGGCGAGTTGCTCGGTGTGAACCTGCTGGACGCCGCGCTCGACCGCGACCACGAGCCACTGCTTGAAATCCACAGCGCCAATGGCCTGCTTTCCGCCGTACAAATGAACACGGTGGAATTCCACACCTGGAACGCGGTGGCGTCAAGGATAGAGCTGCCCGACCGCATGACCTTCGACCTCGACCCTGGCGACAAGGTCGAATGGGAGCAGATGCAGCAAGCGGCAATGCTTGTGCGAACCATGCTGAACGAGCTTGGTTTGAAATGCTTCTTGAAAACCAGTGGCGGAAAGGGACTGCATATGGTCGTGCCTTTGAAAAGGCAGCACGGCTGGGACACGGTAAAAGATTTTTCACACCACATCGTCAATCATCTTGCGAAAACCCTGCCGCAATTGTTTGTCTCAAAAAGTGGGCCCAAAAACCGGGTCGGAAAAATCTTCGTGGACTATCTGCGCAACGGTTTTGGTGCCACGACCGCCTGCGCCTGGACGGCGCGCGCGCGGCCGGGGATGGGGGTTTCAGTGCCGGTAAGCTGGGACGAACTGCCGGGCCTGAAGAGCAGCGCACACTGGACCGTGCAAACCATTGGCAACCGACTGGATGTGGGTAACAAGCCGTGGGCGGCGTATGCCAAATCATCCAATTCGCTCAAGGCCGCGATGAAAATAATAGGTTTTAAACTTAAACCGGTTTAGGTGTGGTGCCGTCGCTGATCGCGTTCATTCGGGCTGCACTATGCGATTGGGCCGTGCGCTGCCTACCTGCGTGCAAGGATGGTCTCGGAGCTGCGGCAATGACGGGAGCAGTAGACATGAAGACCTTGAACAGTCCAAACGCCCGTTGTTTTAGAAAACCAGCCTCTTTGAACGTCAAAAAGGCAAAAATGGGCCATTTTTAGAGCTAAAAGGTGGCTGAAGACCAATAGATACGGGCGTGAGCAGCTACTACTTTTATAGCGCTTGTTGTCAAGCCTTTAAACCATGGTCAGCTTGGCGACAGATAGCGCAAGCCACTTCACACCATGCCGGGTGAAGTTGATCTGTGCTCTGGCGTCGTCGCCTGCGCCCTCCAGCATCATCACGCGGCCTTCACCAAATTTGGCGTGAAAAACATTCATGCCGCATTTGAGGCCATGCGCTGGCTCGCTGCGTTGCGCGGGCACGGCCGGGTTGGCAAAGCGCTCGTGTTGACCGGCTCTGGAGGCAAACACATTGCTGGCCCAGTCTTTACGACTGCCGCCTAATTGCGCGCCATCGCGCCAAGCGCCACTACTTCCCATGTTTGACGAAAAGCCCGAATTTTTTGGCGTGATCCACTTCAGAGCGCCTTCGGGCAGCTCGTCAAAAAACCGGCTTTTGAGGTTGTAGCGTGTCTGGCCATGCAACATGCGGGTTTGGCAATAGCTAAGGTACAGCCGCTTGCGGGCTCTGGTGATAGCGACATACATCAAACGGCGTTCTTCTTCAATGCCGCCAGCATCGCTTAGTGAATTTTCATGCGGGAAGATGCCGTCTTCAAGCCCTGTAATGAACACGCAATCAAACTCCAGGCCTTTGGACGAATGAACCGTCATCAGTTGCACGGCATCTTGGCCCGCCTTGGCCTGGTTGTCGCCTGCCTCGAGCGCGGCGTGGGTCAAAAATGCAGCCAGTGGCGACAGCGTTTCACCCGTTTCTGCATCGGGGGCCAACATCTCAGGCAGTGGTTCATCAAGCAGCGGCTGCGATGCGTCAATGCCCTGGCTGGCTGGTGACTGCGCCAATTCGTCAATCGGCAGCGCCACAGCGTCGCGACCAAAACCTTCCTGGCTCACAAATGATTCGGCGGCGTTGACCAGCTCGCCCAAATTTTCTAACCTGTCCTGGCCTTCTTTCTCCAGTTTGTAATGCTCTTCAAGCCCACTGTGCTGCAACACCAGCTCAATGATGTCGCGCAGCGTCATGCCCGCAGTTTGCTCGCGCAGCACATCAAGCTTGGCAACAAATTCGCCCAGCTTGGTTCCGGCCTTGCCCGCCACCGCACTCACGCCGTCATGCAGCGAACAACCCGAAGCGCGTGACACATCCTGCAACTGCTCGATGCTGCGCAGGCCAATGCCGCGCGGCGGAAAGTTGACGACGCGCATAAAGCTGGTGTCGTCATGCGGGTTCTCCAGCAGCCGCAAATACGCGAGAGCGTGCTTGATCTCGGCCCGTTCAAAAAAGCGCAGACCGCCATACACGCGGTAAGGCACAGCGGCATTGAACAGCGCGGTTTCCATGACCCGGCTTTGGGCGTTGCTGCGGTAGAGCAGCGCGATCTCTTTGCGCTCTGTGCCGTCACGCACAAGTTGCTTGACCTCGTCTACAAACCACTGCGCCTCGGCAAAATCACTGGCTGATTCGTACACACGCACGGGCTCGCCAGGCCCAGCCTCGGTGCGCAGGTTTTTGCCCAGGCGCTTGCTGTTGTGGCTAATCAGCTCGTTGGCGGAGTCGAGGATGTTCCCGAAGCTGCGGTAGTTGCGCTCAAGTTTGATCTGGTGGGTCACTTTGAACTCATGCACAAAGTCGGTCATGTTGCCAACGCGCGCGCCTCGAAAGGCGTATATGCTCTGGTCGTCATCACCCACCGCAATCACAGAACCGCCGGGCATCGCATTCGAGGCCTGCCCTGCCCCATCAACGCCCTGCCCGGCCAGCATCTTGATCCATGCGTATTGCAGCTTGTTGGTGTCCTGGAACTCGTCAATCAAAATATGCCGAAAGCGCCGCTGGTAGTGTTCGCGTACTGGGGCGTTGTCTCGCAGCAGTTCGTAGCTGCGCAGCATCAGCTCGCCAAAATCGACCACGCCTTCACGCTGGCATTGCTCTTCGTACAGCGCGTACAGCTCGACTTTTTTGCGGTCGTCATCGCCATGAATCAGCACGTCTTTGGCGCGCAAGCCGTCTTCCTTGTTACCCGCAAAAAAGTACATGAGCTGTTTGGGCGGAAAGCGCTCGTCGTCAATATTGAACTGCTTGCACAAGCGCTTGATGGCTGAGAGCTGGTCTTGCGTGTCCAGAATCTGAAAGCTCTGTGGCAGATTGGCCAGCTTGTAGTGGGCACGCAAAAAACGATTGCACAGGCCATGAAAGGTGCCTATCCACATGCCGCGCACATTGACGGGCAGCATGCTTGTCAGCCGCATCATCATTTCCTTGGCGGCTTTATTGGTAAACGTGACGGCCAAAATGCCGCCCGGTGAAACCTGGCCAGTCTGCAGCAACCAGGCGATGCGCGTCGTCAGCACACGGGTCTTGCCGGAGCCCGCACCCGCCAGTATCAGCGCGTGGGTGTTGGGCAGGGTTACTGCGGCAAGCTGCTCGGGGTTAAGATTTTGTAAGAGTGGGGAGCTTGAAGCGACTTCTGAAAACATCACTCATTGTAGAAAGCCCAGATGATTAGTTTTGCGCCCCGCATTTCAACCTTGTTCCGCAGCCAATGGGTAGGAGCGCTACTTGTGGTTACCGTACAGACGGCCAGCGCACAGTCCTTTTGCAGCAGCGATGGGCAGGCCGGGCCCACAGCCCTGCTGGAGCGATTCATCAACGCCGACTGCGACAGTTGCTGGAAAAACCCTGCCACCCCCGCTCCACAGCTTGGCCAGATGGCTTTGGATTGGGTGCTACCCGGTAGCAAGGGTGAAGACGCGCCGCTGTCGGCAGTAGCCAGCCGCGACGGGGTAAACCGGATTGAAGTTTTGGGTGCGGGCCTGCCGGACAAAACCACCTCAAGCACTCGCCTCATCCCGAACCCAAGAAAAAAGGATAGCTCGCTACGCGTGGCGCACGGACTGGTCCTGTCTGGCTACATTGGCGTGTCGATTGAACTCAAACCAGTTGGGTTCATTAAGGCAAAGCAGCCGCATCTACCCCTAACAGCCTGGCTGGTTTTGGTAGAAAGTATTCCAGAGGGCACAGAAGGCACGCCAGTAGCCCGTAATCTTGTCAGAAATGCGCTGCAGGTCAATTGGAACGGGCACAACCAGCTATCAAAAAAAGAGCGTTCCAGGTTTTTTGAGTCGCGCGTCATGAGCGTCGCCCAGGGTGTCAACCCCGACCACCTGCGCGTGATGGGCTGGGTTGAAGATGTCAAAGGCAAGGTGCTGGTCGCTGCGCAATCGGGCTGCACGCCACTAGCCAAATAAGGGCTATGTGCCGCTCGCCGTCCGGCTTCATGGCGCAGCGTCTAAAATCGGTCACCGGGCCCAAGCTATTGCGCCCGGTTTTTTGTTTCCGACACAAAAACCGGATGCCGTCCAAGTGCCTTCTGTTTTATCAACAGTTTTAGGGACTTGGGAATCATGGAAATTTTTGACTACGACAACATCCTGCTGCTGCCACGCAAATGCCGCGTGGAAAGCCGCTCGGAGTGCGATGCCGGGGTGGAGCTAGGCGGACGCACTTTTCGCATTCCGGTCGTGCCGGCCAACATGAAGACGGTGGTGAACGAGGACATCTGTACGTGGATGGCGCAAAACGGCTACTTTTATGTGATGCACCGATTTGACCTGGACAACCTGCAATTTGTGCGCAGCATGAAGGCGCAAGGTGTTTACGCATCCATCTCGCTAGGTGTCAAAAAAGCTGACTACGACACAGTTGACAAACTGGTAGCCGAAGGACTGGTGCCGGAATACATCACGATTGACATTGCCCACGGCCATGCCGATACGGTGCAAAAAATGATTACTTACCTGAAGCAGAAACTGCCCGCATCATTTGTGATTGCAGGTAATGTTGGCACGCCCGAAGCCGTGATTGACCTGGAGAACTGGGGCGCCGATGCCACCAAGGTTGGCATCGGCCCCGGCAAGGTTTGCATCACCAAAATGAAAACCGGTTTTGGCACCGGTGGCTGGCAACTGTCAGCGCTGAAGTGGTGCGCGCGGGTAGCGACCAAACCCATCATTGCTGATGGCGGGATACGCGAGCACGGCGACATCGCCAAGTCCGTACGTTTTGGCGCGACGATGGTGATGATTGGGTCCATGCTGGCAGGCCTTGAAGAAAGCCCCGGCAAGACCGTCGAGGTGGACGGCGCGCTGTTTAAAGAATATTACGGCAGCGCATCCGACTTCAACAAGGGCGAGTACAAGCATGTCGAGGGCAAGCGCATTCTGGAGCCGGTCAAGGGCACACTGGCAGATACCCTGCGCGAGATGGAAGAAGACATCCAGAGCGCCATCAGTTACGCGGGTGGCAAAAAGCTGATGGACATCCGCAAGGTTAATTATGTGACGCTGGGTGGCGACAACGCAGGTGAACACCTGCTGATGTAGTCGCCAGTCAAGCTGTCTGAGCGAGCAAGCGCAATGCCAGGCTATTGAGGCGGTGTCCGGGCTGGATCAGCGCATCGAGAACGCTGAAGTGATTGAGCCCCAGCAAGGCTTCGCGCACTGGCACAGCCCGTGCGCCCCAAGCCTGCTCAATCAGTGCATTGTGGCGCAGAAACTCATCACTTTCACTGGCGCCAGCGACGGTGTAGAGCAAGCCCTTTTTTGGCGCGGGTAACCAGGCCGGACTGGTTTGCGCGACCTGCTTTGCAGTCAGCCTGAGCGAATTTTGCAGAAACGGCGTTTGCATGATGGATTGCAGCTCATACAGGCCTGAAATCGAGAGTGCATTTTTCACAAGGTTTGCGGGCAGGTCTTTGGCGTAAAGTGGCCACAGGCAGGTCAACAACATCGCCGCAAGATGACCGCCTGCCGAATGGCCGACAACAGTGATGCGACTCGGGTCGCCGCCAAAACGGGCTATGTTGCGATAAACCCAAGCCAGCGCGCTGACCATTTGCAGCGTGATGTGCGGGATGGTGACAGCCGGGCACAAGTCGTAGTTGGGAATCACCACGCAAGCACCTCGCTGGGCGAATGCGGGTGCCAGAAAAGAGTGATCTGCCTTGTCCATTGAGCGCCAATAGCCTCCATGAATAAACACCAGCACCGGAGCACCTGCATTGCCGGCCTGGGACTCCGAGGCACGGAAAATATCGAGCTTTTCGCCTTGGCTGGTGCCGTAGGAAATATCTAACTCAGCCAAAGAGCCAGCCCGCGCAGCTTCGGAATCACTGGCCCAACGCGCCATGTAGTCGGCGTGGTCTGGCACCAGCGCACGGTTGTTGTACATGCTGTTCAGCCATTCTGGATCTAGCTGTGCAGGCTGCTCGAGGTGCGAGTTCATGGTGAATCTTAAAAAAATAAAATAATCTTTTATCTTACCGACTAAAAATAAAAAAGCCGCCAACAACCTTTCGGCTGCTCGCGGCTTTTACGGCCCCTATGGCACTTACTTCTGATTTTTTAAAGAATCAGTCGCGTACTTTTGAAAACTTGGCAGATTTTTTGGCTGCGTCACGCGGTACGAACACTTTGCCTGCGGGCTTGGCAAACGCCGACTTGCGATTTGCAAAGTCAGGGCGGGCTGCAAAACCTTCGCTACGCGATGCAAAGCCTTCATTGCGCGGTGCGAAACCTTCATTGCGGGGCGCAAAGTTGCGATCACCACCGCGATCATCGCGCGGCGTAAAAGCTGGTGCCTGGCGAGGGCCACGGTCGTTGAAACCGGAACGGTCTGCATAGTTGTTGCCTTGCGGTGCAGGACGACCCTGGAAGTTGCCACCACGGTCACCACCACCGAAATTACCGCTACGCTCGTCACGCGGCGCACCGAAGCCGCCACCACGGTCATCGCGGCCTGCGCCTCCACCAAAACCACCTCCGGCAGGCTTACGGCCCTGGTAGCCACCACCGCCGCCAAAACTGCGTCCACCGCCACGATCGTCACGACCGCCACCAAAATTACCGCGTGGGCGATCCGATGTTGGCGCAAAGCGCTGCTGTGGCTCAAGACCGGCGATCACGCTAGGCTTGAGGTTTTGCTGGGTGTAATGTTCGATGTCCTGAATTTTGCGGCGATCGCGGAACTCGGCAATCGTGATCGCCTTGCCTTCGCGGCCCGCACGGCCCGTACGACCAATGCGGTGAATGTAGTCTTCGGCTTTCATTGGCAGACCGTAGTTGATGACGTGGGTAATCGTTGGCACGTCGAGGCCACGAGCGGCCACGTCGGTTGCCACCAAAATCTGCACACGACCATCGCGGAAAGCCATCAAGCGGCGGTTACGCAAGCCCTGACCCAAGGCACCGTGCAAGGCTACAGCGCTAAAGCCATCCTGCACCAGATCATTGGCCAGACCGTCGCACTCAACTTGCGTGCAGGCAAACACGATGGACTGGTTCATCTCGGTATCGCGCAGTGAATGATCCAGCAACTTGCGCTTGTGCGTCATGTTGTCGGCCCACAGCAGTGACTGGGTGATGGATGCATGTTTTTCATGCGGCGAGTCAATCTCGACACGCTGCGGGGTACGCATCACACGCGTTGCCAGTTGCATGATGCGCGGCGCAAACGTGGCGCTGAACATCATGGTCTGCTTGCGCTCGATGGTAAGCTGGTTGACTTCGGTCAGGTCGTCAGCAAAGCCGAGATCGAGCATACGGTCGGCTTCGTCAACCACCAAAAACTGCACTTGGTCGAGTTTGATTTGCATGCTGCGCTGCAAGTCAAGCAAGCGTCCTGGCGTTGCAACCACCAGATTGGCGTTTTGCAACTTCGCAATTTGCAATTGGTAAGGAATACCGCCAACGACGTTGGCAATACGCAGGCCACGGCAATGACGAACCAGGTCAATTGCGTCAGCGCAAACCTGTTGGGCCAGCTCGCGGGTTGGGCACAAAATCAAAGCGCCCGGTGTGGCGGCTTTGAAGTTACGCGTATTGGTGGGGTCTTTGCGTTTCGGCTTTTTGGCAGGAGCCTCACCGCGCGCAATCGCCTCGGCGCTCAGGCGTTCAAACTCGGAACGCTCAAAACGCTCTGCCTCTTCTTGTTGCTTGAGCAGTGTGTGCAGAACAGGCAGCAAGAACGCAGCAGTCTTGCCGCTACCAGTCTGGCTGGACACCAGCAAGTCGGTGAACTTGGCTTTTTTCTCTGCTTTGTTGTTTTCGCTTGCATCGTCCAATGCCTGCATGGCCTTGGGGATGGTGGCCAGTTGCACGGGGGTTGGCTGGGTAAAACCCATGTCGGCAACGGCTTGCAGCAGTTCTTTAGCCAGGCCGAGTTTTACAAAACCGTTGGGCTCTGCAGCAACAGCATCAAGCGAAGACTCAGTGCCTTCGGACGTGCCGGAAAAGTCAGGCACAGTAGTGAATGGAGCGGTGTTATCACTAAAGTTATCAGCAGAATCAGCAGCGAAAACGGTATCGGCTTCGGGCATGAAATCGCCACGGGCCTCAAAAGAGTCAGTCATGTTTTTTCTCAATTAAATCACCCGCGCGTAACTTTCCGGCTAAGGCCAAAAATGCAGCGGGAAAACTTTAACTCCCTGCGTAGCAGGGAGCTTCGTTCATGGTTAATAAAACATCAACCATCAAACGAATAAACGATTCAGGCAACGAGTCTGCCTGAAGCGGTGGCCCTATTCGACAGGGCCCAAAAGTGTGAGGTAGATGTACAAATGCGGCGTACCTAGTACGTTTGCAAGCCTTTGATTATGGCACGTTTTACGGGTTTATACCAGTGCTGACCTTTTTACTTCAAAAAGTGTTCCCGATAGTGCTCCAACTCGTCAATCGATTCATGCACATCGGCTAGAGCCGTGTGGCTTTGCCGCTTCTTGAAAGCGCTGTAAACCTCGGGCCGCCAGCGCTTGGCAAGCTCTTTAAAAGTACTCACATCAATATTGCGATAGTGCAAAAACGCCTCCAGCCTTGGCATGTACTTAACTAGGAAACGCCTGTCCTGACTGATGGTATTGCCGCACAGTGGTGACGTACCTTTCGGAAGGTATTTAGCTAAAAAAGCCAGAATTTGCACCTCCGCATCAAGCTCGGTGATGGTGCTGGCTTTGACTTTATCAATCAACCCGCTACGGCCATGGGTGCCCTTGTTCCAGTTGTCCATCTGGTCGAGTAATTCATCTGACTGGTGAATAGCCAGAACCGGACCTTCGATGCGCGGCGTGAGCTGCGGGCCAGTTACGATAACAGCGATTTCAATGATGCGTTCTTTATCGGGGTCAAGCCCGGTCATTTCGCAGTCCAGCCAGACCAAGTTTTGATCGGATTTCTTTAATTCAGGTTCGATATCTAACATCTTGTCATTCTCGCTGATAGCCTAAACTGACGGTAATGAGCGACCATTCAACTCTTTTCACAATCGTCTTCGCTGCGGCGCTGGTACTCGGTTTGCTAGTTCGTTATTACCTGGCATCACGCCAGATCCGCCACGTTGCGCAACATCGTGACGCTGTACCTGTAGCATTCGCAGCGTTCATCTCGCTTCAGGCGCACCAGAAAGCCGCAGACTACACCATCACCAAGGCACGCTTCGGTCTGCTGGAAATGGCGTTTGGTGCGACGGTCTTGCTTTGCTGGACCTTGCTGGGTGGCATTGACGCGCTGAACCAGGCTCTGGTTAGTTCAGGCTTGACGAGGTACGGCAGCCTTGTCCCGCAGCTTGCTTTGCTTGCCGCTTTTGGGCTGATCGGTGGCCTACTCGATTTGCCCTTCACGCTTTACAGCACCTTCAAAATTGAAGAGCGCTTTGGTTTTAACAAAATGACTCTCAAGCTCTGGCTGGCTGACGTGCTCAAGTCAACCCTAGTCGGCATCGTCATCGGACTGCCCATAGTGGCGCTCATCCTTTGGCTGATGGGCAGTGCTGGAAAATTATGGTGGCTCTGGGCATGGTGTGCGTGGATGGGTTTTAACCTTGCTGTGCTGGTGCTTTACCCGACGGTCATCGCACCGCTGTTCAACAAATTCAAGCCACTTGAAGACGAGGACTTAAAAGCCCGTGTAACTGCCCTGATGCAGCGCTGCGGTTTTGCCGCGAAAGGCCTGTTTGTGATGGACGGGAGCAAACGCTCGGCCCATGCCAACGCCTACTTCACCGGTTTTGGAGCGGCCAAGCGGGTCGTGTTTTACGACACGCTGCTCCAACAGCTGGAGCCCGGTGAAGTTGATGCGGTGCTGGCGCATGAGCTGGGCCATTTCAAGCATAAGCACATCATCAAACGCATTATCTTGATGTTTGCAATGAGTCTGGCAGGCTTTGCGTTGCTGGGCTGGCTGTCGTCGCAAATCTGGTTTTACACTGGTCTGGGTATCAGGCCGAACATGAACAGCAGCAACGACGCGCTGGCCCTGTTGCTGTTTATGCTGGTGGTGCCGCTGTTCAGCTTTTTTGTGTCCCCGGTGTTTGCACAGTTCTCGCGCAAGCATGAGTTTGAAGCCGATGCTTATGCCATATCGCAAACCGACGGCAAAGATCTGCAAAGCGCTCTGCTCAAGCTGTACAAAGACAATGCCAGCACGCTTACACCTGATCCGGTGTTTGTGAAGTTTTATTACTCACACCCCCCTGCTTCAGAGCGGCTGGCACGCATGAACCCTGTGTAAGGCACTTGATAGCATGAACCCGATTCATCAGAACCGCCGTGCACTCACGGCAACGGAAATCGTCACGCAATTGAGCAAGCTCAATGGTGAACAACTTTCTGGCTGGCGACTGATCGATGGATCGCTGGAAAAAACCTTCAGCTTCAATAACTACCACGAGACGATTGGCTTTGTGAACGCGCTGGCCTTTATTGCCAACGCCGAAGACCATCACCCCGACCTTGCCGTGAGCTATGGCAAATGCACCGTGCGCTTCAACACGCACGACGTAAAGGGCATTTCAGTCAGTGACTTTTTCTGCGCGTCGAGGGTTGACGCCCTTCTCGCTTGAGCAAGCGAGCGCGCCCAGCTGCTCTGCCCCTTGCGGGTACGCAGCCAGGATTGGTGGTGGCGGGTTTTGGTCGCCATGTGCTGGTTGAAACCGATGCTGGTCAGCGTGTCATTTGCCATCCGCGTGGTAAAAAAAGCCAGGCTGTCGTGGGCGACCGCGTTCGCTGGTTGCCAACTCAGGACGAAGGCACGATTGAAAAAGTGGAAGAGCGCAAAAACCTGTTCTATCGACAGGACGAGATGCGCACAAAATCATTCGCAGCCAATCTCGATCAGGTGTTGATCCTGATGGCGGCAGAACCTGAGTTCTCTGAAAACCAGCTGACGCGCGCCCTGATTGCAGCAGAAGCCACTGGCATCACGCCCGTCATTGCGCTGAACAAGAGCGATTTGCATGAGCCTTTTGGCCGCGCCTGGACCAAGCTGGCGCCTTACCGCGCCATGGGCTACCAGATGCTGCCATTGGCCATCAAACCAAAAGAAACTGGCGCGCCAAGTGTCGACACCGATACACAAAGAGCAGCGCTTCTGGCTTTGCTTTCGGGTAAGAAAACGCTGGTACTCGGGCCATCGGGCGCTGGAAAAAGCAGCCTGACCAATCTGCTGGTGCCACACGCCAAGGTACTGACAGCAGAAATTTCACAGGCACTCAATTCCGGCAAGCACACGACAACCAGCACCACGCTATATTGGGTTGATGCAGCGCGAACAACTGCGCTGATTGACTCACCAGGATTTCAGGAATTTGGACTGCACCACATTGAACCGATGCAACTCGCCAGTCTGATGCCTGATTTGAAAGCACACGCACAAGATTGCAAGTTCTACAATTGCTCACACCTGCATGAGCCAGGTTGTGGCGTGACTTCTGAAGTAAATTCGACTGCCAGCACGCGTAGTATAAGCGCAGCCCGCTATCGTTTGTATAGCGACCTGTTTGCAGAGCTATCGCAAACGCGCTACTGAAGCAAGCAATTTATCCCAGCAGGCGGGACAGCGTTAACAGAGCCAGCAACACCATCCACAGCACGACAGAGCGCCACACCAAGCCAACTATGCTGCGCAGATGGGCAATTTCAGGCTCGCGGCCAGACGTCGACTCTGTGGCAGCGGGCTGCTCGGCATCCAGCCCTCCTGACTGAAAGCCCTGTGAGGTGTTGGGTGAAAAAACCGGCTTGAGTGTTTCACCACCCAGCCGGACATTCACGGCACCCGAGGTGGCGGCCAGAATGACACCGTCATTCCGGTTTTGAGAGGCCGATGGGGCATCTGCCGGGAAGCGCTGGGTATAGCTGCGCCAGGCATCAATCGCGTCTTCAAAACTGCCCACCACGGCAAAGCCCAATGCAGTGACACGTGCGGGAATGTAGTCAATTACACCCCAGGCACAGTTTGATGCCGACTGTAGTGCTGCGCTGGCACCGTCACCTGCCGCGGCAGGTGATTTGCTTTTGTACATCCAGTAGCGGGCCACAAACTCACTCAGGCGGTAGAGTACGGCTCCCGCGGGCCCCAGGCCAAGCGCAGCAAGCACCGAGAACCAGCCCAGTACGCCAAAGACGTGCCTGTGGGCAGCCAGCACTGAATACTCGATGACATGCCGAATGATCTCGCTGCGCGGCAGGTCACTCGCATCAACCTGCCGCCACTGGGCCAGCACCTCTCGCGCCGTGTTTTCGTCGCCGTCGTCAAGCGCATCGCGTATGTCGGTAAAGTAGTGACTGAACTGCCGAAAACCCAACGTGACATAGAGGATGGCCACGCTCCAGAGAAACGCCAGCAGCGAGCTGACGCTCCACAGCAGCCAGTGAATGAGCAGCGTCAGCAGCGCCGGCACCACCACGGCAACTGTCCAGGCTATCCAGCCATGGTGCGGTTGCCCGGCATCCATGCTGCGACTGGTCCAGCGCGCCCAACTCCGGAACGCCGAATGAATCCGGTTGCCCCTCGCTAGGGGCTGGGCCTGTTCAATGATGAGGGCTAACAAGACGGCAAGAAAACTCATGCCAAATGATACCCCCACGGTCGCGCACTTCGTGTCGCTTCCTGCCCTCAGAGGGGGCCGTTGCGCCTGCGGTCTGGTGAAGCCAGTCCCGCGGCCCCTGCTTGGTTTTGTGAGGCCTGCGTGGCTTTTTGAAGCAACTCGGGCTGTAGAAAACTGAATTAAGCACTCAGGAAGCGGTAGAGGTTTCGCAACATTCCAGCGGTAGCGCCCCAGATAAACCGTTCTGTAGGGTCTGCTCCCTGAATGACAGCGGGGTCGAGGTAGGGCATCGACAACCACTGACGCGTCACGCCATCAAACTCGACCTGATGGCGCCTGTGGTTGGCCGGATTCATCAGGTAGGCTAATGGCACTTCAAACACGTCGGCCACTTCACCGGGATTGGGCTGAAGCGCGAAGCCCGGCGTGACCAGAGCCACCACCGGCGTGATGATGTAAGCCGTACCAGTGACGTAAATCGGCAGCGTGCCAAGTACCTCAACGTGAGCGCGTGGTAAACCAATTTCTTCATCGGCTTCACGCAGTGCCGTGTCAATCGCATCGACATCAGTGTCGTCAGTACGCCCACCCGGGAAGGCGATTTGCCCGGAATGCGTTGAAAGGTTGCTGTTGCGCAGGGTCAGCAGCAACATTAGTTCGCTACGCATGACCAGGGGCACCAGCACCGCAGCGAGGGCAGGCTGGCGGTTTTCGAATTTCTTTTCGACGCTGTGCTCCGGTGCCCATACGGGCGGACGCCTGAAGCGTTCACGCAATGCGCCGGGTGTCAAACGATCCGTTGCGACGCCTTCAAGGTGGTCGTCGATACCATCCACCGGAATGCTGCGAGGATCAAATTTAGGCAGGGGCTTGGTGAAGTTCATGGGTATTACGATAAACCAGACGTAAAAAAGCCGCTCCAGAAGAGCGGCCTTTTGTTATTCACAAAACTGCATTTACGCAGCCTTGGCGCCCAGCTTTTCCTTGATACGTGCAGACTTTCCGCTTCGGCTACGCAAGTAATACAGCTTGGCCCGGCGGACATCGCCACGGCGCTTGACTTCAATTTTGGCGATCAGCGGGCTGTAGACCTGGAAGGTACGCTCGACGCCTTCGCCGTTTGAAATCTTGCGAACGATGAAGCTGGAATTGAGGCCGCGATTGCGCTTGGCAATCACAACACCTTCAAAAGCCTGCATACGCTTGCGGGTGCCTTCAACCACGTTGACGCTGACAATGACGGTGTCGCCAGGAGCGTAAACAGGAATGATCTTGTTCAGGCGGGCAATTTCTTCTTGCTCAAGGGTTTGGATCAGGTTCATAACAATTTCTCGTTTACTTTTTCGTTCATTCACGCGCTACGCTAAGGACCGCAAATCTGTGTTTAAAACTCCAGTTGCAGTGGCCGCCAGAGGACCGAAAAGCCTTTGATTATAGCAATTTATGACTTGGCGTCCATTTTTTGATCCAACTCGCGGAGAAAGGCTTCGTCTTTCGGGCTCAAGCGGCCCGCCAACCGCGCCTTTTGCACCAGCTCAGGCCGCTGCTGCTGCGTCAGCGTCAGCCGCTGATCCCGCCGCCAGCGCTCGATATACGCGTGATTCCCGGACAACAGCACGCCAGGCACCGGCTGGTCGCGCCAGGCTTCAGGCCGGGTGTAATGCGGGCAGTCCAGCAAGCCATCAAGCGCCGGGTTAAAGCTGTCGAGCTGGTGGCTGCCTTCGTCGTTCAACACGCCAGGTTGCAGGCGCGCCACAGCGTCTAGCAGCGCCATGGCGGCAATCTCGCCGCCTGACAGGACAAAGTCGCCGAGGCTGATTTGCTGATCGATATGGGTGTCAATAAAACGCTGATCCAGGCCTTCGTAGCGGCCACAAACCAATACAGCACCACTGGCGGCTGACCAAGCCTCAACCCCGGCATGATCCAGCGTTTTACCGACAGGAGAAAAAAGAACCACCGGCGCTTGCGGTGCGCCATCCAGATCTCGGGCAGCGCGAATGCTTTCAAGGCAAAGGCTCAAAGGCTCGGCCAGCATGACCATGCCCGGGCCACCGCCAAAAGGCCTGTCATCCACGCGGCGGTAGCTGCCATCAGCAAAATCGCGCGGATTCCAGAACTTGACGGTAACCTGCCCCGACTCATAGGCGCGCCGCGTCACACCGCTTGTCAAAAACGGCGCGAACAGTTCGGGAAACAGGGTGATGACATCGAAGCGCATGGATATGGATTTTGCGCGTAAAAACGGAGACGACTGAAAGGAAATCAGTAGTCAGGCTGCCAGTCAACCGTGATGAGTTTTGCAACGGTATCCACGGCATCTACATAAACCGATACAAACGGAATCATGCGTTCAAGCGTTGCGCTCGAGCCGTCCTCCTGGGTGGTCGTGTACTCAACGCACAGCACCGAATGCGGGCCCGTGGCCATCAAATCGCGCACGCTACCCAGTGCAACGCCTTCGCGATTGACCACATCAAGGCCGATCAAGTCTACCCAATAAAACTCATCTTTGGAGGCAGCCGGAAAACTGCTACGCGGCAAAAAAATGCGCGCGCCGCGCAAGCTTTCTGCCCCAGTACGGTCGTCAAGGCGATCGATTTTGGCGACAACTGAACCTGAATGGGCTTTCGCCTCATCAATAGTGATGCAGACCGTGCCAGCGAAGGCGCTAAAACCAGGGTGAAACTTTGCGTCAGGTACTTGTAAAAACCAAACGTTGGCGGCAAAAAGTGCCTCTGGATCGGTGCTGTGGGGCAAGACTTTTAACCAGCCTTTCACGCCCCACGCGTCCAGAATTCGCCCTACTTCGATGGCATCATCAGGCAGCTTTGAAGCTGTCAAACCTAACGACATCGAAGTTCTTTAAAAATCTTTTAAAGACTCAAGCAACTGCAGGTGCCGCTTTGGCACCTTGCTTGACCAAGCGGTCAACGGTAGGCGATGGCTGTGCGCCAACGCTGATCCAGTGGGTAAGGCGGTCCTGCATGATTCGCAAGCCCTCTTCTCCACCTTTTGCAATCGGATTATAAAAACCGATGCGCTCGATGAAACGGCCATCGCGGCGAACGCGTTTGTCAGCCACAACAATATTGAAAAATGGACGGTGTTTTGAACCGCCGCGTGCAAGTCGAATGACGACCATAATTTATCCTTCGGGTGGTGGGATGAAAGAAATTTCACATCCCAATGTTTTGCAGCGCTTGAGACACACGACATGGCCACCCGGCCAGCGAAATGCTGCAAAGCCTGCGATTATAGCGCGCCAGCACAAAACATGTGAATTTCAACCGACTGCCATACTTCATGCCCCCGATACGAGCCAGCCGCGGAGCATACCGCCTCGGCATAATTTGGCGCCTGCCGGGACATCGTCGTCATGCAAAACACATTTGGGCCGGGTGATGCACAGCCGCCAGAGGACGCCGTAAAACACTCCGGCCCATAATTGGTCCATGCTTAATCTTTCCCCTAAAAACAAGACCCTGACCGCTACCCTGGCTTTCTTTTTCGGCCAACTTGGACTGCACCGTTTTTATCTTTTTGGTATGAAAGACCGCTGGGCGTGGCTGCACCCGGTGGTGGCCGCCATTGGCTGGTGGGGTGTTTACCGTGTGTGGCTTTACGGCCAGGATGACAAGTTGGCATGGCTGCTGATTCCGCTACTCGGTTTTACGCTGGCGGGCACAGCGCTAACGGCTATTTACTACGCATTGACTGACAGCGAAAAGTGGAATGCCAGCTACAACCCCACTGATCTGCAAGCAGCCGCAGGCCATACAAGCTGGTTGACCATATTTGTGGTTGTTTTCGCACTACTGTTTGGAGCAATTGCTTTGATGTCCAGCATCGCATTCAGCTTCCAGCGCTATTTTGAATACCAGGTCGAAGAAGCCAGAAAAATAAGCCAGTAGATTTAAAAAATCTGCAGGCTAACCCAATACCCAACAGCCGCCACAAAGGCCGATGCGGGAATGGTAAATATCCAGGCCCAGACAATATTGCCCGCTACACCCCATCGCACGGCTGATGCGCGCTGGACAGAACCGACGCCCACAATCGCCCCCGTGATGGTGTGGGTGGTAGACACAGGAATGCCGAGTGCGGTAGCCAAAAAAAGCGTGATCGCACCGCCCGTTTCAGCACAAAACCCACCCACAGGTTTAAGCTTGGTAATTTTTTGTCCCATGGTCTTCACGATGCGCCAGCCACCAAACATGGTGCCTGCCGCAATCGCCAGATAGCAGCACACGATGGTCCAGGTGGGAGGGGAAGCATCAGAAGCTGATACGTAACCGGTCGCGATCAGCAGCAGCCAGATAATGCCGATTGTTTTTTGCGCATCATTGCCGCCGTGGCCCAGGCTATAAGCCCCTGCAGATACCAATTGAAGGCGGCGAAACCAGCGGTCAACTTTTGAGGGGGTGGCGCGCCTGAAAACCCTGGCCACCAAGACCATCATCATGGAGCCGAGCAAAAACCCGAGCAGTGGCGATATGAAAATAAAGGCCACAGTTTTCAGGATGCCGCCAGAAATCAGCGCATGTGCACCAGCCTTGGCAATCACCGCGCCCACAATGCCGCCTATAAGCGCATGCGATGAGCTGCTCGGGATGCCGTAGTACCAGGTCAGCAGGTTCCAGGTGATAGCACCCGTCAGCGCACCGAAAACGACATGGGTATCGACCACGCCCGGTTGCACGATACCCTTGCCCACTGTGGCCGCCACACTCAGGTGGAAAATAAAAATCGCGATCAGGTTAAAAAAGGCGGCAAACACAACCGCCGTGCCCGGCTTGAGTACACCAGTCGACACCACGGTTGCAATCGAATTCGCGGCATCGTGAAAGCCATTCATGAAGTCAAAGGCAATCGCCAACACCACCAGCATGACCACGACCCAAAGTGCTGCTTGTGCAGTTTGCATAAATCAGCTACCTGAGATCAGGAATTTTCGAGGACGATGCCCTCGATCAAATTGGCCACGTCTTCGCATTTGTCGGTGATCGTTTCCAGCAGCTCGTACACCGCCTTCAGCTTGATGACCTCGCGCACGTCCGGCTCTTCGCGAAACAGGCGGCTCATGGCTGACCGCATCACCCGATCGGCATCGGATTCGAGCTTGTCAATTTCTTCGCAGGTTTTAAGGGCTGCTTCCGCGGTAGCCGCTTCGCTGACTTTGCCGATCATGGCCACGGCGGCTTTCAGGCGCTCGCAGCACTTCACGCTCAAATCTGTCAGGCGCACGATGTCGTCATTCATGTGCCGCACGTCATACAGCGCCATGGTCTCGGCAGAGTCCTGAATCAGGTCGGCCACGTCGTCCATGGTGTTGATAAGTTTATGGATCTGCTCACGGTCAATCGGTGTGATGAAAGTTTTGTGTAGAACATGACTGACCTCACGGGTGACACGGTCAGCGGCATGCTCAGCATGGTCTACCTGGCGGTTGAAGGCCTCGCGCTTTTCCACGTCGCTGTAATTGGCCACCATCTGCGAGAAGGCCTGCGCAGCTTCCACGATGTGGGTGGCATGCTGGTTGAACATTTCGAAAAAATTGCCTTCGCGCGGCAGCAACTTGCCAAACAGCATTAAAAACTCCTGGAGTGAAAAAAAGGCCGTCTCAGATATGACACCGATGTGTCAATCTGATGACAGCCGGGAGTTTAACCGCCGAGGCCCTCAGGTAGAACCCTGATCTAAAAACTCGCTTGAAGCCCGACCTTCAAGCTGCGCCCGGGCAACGGCGAGCGACCCGGAACGGTTTGCGTCAGTATCGATGTGGCGCTGTAAGCCAACTGGTTGCCCACGTTGTCGAGCCGCGTATACAAAATCACTTGGCCCGTGCTTGGCGTGCTGGTTTTCATACGGTACGTGACGGCGGCATTCCACAGCGTGTAGCCATTGGTAGTTTGCTGCCCAACCGGCACCCGTGCTTGGCGCGACGTCGTGTTAAAGCCCATGCGCCCTTGCCACGGACCTTCAGCCAGCACCAGCGTTGCGCCCACACGCGCTGGCGCAATCCGCGGCAGCGGCTGGCCTGTCGTCAGGTTGTCTGCGCGCAGCAAATCACCACGCAACTCCAGATCAACCGTACGCCCTTTGTCAAACAAGCGAATGTTGCCATTCACCTCAACGCCCGAAAATCGGGCACTCACCTGCCGATAGCTAAACTCTGGCTGGATGCGCGAAGTGCAGCCTGACTCATTCGAAAGCGCATCGTCAGGTGCGGCACAGGCCGTCACACCAACACCGCCCGCACCATTGCCATCAGAGTCACGCGTATTGCCAGTGCGGTCAAGGTAAATATAGTTTCTGAAGCGGCTGATAAAGCCGGTCAGCGCCGCGCGGTCAGCGCCGCTCTTCCACTGCACACCTGCATCCAAACTGGTGGCACGTTCTTTTTCAAACTGCGCGTTGCCCACCTCATAAACGCCCGTCGCACCATGCGGGCCATTGGCGTACAACTCGTAGTCTTTAGGAGCGCGCTCGCTATAGCTGAGGTTGGACGTGAGCTGCCACGCGGGTGCCAGATTGACCAGCCCACCCACCGCGTAACCACCCAGACTGAAGTCGCGTTTGCCGACTATAAAGCGGGCCAGCGCCGGGTTGCCTTCCGAAGTGACCGAGGCATTTTCAAGCCTGCCGCCAAAGGTCAGCTTTCCCCAGCTCAAGCCCAACTCTTCGTAGGCAAACAGTGCCTTGTTGGTACTGCGGGTAAATGGCGCAAAGGCCTCCGTGCCCACGGCTGAGAACTGCGAGTTCTCAAGCTGTACGCCTACAACGCCTTCAAGATTACCTAATTTGGCATGACGCACTTCAAGTCGCACCTCGTTGCCTTTGTTTCTGAAGGTGGTTTGCGGCACACCCGCATTGAGCTCGACGTGCTGATAGTCCGAGCTACTCATTTGCGTTTTGATCGATTCAATCAAGCCATTGCCCACACGCACCAGGCCTTCCAGCGCATAGCGCTTGGAACGCATATCGATCTTCACGTTGTCTTCTGCCACCGTCCCGTAAACGCTGCCGTAGTCCGTCACCGATGCGCCCACATAACCAAGGTCAAAAAACAGGCTGCCACCCAGGCTGACGCTGTGCGTATCTGCAGCTGAATTACAAATGCGCCGCGCCAGGCCAATACCACCGGGCCGGGTGCAATTCAGCTCAATCGGCACACGGGTATCACCAGCGGTACGCGAACTGGTGTCCAGATGCAGGCCGAAACGGTTGGTACCCGTGTCTAGCGAAATGCCCGCGTTTTTGCCTCGGTCGGCACTGCTAAGACCACCATCGGCTTTGCCCGTAATGCCCCCTTTTTCGTCAAACAAGGGTTCGCGTTGAATGCGGCTGTCAATCACGTTGACCACGCCCCCCACCGCGCTACCGCCATACAGCAGCGCACCGGGGCCGCGCAGCACTTCAATGCGCTCAATCGTGAGCGGGTCAATTGGCACAGCATGGTCAAAGCTCAGGCCCGATGCGTCAATGCTGCCACCGCCGTTTTGCAGGATGCGGATACGGTCGCCGTCTTGCCCTCTAATGATGGGCCTGCTGGCGTTGGGGCCAAAGTACGTGCTGCTGACGCCCGGCGTTTCTGATAGCGTTTCACCAAGAGTTGATTCGCGCTTGAGCAGCAACGCCGCACCGGAAAGACTTGATGTAGGCGCAACCAAATCGCTGCTGCCCAATGGGTTGCCCGTGACAGTGACTTCTTTGAGCGTTGGTGCAGGGTCGGCCACACTAATTTGTGCGTGGACTTGAACCGAATGCAGCGCAGCTACCGCACCCAGCGCCAGCACGGCTGACTGGACAGGACTTTGTGAAAAATAAAACATTTAGATGACCTCGTTGACTTGAACAAAACACGCGGCATACCAGCGTCAAGCCGATACGTCGCAACTTTGAAAGTTCAGCAGGTCAAAGGGGGGCCGCGCGCGTCAAACAGCGCCGCCCAGCGGGCGAGTGCTTCGCCCTGAAAGATCACCACCGCAAGGGATGGCAACACCACCGGCAGCGCCAGTGCCACTACCTGTGGTGCGGCACTGCCATGGCTGGCCTGGTCAAACAGTCGGCAATCGTTGTCGCCGTGGTGTGAAGAAAAAAGGTTGTCAACCCATTTACCAGAAGGCTCGCCAGGCTCACTTGCCGATGGCAGTGCAATCTGCACGCTGCTACCAGCAGCCGTCGCAGCCGTGTAAGACCCACGAATCGGCGCGTGTACAACCCCGTGCATAAAGCCCAACGTTTGCGACAGTAAAAGCGCGCAGGCCAGCAGGAGCGGCACCCAAAGCCTACCTCCGGGCATTTGCCAGGAGGACCGCTTAATTACGGAATGTGGAGGGCGCTTCAGGCAGAACATGAGATGTTGAGTTTAAGCCAGGACCGGCGGCGTCACACTACACCCGCCACATGCGGCAAAATCAACCAACGCATCACGATAAAAAGCGCACCAGGAAACAAATATGCCCTCATCCCCAACCCCGCAAACCCGTCCCACCCATCTGCGCAGCCACACCTTCCACGGCTTGGCACCCGGCCCGCGCCTGCTGGTGCTGGGTGCGGTGCATGGAAATGAGGTTAGCGGCAGCAAAGGCATTGCGCAGGTGCTTGAGGCCATCGACAGCGGCGCCTTGGTCATTACACGCGGCACCGTCACCTTTGTTCCCATCACCAACCCACTGGCGCACCAACTGGGGCAACGCGTCGGTGACCGCAATTTAAACCGCAACATGGCCCCCAGCGCCATCCCGCAAGACTTTGAAGACCGCATCGCCAACGTGCTGTGCCCCTTGCTGGAGGCGCACGACGTGCTGCTCGATTTGCATTCCTTCCACACCGGCGGCGCACCGTTTGTGATGATTGGCCCGCAAGACAACCAGGGCACGCTGGAGCCGTTTGTCCATGCATCGGAAGAAATGCAGCTCGCGCTGCACACCGGCCCGTACCGCATCGTCGAGGGCTGGTTAGATACCTACGCGCGCGGCGTAAAGCGACGGGCAGATGCGGCCGCTACAGGAGGAGCCGCTCGCGCCCAATCGCTGGTCACCGACCCTAACTACGGCGTTGGCACCACCGAGTACATGCGCTCACGCGGCGGTTATGCCGTCACGCTCGAATGTGGGCAGCACCAAGACCCAAAAGGTATTGAGGTTGCGAAACACGCGATCGAACAGACGCTCGCGCTGCTCGGCATCACGACGACCCCACTCACACCGCAAGCAGGCTCGCGCGAGGTCCTTCGACTGGTGGACGTGACCGACCGCGAAGATGCACTGGATGCCTTCACCCATGAATGGCGCAGCTTTGACGCAGTGACGGCTGGCGATGTAATCGGCGTAAGGCAAGGTGGCGCGGAAGTCAAAGCACCCGCTGATGGCTTTGTGGTGTTTCCCAACCCTAAAGCCGAAGTCGGTCAGGAATGGTTTTACTTCGCGCAGCGTCGTCTTTGAGCGGAGCCACAGCTTCACAATGCTATTATTTTCGTAGCTATTCACGCCCATATTTATTGGCCTAGAGCGTCATTTGATGCCTAAAAATGACCGAAGAATTGGGTTTTTGAGGCCTAAAGGCTAAATTAGCTTTCAAACTCAACAGCAACTCAACCCTTCACCAGCGCCGCAAACGTCTTGCGAAACTTGGCGACTTTCGGCCCCGCTACCGCCACGCAGTAGCCCTGGTTGGGATTGTTCTCGAAGTAGTCCTGGTGATAGTCCTCGGCGGGCCAGTAGTTGGCCAGCCGCAGCACCTCGGTGACGATGGGTTGACCAAATGTTTTTTCCTGGCTGACGGCACGGATGAAGCCGTCGATAACGGTTTTCTGCTCTAGCGACTCGTAATAAATGCCGCTGCGGTACTGCGTGCCTGCATCGTTACCCTGGCGGTTCAACGTGGTCGGGTCATGGATGACAAAGAAGATCTCCAGAATTTGCGTCAGCGTAACAATTGCGGGGTCGTAGACCAGCTTGACGACTTCGTTGCTGCCAGTGCGGCCGCTACAAACATCCTCATAGCTGGGCCGCGCGACCTGGCCATTGCTGTAGCCCGACTCAACGTCCGTCACGCCGCGCACCTTGACGTAAACCGCCTCAGTGCACCAAAAGCAACCGCCACCCAGGGTGATGGTTTGAAGTTCGTTCATTTCAGGGACTCCTTTAATGTGGGCATCAATTAAATTTACACGAGACTGTAGGTTGTTATCAATTCAGTCGTTTCAAGTCAGGCATTCTTACCGAACAAGAAACCCCTGCGGTTCGTTGCCTAGAGCAACGCCGTTAAAATAAAATTGCCTTTTTTACCAGCTCGAGTCGCTACAATTACTTTAGACCTCAAGCATCTAACTTCAATTCTGGAACCAACACCATGAAAACCAACGTCAAACCAAAGTTCGTGTGGGAAGACCCGCTCATGCTGATGGATCAGCTCAGCGACGACGAGCGAGCCATTGTGGATGCCGCGCATGCGTTTTGCCAGGACAAGCTGCAAACCCGCGTGCTGATGGCCGCACGGCATGAAAAGTTTGACCGGGAGATCATGACCGAAGCCGGCGCGATGGGCTTTTTGGGCTCAACGATTGAAGGCTACGGATGCGCTGGCTTGAGCTACGTCGCCTACGGCCTGATAGCCCGCGAAGTCGAGCGCGTTGACAGCGGCTACCGCAGCGCTATCAGCGTGCAATCGTCACTGGTCATGCACCCGATCAATGCCTACGGCAGCGAGGCGCAGCGTGAGAAATACCTTCCTAAACTTGCGACTGGTGAATGGGTCGGCTGCTTTGGCCTGACCGAGCCCAACCACGGCAGCGACCCGGCCAGCATGCTGACGCGTGCCAAGCCGGTCGATGGCGGCTTCATCGTCAAAGGTGCCAAGATGTGGATCACCAACAGCCCGATTGCAGATGTGTTTGTGGTCTGGGCCAAGATGGAAGACCCTGACGGAAAAGTTGGCGGCCAGGAGAGCATTCGCGGCTTCATTCTTGAAAAAGGCATGAAGGGTTTAACGGCTCCAAAGATCGAAGGCAAGATGAGCCTGCGCGCCAGCATCACCGGCGAGATCGTGATGGACGATGTGTTTGTGCCCGAAGCCAATTTACTGCCCAACGTCAGCGGACTGAAGGGCCCGTTTGGGTGCCTGAACAAAGCCCGCTACGGTATCGCCTGGGGGGCTCTGGGTGCGGCTGAGGACTGCTGGCACCGCGCCCGCCAGTACACCATGGACCGCGTGCAGTTTGGCCGCCCGCTGGCGCAAAACCAGCTAATTCAAAAGAAGCTGGCCGACATGCAAACTGAAATCGCACTCGGCCTGCAAGGCTGCCTGCGTGTGGGCCGCCTGATGGACGAAGGCAAAGACGTGCCAGAGATGATCAGCCTGATCAAGCGCAACAGCTGCGGCAAGGCACTTGACGTGGCCAGGTTGGCGCGCGACATGCATGGCGGAAACGGTATCCACGATGAGTACCACGTCATCCGCCACATGATCAATCTAGAGACCGTCAACACTTACGAAGGCACCCACGATATACATGCACTGATTCTGGGTCGGGCACAAACGGGTTTGCAGGCTTTTTATTGATTCAGGACATCAAAAACGCCTGTGTACCGATCGATACGAGCGTAGAAAGCTATCGAATAAGTAGCAATGTCAAACCAAGCCGCCAAACCGGTAAACAGTTTTGCCCGCCCGACTTTGTCCGGGCTGGTAAATGCATGACGCAAACGCCGGGCAGTTGGGTGCGTTGGGGTAGCCCTGTGGCTCCAGGCAAAAACTTTGCTGCTGCAGGTAGCGTCCGCCGCCTTTGCCAAGGCCGCCAGCCAGCGGCTCACCGGCTTGCAGCCCGGTGTAGAACTGAAGGGCAGGCTCGGTTGACCAGACCTCCATCACGCGGCCTATCTCACCGTCCACAGTACGGCCATGGGCTGGCGTAGTGACGCGGGCGGCCAGCAACAGACCATGACCAGCAGGCCGATTAACAAGGTAGCAGCCGTCATAGCCATCAACCACTTTACCCACGCGGGTGCCCAAAACCGTCGGCTGCCGGAAATCAAGCGCAGTATTTTCAACCGATTCGATATCGCCAATTGCAACCAGATCATCAGTCATCGGGAAGTAGCTATCGGCACAAATCATCACTTCGTGGCCTAGTACGCTGCGGGCATGCTCATTCGCAAATTCGCCGTTGAGATTAAAAAAAGCGTGCGTTGTGAAGCTGGCAACGGTGGGTTTGTCCAGCGCTGTCGCTTCATAGTCCAGCACCAGCTCGTTGTGCTCTGTCAGGCTGTACATCAGGCGCAGAGCAAGTGTGCCGGGAAAGCCTTCTTCGCCGTCGGCAAACAGGCAGCGCATCTCAACGCTGGATGCGTTGTTTTGTACAGCATCAAACACCCTGAAACGTGAACCACGGACACCACCATGCAGGCAGTGCGGGCCGTTGTTGGCGCTCAGGTTGTAACGCGTGCCATTGAGGGTAAAGGCCGCGCCGCCAATTCGCCCGGCATACCGGCCTATAAAAGCGCCCATGGAGGGCGAGCCATCAACAGCAGCTTGCAGGCTGTCGTAGCCCAACACCACGTCGGTCAATGCGCCGGCAGAGTCGGGCACCAACAGTTGCTGAATTTTCGCGCCATAGTTACTGATGCAGGCCACCATGCCCCGGGAATTGTGCAGGGTATACAGCCCCACGTTTACGCCATCAATCTCGCCCTGAAATCTTGACGAGTCAAGCGCATGCATCCTAGTCACATCGCATCAATTCAGGCCACTTCGTGATGCGCCATCAGCTCGAGCGCTTTCACCAGCGCCGAGTGATCAAGGTCCTGCATACCATTGGCAGCACACACCTGCATCAGTTGCGCAGCCCCTGCGGTTTGCGGTAGCGCTACACCCAGCGTTTTTGCACCCGCCAAAGCCAGGCCTAAATCCTTCTGATGCAAGCCAATACGGAAGCCCGGCGCAAAGGTGCGCTTGATCATGCGCTCACCATGCACTTCAAGAATCCGCGAAGACGCAAAGCCGCCCATCAACGCCTGCAGTACCCTGGCGGGGTCAGCACCCGCTTTGCTGGCAAAGAGCAGGGCTTCGCCGACGGCGGCGATGTTGAGCGCGACGATGATCTGGTTAGCCACCTTGCAGGTTTGCCCGTCACCGTTACCACCGACCAAAGTGATGTTCTTGCCCATCAACTCGAATAGCGGCTTGACGTTTTCAAACACCGCTTCCGGGCCTCCGACCATGATGGTCAGGCTCGCGGCTTTGGCACCCACCTCCCCGCCGGAAACCGGCGCGTCTAAATAGTCAGCGCCGAGGGCGTTGATTTTTTGCGCAAACTCTTTTGTACCCATTGGCGAGATGGAACTCATATCGACAATGGTTTTGCCTTTGAGATTGGCCGTAACCACGCCACCCTCGCCAAACAGCACCTTGGCCACATCAGGCGTGTCGGGCAGCATCATAAAGATGATGTCAGCTCCGTTGGCGACTTCTTCAATCGTTTTGCAGGCAACGGCTTTGCCGGTTAACAGCGCAGCAGAAACTTGCGAGCGGCTGATTAAAAACACTTCATGACCAGCGGCGATTAAATGCGCAGCCATTGGCGCGCCCATGATGCCGAGACCTATAAAACCGAGTTTGCTCATTGAATTTTCCTTGTTTAATTCTTGTAACGGTCGCACAGTGACTGCGTAGCCGACCTGAAAACGCCCAGGTCACTGCCCACTCCAACAAACGTAGCGCCCATCTCCATGTAACGGCGCGCGTCCGCCTCTACCGGCGCAAGAATGCCGGTCGGCTTGCCACACGCTTTGGCATCCGCAAATACAGCAGCAATCGCGGTTTGCACTTCGGGGTGCGCAGCGTTGCCCAAGTGCCCAAAGGCAGCCGCCAAATCGGAAGGGCCGACAAACACGCAGTCAACACCATCAACCGCTGCAATGGCTTTCGCTGCCGCCACACCGGCGCGGCTTTCGATTTGCACCATCACACAAATATGATCGTTGATGGACTTGAAATAGTCCGGCACGGTGCCATAGCGGTTGCTACGCTGCGAAACCGAAACACCGCGCACACCCTGCGGCGGGTAACGGGTGGCGCTAACGGCACTCAAGGCTTCGTCGGCACTTTCAACAAACGGAATCAAAAAGTTATAGAACCCCGCGTCAAGCAGGCGTTTTAGTTCAACTGCATTGTTGCTGGTGGGACGCACCACAGGAGCGCTGACGCTGTCCTTCAGCGCCATGAGTTGGGGGATGAAGGTCGAAACGTCGTTAGGCGAATGCTCGCCGTCGAGCAATATCCAGTCAAACCCGGCAACACCCAGTACCTCTGTCGTGATGGCATTGGAAAGAGACGACCAGCAACCGATGAGTTTCTTGCCGGCCAGCAAGTCACGTTTAAAGGCGTTAGGAAAAGATTGGTAAGGTGCTATTTGTGTCATGGTTACTTGCTTTGTTTTTTTGAAATTGACGAGTGGTTCTAGGTTATCGGTGCCGGGTTAAAAAGTACCAATGCGTTATGCAGCTTGTAATGCTCAGCCCAGGTTTTTTTGCGGCCACTGGCCACGTCGAGCATGAAATGAAACAGCTCCCAGCCCACATCGGCAATGCTTGCGTCACCATCGACAATGCGGCCTGCGTTGATGTCCATCAGGTCATGCCAGCGGAGTGCCAAGTCTGTGCGGGTGGCGACTTTAATCACGGGTACTTCAGCCAAGCCGTAAGGTGTACCCCGACCCGTGGTGAACACATGCAGATTCATGCCGGCAGCCAGTTGCAGCGTGCCACAAATAAAGTCACTGGCTGGTGTGGCTGCAAAAATCAGACCCTTTTTGTTTAACTTTTCACCAGGCGCGAGCACCCCCGTAATCGGTGCGCTGCCAGACTTGACGATGGAGCCCATGGCTTTTTCAACAATGTTCGACAGCCCGCCTTTTTTATTGCCAGGTGTGGTGTTGGCGCTTCGGTCAACCTGGCCTTTTTGAAGGTAGGCGTCGTACCAGGCCATCTCGCGAATCATGGCGTTGGCCACTTCCGGCGTGCTGGCGCGTGCAGTCAACTGGTCAATGCCGTCGCGTACTTCGGTAGTTTCTGAAAACATCACAGTAGCGCCTGAACGTATCAACAGGTCAGTCGCAAAACCGACTACCGGGTTGGCGGTAACGCCTGAAAACGCATCGCTGCCGCCGCACTGCACGCCCACCACCAATTCGCTGGCAGGTACCGTCTCACGCTGCCTGGCGTTCAGGCGCTCCAGGTGCGGCAAGGCGCTCGCAAGAATGGAGTCAATCATCGACATGAAGCCGACGTGGTTCTCGGACTGCAGGCAAACCACATCCAGCGTGGACGCGGCGACATTGCGCTCATCCAGAATCTGTATCGTGCCTGGTGGCAGCAGGCGCTCAGGTTGCAGCTTTTCACAACCCAGGCTGACGACCATCACCTCGCCCCCAAAATTGGGATTCAATGTGATGTTGCGCAGCGTGCGAATCGGGATGATGGCATCAGGTGCGTCAATCGCCACACCACAGCCATAGGTGTGCTCCAGCCCCACAACATCGTCAACATTGGGAAAGCGCGGCAGCAGCTCCTGCCTGATGCGATTGACGGCAAAGTCAACCACGCCCGCCACACATTGCACGGTGGTGGTGATGGCCAGAATATTGCGCGTACCCACCGAACCATCAGCGTTGCGGTAGCCCTCAAATGTATAGCCATCGAGTGGTGACATGGGGGTGGGCCGCACGGTCGCTATCGGCAAACCGTCAAGCGCCCGCGCAGCGGGCATATCAAGCAGCGCCTCATGTACCCAACTACCTGCGGCAATGTCTTTGAGTGCGTAGCCAATCGTCACGTTGTAGCGCAGTACAGCCATACCCTTTGGTAAATCGACCAGGGCGAGCTTGTGGCCCTGCGGCACGCGTTCCACGAGCGTCAAGCCATCGGGAAAGACGCTGCCCGGCGCAAGCCCGCCGTCATTGGCGACGATCGCCACGTTGTCCGCATCGTGCATGCGGATGTAGAGCGCGGGTCTGGCAGAGGGATCAGTCATCGCAAGCCAGGAAATCAGAAATCAACAATCTCGACCCAGTTCGGGTTCTTGCCCGCCAACTGGCTCTTGCCCGCACCCGGCATGCCGCTGGCGGGGTCAATGGCGTGCAGCGAGACCCCGTGTGAGTCCTGCCCGGTGGAGATCAAAAAGCGGCTGGTCGAGTCCACTGCAAAGCCGCGCGGTGTCTTCTCGGTCGGCGTCTGGCCGACGACCTGCAGGCGGCCCGTTGCGGGATCGATCATGAATGTGGTCAATGTGCTGGAGGTGCGCTCCGAGCCGTACAGGTACTTGCCGTCAGGCGAGATCTGCAGGTCAGCGGCCCACACCTTGCCCGTGAAGCCGGGCGGCACGACCGTGCTGCGCTGCATGTGCCTCATGGCACCCTTGGCGGCGTCATAGGCAAAAACGTCCACGCCGCCGTCAAGCTCGTTGATCAGGTACACATACTTCTGCGCCTTGTCCCAAAGGAAGTGCCTCGGCCCTGTTTTGGCCGGTGTCAAGTTGATAAGAGGCGTCTCGTTGGCACTCAGCAGCCCCGTGGCTGGATCAAACTTCCAGCTGGAGAGGTTGTCACCGCCCAGGCTGGTGGCAAACACGTAGCGACCCGACGTATCGGCGTGGATCGCGTGTGCATTCGGAGCCGTGCGCACGACTTGCTGCACCGCGCCAACCACGCCGTCGTTGCCGATATTGTTCACCGTGATCTTATTGCCACCGTACGAAGCCGCAAAGAGCCACTTGCCCGTCGGGTCCAGGTCGATGTTGGCCATGCTGTCAGCAAGCGTGGACTCGCCGAGTTTCTTGAGCCCACCCGTCGCACCGTCGATGGCGAACGTCACGACGCGAAACGGCTGCGAGCGCAGCGCCACATACATGAACTTTTTGTCTTTGCTTACCGCCATGGGCATAGCCGTGCCGCCAACCGGCACCACAACCACGGGTTTGAGCAGGCCGGCCGCGCGATCCAGTTGTAGCACCGAGATATCCTGGCTGTCGGCGTTGGCCACGTAGACCCATGTAGCGGCGGGTACAGCCGCGGACGCGGCAATCATTCCGGCCCCCGCAAGCAGGCGAACGTATTGGCAAATTGAAGCAAAAAACATGGCAAGTGCTTAGTCATGGGTGGAAGAAACCTCAATGCAAGGGAGCTCAAACACCCATCATGCGCGGCAGCCACATTGACAGTCCGGGCCAGTAGGTGACAAGGCCGAGCAGCAGCAGCAGCAGCACGAAGAACGGCATCATGGATTTGACCAGCGCCTCGATCGTGATCTTGCCTACCGCACTGCCGACGAAGAGCACAGAGCCCACTGGCGGCGTCAGCAATCCGATGCCCAGGTTCACCATGATGATGATGCCGAAGTGCACCGGATCCACGCCCAGGGTCTTGACCACGGGCAGCAGGATAGGCGTCAGGATCAGGATCAGCGGCGCCATGTCCATCAGCGTGCCCAGGATCAGCAACATGATGTTGATGTAGAACAGGATCAGGTACGGATTGCTCGTGAGCGAGGTGAACATCGTCGTGATCTTCAGCGGGATCTGCATCAGCGTCATGACGTAGCCGAATGTCGCAGCAAAGCCGATCAGGATCATCACCACGGTGACGGTCTTGACGGTGCGGTGCACGAGCTTGGGCAGGTCGCGCCACTTGTAATCGCGGTAGATGAACATCGTGACGAAGAATGACCAGATCACCGCGATGGACGCCGATTCATTGGCAGTGAACACGCCCGACATGATGCCGCCCAAGATAATCACCATGGTCATCAGGCCCCACATCGCTTCGACGCAGATTTTCAGGGCTTCGCGCATCGGTATGACCTTGCCGCGCGGAAAGTTGTTCTTCTTGGCAATGAACAGGCAATAGACCGCCAGCATCGCGCCCAGCAGCAAGCCAGGCAGCAGCCCCGCCAGGAAAAGCGCCGCGACAGACACCGATCCGCCCGCAGCCATGGAATAGATCACCATGTTGTGGCTGGGCGGGATCAGGATGGCCTGCACCGAGCCGCTCACGGTGAGCGCCGTTGAAAAGCCGCGCGGATAACCCTTGCGCTCCATCTCGGGAATCAGCACCGAGCCTATGGAGGCCGTGTCGGCCACCGCAGAGCCGGAAATACCACCGAAGAAAGTCGAGGCAAGGATATTGACCAGCGCCAGGCCCCCACGCAGGAAACCGACCAGCACGCCCGCAAACGCAACCAGCCGCCGCGACATGCCGCCCTCGGCCATGAGCGCGCCTGCCAGCACGAAGAACGGGATCGCCAGCAAGGAGAATTTGTTGACGCCGCTTGCGAGCTGGATCATTACGGCATCCAGCGGCAAATCTATCCACAGCGCGCCAGCAAGGGATGCCAGGCCCAGCGCATAGGCCACCGGCATGCCGATGAGCATCAACACCGCGAAGCTGCCAATTAGTACGAGCATGTCCATGCTTATGCTCCCGCCGGGTCGGAGCCGGCTTCTTCAAGCGCGTGGTCAAAGCGGACCACGGCGCGCTCATGCTGGGAGCCGAAGACCATTTTTTCGACGACAAACACCAGGGTGAGTAATGAGCCCAACGGGAGCGGCAGGTAGGTATAGCCCACCGGCAGCCACGGCAGTTCTGCCAGGTTCTGCCCCATCACGCCCATACTCAGACGCGTGCCGTACACGATGACGAAGAGGCAGACGGCGCACATGGCTACATCAACCAGATATTCCGCGGGCTTCTTCAGCACTGCGTGAAGCCGGTCGGTCAGCATTGCGACCGCAATGTGCGAGCCGGCACGATACGCTGCCGCGGCACCCAGAAAGGTGAAGACCACCATCAGCAGGATCGCAATCGGCTCGGGCCACTGCGCGCCCTGCCCGAGTACGTAGCGGGCAAAGACCCCGATGGGAATGATGATGCTCATGAAGAAGATAGCCACCCCTGCCGACCATATGCAAAACAGGTAGAGGGCATCGAGGAATTTGAGGAATTTTTCACGCATAAGATCCACACCCAGACAAAGGGAAAGTCCCGCGCCGGGCACGGGGCAAAAAAAACGGGGCGGGGCTGTGCCCAGCGCCCCTGGAGAGAAATCCGCTTACTTGGTCGCTTCAATACGCTTGATCAGGTCGGCATAAGGAGCGCCGTACTTAGCACGCACCGACGCTGTTGCGTCATAGAAAACCTTCTGGTCTACCGGGATGAACTCCACGCCAGCAGCCTTGAGTTTGGTTGAGTAGTCAGCCACGCTTTTGTCCCATAGCGCGCGCTGCTCGAACTGCGCTTCACGTCCGAACTTCTTGAGCAGCGCCTGCTCGTCTGGCGTCATCTTTTCCCACGTCACCTTCGACATCACGAAGATTTCCGGAATGATCAGGTGGTGGGTCTGCGAGTAGTACTTGGCGCCAGCGTTGTAATGGTTCGACGTGAACATGCTCGGCGGGTTGTTTTCGGCACCGTCCAGTACACCGGTCTGCAGGGCGCTGAACACTTCACCGTAGCCCATGGCAATGCCATTGCCACCCATTGCGTTCATGGTGTCGACGAACAGTGGATTGCCCATCATTCGGACCTTCTGGCCCTTCAGGTCAGCGGGAGTGCGTACTGGTTTCTTGGTGTAGAGGCTGCGCGAGCCGCCGTCCATCCAGCCGAGCGCAACCATCTTTGCGGGGCTTGCGGAAATCTTGTCCAGTATTTCCTGGCCGATGGGTCCGTCGATGACGGCGCGCATATGAGCTTCGTTGCGGAACACGAAGGGCATGTTGAATACATTGACGTCCGGCACGACCGTTCCCACCGGCCCGAGCGAGGTGCGCAGAATGTTGATGGCGCCGACCTGGGTCTGCTCGATCATTTCCTTTTCGCCGCCCAGCACGCCATTGGGGAACATCTGCACCTTGTACTTGCCTTTGGTGGCAGCCTCGAACTTCTTGCCCAGGTTCTGGATGGCCACCACGTTCGGGTAGCCCTCAGGGTGCACGTCGGCAGCCTTGAGCACGATTTGGGCACTGGCGGTAAGGGGTGCAAGGAAAGAGAAGGCAGCGGCAGCCAAAGTGGCGCCGGCGATCAGGGTTCTGCGAAAGGTCATGGTTGTCTCCTATGTGGATCAGGTTGAAATAACAAAGTGCGAAAGGGAACTGTGAACTGATTTGCGATGGTGGAATATGGGGTTTCTGCTGTCGTCCGCCTTGTAAAGCAATTAGCCGAAGGGACCCGCCTTGACGAAACCACCGCCCTGGTAGATCACAGCGGGGTCGGTCAGGTCAGGCCGAGGTGTCGCAGCGTAAATGGTCTCGCGGAAAATATCGGAGCTGTCCTGCGGCACGTAGCCAATATGGCGGGCTCTAGAGTTGTCCCACCAAGTCACGGCGTTATCAGACATGCCAAACACGATGCTGTGGCCCAGTACTGGCGTTGTGAGGCAGGCCGTGATGAGACGATGCAAATCATCAAAACTGAGCCAGGTTGCCAACATGCGGCGATCGCGCGGCTCAGGAAAAGAAGAACCAATGCGAACGCAAGCGGTTTCAATGCCGTAGCGGTCAAAGTACAGACGCGACAGGTCTTCGCCGAAGGCCTTGCTGACACCGTAGAGACTATCAGGCCGAGGGTGATCGTCTGCGGTGATGGTTTCACTTTGCCGATAAAACCCGGTGACGTGGTTGGAACTTGCAAACACCACGCGCTTGACACCATGCTTGCGGGCGGCTTCATAGAGGTTATACAAACCCAGAATATTGGCTTGCAGAATCGGGGCGAACGGTCCTTCAACAGAGACACCACCCAGATGAATGATGGCATCTACACCGGCTACCATGGCATCGACTGCCGAAGCATCAGCAAGATCGGCCAATACGACTTCCTCCGCATCACCAGCACGGCCAAAATCATTGCGGTCGGACAGGCGTAGCACTTTGCAATTGCTTTTGAGTCGCTCACGAAGGGCTTTACCCAAGCTACCGGCAGCACCCGTCAGCAACAATTTTTCGTGAACCTTGATCGTCATGTCTGAGTCTGGCCTTGTAGTACTTTTTAAAATGCTTTTGAAATACTGGACTTTTTTGTGAAGTTTGCTAAAGTCAACATTTCGGTCTTAAGTCATAAGTTGTCTGATGACTTTGGATTTTCTGTTCCAACGCACCACTTGTCAACGGTTTTTTAATGCCCTCAAGGAAAACCCCTAGCCCCCCTCAAAACGCGTTTGAAAACGATATCGCCGCCTTGTCCCAAGGAGCCGCGCTTCGGGTGCGCAGACCGCGAGGGTTGGTCAACGAGATCGTCGAGGCGCTGGCGGCCAGCATCCGCGAGGGGCGTATGCAGCCCGGTGAAAAGTTGCCAACCGAGGCGGAAATCATGGTCCGGTTTGATGTCAGCCGTACCGTGGTTCGGGAAGCGCTCTCGCGCCTACAGGCATCCAGCCTGGTCGAAACCCGGCACGGCATTGGCACTTTTGTGTTGGCGCCGCACGATGCGGGAAACTTCAAGATAACCGCTGAAGACTTCGCGACGGTAGACGATGTGATCTCGGTTCTTGAGCTTCGCATCAGTTTGGAGACTGAAGCAGCAGGCCTCGCCGCACAGAGGAGAACCAGCGAAAACCTGCAAGCCATGGAAACCGCCCTGCGGGCCTTCCAGGACTCAATTGACATCGACTCAGATGCCGTCCCGCCAGACTTCCAGTTTCACATGGAAGTCGCCCGCTCGACCGGCAACCGGCACTTTGCAGACCTGATGACCTACCTGGGCACCATGATTATTCCCCGTACCCGTGTCAACACCACCCAGAACGCACCAGAAGGCAGACTAAATTACCTGCAGCGTGTGCACGGTGAGCACGAAAGCATCTACAACGCCATTCGCAACCGGGACAGCGAGGCCGCGCGGGCGGCTATGCGCACCCATCTTTCCAACAGCAGGGAACGCTTGCGCAAGGGCAAAAATGCACACACCATGCAGCCCGCGGCAGGCTTGCACACAGTCTGATCAAACGCTCTGCACGCAACATTCGCAGTTGTCCAAGATCTCAATTAGTTGTACGATGACTGATAAATTAGCCAGTTAATAGTACAAACCATCTTCAAATATTCAACATGACAGTTACACCTCACATCACGCAAGTCCAGGTGATTCCTGTTGCCGGACATGACAGCATGCTGCTCAATTTGAGTGGTGCACATGGCCCTTTTTTCACCCGAAACTTGTTGATATTGACGGACAGTCTGGGCCATGTGGGCGTGGGCGAAGTGCCGGGCGGCGAAAAAATTCGCCAAACCCTGGAAGATGCGCGTCCCTTAATTGAAGGAAAGTCGGTCGGCAACTGGAACCACATCCTGAACACCCTGCGTTCCGGCTTTGCAGACCGCGACAGTGCTGGCCGCGGCAACCAGACCTTTGATTTGCGCATCACGATTCATGCGATTACAGCCGTTGAAGCGGCGCTCCTTGATTTGTTAGGGCAGTTTTTAAATGTTCCGGTTGCCGCGCTGCTCGGTGACGGTCAGCAACGTGACTCAGTCGCGATGCTGGGCTATCTTTTTTACATTGGCGACAAAGGCAGTACAGGTCTGCCCTATAAAAGTGGGCACAGCGAACCTGCCGCGTCAGACGACTGGCTGCGCCTGCGCCATGAACCAGCCATGGATGCGAAAGGTATTGTGCGACTGGCGGAGGCAGCACATGCACGTTACGGATTCAAAGACTTCAAACTCAAGGGCGGCGTGCTGCGTGGAGAAGAAGAAATGGAAGCCATCGCGGCACTGTCAGATCGTTTTCCTGACGCGCGCATCACGCTGGATCCGAATGGGGGCTGGCTGCTGAAAGACGCAATACGCCTGTGCCAGGGCCGCCACAAAGAGCTGGCTTACGCCGAAGACCCGTGCGGAGCAGAAGGTGTTTTTTCAGGTCGTGAGGTGATGGCCGAATTCCGCCGCGCGACGGGCTTGAAGACCGCCACCAATATGGTCGCGACCGACTGGCGCGAAATGGCCCACACCATACAGTTACAGGCAGTTGACATTCCGCTGGCTGACCCGCATTTCTGGACCATGCAGGGCTCCGTCCGCGTGGCACAACTCTGCCAGACCTGGGGCCTGACCTGGGGTTCACATTCAAACAACCATTTTGATGTTTCACTCGCCATGTTTACCCACGTGGCGGCGGCTGCACCGGGCAAGGTGACGGCCATTGACACCCACTGGATCTGGCAAGACGGCCAGCACATGACGAAAAATCCGCTACAAATAGTGGATGGCCAGGTGGCAGTGCCTAAAAAACCGGGGCTGGGTATTGAGATGGATATGGATGCTGTCAAAAAGGCCCACCAGCTTTACCTGGAGCACGGGCTGGGCGCTCGCAATGATGCGACAGGTATGCAGTACTTGATCCCGAACTGGAAGTTCAACCCCAAGATGCCGTGCATGGTGCGGTAACTAAAAATCAACCGGAGACAAACATGTTGCGCCGTTTTTTTCTCAACACATCTATCGCATTAACAGCAGTCGCCGCGGCTGTTACGGCTATTGCGCCCATGCAATCCGTCTGGGCACAGGGCGTTTGGCCATCAAAACCAGTGAACTATATCGTCCCCTTTCCATCCGGTGGTACCACTGACACGCTGGGGCGGCTCATAGGGCAAAGGCTCGGGCCGGTGCTGGGCACGACCATCGTGATCGACAACAAGGGCGGAGCCGGTGGCAGTATCGGCTCTGAAATCGCCTCACGTGCAGCGCCCGATGGCTACACGCTGCTGGGCGGCACTATTAGCTCGCACGCCATCAACGTCAGTCTTTATCCCAAGCTGGGCTATGACCCGATCAAATCGTTTTCACCAGTGGCCCTGATTGGCTCCAACCCTGTCGTGCTGGTGGTGGGGCAGAACAGCCCCTACAAAACACTACAGGACATACTGGCTGCAGCAAAGGCAAAACCCAGAACCATTTCATCCGCGTCCGCTGGGAGCGGCACATCACAACACCTTGCGCTTGAGCTTTTGGGGTTCAAGTCAGGGACGCAATTCATCCATGTTCCCTACAAGGGCAGCGGCCCGGCGATTCAGGATGTGATTGGCGGGCAGGTAGACATGATGTTCGACACCACGGTAGTTGCAGGCCCGCACATCCAGAGTGGCAAGGTAAGGGCCATCGCGGTGACATCTGATAGGCGGCTGGAGTCTTTGCCCAATGTGCCGACAGTGGCGGAGTCAGGTGCGCTTGGCTTGGCAGGGTTTGAAGTAGTTTCATGGCAGGCTATTTTTGTGCCTGCAGGCACACCCAAACCCATCATTGATCGTCTGCACACAGAAATACTGAAAATTCTTGCGCAGCCCGACATGCACGATCGCCTCAAAGGTCTGGGCATGCAGCCATCGACCATGACCACCGAACAAGTAGCCGCTTTTCAGAAGGCCGAAGTCGAAAAATGGGCGCAGGTTATCAAGGCAGCAAATATCAAACTTGAATAACGGGTACTTCCGGCCTGTAGCAGATCAAGGTTTATTTTTAAAAGACTTGAGAAACGTGCCACACGAAAAAACCAAAGCTTTTGCGTATTCAGTACAACTTTTCAGGTCTTTTGGCTCCAAGGCTTCATACAACGTGCGCAGGCAGCTACAAAACTAGTAGCAGTCAGGAATTTAAGCTATATTTCACGTCAAGCTTGCGCTTAACCCCCAACTGTGACAAAAACGTGACCAGGAGATAGTCCCTATGAGTGCCAAGGAAAATGCCGCTGTCGGCCAGCTTTTTGAACTGCTCGAATCGCGCTATGCACTGCGCGTTTTGTGGGCCCTCAAAGACGGCCACCCCCAAACATTTCGCTTGCTGCAGGACAGCATCGGAAGCATCACCCCCAACACACTCAATACCCGTATCAAGGAGCTCCGCGCTGCCGGGTTACTCACGCATGGTACCGCTGGTTATACCGTCACCACACTGGGCGCAGATTTGCTCAAGCGCCTGGGCGAGGTGCAGACATTCGCAAGCAAGTGGACTGCCAGCCTGATAAAGAAAAAATAAGTCGCCATTAAGGCGTAGCAAAAGTCAGCGGCCAGCATAAAAATTAAATCGCGGTTTCCAGCAACTCCACAGGGTTACCAAATTTTTCGGCAGCAGCCCGAACTGCCGGATCGCGCAGCGCGGTTAAGAACCCACCCTCAATCAGAGACTGTCCTTCTACGGTAACTGTGCTGTCCAGCGTAACAAGGTCCATGTGTATGGGCGGCTCTTCCCACTGCGGCATGGTGCGCAAGATGTAGTCACTGGGTTTAACCAGGTCAATACCAAAGTGCAACGCGCCCGGCGCGTTCGAGCCAGCGGGGTAAATCGTATGCCGTGGCGCTTTCGGGTTAAAGCCGCAACCCAATTCGATCAGGCGGCCACCAACCAGCATGTCACGCAGGATGACGGCTTCATCGGATTGCCCCGTCACCTCGACGATCGTGTCGCTTTCAAACCTGCAGCCAATTTTTTCTACAAACGGTGTCGCAAAGCCAACCGCCCATTGCGGGTACAGCGTGCCCGACATGGTGACGGGCGCACTGGCATCGTTGCGGTGCGCGGTACGGTCCCAGAGGTTGGGGCCGTGCGTCGGCAGGTAATGCACGTAGCAGCCGGGCTCGTCGGCAAACATTTTCCCGCGCCAGCGATTCCCCGCTTGCAGCAATTGCCGCATTTCCGGCGTGTAGTCGATTGAGAAGTCAGTGCCGCGAACATCCGAGAAATTGACGCTGAAGTTTTTATCTGCCGGGTACCGCAAGGCAGTCGCCCGAATAATCTCGCCCACCAGATCGGACGGAAAACGGGCCTGAGCGGTGTGCAGCAAATCAAGATCGCGAAAATACGTGATCTTGACCCAGCGCTGACCAGCCGCACGCTGCGCAATAAAAAAGGGATCAAAAATCGAGCAGAACCAGGTTGAAACCACAAAATCCGCATCAGCAACCAGCGCTTTCACCAGCTCAGGCACTGCGGTCACCTGACTCGTGGTTTCCATGTACTGGCGTACCGTTGCACCACGGGCGCGCGCCAGCCCCATCACGGCATCGGCAACGCGGGTGTCGAGTAGCGGGTCTGTCAGCAACAAGACCTTTTCACCTTGATTGAAAGCAAAGGTTTTCTGGAAGTTTTCCAGCGCAGCAAAAAAGTTTTTAGTGTCTGTGGTCTGCGTCCTGATGCCAGAAGGCAGGCCCACCCATTCATCGCTTGTTGTCATCTCTTGCCCTTAATCGACTGAAGCACCGGAGCGCTTGACCGCATCGCCCCATAGCGTGATATTGCTGGCGATGTACTTTGAAAGTTCTTCAGGCGTACCCGGTGCCATGTCGGCACCGCGCTGCTGCAACTGGCTGCGCAATTCCGCATCAAGCGATGCCTTGTGGATCGCCGCGTTGATTTTGTCGATGATGGCGCGCGGCGTTCCCGCTGGCACAACAATCGCGTCCCAGGCGCTGACATCAAAGCCCGGCAGACCGGACTCTGCAATGGTTGGTACATCCGGCCAGGCAGCAACACGCTTGGCAGTCGTCACAGCCAGCGGTTTGACGCGCCCTGCCCTGGCCTGCGGCGCCGCGTTGGGCATGACCTCGATCATCATGTCGACCTGCCCGCCTATCAAATCCGTCATGGCCTGCGCTCCACCACGATACGGAATGTGAACCACCGCCACACCAGCGCGCGATTTGTAAATTTCACCGGCCAGGTGCGAGGTTGTGCCATTGCCGGCAGAGCCAAAACTGTACTTGCCCGGATTAGCCTTGAGCAGTCTTGTCAGCTCGGCCATAGAGTTAACTGCAAGCGTTGGCCGCACAACCACCATCGCTGCCAGTTGCGTGAGCTGCGACACAGGTTCAAAGTCTTTCAGCGGATTAAAACCCGGGGATTTGTAAATGGTCTGGTTAATAGCTAGCGTGCCATTCGTGCCATACAGCAAGGTATAGCCATCTGCAGGCGCGCGTGCGGCGGTGGTGCTGCCGACATTGCCGCCAGCCCCGGCCAGGTTTTCAAAAATGATCGGCTGGCCCAGCTCTTTGCTCACCCGCAACATGACCAGCCGGGCCAGAATGTCGCCGCCACCGCCCGCAGTAAAGGGCACGATCACCTTGATCGGTTTGCTCGGGTAGGTGGCCGCTGGTTGGGCCTGCGCGGCCGGCAAGGTCGCGCAACACGCGATGCAGCCTACCGTAAGCCATTTAGCCAGGGCTGCTACGGCTGAAAGTGATGTCTTTAAAAGCATCTTCTGGGCGCTTGTTGGCATGTTGTCTCCTTATTTGCCAAATGATAAGGCTTCGCCATCTTTATTCCCTGGCTTGCTGGAACAGCAAAAACCAGCAATTACAATCCATCAGAACTCCACTTTTAGCTCTCCAGCTTGCGCGCCACCGGTGCCGAATTGGAAAAATCCATTGAATCTCCCTGCCCTTGAAAAGGCTTTTACAGGCCTCAAGTGACAGGCTTGGCTTTTTTTAACTTTGTACTTACCTGTTAAAGCATGTCTGAAAACCCAAAACCCGAACAAAACCAATCCGCCAGCGGCATGAAGGCCGGACTGACAGGCGCACGCAGTCCCGAAGAGCTTGAGGCAGCGCATGCCGCCAACGAGTTTGATGAAATAACGGTTGCGCAGGCTGAAGTCGCCACGTTAACGGCAAAAAATACCGAACTGGCTGACAGTTACCTGCGTGCCAAAGCCGATGCAGAAAACGCCCGCCGCCGCGCCGATGATGAAATCAGCAAAGCCCGCAAGTTTGCCGTCGAAAGCTTTGCCGAAAGCCTGCTGCCCGTGATGGACAGCCTGGAAACCGGACTGGCGATCACCACCGCCACGCCAGAACAAATCAAGGAAGGCGCAAACGCGACGCTCAAGCAGCTCAAAAGCGCACTGGAGCGCAACAAAGTCATCGCGATTGACCCGGCTGCGGGCACCAGGTTTGACCCGCACCAGCACCAGGCCATCAGTGTGGTGCCCTCAGAGCTTGAGGCTAACGCAGTGGTTAGCGTGCTGCAAAAAGGCTATCTGATTGCCGAGCGCGTGTTGCGCCCGGCTTTAGTGACTGTCTCGGCACCCAAATAATCTAAAAACCAGGCGGTCACGGGCTTGAAGTTTCAAAACTTATCCACAAGTCATCAACACTCTTTTTAATCTTTAACTGAAAACAAGCAGGAGCACATCATGGGAAGAATCATCGGTATTGACTTGGGTACGACCAACAGCTGCGTCGCCATCATGGAAGGCAACACGCCGCGCGTGATTGAAAACTCTGAAGGTGCGCGCACCACGCCGTCCATCGTGGCCTACCAGGAAGACGGCGAAGTGCTGGTTGGCACATCGGCCAAGCGTCAAGCCGTGACCAACCCCAAGAACACGCTTTACGCCGTCAAGCGTTTGATCGGCCGCAAGTTCAGTGAAAAAGAAGTCCAGAAAGACATCGCGCTGATGCCTTATTCCATCGTGGCAGCCGATAACGGCGATGCATGGGTTGAAGTACGCGGCAAAAAATTATCAGCCCAGCAGGTCAGCGCAGACATTCTGCGCAAGATGAAAAAAACCGCCGAAGACTATCTTGGCGAGCCGGTGACGGATGCCGTCATCACCGTACCCGCCTACTTCAATGACGCACAGCGTCAGGCCACCAAAGACGCAGGCCGCATTGCCGGGCTCGATGTCAAGCGCATCATCAACGAGCCGACGGCTGCTGCCCTCGCCTTTGGTCTGGACAAGCAGGAAAAAGGCGACCGCAAAATTGCCGTGTACGACCTCGGCGGTGGAACGTTCGACATCTCCATCATCGAGATCGCCGACGTTGATGGCGAAAAGCAGTTCGAAGTACTGTCTACCAACGGTGACACCTTTTTGGGTGGCGAAGACTTTGACCAACGCGTGATCGACTACATCGTGGCCGAATTCAAGAAAGACAGCGGCATTGACCTGTCTAAAGACGTGGTCGCCTTGCAGCGCCTGAAAGACTCGGCTGAAAAAGCCAAGATCGAACTGTCGAACACGGCAGCAACCGAAGTCAACATTCCCTACATCGCGCATGACCCGGCGTCTGGCCCCAAGCATTTGCTGGTCAAACTGACCCGTGCGAAACTGGAAAGTCTGGTTGATGAGCTGATCGAGCGCACGATTGCACCTTGCCGCACCGCCATGAAAGACGCTGGCGTCAGCGCATCTGACATTCATGACGTGATCCTGGTCGGTGGTCAGACCCGCATGCCCAAGGTACAAGAGAAAGTTAAAGAGCTCTTTGGCCAGGAGCCGCGCAAAGACGTGAACCCCGACGAAGCGGTTGCCGTTGGCGCCGCGATTCAGGGCCAGGTGTTGTCTGGCGACCGTACCGACGTGCTGCTACTTGATGTCACCCCACTGTCTCTCGGTATTGAAACCATGGGCGGAGTGATGACCAAGATGATCAAGAAAAACACGACCATTCCAACCAAATTTGCGCAGACCTTCTCGACCGCTGAAGACAATCAGCCGGCAGTGACCATCAAGGTTTTCCAGGGCGAGCGCGAGATTGCATCGGGCAACAAAGGCCTGGGCGAATTCAACCTGGAAGGTATCCCGCCGTCAGCGCGCGGCACGCCGCAGATTGAAGTGTCTTTCGACATCGATGCCAACGGCATCCTGCACGTAGGCGCAAAAGACAAGGGCACCGGTAAAGAAAACAAAATCACCATCAAGGCCAACTCCGGTTTGTCGGAAGCCGAGATCCAGCAGATGGTGAAAGATGCCGAACTGAACGCCGAAGACGACAAGAAAAAAGTTGAATTCGTGCAGGCCAAGAACAATGCCGAAGCCATGGTGCACAGTGTGAAGAAGTCGCTGACTGAATACGGCGACAAGCTTGAGGCAGGCGAGAAAGAAAAGATCGAAGCTGCCATCAAGGATATGGAAGAAGCCCTCAAAGGCGAAGACAAAGCTGCGATCGACGCGAAGAACACAGCGCTCATGGAAGCCAGCCAGAAGCTCGGCGAAAAAATGTACGCCGACATGGAGGCCTCCAAAGCCGCCGCGGCCGCTGGCCCGGCAGGTGGTGCAGGTGCAGCCCAGCCAGAAGCCAAAGCGGCAGACGACAATGTGGTTGATGCCGAGGTCAAGGAAGTCAAGAAGGGTTAACAAACCCCTCTTCACCCTTGGCAGCCTGAAGTGGCGCGATAACTGCACACCCGAAGCGGAAAACCCGGAGCAATCCCGGGTTTCCGCTTTTGTGTTTTCCGACTCACCGCTAAATCACAACTTTCGACGACTTTCGACCGACCCGACATGGCCAAAAAAGACTATTACGACACGTTAGGCGTTGCCAAAAACGCCAGCGATGAAGACATCAAAAAAGCTTATCGCAAACTCGCGATGAAGCACCACCCTGACCGCAACCAGGGTGATAGCAGCAAAGCGGCTGAAGAAAAATTCAAGGAGGCCAAAGAAGCCTACGAGATGCTGTCAGACGACCAGAAGCGCGCCGCTTACGACCAGTATGGCCACGCCGGTGTTGACCCTAACCGCGGTGGCCCCGGTGCAGAAGGCTTTGGCGGTTTTGCAGAAGCCTTTGGTGATATTTTCGGCGGCGTTTTTGGTGACCAGCAGCGAGGACGTGGGCAAGGCGGGCGCCAGGTTTTTCGTGGCGGTGACTTGAGTTACGCAATGGAAATCACGCTTGAAGAGGCCGCCAATGGCAAGGAAGCGCAAATCCGCGTTCCAAGCTGGGACGACTGCACGACCTGCAAAGGCTCAGGTGCCAAGCCGGGTACCAAGGTTGCCACCTGCACGACTTGCCACGGCCATGGCGTGGTGCAAATGCGCCAGGGCTTTTTCAGCGTGCAGCAAACCTGTCCACAGTGCAAGGGTACCGGCAAGCTGATCCCCGAGCCGTGCGTGGCCTGCCACGGTGTAGGCAAAACCAAAAACAACAAAACGCTTGAAGTCAAAATCCCCGGCGGTATTGACGACGGCATGCGAATCCGCTCAACCGGCAATGGCGAGCCCGGTACCAACGGCGGGCCACCCGGCGATCTGTACATCGAGATTCGCGTTAAAAAGCACGACATCTTTGAGCGTGACGGCGACGATCTGCATTGCTCGGTACCGATCAGCTTCACCACGGCTGCGCTGGGCGGCGAGATTGAAGTTCCCACGCTGGCAGGCAAAGCCGCCATCGACATCCCCGAAGGCACCCAGGCCAGCAAGCAGTTCAGACTGCGCGGCAAAGGCATCAAGGGCGTGCGCTCCAGCTACCCTGGCGATTTGTATTGCCACATCACAGTGGAAACCCCCGTCAAGCTGACCGAACACCAGCGCAAGCTGCTCAAGGAGTTTGATGAGTCTTTGAAAAAAGGCGGGGCCAAGCACTCGCCGAGCGAAGAAGGCTGGGCTGACAAGCTGAAGAACTTTTTCAGCGCCTGATGAGCACTTGAACTTTCAAAAAAGCCGGATCCGTTCCGGCTTTTTTGTTTGAAAATAGTACTGCCACAATCAATTGCCACTCACACCACGCATTGAAACTTTTTTGCTACTTTTTTAATAGCTGCTCGCGCCCGTATTCATTGGGCTACAGCCTTTTTTAGCCCCCTAAAACCTCACTTTTAAGTCCATATGAAGACCACAGCCGCCGTAGCCTGGAAATCAGGCGAACCTTTGACCATTGAAACCGTTGACCTCGAAGGCCCTAAGTTCGGCGAAGTACTGGTCGAGATCAAAGCCACTGGCATCTGTCATACCGACTACTACACACTTTCGGGCGCCGATCCGGAGGGCATCTTCCCAGCCATCCTCGGTCACGAAGGCGCGGGCATTGTGGTGGATGTCGGACCCGGCGTGACGACGCTCAAAAAAGGTGATCACGTCATTCCGCTCTACACACCCGAATGCCGTCAGTGCAAATTTTGCCTATCGCGCAAAACCAATTTGTGCCAGCTGATTCGCGGCACGCAAGGCAAGGGTTTGATGCCTGATGCGACCAGCCGCTTCAGTCTCGATGGCAAGCCGATTTTTCATTACATGGGCACATCAACTTTCAGTAACTACACGGTCGCGCCCGAGATATCGCTAGCCAAGATCCGCGAAGATGCGCCTTTTGACAAGGTCTGCTACATCGGCTGCGGTGTAACCACTGGCATTGGCGCCGTGTTATTCACGGCCAAGGTCGAGGCTGGCGCGAACGTGGTCGTGTTCGGCTTGGGCGGCATAGGCCTGAACGTGATCCAGGGCGCAAAGATGGTCGGGGCCGACAAGATCATCGGTGTGGACCTGAACCCAGAACGCGAAGTGATGGCCCGCAAGTTCGGCATGACGCACTTCATCAATCCCAAGACTACCGAGAACGTCGTCGATGCCATCGTGCAATTGACCGACGGCGGCGCGGACTACAGCTTTGAATGCATTGGAAACACCAAGGTCATGCGCCAGGCGCTGGAATGTACGCACAAGGGCTGGGGCCGCAGCATCATCATCGGCGTTGCTGAAGCCGGCGCAGAGATCAGCACGCGCCCGTTCCAGCTCGTAACCGGCCGCAAGTGGGAAGGCTCCGCTTTCGGCGGCGCGCGCGGCCGCACCGACGTGCCGAAAATCGTCGACTGGTACATGGAAGGCAAGATCAACATCGACGATCTCATCACCCACACCATGCCTTTGGCCGACATCAACAAGGGTTTTGATTTGATGAAGTCTGGTGAGTCGATTCGCGGTGTGGTTCTGTATTGATGTCAGCGCCAGAGCTTCTCAGCGAACACGGCTGCTTCGGCGGCCAGCAGCGCTTTTACAAACATGAGTCGCAGGTCGTCGGACTGCCCATGAAGTTCTCGGTCTTCCTTCCGCCGCAAGCTTCCATCGACAAAGCAGGCGGCAAAGTCGCTGCGCTGGTCTACCTCGCCGGCCTGACCTGCAACGAAGAAACCTTTATGACCAAAGCGGGTGCGCAGCGCATTGCCGCAGAGCTTGGTCTGGCACTGATCGCACCAGATACCAGCCCGCGTGGCGCGAACCTGCCAGGCGAAAGCGACAATTGGGACTTCGGTGCGGGCGCGGGCTTTTACCTCGATGCGACCGAGGCACCATGGGCAAAACACTACCGCATGGAAAGCTACATCACCGCTGAATTGCTGCTGCTCGTGACAACCTGCCTGCCGATAGACCGGGAACGCATCGGCATCTTCGGCCATTCGATGGGTGGCCACGGTGCGCTGACACTGGCGCTGCGCCATCCTGATATTTTCAAATCAGTCTCGGCCATTGCCCCCATCGCTGCACCCAGCCAGTGCCCTTGGGGACAAAAGGCCTTCGCCGGCTACCTTGGCAACGATACGTCAAGCTGGGCAGCGCATGACGCGACAGCCCTGATGGGAAAGTCCGTACAAGCGCCCTTCCCCACAGGCATTCTGATCGACCAGGGTCTGGCTGATAAATTCCTGGCAGTACAACTCCATCCTCACCTGTTTGAAGCCGCCTGTAAAACCGCAGGCCAGCCGCTAACGCTGCGCCGGCATGAGGGCTATGACCATGGCTACTACTTCATAAGCACCTTCGTGAATGACCACCTGCTGCATCACGCGCAGAACCTGCAGGTGAACACACGCGGCGGAGCACCAGCACGCCAACCATAAAAATTTGAGAGAACAAACATGATTGAATTTTTCTTTGACTGTTCCAGCCCCTGGACCTATATCGCCTTTCGCAATATTCAGCCCCTGGCGAAGGAGCTCAAGGCCGACATTGTGTGGAAACCCGTGCTGGTGGGCGGCATTTTCAATAGCGCCAACAAGAATGTTTATGCTGCCCGTGAAGACATGAATTCCGCACGCAACCGCTACATCCTCAAGGACGTGCAGGACAACGCACGCGCGGCAGGACTGCATATGGTTTTTCCGCCAAAAGTATTCCCCGTCAACAGCGTTAAGGCTATGCGCGGCTGCCTGTGGATTGCGCAGGACGCTACGGCGAAAGGCAAGTACGTGGCCTTCATCGAAGCCACCTTCGCCGCCTACTTCACGCGCGAAGAAGACATCTCTCAAGATGCCGTGCTACAGGCCATCTGCACCCAGGTCGGGATTGATGCCGCAGCGTTCATGCAGGGCATCATTCGCCCTGACATCAAGGAACAGCTCAAATCCAACACTGAAGAAGCGATTGCACGCGGTGCATTCGGCGTACCCACTTTCTTCATCGGCGAGGACATGTATTTCGGCAACGACCGGCTGGCGCTGGTCAGGTCAGCTTGGCTGGGCGGCTTTCGTCAACGTGCGTGAACGAGTCTTGAAAGTGTGGAGGAAAGCGGTCTGCCTTGCTAGACCCAAAGGCGCCAGTGCCGTCGGGGTTAAAGCCTGCCGGCTGTGGCTTGGGCGCAGATTCTTGAGGCTTATTCAGCTCGCGCAACGCAGCGTCTTTGGCGGCGATGCGTTTTTCTCGCGAGAAGGTGTCCAAGTCGGCGTGAAAGCTGCTGTTGCCACCCATCGTGATTTGATCTTCAAGCTGGTCTTCTATGGGCAACTCACCCAAAAACGCTGCACGCATTGCACTGCCCTTGGGTAAAGCGTCGCGCCTGACGACAGTGTATGCAATGTTGCAGTCTGACAGCAGTGACTCCTTCAAGCTGCGGTTGGCCTTGCTTAAGCCCCGCTTACCCAGCACATCCACGCAGCCCAGCACATTACCGTTGGTGGTACATACTGTGAACGTGCAGTACACGCCGCCTAAAAGCTCCTGCCACCGGGACCCACCGCCGTTTTTATCTTTGTCTGTCGGAATCGTGAACCTAAGCACTGGCAATTTGACCATGACCAGATGCTCGTGAAAGGTGGCCCGTAGCCACGTCAGTACCTCGTGCTCCTGATTGGTCACCACCACCCGCGTGGCTAGCGGCCAGTGGTCTGGCAGGCGCAGCGAGGCGTTTGACCGCTTCCGCAACCAGGCCGCGTAAAGCACCGCACCCAGCACCGCTCCAGCGACAAGCGCGATGCCAATCAGTAGAAGTGTTGACAAGTTCAAACCTGACTCCAAGGTTATTCAAGGTTGTGTAGCAAGAATACCAAACACCAAATGCTACACATCAAACGGTGCGCTCACCAGTTTGCATGTTAATCGGCTAGCTGCGAACTTCGATATATTTTTACCTGATGGGAACGGCTTGTTACCCCCGGTTTCATAATTCCGTCGCACCAATGACACGAAAACCTGCCACAACAGACGGCAGGGCAACGACTAAAAGCAGCGTGCAAACCGCCACTAACGGCGTTATGCTGCCCTTTTTACAGGAGCCACCATGCAACTCAAAACCGCCCAGGACTTTGACCAGGAATTGCTGATACTGTTTGATGCTTATGTGCACGGAACAATAGACCGGCGCGGTTTTCTGGAGCGTGCGCAAAAGTTCGCCGCAGGCGGCGTTACAGCGGGCATGTTGCTCACCGCACTCAGCCCCGACTTTGCACGGGCGCAGGTGGTTCCAAAGGACGACAAGCGCATCAAGACTGAAATGCTTGAATACCCGTCGACTGCAGGTTCAGGCACCGTCAAGGGTTACCTGGCAAAACCAGCCAACATGACTGGCAAGCTGCCTGTGGTGCTTGTTGTTCACGAAAACCGTGGCCTGAACCCGCACATTGAAGACATCGCCCGCCGCCTCGCAATCGACAATTTTGTGGCTTTCGCACCCGATGCCTTGACATCGCTAGGCGGCTATCCGGGTGATGAAGACAAGGCACGGGAATTGTTTGCAAAGCTTGATCAGAAAAAAACCACAGAAGACTTTATAGCTGCAGCCAATTATCTGAAAAACCGCCCGGAATCAAACGGCAAGATAGGCGTTGTCGGTTTTTGCTTCGGCGGTGGCGTGGTTCACATGCTCTCTGTGCACATGCCCGAGTTGAATGCGGGCGTACCGTTTTATGGCAATCTCCCCGCCGCGACGGATGCGGTCAAAGTCAAAGCACCGCTTCAGATTCACTTCGCAGGTATCGACGAGCGCATCAACGCCGCATGGCCCGCATATGAAGCAGCGCTAAAGGCAGCCAATGCCCGCTACACCGCCTACCAGTACGCCGGCACGCAACATGGCTTTAACAACGACACCACGCCGCGTTTTGATAGCGCTGCCGCCAAGCTGGCCTGGGAGCGCACAACCGATTTTTTCAACAAAAATCTGCGCGGTTAGGCACCAACGCAGAAGTGTCTGTAAGAGTTTGGGCGGTAGAACGACCAAAGAGCTAGAAAACCAGTACCTGCCTGTTGGAGAGCGAATCCCTATGAAAACTGTTTCGACCGTCGTCCATCCAGCTTGGTTGCGCATCATGCATTGGCTAAACGCCCTTGCAGTCATTTTGCTCATCATGAGCGGCTGGCAGATTTACAACGCTACAGCCTTTCTTGGATTTGCCATCCCAAAAAACATCACGCTCGGTGGCTGGCTGGGCGGCGCATTACAGTGGCACTTTGCCGCCATGTGGGTACTGATTTTCAACGGCCTGCTTTACCTTGGTTTCAATCTTTTTAGCGGTCGCCTTTTGCACAAGTTTTTCCCGCTCTCCATCAAAGGGCTGATCGCCGACATGCTGGCTGCCCTCAAGGGCAAGCTGGCCCATGAGGACCCCCGGCACTACAACATGGTGCAGCGTCTGGCCTACCTGTTTGTGATGATTGATAGTGTATTGATTGTGCTTTCAGGCCTGGTGCTCTGGAAGTCGGTGCAGTTCCCCATCGTGCGTGAGTTGATGGGCGGTTACGAAGGCGCGCGACTGGTTCACTTTTTTGCCATGGCCGTTCTGGCCGCTTTTATTGTGGTGCATATAGTCATGGTGGCCCTGGTGCCGCGCACGCTGGTGTACATGGTTCGTGGTCGCTAAGGAGAATGAACATGCTGATCCAGAAACCCCGCCGCGCCAACCCCGACCTCACGCTTGGCAGCGATGCCATCCTCAGTGAGGCCGTCGAGCGCATTGCCCACGCCAACAAGCTCACCTCGCAACGCCGCAATTTTTTGCGCTCCACCCTTACGCTGGGCGGCCTGTCGATGCTGACGGGCTGCATGCTGGACGACAGCGCCGGCATTACCAGTGCCCTCACCAAGATTTCACGCATCAATGACGACGTGCAGGGTTTCCTGTTTGACCCCACACGCCTGGCACCCACCTACCCCGACTCGATGATTACCCGGCCCTTCCCTTTCAACGCCTACTACGGTGAAAACGAGGTGCGCGTGGTCAAGGAAGAGGGCTACCAGCTCGAGGTCGCCGGCATGGTGACCGACAAGCGCAAATGGACACTGCCCGAGCTGCGCGCCATGCCGCAGGCCGACCAGGTCACGCGCCACATCTGCGTTGAAGGCTGGAGCGCCATCGGCAAATGGGGCGGCCTACCGTTTGCAAGTTTTCTCAAGCTGGTGGGTGCAGACACCACCGCCAAATACGTCGGCTTCAAGTGCGCAGACGACTACTTCACCAGCATCGACATGCCAACCGCCCTACACCCGCAGACCCTGTTGGCGCTGACGTATGACGGCCAGGTGCTGCCACCCAAATATGGTTTTCCGATGAAGCTGCGTATGCCCACCAAGCTGGGCTACAAAAATCCTAAACACATACAGGCAATTTTTGTGACCAACACCTATCCTGGCGGCTACTGGGAAGACCAAGGCTACAACTGGTTCGGAGGCAGCTGAGTTTTTAAGGCGCTCTAACCGCCTGCAAGCTTGGGCTGATGCCCGAGCTTGGTTAAGGCAACGATAACCAGATCGCGATGGTCACCCTGGATTTCAATAACGCCTTCTTTTACCGTTCCACCCGAGCCACACGCCGTGCGCAATTGTTTGCCAGTTGTTGCCAGCGACAGTGCATCCAGCGCCAGCCCCTTGACGAGGGTAACGCTTTTGCCACCGCGGCCCTTGGTCTCGCGACTGACCCGCACCACACCGTCGCCAATTGGCGCGACTGATTGTTTACAAATGCAGCTTGATATCGACTTGCGGCAATTAGGGCACATCCGGCCTGCATCGGTTGAATAAACCAGCCCGCCTGTCTGGTTGTTGTTTTTTGCCATTTTCAAACTCAATCCGGCACAAAGAGTTTATTGAACTTCGCCTCATCGTCCGACAATTCCATCGTCACCAATTGCCCCATCTTGTTGTCACTCAGGCGGCAAGCTGCAAACAAGCTGAACTTGCCGCCCAAGCGATAGCTGTCCATGTCAATCAGCATGTAGGGGTACGGTACAAAAACGCGGTGGAGAAAAATCGTCCGGTGCTGGTTGCGCGGCGACGGGAATAGCTTGTATTCGCTGTTGGTGATTGCTTGTGCAGTAGCCATGTGTTGATTTTTAACTTTAATGAACGGTTGGCAGACGGCAGCAATGTAAGCTTAACTCTCTGCCTGCCTTTTTTCCTTATTGTCCAGTACATCCACCACTCAATGTCAGAACTACACCGCACGCCCGACAAGGAAGAAATCGCCCTGCTCCCGCAGTTTGAGCGCCTTGAACCCAGCCAGATACAGGTCGTGTCAACTGCCGATCAGGCCGCGAAGGCCATGAACGAGCTTTCCGGCATCAGCGTCCTGGGCTTTGATACCGAATCAAAACCCACCTTCGCCAAAAACGAAGCCAGCGACGGCCCGCACATCGTGCAGCTGTGTACGGCGCAAAAGGCCTGGATCTTCCAGCTGACAGATGCCGACTGCCGCCGCGCCGTCGGGCTGTTGCTGGAGTCACCCAGCATCACCAAGGCAGGCTTCGGCCTGGGTGATGACCGCCGCCGCATCATCCACAAGCTGGGGGTTGATCTGCAAGCCGTGCTGGATCTAAACGTCGTGTTCAGGGAGCGCGGCTATCGCAAGGACATGGGTGTGCGCGGCGCCGTGGCGGTCATGTTTAACAAACGTTTTATCAAGAGCAAAAAAGCCAGCACCTCCAACTGGGCGAATGAACGGTTGACAGAGGCACAAATTATTTACGCTGCCAACGATGCGTATGGCGCACTTCGGGTTTATGTGGCGTTGGGTCTGGCTATAGCGTCAGTTGGTGGGCAGCAGGTCTGAAGGGACGCCAAGGGCACGCCGATCGGTATTCGTCACCTCTGGGCCTGCCCCCTGCCTTACTGCCGACCCCGGCACCTGTATCGGCGCGTATCGCACGTCACCCGTAGCACCTGGGGTAACACCTTCTTCTGGTGGCTCTGCGCCGGACTGCATTGCGGCGCTCGGGTCTGCCATGGTTTGTAGTGACTGGTCTGTCACGCTGCTCCCCTCGGGAGCGTTAAATCGCAGCTTGGCATCAATCACTTTGGCTTTGATCGCCTGCTGAAAAAATTCACCCACGATCGGTAGTGCACTGCGCGCTCCCGGCCCCCAGCTGGCACCCATCGTCACGCGATTGTCGTTAAAGCCAACCCACGCTCCCGCAACAAGTTGCGGTTGCATCATGATGAACCAGCCGTCGGTGTTGCCCTGCGTCGTACCGGTTTTTCCCGCGACGTCAGCCTTGATGCCATAGCGGGTACGGATACCTGCGCCTGTGCCCTTGTCTATCACGCCGCGCATCACGTCGAGCAGCGTTTGCGCCACCGATGTAGCCATGGCCGATACAGCCGCGTTGGGCGCGAACTCCTCAAGCACCGTGCCGTCACGATCCTCAACCCGGAGCACCATCATTGGCTCTATGTAACGGCCATCATTGGCGATGGTACTGTAGCTTGACACCATTTCCTTGAGCGTTACCGGGCTGGTGCCGAGCGCCAGCGACAGCACTTCGTCAAGTCGGCTTTGCCGCACGCCCATGGAACGCGCCAGCCTGGCCACATGCGCCGGGCCAACCAGCTGCATGGCTTGCGCGGTGATGGTATTTTTGGAATACATCAAGCCTTGCCGGAGCGTCATGGGGCTACCACTTGGCCCGCCCGCATCGCCGGGCCGCCAAAAGGTGCCGTCGCCGATCGGTATCTCCAGCGCCTGGTCGGTAAACACATCGCTGGGCCGCGCACCGTTTTCAAACGCTGCCCCGTACACAAAGGGCTTGAAGGTCGAGCCTGGCTGCCTGCGCGCCTGGCTGACATGGTCAAACTGGTCCTGCGTGAAGTCCCGGCTGCCGACCCAGGCCTTCACATGACCGTTGAGGCTGTAAAAAAACCTCCGCCGATCACAGTTTTCGTCAGCGCCTGAGGGGCATGAAACGTTGTGCTTGTATCCCAACGCTGCTTCAAGATCATGGCCCGCTACAAACCCCAAGACCGCAACAGCCTGCTGTTGCCGGTGGTGCTCAGTGAACAAATCGTTCCCGGCAGCTTTGCCTTCGCACTGGACTACCTTGTTGACAACGAACTCGACCTCAGCGCGCTGGACGCCCAGTTCAAGAACGACGAAGTCGGCGCCAGCGCCTATGACCCACGCGTCATGCTCAAGATAGTTTTATTGGCCTACAGCCAGGCATTGATCTCCAGCCGCTCCATTGAGCAAGCCTGCCTGCGCGACGTTCAATTCATCGCCATCAGCGGTGACAGCCAACCCAGCCACACCCACATCGCCAAGTTCGTGTGTAGCCTGAGCGCACAGATCAAACCCCTCTTTAGTCAAGTCCTGCTGACCTGTGATGCCCAAGGCTTGATCGGACGCGACATGTTTGCCATTGACGGCGTCAAGCTTCCCTCCAACGCCAGCAAAGAACGCAGCGGCACCTTCGATGAACTGCGCCACCGCGCCAAGCGACT
>JBBRQQ010000007.1:0-68442 GCA_038226155.1 Burkholderiales bacterium
CGGGCTGGCTGGTGCATCGTTGCTGATGATGTGCGTCGGCCTGCTGGCCTGGGTTTATCTGCACCACCGCTGGCCCGAGATTGGGCGAGCCATCTCCAGTAGCGATACGGTCAGTGACATACCTTCAAAAGCCCCCGCAGCATAAATCCATGAACCACCCCACCCAGCCCCCACAACCCCTGCCAGACAGGCCCCACAACGCTGACGCGTCTTTCGCGCCACCTACGAGGAATACAAGCAATATGGGCAAGCCGAACATGAAATTTCTGCTGGCGCAGCCGGCCAATTTCATAGCGCTGGGTTTTGGCTCAGGCCTCAGCCCCATCGCGCCCGGTACTGCGGGTACGTTGTGGGCCTGGCTGGCCTACCTGCTGCTGTTGCCGCGGCTAACGGCGACGCAAATGGGCTGGTTGATTGCAGCATCGGCGCTGGTCGGTTGGTGGGCCTGCACCGTGGCCGCGAAAAACATACGCATCGCTGACCCCGGTAGCATTGTGTGGGACGAGGTGGTGGCCTTCTGGCTGGTACTGTGGCTGGTGATGCCGACTGGATTCAGCGGGCAACTGGTTGCGTTTTTATTGTTCAGATTTTTCGATGTCGTGAAGTTTGGCCCCATGGCATGGGCCGACAAAACCTTCAAGGGTTTTGGCTGGCGCGGCGGCTTCGGCATCATGCTTGACGACTTGCTTGCCGCCTTCTGCACCCTGCTCGTCATTGCCATCTGGAGGTTCTGGTGAAAACTGAAACGCTATTAAATCAGGAGCTGGCCACGCCCGTATCTATTGGTCTATTGGCCGATTTACTCATCAAAAAAGGCCTTTTTTTAGCTACTGCAGAGAGTTGCACAGGCGGTTTGATCTCTGCCGCCTGCACAGACCTTGCAGGCTCAAGTGCCTGGTTTGAGCGCGGCTTTGTGAGCTATTCAAACCATGCCAAAACCGAGCTGCTGGGTGTGGATGCAGCATTGATAGCCAAACACGGCGCAGTCAGCGAAGAAGTCGCACGGGCCATGGCGCAGGGCGCGATTGCCCACTCAAAAGCACAGGTAGCTGTAGCTGTCACCGGCGTGGCCGGACCTACTGGCGGCAGCGAAGATAAGCCGGTGGGGACTGTCTGGTTTGGCTGGTCGGTCAGTGGAGTGCTGACCTCGGAGTGTATGCAGTTTGATGGCGACCGGGCAGCGGTGCGGGCGGCTACGGTGCGGCATGCGGTGCAGCGGCTCCTTCAATTACTGACGTAGTCCCGCTTTCTCAAGACCGAGCGGCGCGACTCAAATCCCCAGCGGAAGCTCCCGGGCATCAAAGCCCATCGACTGCATCTCTCTACGGAAATGGGTCATGGCCAGCGGGAAGGCCTGTGCAACCAACACATATTGGTAAGGCTCTTGATCGAACAGCGGAATAATTTGCGCCTCAGTCGCCGACGGTGGATAGTCGAATTTCGCTTCGTAGCTACCGCTGAATTCCGCCTTCTGATCCTTTGCATCGGGTTTTGAAGCGTGCGCAACAAGGTCAATTTTCACCACCGCCTGCAAGGTTGTGGCTGGTGTTTGGGCCGCAGCCAGCCCCACCTCAATCGTTTGGGTGAGTTGAATATTCCATGGCTCTTTACCGCTGGAAGCCACTTTATTTTCCCCATGGAAGCTGGTGGCTCTAAAGGACATCAGCTTGGGCCGGAGACTAATTACTTCCATTTTTTGTCATCCGTGGGGCGGGCTGTGTCAATGGAAACCGTAGAGGATTTCTTAGAAGACTTTTGCAAATTGGCACTCAGAAAATCAGCTATGGCAACAACATTGGTCTGCATCTGGCCCATGACCGATTCATTCGCCTTGGCCGCATGTGCCGGTTTAATCTCTGCCGACATACCCTTCTCGTCAACCAACTCCCAAAACGCAGACGCACTGCGTCTGACCAAACGCAACAGCGAATCCATAGACTCAGACTGCAGCACATCGTCATTCTCGTATTTGCTAAATGCGACCGGCCCGCCGCCAAAAAGCTTGGCAGCTTGATCTTGCGTTAGTCGGTACTGCTTGCGTAAGGCATGAACTTCATCGCCAGTCAAAAGCCCGTCAACCGACTTGCGAAACGCCATGATGGCGCGTCTGTTCAGTTTTCCTTCTTCTGAGCCTGCAAAGTCCGAATGGCAGGTGTCGCACACTTGGTAATGCATCGGCAACAGTGATTTTGCGCCTTTGTACTCGTTTTCAACCTGGTCAACGTGGTCGGTTACGTGACCTTCGCCACAAATTGGGCAGAGCTCTTTGTCGTTCATTTCGATTCCAAATTAGACATGACAAGAAAATGTCAATATGAGTGTGCCAAGCCTGTTGATTGAGAGCTTAAGGAAATACTCAATGTGCATTTCTTTCTGAGCCGTTGGGACCCATTCTTTCACTGAAACCGAGTAAGCGTCGCAGGCTGCCCATGCACCCTTGCCGTTGTCACACCACTCTGAATCTCTGTAATCCGCCTTACGGATGAGCTGAATAAGGTCAGCTACCTTTTCTACATCTCCACCGAAAATCTTGCCTACGTCTAACACGCAGTCACGGGTGAACAATTTCACCCCTGTTGCATCGCAGCCAATTGCCTGAATCCGCTTTAAGTCGTACAGCGGACCGCCTGAAATTTTCTCGCCTCCCCCTTGGGTTGGCGAAGTAGAAATGTACTCCGAAACGACGTAGAAAGTTACCATCGTGGTAATTTTAGGCTGGGTCTAGGGTTATTACTCAAGAAAATGCTGTGTATTTAACCATGGTTAGACGCTTTTACCCCACACCCGGTCAATCGCGGCTTTGACTTTGGCCTCCATGCGGCGCACCAGTTCGCGGTTGGCGTTGACCAGGGCCTGCTCGGCTTCGATCTCGGCGACGATGGCGCGTTGGATTTCGAGGTTGGGGAGGGGAATCATGAATTCACGAATCTGATCCGTCGTTAAATTCATAAACACAGTGCCAACTGACTGGGACTTATTAGCTTCCTTGGTAGCGAACAGAACGTAATAGAAGAACTCCGACAAAAGGCGCTTAGTGTCCAAATCACGGAAGCCTACAAATCCGTCGTGAATACACGCATCAAGTTCAAGAATCGCCGGTAGACCCGGATTGCCACTCACAGCCATTACAACGCTTCCCGCCAACATCGGGCGACTCTTCTTGGCACCTTCTTCTGTGAGTGTGTCGATCACAGGGGTTACACGCATGCCGTCCCGTGTGATGTCAGCGACCATCAGTCGCGGAACTGGGCCACCAAAATATTTGGGATCACCTTGCGGACGAGGAGAACTGCCTCGTACAAGATTGCAGAGATCGTCCAGTCTTGTCGAGTCCCAATTTGGGCTGATGGTCAGAAGCGGCTTGTAGTTGTCGAGCACCTGCCGGGCGCCCCCGATGATTTTTTGGTAACCGTCGATTTCGGCCACGATTTGGCGTTGAACTTCGAGGGGTGGGAGGGGGATCTGCAAGCCGCCAACAAATGCCCTGGTTACGCCTCGAACACCAATACCTTGCGCATTGCTTTCGATGATGGTTGCAAGTTCCCGCGCAACGCAAAACAGATACCTGGAGTCCAGGATGTTGCGATCCTTCGGGATGACTGCGGTCAGGTCTTGATTGATGGCATAGGGCTCCTTGGCATATGCAAACTTGCCGACGGAAACTCTCGTGATTAAGATTACTGAGTCGGGCGGTGCAATGCCAGTCGAAGTTTCTGCGACAGCATTTTCGGTAATGAAATCACTGCCCGTGACGCTGCCATGTTCATCTATGTGGCGGGAGGAAATCCATTTGACGGTGCCGTTTACCCAATAGCTTTCATTGGCCTTGGAGGGGGTTGCACCACCTACCAAGGTGCATACCGAACTTAGTGCAACCGTTGAAAATGAACTGGTTGAGCTTTTGGCAAGCAGGTACCGCTCCCCACTCAAATTAAAGTCCCCACTATTCCCAATCCGACCACGCGCCACCGCCTGCGCCATCACCCCATCGCCCTCAAAATCCTGCGGCGTAACCATCCAGCTGCGCAGCAACCGCGCCGCCTCCGGCAAGTCACTGTTCACCACCGCGCGGCGTTGCGCGCCCAGATTAAAGCCGTCGTTCTGCACTTTCACAAACAGCACGCTGGCGGTTTGCTTGTGGACGCGCTTGTCCAGAATCAATATGCTGGTCTTCACGCCGCTGTAGGGGTTGAACACACCGGCGGGCAGGCTGACCACCGCCACCAGAGAGGTATCGACCATCATCTTGCGCAGCGACTTGTACGCCGTGCCACTCTGGAAGATGATGCCCTCGGGCACGACGATGGCGGCGCGACCTGTGGCCGTTAAATGCTCGGCCATATAGTCAACAAACAGCACCTCACTGCGGGTGGCCTGCACGCTGAAGCGGCTTGTACGGCTTGATGCCGCCCTTGGGGGACATGAAGGGCGGGTTGGCCAGAATGACATCGGCCACCTCGTTCCACTTGTCGTCTTGCGTGAGGGTGTCGTACTCGACGATGTGCGGGTCGGCAAAACCATGCAGGTACAGATTGACCAGGCTCAAGCGCACCATATCGGGCGAAATGTCATAGCCACGAATGGCACCTGCCAGGCGGGCGCGTTCGCCGGGCGTGAGCTTGTCACCCGTCGATTTTTGGGTGTTGGCCTTGAGGATGTGCTTCCAAGCCGATATCAAAAACCCTGCGGTGCCGCAGGCCGGGTCAAGTATGGTTTCGTTCTTCTTCGGGTCAAGCACCTCAACCATGAAGTCAATGATGTGGCGCGGTGTGCGGAACTGCCCCGCATCACCCTGACTGCCCAGCACGCTGAGCAAATACTCAAACGCGTCGCCCAGCCGCTCGGAGTGGTCGTAGCTGAAGTAGTTGATTTCCTTTAAAAAGCTTCTCAAAGTTTCGGGGTCGCGGTAAGGCAAATAGGCGTTTTTGAAGATGTCGCGAAACAGCGGCGGCACACCGGGGTTTTCGTTCATCTTGCCGATGGCCTCGCTGTAGAGCGCGAGCACATCAAAGCCGCCCAGACCGGGCGCCATGAGTTTGGCCCAGCCAAAGCGGGCGTAGTCACCGGCAAAAAAAGTGCGGCTGCCGCCCAGCTCTTCAGCCTCGGCGTCCATGTCGTCCATGAACTTGTAGATCAGCGCAATCGTGATCTGCTCGACCTGTGATTTCGGGTCGGGCACCTTGCCGACCAGGATGTCGCGGCACGCGTCTATGTGACGTTTTGTTTCGGAGTCGAGCATTCTTGTTTCTATTCTGGTGCAGTCGTGTTGACTACGTGCATAGCATTGTCAGCTACATAAATTGATTCAGAGGCACGTAGTCTTTCACGTACTCGGGGATGCGGGTGCGCCATGCAGGCGGCACCGCCTTGAAGTCGCTCATGCCGAAGGCCTGATAAACATTCAAGTCGGTCAGGCGTTTGGTTTCAATGATCTCGCGCAACATGTGGTCTGTGGCGTAGGCCTTGAAGTAGTACTTCATGGCAACGATGGCGGTTGCAGCGGAGTCGGCGCTAAAGCCAGTGGCGTTTTGCTGGTCAAGCAGGAACTTGTCGAACTCTTCTTCCAACAAGTCGTCCTTGCTCTTGAAGCCGGGAATAAAGCCAAAAGCCTTTTCAAGAATCTCCCTCAAGCCCAGGCGGCGGTCAACCCCGGCTGCGCGGCGCAGCTTGTCGAGGTTGAAATACTCGTTAGGCTTGTCAAACAGCTCGTTGGTGACGTAGTCAATGGCCTGGTCCCATTGGGCTTTGTCAACCTGGCTGGCAATAACGGGGTCAGCTTTGACTTTGTCTTCAAATTTTTCAAAGAACATGCGGTCAACCTTCATGCCCTGAAAGCCAACCTGCTGTTCAACACGGCTGGCGATGGCGTCGGGTGCGGTGTGGTTGTAGGTGAAGCCGCCTTCTGATTCAGGCCCGGGGCCTGGGCCATCAACAACAGATTTTGTGCCAGGGCGCGGCAGCTTGAGCACTTCGTCGTAGTTAAACTCTTCTTCAAAGTATTCGCAGGTGGCAAAAAAGTCGAAGAGTTTGTACGCCAGCTTATGCGGTGCGGTAACTTGGGCCTTGAGCGCCTCGTCCTGTAACTGCTCACGAAAGTCATGCTTGCGGGTACCACGGCCTTTGATCTGCACAAAGTCCGACGGTGAAAACACCGGGCGCATGAGGGCCAGGTTCAACAGATCAGGGCAGTCATACCCGGTCGTCATCATGCCAACCGTTACGCAAACTCTGGCCTTGCTGGTTTTGTAGCTGGGCAATACGTTAGCTGAACCCAGCAGGTTGTTATTGGTGAAGTTGATAGTGAACTGCTGGGCATCAGTAACCAGCGAAGTCACTTGAACGGCGAAATCTGACTGGTAGCGACCGGGGAAATACTTGTCAGCCAAGTCGTTCAATAGTTGTGTGAGCTTGGCCGCGTGGTTTTGGCTGACGGCAAACACAATGGTTTTGCCAAACTCGTTGCTTATCGGATCACGCAGGCCGTGGGCCATTAATGTTTCGCAGAAAAGAATATTCGTCGGTTCCGAGAAAAAATTCTTCTCAAAACTGCGCTGCTTGAAGCGCTGGTCACTGGTCTGTTCGCCTTCAGGTGCCTCACTGATGACGATTGCGGCATAACCCTGATCTGACAGAAGTTGCGTAGTCACTTCAGTACGCGCATCGACGACCAGCGGGTTAATCAAGTAGCCTTCGCGCATACCATCAAGCAATGAGTAACGATAAGTTGGCTCGCCAGTCTCGCAGCCAAAGGTACGATAGGTGTCCAGCAAAAGTCGGCGTTCCTGCTCACGTGGGTCCCGCGTTGTCGGTTTGGTCGTATCGAACTTCTTGAGGTAATCCTTGGGCGTTGCCGTAAGCCCAAGCTTGTAGCCGACGAAATATTCAAACACCGCGCGGGCATTGCCACTAATGGAGCGATGGGCTTCGTCTGAGATCACCAGGTCAAAATCGGTGGGCGAAAAAAGCTGCTTGTACTTGTTATTGAACAGCAGGGATTGCACAGTCGTGACCACGATCTCGGCTTTGCGCCAGTCGTCACGATTTTCTTTGTAAATGCTGGATTTGTAGTCGTTCTTGAGTAGCGCCACAAATGCCTTATTGGCCTGGTCTTCCAGTTCCAGCCGGTCAACCAGAAACAGCACGCGGCGGGCATTACCGGTGCGCAGAAAGAGCTTGATAACTGCTGCTGAAGTGAGTGTCTTGCCTGTGCTGGTCGCCATTTCAAAAAGGAAACGGGTCTTGCCCTCCTTCACCGCTACTTGAATGGCCTGCGCGGCGCGCTGCTGGTAAGTGCGCAGGAATCTAAGCTTGTTCTTGCCTATGTATGCAGGCCGCTCGTCCTTATTCTTCCACCCCGCCTCCTGGTCATACGCTGGCATCTGCGTTCGGGCGATGTAGTCGTGTGTGACATCCTCAGCAACCAAGCGCTCGGGCTCGGGCTGAAACTTTGCATAGCCTTTGATGGAACCCGGCGCGGGAAACTGCGTGATGATTTGCGGGCTGCCATGGCTCAGGTCCCACAGGTAATGCAAGTTGCCATTGGATAAAATCACGAAGCGGCAGTTTTGCGCTTTGGCGTATTTGCGGGCCTGCTCTTTGCCAAGCAGCGGATTTTTACTCTCGGCTTTTGCCTCAAGCACCAACAGGGGAAAGCCCTGTTCATCCAGGAGTAGAAAATCTACGAAGCCATTGCTGTCGGATTCAAAGTCATTTCCCAATGCATCAATCTGGCTATGCGTGAGCTTGACGTTTGGCTCCAAAGCAATATTAGCCTTGCCCTGGGCATCGTCGAAAAAGCGCCAGCCAGCGGCTTCGAGCAGCTTGTTGATCTTGATGCGGGCTTGTGCCTCTTTGGCGTTGTTTGACATGCTTGCTACGTTTGGCTGGATTCCCTTGACCTCTGTTTCCTCTTGCAGGTCATTCTATGGGAGCAGGTAAGGCTTTGTACGGTATCAATGCCTTGGGTCACTCTTTTCAGCGCTTGTCTGTATCACCTTGATCGTGGCGGTCATTCGTGGACCTAAGCCAACAGGTGCAGTGTAGAGTCGAGGTTACAGGAAACATCACTATGCACCCCAACCAGGCCACGCTAGAGAAACTCTACACCGCCTTCGCCCGGCTTGATGCCGACACCATGGCCGCTTGCTATGCGCCGGATGCGGTGTTTGACGACGAGGTGTTTTCGCTGCGCGGACATGAACAGGTTACCGGCATGTGGCGCATGCTCAGCACTGCTACCAAGGCCAAAGGTGCCGACGTGTGGAAGCTGACCTTCAGTGGCATTGAAGCCGATGCCACAAGCGGCAAGGCCCACTGGGAGGCGGACTACCGCTTCAGCGCTACGGGGCGCATGGTGCACAACGTGATTGATGGTGTGTTTGAGTTCAATGACCAGGGCCTGATCACGCGGCATCGCGACAGTTTTGATTTTTACAGCTGGTCACGTCAGGCCCTGGGGACACCTGGATTGCTGCTGGGCTGGACACCTTTTATGCGCAACAAGGTCAAAGCGACAGCCGCTGCAAGTTTGCAAAAATTCCTTGCAGCGCGTAGTACCTGAAAACTACCTGAACACCAGACGGGGAGCACACCATGACATGGTTTGAAGAGTTTGAGCAGCGCAGCTTTGAGGTCAATGGTGCGTCCATCAACGCACGGGTCTCTATCGTCAAGCCCGGTGACGCGCTGCGCCCTGCGCTGCTGCTGTTGCACGGCTTTCCGCAGTCGCATGTGATGTGGCACCGGGTGGCAAAGCAGCTTGCCAAACATTACTTTCTGGTCATGCCAGACTTGCGTGGCTATGGTGATTCATCCAAAACGCCGGGCCTGCCAGACCACAGCAATTACAGCAAGCGCAACATGGCGCATGACATGGCGCTGGTGATGGACGCGCTGCATGTGAGCGACTTCTTTTTGTGCGGCCACGACCGGGGTGGCCGCGTGGCACACCGGCTGGCGCTGGACTATACGGCCCGTGTCAGAAAGCTCTGCGTGATTGACATTGCGCCTACTCTGGACATGTACGAGGGCAACAGTTTGAGCGCGCCCTACATGGACTTTGCGCGGGCCTACTACCACTGGTTTCACATGCTGCAGCCCGCGCCACTGCCCGAGATCATGATGGGGGCCAACCACCTGGAGACCGCTGTGGCCTACCTGCACGCCAAACTGGGTGGCTGGGGCAGCACTGGCCTTACCTACATTGAGCCGCAGGCGTTGACCGAATACGAGCGCTGCTTTTGCAATGCCGAGGCACTGCACGCGGCCTGCGAAGACTACCGTGCTAGCGCCGACATTGATTTAAAGCATGACCGCGAAGGCCGCGAAGGCGGCCACAAGATAGCCTGCGACTTGCTGGTGCTGTGGGGCGAACGCGGCGTGGTCAATCGTTTGTTTGACCCGCTGGCATTGTGGGGCGCGCAATGCAGCGGCGAGGTATCAGGCCACGCCATGCAAGCTGGGCACTTCATACCCGAAGAGCAGCCTGATGCGGTTGCGCAGGCGTTGCAGCGGTTTTGTGTTTGATTGGTTGCCGTTGGGCAGGATCTGCATGCTATTTATTTAATAGCTTCTCACGCCCGTATTGATTGGGCTGCAGCCCTAAAATGGCCTAAAAAATAGTCGTTTTTGACTTTCAAATCTGTTTTTTTGCTGAATCAGCGCCAAACCATCAACCTGCTCCGTGGCACTTCTTGTATTTTTTACCGCTGCCGCAATGGCAAAGATCATTGCGCCCCGGTGTCGCCTCAACGCGCACCGTCTCTAACTTGGGGCCCATGGTTTTCCACAACTCGCGCAGGTCATACACGGCCCATATCGCTTCGCCAAACGCATTGAGCCGGGCAATACTGGTGCTGGGCGCACCGTCTTCGCTGAGGGGTGAAATTTCGGGCGCTGCGCTGTCGTCCTCAGTCATGGCGACGATGGCCTCCAGCGCTTCGTTTAGCCACTTGGCAGCGTCTTTGTCGCGCGGTGTGGCCCACGCGTCGGGCCAGCTTTCAACCGCAAACATAAAGCCCAGCGCCCACACTTGCGCGAAGGCGGGCAAGTCTTCATCTTTGAACGCGGCTTGCTCATCAGGCGTCATCTCGGCTACCGCGCCGCGTATGTCCATGACTTCGGGGTGGTAGCAGTTGTCGTCTTCAAGTGACTCGACTTTTGCATCGAGTGCAGCGGCCACCTCGGCCCAACGCTGGCCCCAAAGCGTGAGGAAGCGCTCACGCTGCGTAGCGTCGACAAACGAGCCGCCTTCAGTATCAGGCGCTTCACCTTCGCCAGCTGTTGCCAGCAAAACGGGCAGGTATTCGTCGGCAGCGATAGGGCGACGCGAGCAGATGACTGCCGCCATAAAACCTTCACAAAACTCCCACTGCGGGGTTTCGTCATAGCGGGTACGCAGATCGTCAAGGATGGCATCGAGCTCATCGAAGGCTTCGATTTCAAGGAAGGGAGTAACAACAGGGTCGGAATTCATGGGGTAAGGATGTTTTGAGGCGACACGGGGCGCTCTTATGATGCAAAGTGTATCTGCCGTGCAAGATTCACCACGCAGGTCAGACCAAACAGTTACTCCTCGTCATTTTTCGAAAGCGCACCATGCTCAAGCGACTTCAAGACCTCGAAGCCCAGCTTCCCGTCCGCTATTCCTTCATGGCGCTGTGCGCGTTTGGCGTGCTGCTGTCGCTGTTTAGTCTGGTGATTTTTCATGTCGGCTGGCTGGCGCTGATCGTCTGCATCGGGCTGGTTGGGGTGGGTGTGCATGACCTCAGGCAAACCCGCCATGCGATTTTGCGCAACTACCCGGTCATCGGTCATATGCGGTTTCTGCTTGAGTACATACGGCCCGAAATGCGCCAGTACTTTATTGAAAGCGACAGCGAGGCCACGCCGTTTTCACGCGCGCAACGCTCGCTGGTTTACCAGCGCTCCAAAGGCGAGCCGGACAACCGGCCCTTTGGTACGCAGCTCGATGTGGGGGCGCAGGGCTATGAATGGGTCAACCATTCCATGGCACCCACCAAGCTGCCCACGCATGACTTTCGGGTGTGGATTGGCGGTACGCCGGATGAGCCATCGCCGTCAAGCGAGCCCTGCACCCAGCCCTACAACGCCAGTGTGTTCAATATTTCCGCGCTGAGTTTCGGTTCGCTTTCAGCCAATGCAATCATGGCGCTGAACAAGGGCGCGAAGATGGGCGGCTTTGCGCATGACACGGGTGAAGGCTCCATCTCATCACACCACCGCATGCACGGCGGCGATTTGATCTGGGAAATCGGTTCGGGTTATTTTGGTTGCCGCAACCCGGACGGCAGTTTTAGCGAAGAACGTTTTGCAGCCAACGCCACCGACCCGCAGGTCAAACTGATTGAAATCAAGATGAGCCAGGGTGCCAAGCCGGGGCACGGCGGCATACTGCCCGGCCCCAAGGTAACTGAAGAAGTTGCAGCGGCACGCGGTGTGCCGGTTGGCAAGGACTGCATCTCGCCATCCAGCCACAGCGCGTTTAAAACTCCGGTTGAGATGATGCATTTCGTCGGCCGCCTGCGCAAACTTTCGGGCGGTAAACCCACCGGATTCAAGCTCTGCATTGGCCACCCGTGGGAATGGTTTGCGATTGTCAAAGCGATGTTAGAGACCGGCATCACGCCCGACTTCATCGTGGTCGATGGTGCAGAAGGTGGCACCGGTGCTGCCCCGGTCGAGTTCACCGATCACGTCGGCGCACCGCTGCAAGAAGGCCTGCTGCTGGTTCACAACACGCTGGTCGGTGTTAATTTGCGCAGCCGCATTTCAATTGGTGCAGCAGGCAAAGTGGTGACTGCTTTTGACATGGTACGGCTGATAGCGCTGGGTGCCGACTGGTGCAATGCAGGCCGCGGCTTCATGATGGCGCTGGGCTGCATACAAGCCCAAACCTGCCACACCGGCACTTGCCCCACAGGCGTGACCACGCAAGACCCGGTGCGCCAGCAGGCCTTGGTGGTGCCAGACAAAGCAGACCGCGTGCGCAACTTTCACCGCAGCACACTACACGCCCTGCAAGAGCTGGTGCAGGCCGCAGGACTTGAGCACCCGCAACAGGTCAACGCCCATCACATCGTGCGGCGGCTGACCGATACCGAAGTGCGGCTGCTAAGCAACCTCATCATGCGGGTCGAGCCGGGCGCGCTGTTGGGCTCGCTAGAAAATCAGAACAATGTCTTCAAGCTTTACTGGCCGTTGGCGGATGCGCACAGCTTTCGGGCCAATTCAGCGGCTATGGCAGCGCCAACCAGCACTGCAATTGCTTAAGTCGTCAGGCCTGATCAAGAATGTTTTTCGGCGTCCAGCGCAAGCTCATCACGTACCGATGTGCCCGACCGCCGCGGGTCGTGTTTTTCAAACGTCGTGGTCACCGCCCGCTTCAATTTGCCAACGGCGCCATTGATGGCCTGGTGAGCTGTGGCTGCGTGGTCCTTGACGACGACGGGCTCCTGGCCTGCAATGCGTGCCTCCAGCGTGCAATGGATTTCGTCAGGTGTGGTTTTGGCCTGGCTGTTGGCATCCGACAGATGCGCCTCGACGCGCGTGATGTGGTCGCCAAACCGGTGCAGGGCCTCCTTGACCACCGTGCTCAGGTGGTCGGCCATTTCCTGCCGTCCGTCTACGTGGTGGTCGGTGTTGAGTAAAACTTGCATGGGGTGCGGACTCCGGTTTATCCGGCAAGCGCGGGAACCGCGATGCCGAACGGGAAGGATGGCTGGCGGTTGCCTCTGCCACGATGAATCAAGTGTGTTCCTGAATATCGGGCTGCACCACCGGAACCGGGGGCCTGTGTCCGTAGGCGTATGCCTACAACAGTCAACAACGGCTAGCTCATTGAAAGCCGCACCTTTACACCATGGGCTAGCAACCTTTTTGCCATTGAAGTAACGGCTTTATCTTTGCTGAGCAGCAGGGCCTTGTGCACGACCGCGAGGTCAATGAACTTCTGATCGTCTGCATCGCTGCAGGTCACGCTGGCTTTGGGGGCGATGTCGACGATGTGGACATGTTTGTCGAAGGTTGCCAGTACGTCGTCGACGAGTAGTTTGTAAAGATTTAGCCGTGCGACGATTTGCGGGTAGGCCAGCACCCGGGCCAGCTCGTCGCGCATGGGCTGGGTGGCTAACCAGTGGAGTTGGTCTGCGTTTAGCGCCTGTTGCAGCGCTGTGGTTGCCGGGTCTTTGAAGACCAACAGGTCCAGGACTATGTTGGTGTCTATGACGATGTGCGTTTTCTCGCTTGTCGGAGAGAAATCGGGGAGGGGCGAAATCGGGGTCAGAGCACGCTTCCGCTGCGCTCCCGGTGATCTGACCCCGATTTCGCCTTCGGTCATTCGACCCCGTTTTTCCGCCGGGCCGAGCCGGCCACCATGTCAAAGCGGAACAGGCGGCATTCAATCGGGCCGTTCCACATCGGCACGCGGCGTGATTCTTTCAGGCGCATTTTGTTCGGCAGCTTGAGGTCTGGCGTGAGCACGTGGGCTGTCCAGCCAGCGTAATTTTTCTTCCAGTGGGTGGCCAGCTGCGGGAAGAAGTCGGATACCTCTTCACCGGTTTCAGTCAGCGCTTGTTCGCGCGGGGGGTTGTGGCCGCGCTGTGAAGATTGTTGTGAAGGTTCTTGTACAAGTGGCAGACCAAACTCGTCAATGCTCTGGCCTTGAAATTGAGCGCGACGATCGCGGCCTTCGGTGGACGATATGCCCGCCACACCGGCCACATCAATACGCTCACCATAAGGCGGATTGACCAGCATCACGCCAGATGGCGCGGGCGGCATACGCTGTAGTGCGTCCCCTCCCCGGAACTGCGCGGCATTGGCCACACCTGCGCGCTCGGCATTGCGCTCGGCAAAGTCCACCATCCGGAAAGACACGTCACTGCCAAACACTTGCGCCATCGGCTCGGTGATCGCGGCCTCAGCTTCGTCTAACAAGCCTTCCCACACATGCGGCTGGAAGGGTAAATACTTCTGAAAGGCAAAACGACGGTTGATGCCGGGTGCGATGTTGCAGGCAATTTGCGCGGCTTCAATCGCAATCGTGCCAGAGCCGCAACACGGGTCATACAGCGGGACGCCTTGCTTGCACAATTCGTCCCAGCCACTGGCGGCAATCATGGCGGCAGCCAGTGTTTCTTTCAGCGGCGCGTCACCCTTGTCTTCACGCCAGCCGCGTTTGAAAAGCGGCTCGCCCGAGGTGTCGATGTAGATGGTGACGGTATCGACCGTCAGATGCACGTAGATGCGCACATCGGGCCAGCGCGTGTCAACGTCGGGACGCACATCATTGAACTTGGTACGAAAGCGATCAGCCACCGCGTCCTTGATTTTGAGAGCCGCAAAATTCAGGCTGGTAAGCGGGCTGTGCTGCGCGGTGATCTCGATCTTGAAGGTCTGTTTGGGCGTAAACCAGATCTCCCACGCCACGCTGGCTGCGGCGTTATAAAGGTCTTGCTCACTGCGGTATTGGTTGTGCGCCAGCTCAATCAGCACGCGCTGGGCCAGGCGGCTTTGCAGATTGAGCTGCAAGGCGTCACGCCATGAACCCTGCAACTGCACGCCAGCCCGCCAGGCTTTGCCGTCAATACCGGTGATGCGTTTGACCTCGGTGGCAAGCAGTGCCTCAACACCAGCGGCGCAGGGTAAGAATAGTTGTAACTGATTCATAGTGATTTACGCAGATTGGCGGGTGCTATGCGCAGCGCCTCGCGGTATTTGGCTACTGTACGCCGCGCGCATTCAATGCCTTGCTCTTTCAGCATTTCGGATATCTGGTTGTCGCTGAGTGGTTTTTTCAAACTCTCTGATGCCACGAATTGCTTGATGAGCGCCCGCACTGCCGTGCTCGATGCGTTGCCACCTGTCTCGGTGCCAAGTGCTGATCCGAAAAAGTATTTCAACTCAAACGTGCCGAATGGCGTGTTCATGTATTTGGCCGTGGTGACGCGCGAAATGGTGGACTCGTGCAGACCCAGCTCGTCTGCAATCTCGCGCAGTACCAGTGGGCGCATGGCAAGTTCACCATGGCTGAAAAAGTTTTTTTGCCGGTCGACAATTGCGGTGCTGACCCGCAAGATGGTGTCAAAGCGCTGCTGAATGTTTTTGATAAACCAGCGTGCCTCCTGCAGGCGCTGCTGCAACGCCTGCCCGCCCTGACCCTTGTGCTGCTTGAGGGCATTGGCATAAATGTCATGTATCCGCAGGCGCGGCATCACGTCGCTGTTCAGTGTGACCTTGAAGCCCCGGCCTGCCTTGACGACGATGACATCCGGCACGACAAGGTTGCGCTCAACGTTCACAAAGCGGCGGCCCGGCTTGGGGTCGAGTCGGCCTATAACGGCAATCGCGCCCTTGATGACCGTATCAGGGTAGCCGCACACTTGCGACAGGCGCTTGACATCTCGCTTGGCAAGCAGCGCTATGGGTTGCTTGCACATGGCCATGGCGGCCCGCGTTTCGATGCAGTCTTTGCAGTCGAGCAGTTGCAGACCCAGGCACTCCGCCAAATTGCGCGCACCCACACCGGCAGGCTCCATGTGGTGCAGAAGATTGAGCGCCATGGCAAAGTGTTGCTCCAGCTCCTCAATCTGGGCCGTATCGCCGCCTGCCTGATTTACCAGGCTTTCTGCCAGCGACGCCAGGCTGTCTTCAAGGTAGCCATCATCGTTCAGCGACTCGATCAAAAAATGCAGGGCTGCGCGGTCAATATCTGACAGGCGCAAACTGAGCGACTGCCGATGCAGGTGATCTTGCAATGACTCGTGGCCGCGTGCCAGGTCTGATGCCTCGGTATCGCCCTCATCGTTATTATTTTTGCGGGCTGGTGCGTCGCCACCCCATTCGCTGTCGTCGGGTGCAGACTCGACGGAGCCGTCACCTTCCCAGCTGTCTTCCAGTTTGGACTCGGGGCTTGTTTCAGGCGTGGCTTCGGATTCATTCGAGGCCGTAGCGCCCGATTCATGGGTAGTAGCAGCTATTGAATCAGTAGCAGACTCGAACTCCTGGGTGTCCTGACTAACGGGTGTATTGACATGGTCCAGTCCAAACTCTTCCCGCGCCGCAGCCTCTTCCGTCATTTCGAGAAACGGGTTTTCGTCGAGCATCTGCTCGACTTCCTGGCTTAGTTCCAGCGTAGAAAGCTGAAGCAGGCGAATCGACTGTTGCAGCTGCGGCGTGAGCGCCAGATGCTGCGAAATGCGAAGCGACAGACCTTGCTTCATTACATTCGAAAGTGTTCGCCGAGGTACACCCGTCTTACATCGGCGTTATTCACAATATCTGACGGCGTACCTTCCGCCAGCACATGGCCGTCGCTGATGATGTAGGCGTGGTCACAAATGCCCAGCGTTTCGCGTACGTTGTGGTCGGTTATCAGCACGCCAATGCCGCGCGATTTTAAAAATCCGATGATGCGCTGGATTTCGATCACGGCAATCGGGTCAATGCCGGCAAAGGGCTCGTCAAGCAGAATAAAACGCGGCTGGGTCGCCAGCGAGCGGGCGATCTCGACGCGGCGGCGCTCACCACCTGACAGCGACAGAGCGGGCGAATCGCGCAGATGGTCTACCCGCAAGTCTTTCAGCAGCCCATCCAGACGCTCGTTGACCACACTCAAGGCCAGCGGCTTGCCCGCATCGTCGTGTTGCAGTTCCAGCACGGCGCGCACGTTTTGTTCAACCGATAGCTTGCGAAAGATAGATGCCTCTTGCGGCAGATAGCTCAGGCCGAGGCGGGCGCGGCGATGAATCGGCATGTGCTCGATCGAGTTGCCGTCAATCGTGATCTCGCCCGCATCAGCCCGCACCAGGCCCACAATCATGTAGAAAGAGGTCGTCTTGCCCGCACCGTTGGGGCCGAGCAGGCCTACCACCTCGCCGCTTTGCACAGCCAGCGAGACATCCTGAACCACCTTGCGGCTGCCATAGGATTTTTGAAGGCCGGTGGCCACCAGTCGGCTGGGCGCTGGCGTTTCGCTGGCGGCGAGAATGGCAGAAGCTTCTGCGGCTGCCTCTGCTGCGCCCGTTGCGGTGGCAGCGTTTGAAAATCCCTGTTCCATGTCAGCCTTACTTTTTGTCGCCAGCGCCCAGCGCAGGACTCGGCTTGAGGCTTGGCACAGGGCCTGTGGCAGCTGAAGGTGCAACAGGTACGGCAGCACTAGGCACCGCATTGCGCGGTGAGAGCAGTGATCGGACGCGGCCAGTGGGGTTGGTTAGCGAACGGTTTTGCGGTCCGCCATCGACCGTGAACACATCGGTCACGTTGTCGTAATTGATCTGCGAGCCGGTTGACTCATCGGCCAGCACAGCACCCTTGTAGCGGCGCAGCACCGCCTGGCGGATAAATTTGACAACGTCAGTACGGCTGTCGTAATCAATCCGCTCGCCCTCGCCCTCAATAAATTCGTCCAGGCCTTCGCGCTTTTTGCGGTAAAAAGCCAGCTTGCCGGGGGCAGCCAGCACGGTGGCTTTCTGGTAACCCTCAGGGTCCTGCTCCACATCAACCCGCTCGCCGCGAATGATAGTGGTGCCCTTGGTAATGACCACCTTGCCGGTAAAAACGCTGGTTTGCTTCAAATCGTCGTAGCGCAGGGCGTCTGACTCGGCATTCATGGGCATGTCCCGATCCGGCGGCTGGGGTCCGGAGGCCGCCGGGGCTGGCGGGGCAACCGAAGCTGCCGAAGCTGGCTTGGCTGGCAGGGGGGCCGAAGCCGGTAGCGCGGGCAGCGCGAGCAGGACTGGTTTGGCCGCCGAAGCCGCTTGGGCTGGCAAGACTGGCTTGGCAGACCCAGCCTGCTGAGCTGGCACCGTGGGCGAGGTCATCGCCGCCAGGACTGTGGCGGTCATCACGAGTAAGGTGGGGTATTTCATAAAGGCACGAATCTTGCTGCTTGTAGTTGTTTTTGATTGTAGCCACAAGAGTTTTTGGGGTCAGAGCCCAAAAACTCATAAAAAACCCGCCGGATCAGGGCGGGCTTCAGTGAACCGGAAAAGGTTTTATTTGCTTTTTCGAACCATGCTAACCAGGTAATCGGCCACCCCCAAGGCACGCTCCATGGTGCCAGCCTGGGTACCGTCAGTGTAGAAGCGGCCAGCAATGCCAAGGGCCGGGACGCCCTGCACCTTGTACTGATCCTGCAACTGCGTGGCCTTTCTTACCTTGGTGACGATGGGGAAGGAGTTGTAGGCGTCGACAAACTTGGCCTTGTTGATGCCCTGCTTTTCAACCCAAGCCGTGATCTGGTCACCGGTGGTGAGTGGTTGCCGCTCAAGATGGATGGCGTTGAAAACCTTCATCTGCATCTCATCGACCTTGCCCATGCTTTCAAGCACATAATACAGACGTTGTTGCGGCTCAAAGTCTGGCCTGAACGACACCGGAACGCGCCGGATGGCAACGTCTTTTGGTATTTTTTTAATCCAGCTTTCCAGTCGCGGCTCGAAGTCATTGCAGTGCGGGCAGCTGTACCAGAAGAACTCGACCACCTCGATCTTGCCGGCAGGTGCCTCAGTGGGCGCTGCTTTGTCCAGCGTGAGGTAGTCGGTACCTTCCTGGGGGGCTTTGGCCTGCGCCCGCACGGTACCAGAAAACCCGAGGCTTGTGGCTACAGCGCTTGCTGCAGTGGTTACCGCTGATATTGAAAATTCACGTCGTTGCATTGATTTTTCTCCTGAATATTTCACACATTTTAGAGTTATTGGGGTCAGAGCCCAAATTCTCCGAGCCTACGGCTCGCCCTCCAGGGGCGGTGCTTCGCACCGCAGCGAAATTGGTGTCTGACCCCAATAACTCCAAAAGTTCAAAGCCGTTTTAAACGACATCAGCGCTGCACCCGCACCAGCGCGGTTTCAATCGCGTTGCTGTCGAGTTTTTCTTTGGTTTTATCAGCATCATCTTTTTTATCAAATGGCCCGAGGCGTACGCGGTAAACGGTTCTGCCCGATTGCTCGCGCTCCGTCACCTTGGCTTGATACCCCATTAGTGACAGCTTGGCGCGCTGCTGCTCAGCATCTTCAGGTGTGCGGAAAGCACCCGCCTGAATGAAGTAGCTGAAAGGGTCGACACCGGAACTAGCCAAGGCAACATTTGGCTTGTCAGGCTTGGGGGCTGATTTGGCCTTTGCCAAGTCCCCCAGCGGGTCGTTTGAAACCGCTGCCCTGGCAGTTGTCGTGGTTGATTTGGAAGTACTCGGTAACGGGGCAGCAGCATTTTCTGCTGGCGGCTCAGCGCCTACCGGGCCAGCGGCCGCAGCCGAAGACCGTGCCGGATTTTTACCCGCCAGCGGAGTGTTGGGGTTCCAGTCCTTGTTCTTTTTGGCTTCGGCGGCATCGTTTTCAGCGCTATGCGACTGGCCTTTGTTCAAAAACGGGATTGGTACCTTGGTCACGTAAACCGCCACTGCCAGCGCAGCGCCCAGGCCCAACAGCCCGCCAATGATGATGCCCAGCAGCGTACCGCCGCGTTGTTTGTTCATAGTCAGCGCTATCTTTGGCATTTTGTTTTTAGTGGAATGCATCATTCTGAGGCCATTTTTTGTAGATTCACATTTTGCGGGGTGCGCCAACACCCAGTACAGCCAGCCCATTGTGCAACACCTGTGCGGTCGCCGCGACCAACGCCAAGCGCGCGGTTTTAACCACAGCGTCGTCCACCAGAATGCGCTCGGCATCGTAGTAGCTGTGGTAGCAGGCAGCCAGCTCGCGTAGATAAAAGGCCACGTCGTGCGGCGCAAACCCGATGGCGGCGCTGGTCAGCATGTCGGGGTATTTGGCGATCAACAGCATAAGCGCCTGAGCCTGCGGGCTGCCCAGTGGCGACAGGTCAGCGCCCTTCAGGTCAGCCACATCGCCACCCCAGTTTGACAACACCGAGCAGATGCGCGCATGCGCGTACTGCACGTAGTAGACCGGGTTCTCGTTGTTCTTGGCCAGCGCGAGGTCTATATCGAAGATGTATTCGGTATCGGGCTTGCGGCTGAGCAAAAAGAAGCGTACGGCATCGGCGCTGGTCCACTCGATCAAATCGCGCAGGGTGACGTAGCTGCCTGCGCGTTTTGAAATTTTCACCTCTTCGCCGTTACGCACCACGCGCACCATGGTGTGCAGAACATAGTCCGGGTAGCCCTGCGGCACGCCTTCGCCAGCAGCTTGCAAGCCGGCACGCACGCGGGAGATGGTGCCGTGGTGGTCCATACCCTGGATGTTGATGGCGTGGCTGTAACCGCGCTGCCACTTGGCGAGGTGGTAGGCCACATCAGGCACAAAGTAGGTATAGCTGCCGTCGCTCTTTTTCATCACGCGGTCCTTGTCGTCACCGTAGTCGGTGGACTTGAGCCACAGCGCGCCGTCCTGCTCGTAGGTTTTGCCGGCGGCTTTCAACTTCGCAACGGCCTGCTCAACGCGACCCGACGTATACAAGCTGGATTCCAGATAGTAGTTATCGAAACGGACTGAGAAGGCCTGCAAATCAAGATCTTGTTCGTGGCGCAAATAAGCGACTGCAAACTGGCGGATTGAATCCATGTCTTCGACATCGCCGGAGGCTGTGAATTCGCGGTCATCGGACTTGACGGTTTTTTTCGCAATGAAGTCGTTCGCAATATCGGCAATATAGTCACCGTTGTAGGCGAGTTCTGGCCATGCCGCATCGCCCGGCTTGATACCTTTGGCGCGCGCCTGCGTGCTGGCGGCCAGCGTGTGGATTTGCACGCCTGCATCGTTGTAATAGAACTCGCGGTACACCGGGACACCCTGCGTCACAAACAGGTTGCAAATCGCATCGCCTAGCGCGGCTTGGCGGCCATGGCCCACATGCAACGGACCCGTCGGGTTGGCCGATACAAACTCGACGATGGTTTTTTCATCGCTAACGGGTTTGACCCCGTATTGCGCACCAGCGTGCAGTACTTCACGTACTGTTGCCTGTTTAGCAACAGCCTTGAGCTTGATGTTGATAAAGCCGGGGCCGGCAATTTCAATCGCCTCAACCCAGCGCTCAAACACCGGGCTAGCGAGCAATATGGCTTTCAAACCCTCGGCGACCTGACGCGGGTTCTGCTTGAGTCCCTTGGCCAGTTGCATGGCTGCCGTGCAGGCGAAATCGCCATGCGCAGCCACCTTGGGAGATTCAAACGAAGCCTTTTCACCAGCGCCGGGGGACAACTGTTCCAGCCCGGAAGCCAAAGCCAGGAGCAAGTCATTTTTTATCGATAACATGGGCTGATTTTACGGTTAACGCGGTCAACCCAAGGTCATCCACCTTGTGAGCTGCGCCGTTATGTGATGGAATCCTTTGCGGATTCCGAACTAATTCCAACCTTAACTCCAACCTTGACTGGAACCTCCATGAAAAAGCTGATATCCCTGATGGCCGTTGCATTTGCGTTTTCGATGAGCATGTCGCAACTGGTTCATGCGGCCGACGGCGATGCCAAAACTGCCCAGCAAAGCAAAATGGGTGCCTGTAACAAAGACGCTGAGGGCAAAAAAGGCGACGAGCGCAAAGCCTTTATGAAAGATTGCCTGAGCGCCAAGAAAGAAGCAGCAGGACCCGCCGCTGCCTGCGAAAAGGCTTCTGCCGAGAAAAAACTGGCTGGTGCCGCCAAAACCAGCTTCGAGAAAAAATGCCTCGCTGATGCCGGTGGCATGGCTGCCGCCCCAAGCCCGGCAGCAGTCTGCGAAAAAGCTTCAGCCGAGAAAAAACTGGCTGGTGCTGCCAAAGCCAGCTTCGAGAAAAAATGTATCGCTGACGCTGGCGACAAAACCATGGCCAAGTCCGATGCCAAGCCTATGGCTGCTGCAGCTCCTGCTGTCAAAAAATAAGCCCCCCGTTTGATACGCCTCACGGCCCACCCGCAACTGCGGCTGGGCCGTTTTTGCGTCTTGACTGAACTTTCTGATTTTTAGATTAGCGGTGGCGATGCGGCATCAACGTGCAGCGCCGCCAGTTTCCCGGCTTGCTCGACGCTGTAACCCAGACCTCTCAAGATCTCCAGGCTGTGCTCGCCGAGCTTGGGTGGGTTGCTGCGCACGCCCAGGCGCTTGCCGTCCATCGCGAACGGGAGCAGCACGGTACGGGTTTGCCTACCATCAGGCAGTGTGATGTCGGCCAGGCCACCGGACTGGAGCAGGTGCGGGTCTTCCATCAGGTCTTGCGGTCTTTTGATCGGGGCGTAGGGCAGGCCATTTTTTTCAAATATTTCGGCCAACTCGGAAGCTGTGTATTTTTCCAGGCGAGTACGCAGCTCGGGGATCAAGTTGACCCGCTCACGCACCCTGTCGTTGTTGTTTTGGTAGGCGGGGTGCGCTTTCAGGTCGGCAAAGCCCAGCACGTCACAAAACACCGTCCACTGCTTGTCGCTCACTGCACTTAGAAAGATCTGCTCACCATTTTTGACCGTGAACACGTCGTAAACCGCCCACGCAGATATGCGATTGGGCATGGGGTCGGCTGGCTCGCCCGTCACGGCGTACTGCAGCATGTGCTGCGCCACCAGGAAGATATTGTTCTCATATAAAGCCGACTGCACCTCCATTCCCAAGCCAGTTTTTTCACGCTGTGCCAAAGCGGCCATTGCAGCCATCGCCCCAAACATGCCGCCCATGATGTCGTTCACGCTGCTGCCCGCGCGCAACGGCTGGCCGACAGGGCCGGTCATGTAGGCCAGGCCGCCCATCATTTGCACCACTTCATCAAGGGCGGTACGGTGCTCGTAGGGGCCGGGCAAAAAGCCTTTCAAGGCGATGTAGATCAGGCGTGGATTAAGTTTTTTCAGCGTCTCGTAATCGAGCCCCTGCGCGGCCATAGTCTCGGGCCGGAAGTTATGGCTGACGATGTCGGCGGTGGCAATCAGCTTGAGCGCTGCCTCACGGCCCTGCGGCGTTTTAAGGTCCAGCACCAGCGACTTCTTGTTGCGGTTAAAGAGCGGGTAAAACCCCGCGCCCGAACCCAGCAACCTGCGGGTTTTGTCACCCTTGGGCGGCTCTACTTTGATGACTTCTGCACCCAGGTCTGCAAACAGCATGCCGCAGGTGGGGCCCATCACCATATGGGTGAATTCGACCATTCGCAAGCCCGAATAAGGCAGGTTTTTTGTATCAGGCATGATTTGAAGTTCTATCTTGAAAGTCTCAGCTTGTTCATTTTCGCACTGTGCCCTGCGCGCTGGTAGCGCGCCCGCAAGTTGAATTTGCAGAACTGAACGAGCAACTTTATGCTATGTTTTTAGTAGCTGCTTACGCCCATATATATTGGCTTGTAGCCCTAAAAGCAGGTCAAAAATGGCCTGCGATAGACCAAAATCATTGAAAAATAGCAAATCACGCGGAATCAGTGCGGACCGGCGCGGCTCGGGCAGCCTCGGCGCATCGAATAAAGTAGGGGCCAGCAGGGGCAAACATACAAGCAGCCAGCACCTGTGCCATCCTCAGCTATTTACCGAACAGGACGACCATGACCAGCCCCACCACATCCGCCGCATCTGCCACGCCGCGCACCACCTGCCACTCGCTTGAAGTCGCCAGCGTTCTGCACCGCTTTATCGAGGGCAGCGTGCTGCCCGGCACAGGCGTTAGCAGCGAGAAGTTCTGGAAAGGTTTTGATGCCATCGTGCAAGACCTGGCCCCGAAAAACATCGCCCTGCTGGCCGAACGTGAACGCCTGCAACTTGAGATGGATGCCTGGCACCAGGCCAATCCCGGCGCCATCAAAGACATGAAGGCGTATCGCGCTTTTCTCGAAAAAATCGGCTACCTCGTCAGAGTACCCAAGAAGGTCCATGCCAGCACCAAAAACGTAGACGCCGAACTCGCCAAACAGGCTGGCCCCCAACTGGTAGTGCCGATACTGAATGCTCGCTACGCATTGAACGCTGCCAATGCATGTTGGGGCAGCTTGTATGACGCGCTGTATGGCACGGATGTGATTTCAGAAGCCAACGGCTGTGAAAAGGGCAGCAGCTACAACCCCAAGCGCGGCGCAAAAGTGATTGAATATGCGCGCTATGTACTAGACCGCACCGCACCGCTGGCAACCGGTTCGCACATTGACTCGGTTGGCTATTGGGTCAAGGGCGGCAAGCTGGTGGTAGCCCTTAAAGGCGGCACGACCACAAGCCTGCAAGATGCAAAGCAATTCGTTGGCTACCAGGGTACGACCACTTCGCCGTCATCGGTACTGCTTGAGCACAACGGCCTGCACCTCGACATTCAAATCAATCGCGCCACGCCGATTGGCAAGAGCGATGCGGCAGGCATGAGCGACCTGGTGGTTGAGGCCGCGTTGTCAACCATCCTTGACCTGGAAGACTCGGTCGCCGTGGTCGATGCCGACGACAAAGTGCTGGCTTACAGCAACTGGCTGGGCATCCTCAATGGCACGCTGACCGAGACGGTCACCAAAGGCAGCATAACTTTCACCCGCGGCCTGAACGTTGACCGCGAGTACACGGCCGCTAACGGCAAAGGCAGCGTCAAGCTGCACGGCCGCTCGCTCATGTTCCTGCGCAACGTCGGCCACCTGATGACCAACCCGGCCATTTTGTACCGGGGCCAGGACGGCAAATTGCACGAAATCCACGAAGGCATTTTGGACGCGGTCGTCACCACTGCGATTGCGGTACATGATTTGACGCGTACGAAAAAAGATGCGATTCGCAACTCACGCAAGGGCAGCGTCTACATCGTCAAACCCAAAATGCACGGCCCGGCGGAAGTCGCGTTTGCAGACGAATTGTTTGGCCGTGTTGAAAAGCTGCTTGGCCTGCCGGACAGCACCGTCAAGCTCGGCATCATGGACGAAGAGCGCCGAACCAGCGTCAACCTGAAGGCCTGCATCGCCGCCGCATCGAGCCGCGTGGCGTTCATCAACACTGGCTTTCTAGACCGCACTGGCGACGAAATGCACACCGCCATGTATGCCGGCCCGATGATCCGCAAGGGCGAAATGAAAGCGACCGCCTGGATTTCCGCCTACGAGCGCAGCAACGTGCTGGTTGGGCTGCAATGTGGCCTGCGCGGCAAAGCGCAAATCGGCAAGGGCATGTGGGCCATGCCTGATTTGATGAAGGCCATGATGGAACAAAAAATTGCCCATCCACTTGCCGGTGCCAACACCGCTTGGGTGCCCAGCCCCACCGGCGCCACGCTGCACGCGCTGCACTACCACCAGGTCAAGGTCAGCAAGGTACAAAAAGACCTTGAAAAAATCGACGCACAAAATGAGAAATCAGGCGACAAATCAAAAGTTCGCAACGCCATATTGAACGACCTGCTGCAAGTGCCGGTTGCCAGTACGCCGAACTGGAGCGCGCAAGCCAAACAGGAAGAACTCGACAACAACGCCCAGGGTATCTTGGGCTACGTCGTGCGCTGGATCGACCAGGGCGTGGGCTGCTCCAAGGTGCCAGACATTCACAACGTCGGCCTGATGGAAGACCGCGCCACCCTGCGCATCAGCAGCCAGCACATGGCCAACTGGTTACTGCACGGCGTGGTGACCAAAGCGCAAGTCAGCGAAACCTTCGAGCGCATGGCCGCCGTGGTCGACAAGCAAAACGCAGGCGATGCGCTCTATAAGCCGATGGCAGGCCACTTCAAAACCTCAGCTGCGTACAAGGCTGCGTGTGACCTGGTCTTCAAGGGACTGGAGCAACCAAGCGGGTATACCGAGCCGCTGCTGCATGCGTGGCGCTTGAAGGTGAAGGCGGGGACTGCATAAAGAAGTTAAGGGGTGGCCTGTTGGGTGATGGTTGTATTTCCGGGTTTGAGCTGGCTCCATCCTGGGTGCTTGTGGTCAAGATAGCGCAGTTGTCTGACGCAGCGCCGTGTGCCCACGGTGCAAACTGTAGTCATGACCACTAAAACCAACTTCTCGTTTGAGCTTTTCTACCCGGATCGCTCGGCCACCACGACTGAGCAGCGTAATGAGGTGATGCGTAAGCTTGAAGTCTCCCTGAACAATGCCCTCAAAAACCAGGACAGCGCGGCCGTCGTTACTGTGAGCGACAGCCACAAGGGCAGCTACAACAAGCTCGTTGAATTGGTGACGACCTTAACGGACGCGCAGATTGGTGAAACGCTAAATCAGTTTTGCACTCAGACCGGCTTGACAATGACTGCGCTGGAGTAAGCGTTACATCCTTGGCATCGAATCCATCAAGCCTGCCAAACCCCATAGCCCGCTTCGCGTAGCCCAATGCCGAGCTCGACTTCCATGTCGCGCGCCCCCTCGTACGGCATGGGGTTGTACATCTCGTAGAGCTTGGGCAACAGGCGCAAGCCGAAGTCGCGCGCGTAGCGGTTGGGCTGGATACCAGCTTTGTGTTTGTCGAAGCGCTGGTCGGGATCTAGCCCTGTCATGCCGACGTAGACGAACGGCTTGCCGAGTATGTAGTCAGGGTTGGCGCGCCGAAAGCGGGCGATGTTCCAGACCTCCGGCGCAAGCTCAATCACATAGACGTGATAGTGATGCCCTCTAGGTGCTTTCGGTGCTCTGGCCATTTGATTGCGAAGGATTGGCGACCAATTTCTGAATCCGGTTGCTATTGAAAAAATAGCTTCTTACGCCCGATTCTATTGGCTTGCAGCCTGAAATGAGGGTCAAAAATACTGATTTTTCAGCTCTGTTTGGTCCGTCAATGGCTCAGTGTAGCCCTGCATCTGGTTTTGTCCAAACCCATTGTTCTGGTGGCTGGCCTGCGTCTGGGTCTGGCTATTAACCTGGTCATTCGTGTGCATTTGCACTTCGCGCTGCTCATCAGCCTCCAGCGGTGAGGCGGTAACCATGCCTGCGTCTTGCGGCAGCCAGCTGCTGGATGTCACCAGCAAATGAATGAAATGCAGCTTGGCCACCACTTCGTGCGGTAACACAAAGGGATAAAAATCAGGCTGCCCCATGCTGCGTGACATCTCATTGAGCATAGTTGTTAGCCTGGTCCAGTCGTTCAGGAAATCCAGGAAGTTTTGCGCCTCTGGATGCCCCGGCTGGTAGAGTGCATTGAGCGTGAAGGGCGTGAACTCAAGGTGCACGCTGTCGGTCACCATCCCAAAGCTCAGGGCTGTGTCAATCGTGTCGCGCATGTGCAGATAGTGCGCCCAGCATTCGGCCCAGTCCTCCCACGGGTGCGTGCTGGCATAGGCGCTCACGTAATGCAACCACCACTGGGGTGCCGGGCCTTGCTCGTAGTTCTGGCGCAGACTGGCCGCGTAATCTTTTGTCTCATCGCCAAAGAGCTGGTGAAAGCCTTCCATCCATGGGGTGCCCATGACCAGGCGATCCCAGTAATAGTGGCCAACCTCATGGCGAAAGTGCCCGAGCAGCGTGCGGTAGGGTTCACGCATGGCGCTACGCAAGGCCTCACGCACGGCATCATCGGCTTCCTGCAAATCGAGCGTGATGAGGCCGATATTGTGGCCCGTCATGACGTGCGGCCCGTTGTCGGGCGAGCGCAGAAAGTCGAACATCATGCCTCGTGCAGTGTCTTCAGTCATGCGCGATGCCACTGGCAAGCCCAGCGCCATCAGCGCTGACACCAGCCGCCGTTTGGCCAGCTCAATCCGGCCCCAAAGTATGCCGTTGTCCGGGTGATCTGCATCGTTGAGGTCGGGAATGATGCGATTAAGCCTGCACGCACGGCACAGCAGGGGGGCGGGCGAGTTATCCCCCATCCCGTTGCTGGAGTCATTGACCGGAACCAGCCAGTTGCAGGCGGCAGGAGTCTGCAAGTTAACGCAGCGCGTATAGGTTTGTGCGACCGGCGGAAAGAGTGTGTTGCTGTCCTGCCAGAGCACCCATCTATTACCATCTATACCGGGCATCAAGGGCAGCAATCGCGCCTGCACCGGGTCGTAACCCAGCGGCGTGCCACAGGTCAGGCAGGTACTGTTTCTGAAAAAAATAGGCGCGCCGCAATGGCACTTGTATGCACGGCCTGCGAGCGAGGGCAGATGCGGAGCAAATGCAGATGCAGATGCAGATGCGGGTAAAGGCGCAAACGATGACAAGACGGCTCTCGGGGTGGATGTACAACGAAAAATCGACCTTGGAGTGTGCCACGTCTGCGGGAGCTTTTATCATGTAGCGTACGTAGCTACTGGCTAGCAAGCACTGAAAAAGCCATTGGACTACTTCAAACACAGACGTCATCTCACCACACTTCAACCCAACAAGGAAATGCTATGCCCACGTACCATGTCGAAATGATGGAAGGCCGGACCATAGAGCAAAAGAAAAAACTCGTCAAAGCCATCACCCGCGTCAGCGTTGAAATTCTGGGTGGAGTAGCCGATTCGGTGGACGTCATCATCACCGACATCAAGCGAGAGAACTGGGCTACTGGCGGCAAGCTCTGGTCCGAGCCGCGCGAATAAGGTTAAGGTCCCTTTTGAGCACGCCGCCCGACTCCCTGCCGTCGCCGTCCAGCAGCGTACAAAGCGCATCGCTTGCCGGCTTGCAGGCGCAGCATGGCCCGCGTTACCGTTGGCTGCTGTTGCTGTCGGTGATGATTGGCACGATGGCATCGATCATGTCGTCCACCATCATCAATGTGGCGATTCCCGACATGAGCCACTACTTTGTGCTCGGTCAGGAGCGAGCCCAGTGGGTGAGTTCAGGTTTCATGGTGGCCATGACGGTATCCATGCTCACCACCCCGTGGCTGCTTGCGCGTTACGGATATCGGCGCACCTACATCGGCACCATGCTGCTGCTGATGGCGGGCGGCATAGGCGGCGGACTCGCCAATAGCTTTAGCCTGGTACTGACGGCGCGCATTGCCGAGGGGCTGGCGGCGGGGGTGGTACAGCCGATTCCGGCGATCATCATCATGCGCGCCTTCGGCCAGCATGAACGCGGTCGGGCCAGCGGTTTTTTTGGCATGGGTGTAGTGCTGGCCCCAGCCATTGGCCCCAGCATAGGCGGCATACTGGTTGACTGGTTTGGTTGGCGCTCGATATTTTTCATGGTCGTTCCGCTTTGCCTGCTATCGATATACATGGCTTGGCGCTATGTGCCCAACAGCGCACCGGGTGGCGTGGCCGCCAACCGCGAAAGTGACTTCATCGACTGGCGTGGCCTGCTGCTGGGCACACTGGGCACGCTATGTTTGCTAAACGGCATGGTCGAACTGCATGGCCACAACACAGCAGTGGCGAGTGCATTACTGGCAGGCGCTGCGCTTTCCCTGGCAGCGTTTGTGGCCTGGCAAAAGCACATGATAGCCACCAGCCGCGAACCGCTGATGCACCTGTCGCTGTTTGGTTACCGCACCTTTGCGATGGGCAGCGTGGTGGCTTTTATTTACGGTACGGCATTGTTCGGCTCGACTTACCTGTTGCCGGTTTACATGCAGCTTGGCCTGGGCCTGTCAGCATCTCGCGTGGGTGCCATCTTGCTGCCTGCGGGCATCGTGCTGGCCATCACTATTGCCATGGTGGGCCGCCTGGCAGACCGGCAACCTACCTGGCTGCTGGTCAGTACAGGCCTTGCCTTGCTGGCGCTGTCGTTTGGTTTGATGCTGACCGTCAACCTGACATCGGCCTTGTGGGTTCTGGCGATCTGGACTGTTGTCGGGCGCATCGGACTGGGGTTTATATTGCCGTCGCTGCAACTCGGCTCGCTGCGGCCACTGCATGAACACCTGCTACCAGCCGGGTCCAGCGCGATCAATTTTTTGCGCATGTTGGGTGGTGCCATCGGCGTGAGTTTGTGTGGCATTGTGCTGGAGTGGCGGCTTGACGCACATGGCGATTCACTCAGCAAAGCAACGTCCAGCGTCGCCAGGCTGGCCGCGTTTAATGAGACCTTTTTAATGCTGGCAGCCCTTTGCGCGCTGGCGATGGTGGCGGCCTGGCAACTTCGAGAAGTCCGAGTAACCCCAGCCAAAACCACACTTGAGAAATAACCATCATGTGTCAGCTACTTGGCATGAACTGCAATGCACCGACTGATGTGACCTTCAGCTTCAGAGGCTTCGCGCAGCGCGGCGGCAATACCGACCACCATGAAGACGGCTGGGGCATTGCTTTTTTTGAGGGCAATGACATTGACGACAGTGACGCGGTTGTTACTGCCGAATATGATGGAATTTGTGATGACAAAGGCCTGCGCCATTTCGTCGATCATCAAGCCGCGTCTACATCGCCGGTAGCCGAGCTGATCAGCCGTTACCCGATCAAAAGCCGCAATGTCATATCGCATATCCGCAAGGCAACGCAGGGCCGGGTAGCGCTTGAAAACTGCCACCCTTTTGTGCGCGAGCTGTGGGGCCGCTACTGGGTGTTTGCCCACAACGGCGACCTGAAAGATTTTTCGCCGCGCCTGCATGGCGGCTTCAAACCCGTGGGCGACACTGACAGCGAGCGCGCTTTTTGCTACATCATGCAGGAGCTCGCCAAGTCCCATGCCGGGGTGCCCAGCGCGCGCGAGTTAAGCATCACGCTGCGTGAGTTGGCAGCGCATATTGCGCCACACGGTACCTTCAATTTTTTACTCAGCAATGGCCAGGCGCTGTGGGCACATGCCTCGACCAACCTTTATTACGTTGAACGCAAGCACCCGTTTGCACATGCGACCCTGAGCGACGAAGACGTTAGTGTGAACTTTGCAGAACATACCAGCGCGTCAGATCGCGTGGCAGTTGTGGTCACTGCCCCCCTGACCACGAATGAAAGCTGGACGGCCTTTGCGCCGGGTGAGCTGAAGGTATTTGCGGGCGGTGTGCTGACGGATTTCTAACGCATCCATTTAACGTAGCCATCAGGGTAACGTTCAGGCAGCCAGCGCAGATTCCAACGCATCCACAAACATCGCCGCCACATCAAACCCGGTCTGGTCAAAAATTTCCTGAAAGCAGGTCGGGCTGGTTACATTGATCTCGGTGACGCAGTCACCGATCACATCAATACCTGCCAGCAACAAGCCGCGCGCCGCCAGCACCGGGCCAATCGCCTCGGCAATCTCGCGGTCCCGCTTTGACAGCGCTTGTGCCACGCCCTTACCGCCCGCAGCCAGGTTGCCGCGCACCTCGCCGCCCTGCGGAATACGCGCCAAACAATGCGGCACCGGCTTGCCACCTATCACCAGCACACGCTTGTCGCCCAGCGCAATCTCGGGCAAAAACTTTTGCACCATCACGCTTTGCGCGCCGTTTTTATTCAGCGTTTCAATGATGCTGCCTAGGTTCATGCCGTCGTCTTTCACGCGGAAAATCCCCATGCCACCCATACCGTCAAGTGGTTTCAAAATGATGTCGCGGTGCTCGGCCTGAAAGCGTTTGATGTCACCCGCATCGCGCGTCACCAGCGTGGGACCAGTGAACTGCGGAAACTCCATGATGGCGAGTTTTTCAGGGTGATCGCGCAACGCGCGCGGCTTGTTGAAAACTTTTGCGCCTTCGCGCTCGGCTTGCTCCAGCAGGTGGGTGCTGTAGAAAAACTCGCTGTCAAACGGCGGGTCTTTGCGCATCACCACACAGTCAAAGTCCTTGATCGCCTGTGGCCGCTCGTTGGGGTGTTGCTGCTCTGCGTTAAACCAGTCGGTAGCGTGGCCTGTGAGCGTGATGTCACGCACAAAGGCGGTCACAAAACCGCCCCGCTCCCACATGATGTCTTTGGTCTCGCAGGCGCTGATACGGTGGCCGCGCTTTTGCGCTTCGCGCATCATCACGAAAGTAGTGTCTTTGTAAATCTTGAATGATTCAAGCGGGTCGGCAACAAAGAGGATATTCATGGTGTTAGGAGCTTAAGTTTTGGAGAATGATTCAGGCTTGCACCATTGTTGTACAAACAGCTAGAACGGTGACGGGAAAGGTCATAAAGGTAGCGCCCTATTGCGCACATTACTGCTGGCAATCACACCGCCGCCCAAGCAAACCTCACCGGCATACAGCACAGCCGACTGGCCGGGGGTAACGGCCCACTGCGGCTCAGTAAAACTCAATTCGCATTCAGCCTCGTTCAAATGATGCAGGTCGCACACAGCGTCAGCCTGCCGGTAACGAGTCTTTGCCGCATAACTACCGGTAGCAGGTGCAGCACCCGCCACCCAGGCGCCGTCTTGCGCACTCAGCGCGGTTGATTGCAGCCACGGGTGGTCGTGGCCCTGCACTACCCACAGCGTATTGGTGTCCATGTCCTTGCGGGCTACAAACCACGGCTCATGCTCACCCACCCCGCGCTGGCCGCGTGCCTGTGCGGCCTTCAGGTCTGCGCCCTTGGCCTTGACACCGCCAATGCCCAAACCCTGCCGTTGACCCAGCGTGTAAAACGAGAGGCCCACATGCTCGCCGAGCACGCGGCCTTTGTCGCTTTTAATCAGGCCGGGCGCTTTGGCGATGTAGCGGTTTAAAAATTCACGAAAGGGTCGTTCGCCAATAAAACAGATACCAGTCGAATCTTTTTTCTTCGCATTCGGCAAACCAATTTCATCGGCAATACGCCGTACTTCGGTCTTCTTCAACTCGCCCACCGGGAACAGCGTTTTAGACAACTGCGCCTGATTAAGCCGATGTAAAAAATAACTCTGGTCTTTGGCCGGGTCCAGGCCCTTGAGCAACTCGTGCAGGCGAGTAGCCTCATTTTTACGCACGCGAGCGTAGTGACCGGTCGCAATTTTTTCGGCTCCCAGCCGCATCGCGTGGTCAAGAAAGGCCTTGAACTTTATCTCGGCGTTGCACAAAATATCAGGGTTGGGTGTACGGCCGGCCTGATACTCGCGCAAGAATTCGGCGAACACCCGGTCTTTGTAATTGGCGGCAAAGTTGACGTGTTCAATCTCGATGCCGATCACGTCGGCTACGGCAGCGGCATCCACAAAGTCGATATTGGATGAGCAAAAATCCGAGCCATCGTCGTCTTCCCAGTTCTTCATGAAAATGCCGATGACCTCATGGCCCTGCTGCTTGAGCAGGTAAGCCGTGACAGCCGAGTCCACGCCGCCGCTCAAACCGACGACGATTCTTTGCTTGGGTTGCTTGACCATAAATATGGGATTATCCCCGCCATTTACACTGCCGCTCACTCTTTGAAAATAGTGAGACGCTACGGTAAGGTGCTTATGAAAGTGGATGTTTTGGTAATCGGCGGCGGCAATGCGGCTTTGTGCGCGGCGCTGATGGCGCGCGAAGCCGGCGCCAGCGTGCTGCTCCTTGAGGCTGCGCCGCGCGAGTGGCGAGGCGGCAATTCTGCGCACACACGCAACTTGCGATGCATGCACGACACACCGCAAGACGTGCTAACCGAGACCTACCCAGAAGAAGAATTTTGGCAAGACCTGCTCAAGGTTACAGGCGGGCAAACCAACGAAGCGCTGGCGAGACTGACCATTCGCGCCTCAAGCCACTGCCGCGACTGGATGCGAAGCCACGGCGTACATTTCCAGCCGTCACTGTCGGGTACGCTACACCTGAGCCGTACCAACGCCTTTTTCATGGGTGGCGGCAAAGCGCTGGTCAACGCCTACTATCGAAGTGCTGAAAAGCTCGGCGTGCAGATTCGTTACAACGCGCCAGTAGATGGGCTCGAACTTCAGGATGGTCACTTTGTGGCGGCATTTGTCGGCCCAGAGCGCATTACAGCCAAAGCCTGCGTGCTGGCCGCGGGCGGCTTTGAGTCCAACCGCGAGTGGCTACGCGAAGCCTGGGGCCAAAACGAACGCGGTGAATGGCCGTCGGACAACTTTGCGATTCGTGGCACGCGTTTCAACCAAGGTGTGTTGCTCAAACATTTGCTGCAAGCCGGTGCCGACATGATTGGCGACCCAACACAGGCCCACATGGTGGCGATTGATGCACGCGCGCCGCTCTACGACGGCGGCATCTGTACCCGCATTGACTGCGTGTCGCTCGGCGTGGTGGTCAATCGGGAAGGCCAACGTTTTTACGACGAGGGTGAGGATTTTTGGCCCAAGCGCTACGCCATCTGGGGCCGGCTGGTGGCGCAGCAGCCGGGGCAGGTGGCCTATTGCATCATCGATGCCAAAGCCGCTGGCCGCTTCATGCCTCCGGTGTTTCCCGGCACAAAGGCCGACACGCTGGCAGAGCTCGCGCAAAAAATAGGGCTGGATGTACCCAGCTTCATGCAAACGCTGAACGACTACAACGCTGCCTGCCGGGTTGGCAGTTTTAACCATACGTTGCTAGATGACTGCCACACCGAGCAGTTGACCCCGGCCAAGACCCACTGGGCGCGGCCTGTAGACAAGGGCCCGTTTTTTGCCTACGCGCTCAAGCCCGGCGTGACCTTCACGTACTTGAGCCTGAAAACCGACGAAACCTCTGCCGTGTCGTTTGGCGGTGTACCCAGCAGCAACCTGTTTGTGGCCGGCGAAATGATGGCTGGTAATGTACTTGGCAAGGGCTACACCGCCGGGGTGGGCATGTCGATCGGAACCGCTTTTGGCCGTATCGCTGGCGTGCAGTCTGCGCAAGCAGCTATGAAATCAGGAGCTATTCATGCAGCAGCTTGAAGCGTTGACACGGGATGCTGTGGCGCTGGCCAATGGGCAAGTAACTTTTAGCCTGACGCTGAGTGCGCCTGAAGTCGAAGTCGCGCGCCAGATGCAGATCTGCAATGCCTGCCGTTATTGCGAAGGTTTTTGTGCCGTATTTCCGGCCATGACTAGACGGCTGGAGTTTGGCAAGGCCGACATTCATTTCCTCGCCAACCTGTGCCACAACTGCGGCGCATGTCTGCACGCCTGCCAATACGCACCGCCGCATGAGTTTGCCGTCAATGTGCCGCGGGCCATGGCCCAGGTCCGGATCCAGACCTATGTGGACTACGCCTGGCCGCCCGCGCTGGGCAAGCTCTACCAGCGCAACGGCTTGGTCTTGTCGCTAGCCGTAGCGGCCGCTCTAGCAATTTTTCTGCTGCTGGCACTGGCTTTGAGCGGCACGCTGTGGGGCGGCGACTTGCAGGGAAATTTTTACAGGCTGTTCCCACACAACCTGCTGGTAGGCATATTTACTCCCGTATTCCTGTGGGCGGTGCTGGCCCTAGGCCTGGGCGTGCGGCGCTTTTGGCGCGACGTAACACCGGCCACCTCGGGTCTGCCCGTCAGTTCACCCGCAGCCTTTGAGGCCACTCACGACGTGCTGGGGCTGACGTACCTCGGCGGCGGACACGGCAATGGTTGCAATAACGGAGACGATGCCTATAGCCTTTCGCGGCGGCGCGCTCATCACCTGACTTTTTATGGCTTTATGCTGTGCTTTGCCGCCACCAGCCTGGCCACGGTGTACCACTATGTTTTTGGCTGGACAGCGCCTTATGATCTGCCCAGTCTGCCCAAGGCACTGGGGGCGGTGGGCGGCGTGAGTCTGCTGTTGGGCACGGCGTGGCTGTTCGCATTGAACCTCAAGCGCGATCCCCAACACGGCGATGCAGCCCAAAAGCCGATGGACCTTGGCTTTATCGCACTGCTGTTTTTCACCAGCCTGAGTGGCCTGGCTTTGTGGCTGGCGCGGGCAACACCGGCCCTGCCTGCCTTGTTGGCGGTGCATCTAGGTGTGGTGATGGCGTTGTTTTTAACGCTTCCTTACGGCAAGTTTGCTCATGGTATTTTTCGCACTGCTTCGCTGTTACGCCATGCGGTCGAAAAACGCCAGCCCAACCCGGTTGGTTTGGCGGCGGACTGAATCCATACATTAAAAAACGAAAGCCTTTATGAAAAAGCACCCCTTGCTTCAAGCACGTGCTCCGCTGGCCCTGTTACCGCTACTTGCTGCGGTGGGTGCGTTCTCAGTGCCAGTACAAGCGCAGGACTTTCCGCCTAAAAAGCCGGTGAGCCTGGTCGTTGGTTTTGCGGCGGGCGGCGCTGCAGACACGGCTGCCCGCCTGATTGCCAAAAAACTGGGCGACAACATCGGTCAGACGGTGATCGTTGACAACAAGCCCGGCGTCGGCGGCAACATTGCACACCAATTCGTGGCAAACGCTCCTGCCGACGGCTCCATCCTGCTGTTTGGTTCGGTAGGGCCATTGACGATTGCGCCACACATGATGAAAGTCGGCTACGACCCAGTGCGTGATCTGGCCCCCATCACCATGGGCGTGAACTTTCCCAATGTGCTGGTGGTGCATTCTGGCGTGGGTGTCAAAACTCTGGCCGAATATGTCGCGCTTGCGAAAAAGAAGCCCGGCACGCTGGATTTTGCATCAACCGGAGCCGGGTCGGCATCGCACCTGGCTGGAGAGTTGTTCAACGTGCGGGCCGGCATTGACACCGTGCATATTCCCTACAAGGGTGGTGCGCCTGCGCTGCAGGATTTGCTGGGCGGCCGGGTCGCATCCTATTATTCAACGCCCGCTACAGCAGGCCCGCACATTGAGTCTGGCAAGCTGATTCCACTGGCCAGCACGGGTTTAAGCCGCCCGGCCTTCCTGCCCAACATACCGACCATTGCCGAGTCTGGCTATCCAGGCTTCAATGCCACCAACTGGTATGCCTTTGTGGCCTCCAGCAAAACGCCCAAGCCACTACTAGACCGCTGGAACCTGGAACTGGTTAAAGTGCTCCACGCCCCCGATGTGCATGAGCAACTCATCAAACATGGCCTGACACCGCAGCCCGGTACGAGGGACGAGCTGGCCCGCTACATCGCAAGTGAGTCGGCGACCTGGGGAAAGATCATCAAAGAGCGCAAGATCACAGCTGAATAATCAAGGCCCTGAGGTTACGCCGCGAGCCTAGGCCTTAAGCAACGCAAGCAATGTATCAGCCATCACCCCTGCTTGACCCAGGTTGCGCATAGAGTCGAGGATGATTGGTGGCCGGTCACCATTGCATCCATCAAACTCACAGTCAGTTGGCGCAGGGCGCGACATAAAATCATAGACTGGCCGAGTCTAAGGTCTTTCGTCAGGCTGACTTGGGTGTCCCTAGCAAATGGTCGCGCGGCGGGCACCTCTAAGGGACGCCAGTGTTGCACCTTCAAAAACGCAGTACAGCCGGTAACTAAGCAACTCCGACCAGCGTAGGCGCACTCCCCAGTGTGCCAATTAGCGCATCGCAAATGGCGCAGCACTCACATGCACCATCGTCACAACGGTAATGTTTTGACGGCTTGTATAGGTGTTTAAGTGAAGGTTCATGTGAGGGTTGCCGTGGCATCCATCGTCAGCCAGCCGTCATCGTCGCGGCCCCACAGGCGCACAGTTTTACCGTCTTTTGAAGGCTGGCCATGTACTGAAAAAGGATGAATGTCAAAGGTTGGCCGGACGGCCTTGAACTCGAATTTCAAAACCTTCGCATCGGGCAACTGTCGGCGCAACAAATCCATCAGTAGCGTGGCAATCAGCGGCCCATGCACGATCAGGCCCGGATACCCTTCAACCTCGGTCACGTATTTGCGGTCGTAGTGAATACGGTGACCGTTAAAGGTGAGCGCCGAGTAACGAAACAGCAGCACATCGCTGGGCGTGATGTGCCGTTCCCAAGCGCATTCAACTGACGCCGCTTGCGGCGGTGGCGCTACATCATCACGGCTGACCGCCGGGCGGTAAACAATGTTGTGATATTCAGTTAGCGCAACTGCCGCATGGGTATTGCGGCGAATTTCATGCTTGACTTTGACGAAGATAAGGCTGCCCGTACGGCCCGATTTCTCTCTCACGTCAACGATGGTCGATGTGCGCTGCAAGGTATCACCTACCAACAGCGGCTCATGAAATTCAAAATCGCTACCCGCCCACATACGGCGCGGCAATGGTACGGGCGGCATGAAACCACCACGTCTGGCGTGGCCGTCTTCGCCGATTTCTGATTGCGCGTAAATCGGCAAAAAGTACAACCAGTGCCACAGGTAAGGCAACGGCGTGCCCGGTTCGGGACGGGTTGTGTCGGGGTAGTCGAGGGTTGCTGATAGCGCTGCACAGGGCGTGGCGGTAGCGATGTCGTTAACCGTCTCAGCACGGCCAATCCATTCTTGAAGATTCATAAGGTGTCCTGCTGTTTGCCCAATTGCATCACCGATGCATCTGTAGTCACCACCTCCAGCGGATAACGCTTGCCGGCCAAATAGTCTTCCAGGCAGCGCACCAGCAGTGGGCTGCGGTGGTGGTCGGTTGATTGCCTGATCTCGTCCGCCGTTAACCACAGCGTGCGGACTATTCCGACATCTAGCGCCTGGCCCTCAACATGCGCGCCCAGCTCACCGCAAAAGGCAAAGCGCAGGTAGGTGACATCAAGCGACTCGTCATTTGCGGTGGCGGGACGTTCAAAGTGTGAAAGGTACACACCCACCATAGCCGTGGGTACGAAGTGAAAAGCGGTTTCTTCCAGGGTCTCGCGGGCGCAACCTTGCGCGGGGCTCTCGCCGGGGTCCAGGTGCCCTGCGGGGTTGTTGAGCTTGAGGCCATCGCGGGTTTCTTCTTCAACAAGTAGAAACTTTTGCAAACCATCGAAGCTGCGGGTAATCACGGCGGCTACGGTGACGCTGGGTTTGAAAAATCGGGTCATGATTGGATTATCGGGTTGGCTTTAAAACCGCCTGCAAAGCTTTTACGCAGGTGCTCGACAAAAACTGTTACTGCTTTCGGCACTTGGGGTGACCACGGCCTGAGTGCGTAAATACGGTCGCCAAAAAACCCCTCGACTCGCCACGTGGGAAGAACGCGTACAAGCTGCGGGCGTTTGCCTTTAGCGACTGGCAAACTGAAGTCGGGTAGCAAGCCAATTCCCAAACCCGCCAGCAGCGCCTCCCGCAGCACCTCGCTGTTGTTGGCTTTGAGAACGCCTTTAACAGCTACGCCAACCCGGCTGCTCAGTTCGGCTTTGGAGGACGGTTTTTTAGCCCGCGAACCAGCCGTATCCCCGGTATTTCCGGTAAAAGTCCAGTTGCCCGAATGGCTGCCGCCCAGGTACAACAAGCAGTCATGCGCGGTCAGGTCGGATGGATGCACGGGCACGCCGCGCAGCTTTAAATAGTCGCTACTCGCAAGTAGCACCGAGCTGGTGTCGCACAGCTGCCAGGCGACATGCGTTTCGGGCGGCGTGTTGGTGTGGCGAATAGCCAAATCGAAGCCCTCATTGCTGAGGTTGACAAAGCGGTCGGTCAGCTCAAGCTCTATGTGAATGTCGGGATAGTGCTTTAAAAAGCTGGCAATCATCGCCGCCAAGTGCTGCCGCCCCAATGCAACCGGTGCTGTCACTCGCACCAGGCCGCGCGGCGCGCCCACCATGTCACGCACCGCGCTGTAGCTGTCGCTGATGCGGTTAAACGCTGGCTGCAAGTCAGCCACCAATTGCTGGCCTGCGTCTGTCAGCCCAACAGAACGGGTGGTACGGCGCACCAGCAGCACGCCCGCCGTACGCTCCAGCTCGCTCACACGCATGCTCGCCGAGGCTTTTGACAAACCCAGGCGGCGGGCGGCCTCGGTAAAGCTACGGGTATCAGCCAGCACACTCAACAGGTGAAGATCGGCTATGAGCGGGGATAGTTGATCAGCAGACATTTATAAATAGCGAGACGATTGTTCAATATTATGAACAATGTAGTCACTTTGTGCAGGCTTATCAAGCCTGGGGGTTCGGCCTAGACTCAGCCAAAGTTAATAACCCCAACTGGAGACAACATGTCAGTAACCACAACGTCAACAATCAGCCATTACGTCAACGGCAAAATATTCGCAGGTGCATCCAGCCGCAACCAGGACGTTTTCAACCCTGCGACAGGTGCTGTGACAGCCCAAGTGGCACTAGCCAATATTGCAGATGTCGATAAAGCAGTCGCGTCTGCGCAAGCAGCCTTTCCGGCCTGGAGCGACATGCCGCCCATCCGCCGTGCGCGCGTGATGTTCAAGTTTTTAGAACTGCTTAACATCAACAAAGACAAACTTGCGCACCTGATTACTGCCGAGCACGGCAAGGTGTTCACCGACGCGCAGGGCGAAGTCGCTCGCGGCATTGATATTGTCGAGTTTGCCTGCGGCATTCCGCAATTGCTCAAGGGCGACTTTACCGATCAAGTGAGTACTGGCATTGACAACTGGACGCTGCGCCAGCCGCTCGGTGTAGTGGCGGGCATCACGCCGTTTAACTTTCCGGTGATGGTGCCAATGTGGATGTTTCCTGTCGCCATCGCAGCGGGCAACTGCTTTATTTTGAAGCCCAGCCCAATTGACCCCAGCCCCAGCATCTTTATGGCCGAGCTGCTCAAGCAAGCCGGATTGCCCGATGGCGTTTTTAATGTAGTGCAGGGGGACAAAGAAGCCGTTGATGCGCTGCTCGTCCACCCGAATGTCAAGGCAATATCGTTCGTTGGCTCTACGCCAATTGCCAACTACATTTACGAAACCGGCGCGCACCACGGCAAGCGCGTGCAGGCCCTGGGCGGTGCGAAGAACCACATGGTTGTCATGCCCGATGCTGACCTTGAACAAGCTGTCGACGCCTTGATTGGTGCAGGCTACGGCTCGGCCGGCGAGCGCTGCATGGCGATTTCAGTGGCGGTGTTGGTGGGGGATGTGGCCGATAAGCTCGTACCCATGCTGGCGGCACGCGCCAAAACACTGGTGATAAAAAATGGCGTTAACCTGGATGCCGAAATGGGCCCCATCGTCACCAGCGTGGCGCACAAGCGCATCACCGGCTACATTGATATCGGTGTTGAAGAAGGTGCAAAGCTATTGGTCGACGGCCGCACTTTTGGCGGCAAAGATGCTGGTACAGGTTGTGAAAACGGCTTTTGGATGGGCGGCACCTTGTTTGACCACGTGACGCCCGACATGCGCATTTACAAAGAAGAAATTTTTGGCCCGGTGCTCGGTTGCGTGCGGGTAAAGGACTTTGCCGAAGCTGTGACCTTGATTAACAACCACGAGTTTGGCAACGGCGTGAGCTGCTTCACTCGCGACGGCCATGTGGCCCGTGAATTTAGCCGCCGCATACAGGTCGGCATGGTTGGCATCAATGTACCAATCCCGGTGCCGATGGCCTGGCACGGCTTTGGGGGCTGGAAGAAAAGCCTGTTCGGCGATATGCACGCTTATGGCGAAGAAGGCGTGCGTTTTTACACCAAGCAAAAATCCATCATGCAGCGCTGGCCTGAAAGCATTGGCAAGGGTGCTGAGTTTGTGATGCCAACGGCTAAGTAGGACCCCCACGGTTGCTCACTTCGTGTAGCGCCCTGCCCCCCGAGGGGCCGCTGAGCCTGCGGCTTGGCAAAGCCAGTTCCGCGGCCCCCGCTTGAAGGGAGGCAAGGGCTTTTCGACTTGCTAATGCTTTACAGGAGCGGCTATGGAACTAGGGATTTCAGTGAGAAGGATTCCCAAAAATCTCATGTAAGCTTCACGACAGCTGGAAGTCGGCGTTTGCGCCCATAACCCAGACTCGTTAAATAACCAATGCCTTGAGGAGAAACCCATGCTGATTGGGGTACCTGCCGAAATTACAGTCGGTGAAACACGCGTCGCCATCACGCCTGAAACGGCCAAAAAACTTAAAGCTCAGGGCCACACCATTCGTGTTCAGTCCGGCGCTGGTATTGCAGCCAGCGTGACTGATGAGGCCTTTACCGCTATAGGTGCTGAAATTACCGACGCTGCCGGTGCCTATGCCGCTGACATTGTGCTCAAGGTGCGTTGTCCGCTGGACAGTGAAATGCCCCATGCCAAAGCCGGTGGCGTACTGGTCGGCATGTTGAACCCATTTGATGCCGCTGGCCTGCAGCGCTTGGCCACAACGCAATTAACGTCGTTTGCGCTTGAGGCCGCCCCGCGTACCAGCCGCGCGCAAAGCATGGATGTGTTGTCATCGCAAGCCAATATCGCGGGCTACAAGGCCGTGATGATGGCGGCAAATGCTTACCAACGCTTTTTCCCGATGCTGATGACGGCGGCGGGTACCGTCAAAGCCGCTCGCGTCGTCATCCTTGGCGTTGGTGTTGCCGGTTTGCAGGCCATTGCAACGGCCAAACGGCTGGGTGCGGTGATCGAGGCTAGCGACGTGCGTCCGAGCGTGAAAGAGCAGGTCGAATCGCTGGGCGGCAAGTTCATTGACGTGCCTTATGAAACTGACGAGGAACGCGAAGCCGCCGTCGGCGTAGGCGGCTACGCCAAGCCCATGCCGCCAAGCTGGCTGGCTCGCCAGAAAGACGAGGTTGCCAAACGCGTAGCGCAGGCAGACATCGTGATTACCACTGCGCTCATACCAGGCCGTGCTGCGCCGGTACTGGTGACTGAGGACATGGTCAAAGCCATGAAGCCCGGCAGCGTAATCGTTGACCTGGCGGCACCGCAAGGCGGCAATTGCCCGTTGACCGAACCGGGAAAAACCGTGGTGAAGCATGGCGTGACGCTGATTGGCGAGACCAACATGGCATCCCTTTTAGCCGCTGATGCCAGCGCACTCTACGCGCGCAACCTGTTGGACTTTTTAAAGCTCATCATCACCAAGGAAGGCGCTCTCAAGGTTGACCTTGAAGACGATATTGTTGCGGCCTGCCTGATGACGCAGGGCGGCGAAGTCAAGCGCAAATAAAAAAAGCAAAAGGAAAAAGAGCCATGGAAGTCTCACACACCATCACCAATCTGATTATTTTTGTACTGGCGATTTACGTCGGCTACCACGTCGTGTGGACCGTCACGCCAGCCCTGCACACACCGCTGATGGCGGTGACCAATGCGATTTCTGCCATCGTCATTGTGGGTGCCATGCTGGCCGCGGCGCTGACTGAAACACCCCTCGGTAAAACCATGGGTGTACTGGCGGTTGCCCTGGCAGCCGTGAATGTGTTTGGCGGCTTTCTGGTCACGCGGCGGATGTTGGAGATGTTTCGCAAGAAGGAAAAGAAGGTTCCGACCGCCACTGAAGGAGCAGCCAAATGAGCATGAATATCGTCACACTTTTGTATCTGGTGGCATCGGTCTTTTTTATTCAGGCGCTTAAAGGTCTAAGCCACCCGACCACGTCGCTGCGCGGAAATTTGTTTGGCATGGTTGGCATGACGATTGCCGTGCTGACCACTGGCGCGTTGATTGTTGAAAGCTCTGGCGGCAAGGCATTTGGCATGGTGTACGTTCTCGGCGCGCTTGTGGTGGGCGGTGCTGCGGGCACGCTGATGGCCAAGCGCGTTGAGATGACCAAGATGCCCGAGCTGGTGGCTTTCATGCACAGCATGATTGGCCTGGCCGCCGTGTTTATTGCCGTGGCTGCGGTAGCCGAGCCTTATGCGTTTGGCATTGTGGCCAGGGGCCTGGAGATACCGACGGGCAACCGGCTTGAACTGTTTTTGGGCGCTGCCATTGGTGCGATTACCTTCAGCGGCTCGGTGATTGCGTTTGGCAAGCTCAGTGGCAAGTACAAGTTCAGGTTATTCCAGGGTGCCCCCGTTACTTTCCGGGGTCAGCACATGATGAACCTGGTACTGGGTTTGGTGATGTTGGCCTTAGGCTTGACGTTTATGTTCACCGGTAGCTGGACGGCGTTTTTTGCGATGCTGGCGCTGGCGTTTGTGATGGGAGTGCTCATCATTATTCCGATTGGCGGGGCCGATATGCCGGTGGTGGTTTCGATGCTCAACAGCTATTCGGGCTGGGCGGCGGCGGGTATTGGTTTTAGCTTGAACAACTCGATGCTCATCATTGCTGGTTCGCTGGTGGGCTCGTCGGGTGCCATCTTGTCTTACATCATGTGCAAGGCCATGAACCGCTCATTCTTCAATGTGATTTTGGGCGGCTTTGGTGGCGAAGCGGCAACGGCCACTACTGGTACCAAAGAACAGCGCCCGGTCAAATCGGGTTCAGCAGACGATGCCGCGTTTATTCTGAGCAATGCTGAAACCGTCATCATCGTCCCGGGCTATGGGCTTGCGGTGGCACGGGCGCAGCATTCGGTCAAGGAGCTGGCACAAAAGCTCACCGACAAGGGCATCACCGTCAAATACGCCATTCACCCGGTGGCGGGCCGCATGCCCGGCCACATGAACGTGCTGCTGGCCGAGGCCGAGGTGCCGTATGACCAGGTGCACGAGATGGAAGACATCAATGCCGAATTTGGCCAGGCCGATGTTGCGATTATTTTGGGCGCCAACGATGTGGTGAACCCTGCCGCGCACGTCAAAGGCAGCGCCATTTACGGCATGCCGATTCTGGAAGCCTACAAAGCCAAGACCGTGATCGTCAACAAACGATCGATGGCTGCAGGCTATGCCGGGCTCGATAACGAACTTTTCTACATGGACAAAACCATGATGGTGTTTGGCGATGCCAAAAAAGTGATTGAAGACATGGGCAAAGCCATTGAGTAGTTAGATGCCACTCCCTTCAAATTTGCTTGCCTTCCTAGGGAAAACGCAATAGCCACGCAGATGGCGTACCTGCAAAATTCACAGCTATTGAAACGGAGACAATTTTCATGACCGCAATCACTGCCATTACCCAAGCCGACCTGGTCGCCCGCCCTTGGCTCAAGGCCTATCCGCCGGGCGTTCCCGCAGACATCGACACCTCACAGTACACATCGCTGGTGGGGTTGATGGAAGAAAGCTTTAAAAAGTACAGTGACAAAGTCGCCTACAGCTTTATGGGCAAGGACGTAACCTTTGGCCAAACCGACAGCTTGTCGGTGGCTTTTGGTGCTTATCTGCAAAGTCTGGGGCTTGTTAAGGGCGACCGCGTGGCCATCATGATGCCCAACGTGCCGCAATACCCGGTGGCTGTGGCCGCCATCTTGCGTGCTGGTTTGGTGGTGGTCAATGTCAACCCACTGTATACGCCACGCGAGCTGGAACATCAGCTCAAAGACTCAGGCGCCAAAGCGATTGTGATCATTGAAAACTTTGCCACTACGCTAGAGCAGTGTATTGGCAATACTCCGGTCAAGCATGTGGTGCTTTGCGCCATGGGCGACCAGTTGGGCTTGCTCAAAGGTGCGCTGGTCAACTATGTGGTGCGCAACGTGAAGAAGATGGTGCCTGTTTTCAGCCTTCCTAACGCGGTGCGTTTTAACGATGCGGTAGCACGCGGTACCCGTGCTACCTTGATACGCCCAGACATCAAACCTGACGACGTTGCCGTGTTGCAGTACACCGGAGGCACCACCGGTGTCTCTAAAGGCGCGGTGCTGCTACACCGCAACGTGATTGCCAACGTGCTGCAGTCCGAGGCCTGGAACATGCCCGCCATGGCGACGCTGCAGGCAGGCGTGCAACCGGTGTATGTCTGCGCGCTGCCGCTTTATCACATCTTTGCTTTCACGGTCAACATGATGCTGGGCATGCGCACCGGCGGCAAAAACATACTGATCCCCAATCCGCGAGATTTACCCGCAGTGCTGAAAGAGCTGACCAAGCACAAGGTCAACAGCTTTCCAGCCGTCAACACGCTGTTTAACGGCCTGGCCAACCACCCGGACTTCGGCAATGTAGATTGGTCGCATTTGAAAATATCGCTCGGTGGCGGCATGGCTGTGACCAGCGCAGTAGCCAAGCTGTGGCTGGAGAAAACTGGCTGCCCGATTGTGGAGGGTTACGGCTTGAGTGAGACCTCGCCTTCGGCCAGTTGCAACCCAACCAACAGCAAGGCTTTCACCGGCACGATTGGTGTGCCGATTCCGGGTACGTGGTTCAAGTTGCTCGATGACGATGGTGTTGAAGTCGCGCCCGGCCAGCCCGGTGAGATTGCCATCAAGGGTCCGCAGGTGATGGCAGGTTACTGGCAGCGGCCCGATGAAACCTCCAAGGTAATGACGCCTGACGGTTATTTCAAGTCAGGCGATATCGGTGTGCTCGAAGCCAGTGGTTTCTACAAGATTGTGGACCGCAAGAAAGACATGATTTTAGTCAGTGGCTTTAACGTATATCCGAACGAGATTGAAGACGTGGTCGGCAAGTTGGAGGGTGTGATGGAATGCGCGTGCGTAGGTGTGGCCGACGAAAAATCGGGTGAAGCTGTCAAGCTGGTCATCGTCAAGAAGAATCCCGATTTGACCGAAGCGCAGGTACGTGCCTACTGCAAAGAAAACCTCACCGGCTACAAGCAGCCCAAGGTGGTGGAATTCAGAACCGAGCTACCCAAAACCCCGGTGGGCAAGATTTTGCGCCGCGAGTTGCGCGATAAAAAGTAACTCTGTCATTGTCAGCGTCCGTCGCCATTCTCAGCGCCCTGCGAGAAGAGCAGCGCGGCCTGATCGAGCTGCTGGAGCAGCCACAAAAAATCACCCATGCCAGCCGGGATTTTTGGGTCGGCAAGCTGCACGGTCAGTCGGTGGTGTTGGCGCTGTCAAAAATTGGCAAGGTCGCCGCAGCCACCACGGCCACCGCGCTGATTGAGCGCTTCAGCGCGCAGCGAATTGTCTTTACTGGCGTGGCCGGCGGACTTGGTACAGGCGTACAGGTCGGCGATATTGTTGTGGCGCAAGACTTCATGCAGCACGACTTTGACGCATCGCCGATCTTTCCTCGCTACGAGTTGCCGATGTATGACAAAACGCGGTTTAAGGGCGATGCCGCACTAACAGCGAAGCTGCTGGCCGCGGCGCGTTTAGCGCTTGCTGACGAACGATTTGCGGCAGCCTACCCCAACGCCACGGTACATCACGGCCTGGTCGCCAGTGGCGACCGTTTTGTATCCGGTGCGCTAGAGTCTTCCGCACTGCGGGCAGCCCTGACCGCCAGCGGGCATGAAGTACTGGCAGTCGAGATGGAAGGAGCAGCCGTGGCGCAGGTATGCCATGACTACGGCGTGCCGTTCGCAGCGGTACGCACCATTTCTGACCGCGCAGATGACAGCGCACATGTTGATTTTCCGAACTTTGTGACCCATGTTGCAAGCCGCTACGCCCGTGCGGTGGTACAGCATTTTCTTGTGCAGCTTTAAGGCGACAACAACGCAAACACTAACTAACTTCGCGGTTATTGCGGGTGGGCGACAGAGCTCGGCCCCGGTAAAACCATAAACGCCAGCGCCCCGGCAACCAGCAGCGCAGCAATGCTGGCCAGCACGGCGGCAAATGGTTCAATGCCGCGGTCAATGGCAATCGATGCGGCCAGTCCCGTCAACCACTGCATCACGGCCACGCCCAGAAACATCGCCATTGTCAGTATTGCCATGGCCCGCCCGGTAATGGCTGCCGGGTAGGCGCTGCGCACATCGGCGTACTGCAAAATAATAAAGCCCGATAAGAAGCCGATCACGATGGGCACTCCAACATCCAGCAGCGCCTGGTGGGTAAAGGCCAGCAAGGCAAACAGCCCCGCCACCAGCAGCGCAAAACCGACTATCCAGCGGCGGCGATGCAGCGGACCAGGGTCAAGCCGGCCAAAGAGTGGCGGGCCGATGAGCGACGTGAGCGACATGACCAACGCCACATTGCCGCTTTGTACCAGCGAGAACTCGTGCCGCTGCATCAAAAGCGGCCCCAGCCACAGGCCGCGCAGTGCGATAAATGATGCGTAGCAAACGCCCGCCAGCAGCACGATGCCCAGCGTGTGCGGCATTAAAAACAGTGCGCCAAATTTGGCAATAGCCTGGCGTATGGACTCTTTGGGTCTGGTTGCCGCGTCATGAATTTCTGGCTCATGTACCAGTCGCCAGATCAAGAGCCACGCAAGCGCAGCCAGGGCGCCCAACACTACGAAACCCATGCGCCACGATGTGCTTTGCACCAGCCACGCCAGCGGCGTACCGGTGGCTAACATGCCGATACCGCCCAGCCCCAGCGTGAAGCCTGAAATAGCGGCAAAGCGCGCAGGCGGAAAGTAGCGCGCAATGAAAACAGTACACACCAAAAACGCTGGCGCGCAGCCAATACCGATTAGCACCTGCCCAAACACCAGCATGCCAAAACTGTTTGACAGCGCCGACACGGCAGAGCCTGCAATCGCAACCGGAAACGCCAGCAGCACTGTACGCCGCACACCGTGGAGGTCAATGCCTATGCCCATAAAAAGCTGCATGGCACCAAAGGCGAAGTGAAAGCTGCCGGCAAACAGCCCCAGCGCCTGCGGGCTCAAATGAAAATCAGTTTGCAGCGGCGCAGCCATGATGCTGGCCACCGTGCGATAAGCCTGGCTCAGTGCGAAGGCGGTAGCCAGCGCATACAACATCACCCAGATTGATCGGGCTGGTACCGAATTTTGTGGTTCCGGTGGCCTGAATGAAGAACTTGTCATGTCCTTAGCGTAGCGCATCAGTCAGACTGGCCCAGAAGCTGCCTGTTATCCAACCAAATACAACCAAAATAAATATTGACTATCTTGGTTGTTAATGGTTGAATCGATCTGGTTGAATTTTATTACCCACTGCCCATCAAGGAATTACCAATGACAAGCGCCGTTGCAAACCAGGTTGCCAGTGTCGGCCGAGACGAAGAAGTCAAGGCCATGTATGAGCAGATCAACGCCAAAAACATGTTCCCTTTCTGGGCCAAACGCTCCGATGTGGAGCACGACGAGATCAAACAGTTGATGGACGGTGTCAAGGCGGTGCCCTTTCACTGGAGCTACAAGCGCGACTTGGAGCCGCTGATCCATCAATCGGCCAGGCTGATAAACCATGCGGACTCTGATCGCCGCTCCTTGATTCTCGTCAACCCCGGCCTGAAACCCAAGCGCGCCACTGTCACTACGCTGTACACCGCCTATCGCTTGAATGACCCGAACGAAATCATGCCACCGCATCGCCACACTGCCAGCGCCATTCGTCTGGGCCTGACGGGTCAGCAAAACTTTACTGGCGTAGAAGGCGAAGACATTGTGTTCGGACATGGCGACATGGTGCTCACACCGCGCGACACCTGGCACAACCACGGGAATACCGGGTCAAAGCCCGCCATAAATTTGTCGGTGCTCGACTACCCGCTGGTTGAAACACTCAATGCGTTGCAGTTTGAGCACGACTACAAAGAAGACGGCCAGCTCAAGAAAAAGCAGACCGCGCGCTTCACGCCTGACTACTCAGCCCGCATGTACGGCACAGGCGGTGTCACGCCACGCTTTGTCGATCACCGCCGTGGCGGCGGTGGATCGTCACCCGTGTATGTGTACCGCTACGAAGCGATACGCGAGTTTTTGGAGCGCAACAAGGACTGGGACGGCAACCCCTACGAGGGCCTGCTAGTTGAATACACCGACCCGATTCGTGGTGGCCCGGTCTACAAAACCATGACGTTTTTAATGCAGATGCTACGCCCCGGTGAACGCACCCTGCCACTCAAACAAACTGCCAGCCTGCTGGTGTCACCGCTCGAAGGCAACGGCCAATGCATCGTGGACAGCGAAGTATTTAACTTTGCCCCGTTTGACACGGTGGCGGTGCCGGGCAACGGATGGATGGAACTGGTCAACAGCAGCGCCACAGAGCCAGTAATTTTATTTATTGCAAGTGACGAAAACGCACTCGACGCATTTGGCCTGCTGCAACGCTTTGGCAAAACCGCTGGCGGCGAAGTCGTCCGGCTGGTCTGAAGGCCTACCTTGGCACGCGCATCGAACACCCGGCTAATCAGTCACGTTGACTGCCCTGGTGGCGGTCAGGTTTGGGTTGACCAGAACATCATGTACGTGTCGCACATGCGCCCGCCCGATGGCACGTCGCTGTACGACGTGTCAGACCCGCTGCATCCGAAGTTTTTACTCAAGATGGTCGTACCGATGGGATGGCACTCGCACAAAGTGCGTGCGCAAGACGGCATCATGATCGTCAACTATGAAAAGTTCAGGGAAGGTGCTCCAGACTTTGGCGGTGGCCTGGGCATCTTTGATGTATCCAATCCTTCCAGGCCAAAGCTCATCAACAAATGGCAGGTCAGCACCACCGGCAGCGGCGGCGTTCACCGTTTTAGTTTTGATGGCCGCTATGCCTACATCTCGCCCACTGCAGAAGGCTATGTGGGCAACATCATGAAAATTCTCGACCTGGCCGACCCCGCCAAGCCCGAAGAAGTGTCTAGCTGGTGGATTCCGGGCCAACACATTGCGGGCGGTGAAGATTACCCGTGGGACAACTTCGTCACGCCGCGCTGCCATCACCCGCTGCGCCTGGGCGACCGGCTGTATGTCTCTTACTGGCATCACGGGTTTTTCATTCTCGACATCGCCGACATGGCACGGCCCAAGCTGATTTCTAGCGTCAACAGCAGCCCCGCGTTCCCGCACCCTACCCACACCGCGCTCCCGATTCCGTGGTTACTCAAAGAGCGTAATATTTTGATCGTGGCCGATGAAGACGTGGCCAAGTTGCGGCCCAGCGCGCCAGCCTTCAGCTGGATTTACGACATTACCGACGAGCGCCAGCCGATGCCGATTTCGACCTTTCAAGTAGAGGGCATTGACGTTGATGGCAAGCCGCAAGAGGCCATGACAGGTTGCCACCAACCGTCTGAAAAGTTTTTCAACAACATCGTTCCGTTTGCGTGGTTTGCGCAGGGGCTGCGCCTGGTGGATATTTCTGACCCGTTCAAACCCAGAGAAGTCGGCTTTTATGAACCTGATGTGCCGACCGGCTACCAACGCGTGTCGTCCAACGATGTGACGATGGACGAGCGCGGCTTGGTCTATCTGCTCGACCGCCAGCAAGGGCTGGACATCATTGAATGTTTTCCGAAGTAGCAGAGTAAAGAGCCAAGGAAGAAAGAATCCCCATGAGCAACGCGCATATTCAAGTTTACGGCAAGAAAAACCCGAACCTGCCTTTTCACCCGGCGGTACGCGCTGGCGACTTTGTATTCCTCTCGGGTCAGGTCGCCAAAGACGAAGACGGCAACATGGTGAGCGGCACGATTGAGGTCGAAACCCACGCCACCCTCAAGTCCTGCAAGCGCATTTTGGAAAGCGCCGGATGCACGCTTGAAGACGTGGTCAAGGTCACCGTGTTTCTGGAAGATGCGCGTGACTTTGGCCGCTACAACGGGGTCTTTAAAGAGTACTTCCCAGATGGCCGCCTGGCACGCTCCACCGTCGAGGCGCGGGCCGTTATCAGCACGCGTATTGAAATTGAAATGACGGCCTACAAGCCTCTCGCCAAATAACCCAACACTTCGCTCACGTCAAAAGTTACTTCACAAGGAAACACCATGTACAAATTACTCGGCCGCACCACTTCAGGCAACGTTCAAAAAGTCATTTTTTTGCTCAAGGAAATGAACATACCCTACGAACAAGTTGACTACGGCCGCCAGTTTGAAAACACCACCCTAACGCCGGAATATCTGGCGATAAACCCGACGCAAAAGGTACCGACGCTGGTCGATGGCAGCCTGTCAATCTGGGAGTCGCACACCATCTTGCGTTACCTGGCGAGCAAGGAAAAGTCAGCCCTCTACCCCACCGATGCCGGCGCGCGCTCGCAGGTGGAACGCTGGATGGACTGGCTGCTGGCTGCTCTGAACTCCGCTTACCTCGGCGGCTTCAAGGATGCCAAAAAGCCCGAGGCAGAACGCGCGCCAGACACCGTTAAAAACTTAAGTGCAGAGTTGACGATTTTCGAAAAACACCTGGCAGCCAACGCCTGGGTTGCGGGCAAGGACATGAGCCTTGCCGACATCGCCATGGGGCCTATCGTTAAACGCTGCGTGGCCTTTCCCTTTGCCATGCCGGCCATGCCGCACATTTCGGCCTGGCTGGCCAAGCTGGCCGAGCGCCCCGCTTTTGTCGCGGCAACTGCGGCCTGAAGACATTGAACAAAGCGTAAGCTGAACCCCTCCAACTTTTCATGCGGATAACTCCGGAAGTCAACATGCTCAACGCCCTGCCTACGATTCCTGGCGGCGAACAAGCCCATATCTGGGCCAAGGGCGTGTCGGTGGACTTTACCCACGCTGGTCAGACCAACCGCGTGCTGCACAACATCGACATGGCGATTCCGCGTGGCGGCTTTGTGTCATTGATCGGGCCTTCAGGGTGCGGCAAAAGCACGCTGCTCAAAGTGCTGGCTGGCCTGTTAACGCCTGCCGAGGGCGAGGTGCGCGTGGCCGGTGTACCGCCCGCAGAGGCCGCCCGGCAACGCCGCATTGGGCTGGTGTTTCAGGAAGCCACCCTGATGCCGTGGAAGAACGCGCTCGACAACGTCAAGGTGCTGATGGAGGTGGCCTTTAAAGACCGCTCCAGGGACGAGATCGCGGCGCGCGCCAGCGACATGCTACGTTTGGTAGGGCTTGAGAAAGCGGCTTTGAAGCGACCTTCGCAACTATCGGGCGGTATGCGTCAACGGGTGGCGATTGCGCGGGCGCTGGCCATGGACCCCGAAGTGCTGATGATGGACGAGCCTTTCGGCGCACTTGATGCCATCACGCGTGAGGAGATGAGCGAGTTTTTGCTGGAGATCTGGCAGCGTACCGGCAAAACGATTGTGTTTGTGACGCACTCGATTGATGAGGCGGTATTTTTGTCACGCGAAGTGCATGTCATGGGCACTGCCCCCGCGCGCATTGTGGAGTCGATGCCGATTGCCCTGCCTTATCCGCGCAATGAAGAAACCTATTCCATACCGGGCTTTGCCACAGCATCGGGGCGGCTACGCAGACTTTTGAAAGATGGCCACGGACCGAAGGACACGCCATGAGCAACTCTTTAACCCCGAGCGGTATGACCACCCCTTCAACTGGCGGGCGAATCAAGCACGCATTTGCAAGCATCGTTCCGGCGATTGTTCTTTCAATCGCGGTGCTGATTATCTGGGAGGCGATTTCGCGCATTTTCAAACTGCCGCAGTTTGTATTGCCCTCGCCATCGTCTATTGGCCAAATTCTGGTGACACGGCAGTCCGCACTGCTCAAGGCGGCCTGGGTCACCGCTGAAGAAATTTTGTACGGCTTTTTGCTTTCGACCCTGGTAGGCATGTTGATAGCGGTGATGATTGCGCGCTTTGAGCGCGTGGGCAAGGCCGTTTACCCGCTGATGGTGCTGTTTCAAAACGTGCCCAAGATCGCCCTCGCGCCGCTGTTTATTTTGTGGTTTGGCTATGACCTGGCACCCAAGATTCTTTTAATTGTGGTGATGGCGTTTTTTCCCGTGGCGCTCAACATGCTGGTCGGTTTGCAATCGGCTGACCCCAACCTTGTCACGCTGATGCGCACGGTGGGCGCTACGCGTACCGAAATTTTGATGCGGGTGCAGATACCCAACTCGCTGCCCTACCTGATGTCGGGCATCAAAATTGCCATCACGCTCAGTGTGATTGGTGCCATCGTGGGCGAGTTTGCAGGTGCATCGGCGGGGCTGGGTTACATGATCCAGTTTGCGTCCACACAGATGGAAACGTCTTTGGTGTTTGCGGCGCTGATTCAAATCTCCGTACTGGGTATGTTTTTTTACTACGCTATTGAGTTTATTGAGTGGAAGTACATCTCGTGGGCGCCAAAGCTTTAAAGCATCAACGCAATTAAAACTTTTTGTCAGTGTTTGTCAATCTATCCTGAAAGGATGTAAGCCATGAAAACGTTATCGAAACTTCTGAATTGCCTGTCCATCGCTGGCGCGGCTTTCGTGATGACCTCCAGCGCACTGGCGCAGGCACCGGCCAAAATGGACGATGTGTCGGTTCAACTCGACTGGGTAGTGCGTGCCGACCATGCGATGTTTTTTGTCGGCAAAGAGAAGGGCTTTTTTGCGCAGAACGGTATCAATCTCACCAATGTTCGTAAAGGCACGGGTTCTACCGACGCGTTGCGCCTGGTGGCCAACGGCAATGCTGAGTTTGGTTTTGCCGACCTTCCGACTTTGATGGTCGGCCGTGTGCAACAACTACCAGTTGTTGCGCTGGCAGCCGTCAACCAGAAAAGTCCAATGGCAATGATCGCCGTTAAATCGCGCAAAACACTGACCAAGCCCAGTGATCTTAAGGGCATGAATATCGGCGTGCACTCATCAGGCTCCACCTACGTATTTTTGAAAGCGTTCCTGGCAGCTAACGGCATGAGCATGGCCGACATCAAACAAAGCACCGTCGCGCCCCCGTATGAAAGCTTTTTGGTGTTAGGTCGGGTAGATGCTGTGCCCGGCTATATCAATGCCGAGGTGCCTGAGCTGGAAGAAAAAACCGGCGGTCCCGGCTCGCTGTCCATCATTCAGGGGGCTGACTTTGGCTACAAGGCTTATGGCTCTGGCATGTTCACGTCAGAAAAATTGATCGCCGAAAAACCAGACCTTGTACAGCGCTTTACCAAGGCCTACTTGCAAGCCTTTCAGTACGTGGCCGAGAACCCGAAAGAAACGGTCGACATCATCATCAAGCTCAACCCTGAATACGCCGCAAAAGGCGACGTGCTCACCAAGCAATTGCAAACCAACCTGACGCGCAGCTTTTTCAGTGACGCCACCAAAACCAGTGGACTGGGTGTCATCACGCCCGTGCAGTGGAAAGAAACCGCCGAGACTTTGATTGCGCAAGAAGTGTTGCCAAAAACAGCCAGCCTGACGGCGGGCTATGACATGCGCTTTCAGACGAGTGCCAATCCTGCACGCCGTTAATTTTTGGCACTGAACAACCCAAGCCGCGCCTGACGTCAGATGCAGCAAACATACGACTACGTCATAGTTGGCGCGGGCTCGGCTGGTTGTACGCTGGCTAGCCGCTTGAGCGAAGACCCGACTGTCAAAGTCCTGCTGCTGGAGGCGGGTGGCTGGGACAGAGACCCGTGGATAAAAATCCCCTTGGGCTGGGGCAAAATTTTGCAAAACCGTCTGCATGACTGGATGTATTTTGCAGAACCCGAAGCCAACGTCGATGGCCGTCGCGTGGAGTGCGCGCGTGGCAAGGTGGTGGGCGGCTCGTCGTCCACCAACGCCATGGCGTGGGTACGCGGCAATCCGAATGACTTTGAGCGTTGGGCCACACACTACGGGCTGCCTGAATGGGACTACGCCCATGTGCTGCCCTATTTCAAGCGCCAGGAAACCTGGGAAGGCGGAGCAAGCTCCGAGCGTGGTGGCGACGGCCCGACAGGTGTGCAGCGCTGCAAGTACGAAGACCCCTTGATAGCCGCTTATGGCGAAGCCACCAAAGCCGCAGGCTACCCCTGGACCGACGACTACAACACAGCAAGGCAAGACGGCTTTAGCCGCCTCCAAATGAGCATTCGCAAGGGTGCCAGGTGCAGCGCATCGGTAGCGTACTTGCGGCCTGCGCTACAGCGGCCCAACCTGACCGTCAAGGTCAAAGTGATGGCCGCGCGCGTGATGCTTGAAGGAGGCACGGCAAGCGGGCTTGAATACATTGAGAACGGCCAGACAAAAGTGGCCACCGCCAGCCGAGAAGTGCTGTTGTGCGGTGGCGTTATCAACACGCCCCAACTGTTGATGCTGTCGGGTATTGGCGACCCGGTGCAACTGTCCCGGCACGGCATCGAGGTGCAGAGGGCACTTAAAGGCGTAGGTGCCAATTTGCAAGATCATGTGTCGGTGGTGGTGATGTACCGGCGCAAGCAGCCCGGGCCTTTTCACCACATGATGCGGCTGGATCGCATTGGCCCCGCCATCATTCAGGCTTACCTCACGGGTACCGGCTTTGCGGCGGACGTGCCCGGCGGCGTGGTTGGTTTTTTAAAAAGCCAGCCAGACTTGAATACACCCGATTTGCAAATGCTTCTAACCGCCGCACCGTTGCCAGCCTGGCCCTACTTATTCCCGTTTAAAAAGCCTTTTAAAGACGGTTTTGCCTGCCGCACCGTGATGCTGCACCCGCAAAGCCGTGGCCGCGTTGAGCTGGCCTCGAAAGACCCAAGGGCTGCGCCTAAAATCTTCCAGAATTTCCTGGGTTGTGAAGCCGACTGGAAGGCTACGCGCGCTGCCGTGCGCATGATTCGGGAGATCGCGCAGCAACCCGCACTGGCGTCATTTATAGGCCAGGAAATCGCCCCTGGTCCACAGTGCAACAGCGACGAAGCGGTAGATGCGTTTATTCGCAAAACCGCTATTACCGTGCATCACCCGGCGGGAACCTGCCGAATGGGCAGCGCCGACGACAGCATGAGCGTGGTTGACAGCCAGTTGCGCGTGCTGGGTGTTTCCGGCTTACGCGTGGTGGATGCTTCGGTGATGCCGGATTTGACTTCCGGCAACATCAATGCGCCCGTCATCATGATTGCCGAGCGCGCAGCCGACATGATTGCCGGGCGGCCCACGCTGGCCCCCGTGTATTGATGGCGCTACGCCACAGCGTGCTGGTCACGCAAACTTTGTCAGGCGCGGCCATGCAGCGCCTTCACACTTTTTTTGAAGTTGAAATCCGAATTGAAACCGTTGTGCCAACGCGCGATGAACTGGCGCAATGGCTGCATGGCAAGGCCGGGGTGATCGCCGACACGCGATTTATTTTTGATGCACAACTGGTGAGCTGCTTACCGGTACTCAAGGCAATATGCAACCTTGATGAAGCGCATCACAACCTGGACCTGCCGGCCTTGACCAGCGCTGGCATCAGGGCCACCAGCACACCTGGAGCGGATACCACCAAACTGGCTTTTGACGCGGCTCTTGAGAGTGCCTGGCAGTTGCTGGTTCCGATGCTGCAAGATGCGCTGCCGCTGACAGGCTGCGAAGGCCGCTACAACAGCCGATGGTCGCGCAAGGTTTTGCTGCGTGAGTCCGTTCAGTCCATGTGCGTTGGCATGGCTGGTGAAGGCGCTCTGGCAGATGCGTTGACCGCGCGCGCGCAGGCAGCGCGGGTGCAGGTGATACGGCCAGGGCTTGACGAGATGGAAGACGACACGCCGTTCTGGGGCCGTGCAGATGTGGTGGTCTGTTGTGCGGCTCCGGATAAAAGCCCGGCGGGCGTGACCGCATCCAATATCGCCATGATGAAGCCTTTTGCCAGGGTGCTCAACCTTGCGGGCACCAGCGGCATCGCAGCCGATGTGATGCGTAACGACAAGCTGCTGAGTCGCATCACAAACGGTGATGCCGCGATGGCTGTGTCTGCAATCGCCAATCAACAGCTGGCCCGCACTGACGTTACGGCTGAAGACCTGATTGCGTGTTTGGGTTTTGGTCGCAACAGCTGGCACCCGCCGCATTTGCTAAACCCCGACATCGCCTGCGAATCCTGCTGCTGAGGCGGGGTTAAAACTAGTGTGTAGCGGGGCTTGACGAGCCAGAGCCAGTCGCCGGATTGAGCGAGATGCGCTCCAGAATTTGCGTTTGTACCATGTGCAAGTGCGCCCGCATGGCTTTTTCTGCACCATCCGGGTCACGTGCTGCAATGGCGGCGGCAATCAGGTGGTGCTCAGAGTCGCGCTGGCGCAATCGGTTGGCGGGACGGGGGCGAATATTTTGCACATAGATGCGCGAGTCAGCCCCAATTTGCCTGATAAGCGAATACACATCTGCCGCCAGCGTGTTGCGGGTTGCCGCTGCAATCAACCTGTGAAAGGTCAGATCAGCCGACGAGCTTTCGGTTTCGGCCAATGTGGTGGCAGCCTTCTCAATTTTCGCAATCTCCAGTGGCGTCGCGCGCAGGGCTGCCAGGCGGGCCAGGATGGGTTCAAGCGCCAGGCGCAGTTCGATCACTTCAAGCGGGTTGGTGTCGCGTGCCAGCGCCGCGCCACCGCGTGCCAGCGCCGCCGTACGGCGGGGCACCTTGGCCGCCAGCTCGCCACTGGCGCGCAGCTGAATCAGCGCCTTGCGCAGCGTGTGACGGTTGACATTGAGCTGATCGCCCAGAGTGCGTTCAGCGGGGAGCTTTTTACCGTCCGCCATGCGCTTGCGCAGCGCGTCCATCAGCCCATCAAGATCAACTTCTCTCGCAGGTAAACGGACAACCGTGTTCATACGCAAAGTATACGGCTGCGTATTGAAAAATACGTTGGTTGCGTGCTTGGTTGTTGCGTGGTTGCACCAAAGCGCAGGCCCAAATCAGTGATGGTGCCCATGTTCGCCATGCACATGCTGGTGGGTAATTTCTTCTTCACTGGCTTGCCGTACTTCAATGACTTTGACGGTAAAACGCAGCTCTTTGCCGGCCAGCGGGTGGTTGCCATCGAGCAACACGGTGTCGCCCTTGATCTTCATCACATTGAAGACCTGCATGTTCCCATCGTCACCATGCCCTTCAAGCTGGCCACCCACCTTGACACCGGGCGGAAACTGCTTTTTTGGCAGGGTACGCAGCAGACTTTCGTCACGCTCGCCGAAAGCATCTAGCGGTTTTAGTTGCAGTACGACCTGATAACCAGGCTCCTTGCCGTCCAGCGCTTCTTCAATTTTTGGCAGCGTGTTGCCGTAACCGCCATGCAGGTAAACCGTGGGGTCTTTGCTATCTTCAATGACTTTGCCGTTGATGTCTGCCACCTTGAACTGAAGCGTGACTGCGGTGTTTTTTTCAATTTTCATGGTGCAAGTTTTAAAGAGTATGATTTTGCGAAAACGACTGATTCAGAGGATTTTGGAGCTTTTTTATGCCTATTTTGGAGGCCAGAAATGGCTGTAGCCCAATAAATACGGGGGTAAAAAGCTACTAAAAACATAGCATATAAAGGTCGATTTACTGACAGGCTAGCAGCGACTTGCCCGCCAGTTGCGGCTTCAATTCGTCGAGCTTGGGGCGCAGGTCGGAGCTAACGGCTGGCAAGCGTAACTTCTGGCCACGCGCCTCAAACTGTTGCTGAACCACCTTGGCTGTGCGCACGCCGCGCTTGGCGATGCGGTCAAGTTCGGCGTTGGCGTCTAGCTGCGATGTAAAAGTACCCAGCGAAAGACCCGGCTCCAGCGCCGGGTTGTTCAATGGCGAAAAGGAAACCCGCAATTGCCGCAACTCGGCGCGCTTTTTAGCCAATACCTCCGCGCTGCTGTACTTGCCCATGTAGACGATCCATCGGGCGGGTTCGACAGCGCTCTCCAGTACCCAGCTGCCTGTGGGCAACACGCTTTGCAGTCGCTCGCGCAGCACGGCGGTTTGTTCTTCGTTGAAGAGGCCAACCTGCAGACATTCTGCGAGACTTGCCGACGCCGACGCAAGCGTGGCGCTTGCTATCCCGCTTGTAGTCGTTGCTGCTGATTCTATTGGCGTTGCGCTGGTGTCGGTATTCAAAGGGGTGCTGGCGGTTACCGCGGGTGCTGCTGATACTGATGCCGCGCCGGGCGTACTCAGGATGCGTATGGCCTCGGGGCGTATCTGCTGCTCCAGGCGCTGCGGCTCGGACTGGCTTGCGGGGGCAAAACCATAAGGCGCGAGCAACCCTTTGCTCCAGGCGTAGTAAGCCCCGTTGGCCAGCAGCAAAAGCAGCACCAGCAGCCTCAGCATAGGCGTTGGCCTCCAATTGCCGGGTTTGCCTGAACAGGCCGGACGCTGACTTCGGAGCTGGTAATTTCTTTCATGGCAGCAGAAGTATGCACCAGCAGCGCACCGTTTTCACTCACGCCGTGGGCTGCGCCTGCCAGGCCATCCGACAGCAAGACGGCACGGCCAGACAACACATCGCGCCGCGCAAAGCGGGCTTGATAAGGCGCAAAGCCAAACTGCGCGAAGGCTTGTATGTTTTGCACCAGCCTGGGCACGATGCGCTGCAGCGCGGCGGGGGCATCCAGATCAGGAAGGTCAGGAAACAGGTCTTGCAGGTACCCAGGCGGTATGCCTGCTGTGGATGGGGTTGCCCCGGAAATATTGAGGCCACCGCAAATATTGATGCCTACGCCAATCACCACGTAGCGCTTACCATCCAGCGCAGCCGTCTCAACCAGTATGCCGCCCAGCTTGCGCTCTGCACCCGGCTTGCCCACCCACAAATCGTTGGGCCATTTCAGCCCGATCTGTTCGTCCGAATCGAGGCTCTCGGCAATGCTGATACCTACTACCAGCGACAAACCCGACCAGTCCAGCGGCTCCAGCGCCATGCCGAGTGAAAACGTCAGGCTGTCGCCGCGCTGGCTGTACCAGTTGCGCCCGAGCCGACCACGGCCTGCTGTTTGATTTTCAGCCACCAGCAGTGTGGGCTCGGGCCTTGACGCGATGCCTGGTGCCCCTTTAAACCGTCGCATCAGCTCTGAGTTGGTCGAGTCGATGCTGGGCAGGGCCTCAGCCGTAAAGCCCTCCAGGTAAGGAGCTACGGTCTCCCAGATGGCCTCTAGCGGCCAGCGAATGGGTTCAACAGCCATAGGAGTCGCTTTTGCTCAATCCTTCTTTGATTTCTTTTTATTTTTCTTGCCAGATTTTTCATTTTTGTCTGCCTTGTCCTTCGGTGCCAGCAGCGTGCCCCGACATTTTTTGGCTCCGCACCAGCACGGGTATTCGGCCAGCAGCTTGGGCGTGTACTTGGCGTCGATGATGAGGCCGTAGTCATAAAACAGCTCTTCACCGGCCTTGATATTGCGCAGCGCCTTGATGAAAACACGGCCTTTTTCTTCATCGGCCTCGCAATTGGGTTTGCAGCTGTGGTTGATCCAGCGTGACGAGTTGCCGCCCACCTTGGCATCAATCACATGCTTTTTATCCATGTGAAAGTAAAACGTGTGGTTCGGGTCTTTCGGGTCGTGCGGGTGGCGGCGCAGCGCTTCTTTCCAGGTGATGACCTCGCCGATGTATTCAATCAGCTTTTCACCCTCGGCCAGATCTGCCAGTGCAAATACGCCCTTGCCATGCACACCTGATTTGCGGGTCTGGATGCGTCTGCCATCGGTGGCGGGTTCTTGCGGTTTTGATGTGGGCTGTGGTGCTGGCGCGCGGCGCGCGGGGGTGGCTAAGGCCTGGTTTTTGGACACGGCGAATTTTTCGTGAAATTTTTGGTATGGTTAATTCATGGTGCGACTCGAAGTCGCCTGTAGTCAGCTTCACTTTAGAAGCCAGGAGTTGCATTTTACCTCTGTAGAGCCTAGGTTCTATACGATGAAAACTGCAATGAACACAATGTAATCCGCCCCTGCGCGAATGCATTGCTGACCATCCCGCAACGGGTTCGGTCAGTGCAAAACAGCCCTTAAAGCTGTTTTCTGTCTCTTTTGAACGACAAGTTACATTTTGTAGCGAAATAGTTTTGCCCGCACTGGGACAAAAGATCCGAATAGGTGACACCAACTCATGGTGTCTTGTTTTTCTACTGAAACCACGCTTGGAACAGCGTGATCTCGACTATGCGTGCGTCCCGGGTAACTGGGGGGTGCGGAGCCATAGATAAACCACTCGCGCGGCAACGTGCATAAACCAAAGGCGACTTTGGGGAATTTCTGGGAGCAAGACCAGAAAGAGTGGCCGGGATAAAGGGTACGGGAAACATATGTGAACGTTCGTCTAACCGCCGTAATAACCAAACAGCTAACACTTGTGTCCACGGGCAACCGTGGGAGCTGTGACCAAAACGGTATCGCGTCTGGAATCAGTTGTCATGAACTCTGATTCGTTCCCTCAGTACACGCGGCGGAGAGAACGTCCCTAACCCCTTTCGTCGGTTCGCCGACCGACGGGGCATCGTGAGGAACGAGGTAAACCCGATACACCGCTGGCCTTCGGGTCAGCAACCTGCGCGTAAGCAAGGGCCATGGTGTAGCGGGGAGAGGAAGCTGCAAAAAGCAAATGGGCGCATGTAACGTGCGTCATAGCGGTTCAAGATTTGCCGCAGTGCGAAAGCACGCAGACTTGCAGCAGGTGCGACAGCGTAAAAGCTATTGCGAACTTACACCCTAGGGGGCACAAACCCCTTGGGGTGTGTGCGTCCACTGGGTGTCAACGACATCACTGGAGGCAGTATGGAAAACATCGAAGGCAGCAATGCCGCAGATGCTGCGCCTACAGACGAACAACAGTGCGAGTGGCATTCCATTGATTGGAAGGCAGTGACTCTGTTCGTAGGTAAGGCGCAATCGCGCATAGCGCAGGCAACGAAAGACGAAGACTTCCGACGAGCCACGAGGCTCCAACGAGGTTTAGTCAGATCCTGGCAGGCCAAGGCATTGGCGGTCAGGAAGGTGACGACAAACCAAGGAAAGCGGACGGCTGGCACCGACCGCGAACTCTGGGACACGCCACTTCAGAAATGGAAAGCCATAGAAAGGCTAGGTCAGCGGGATTACAAAGCCAGTCCACTACGACGGGTCTACATTCCAAAGGCTAACGGCAAGGAAAGACCGCTAGGCATCCCTACGATGCTGGATAGAGCGACGCAGGCACTTCACCTGCTGGCGCTTGAACCAATGTCGGAGTGCAGAGCTGACTTGAACTCTTACGGGTTTCGGAAAGGCAGAAGTACGAAAGATGCTTGTGCGCAGTTGTTTGTATCGCTATCCACAAAAGCCTCGGCCAAATGGGTTCTGGATGCAGACATCAGCGGGTTTTTCGACCACATCAACCATGACTGGTTATTGCGCCATGTTCCTATGAACAAACGCATATTGAATCAGTGGCTCAAGTGTGGAGTTGTCGACAAAGGCCAACTGGTGAGTACGGATGAGGGCACGCCGCAAGGCGGGATCATCTCGCCGACATTGGCGAACTGGACGTTGGACGGTCTGGAACGGGGCTTACAGGCGCACATCCGTGCGTCCCTAGGTTCAGTAAAAGGCCCGAAGGCTAAAGTTAATCTGGTGCGATACGCGGACGACTTTGTGGTGACTGGCGACTCGAAAGAGTTGCTGGAAACGCTGGTCAGGCCATGGGTAGAGCAGTTTCTGCGCGAGCGGGGACTTGAACTGTCCGAGGCCAAAACGCGGATCGTACAGATTGACGAAGGGTTCGATTTCCTAGGGTGGAATTTCAGGAAATACTCTGGAAAGCTGCTCATCAAACCAAGTCGGAAAAGCGTGAAAGCGCACTACGACAAGGTGAAGGAAATTATTTCCAAGTCGATCTCGGTGAAAACTGAAGTGCTGATAGCCAAACTCAACCCTGTTCTGCGGGGTTGGGCAAACTATCACAGAGGGGTTGTGGCGAAGCAGACTTTTAGCAAGTTGGACTTTCAGATTTACTGGAAGCTGATGCGCTGGGGCTTGAGGCGTCACCCCCGCAAGAGCAAGCTCTGGGTGAAGAACCGCTACTGGCGAAAGCCAGACACACGGTGGGAATTTGCCGCAGATGTCTTGATGGATGACAAGTCGAAAGATGGTGCGTCAACGCACGCATGGCCGCTGTATTTGTATAAGCTTGCTGATACAAAAATCGTGCGCCATGTGAAGGTTAAGGGGGCTTACAACCCCTTTGATCCGGCATGGGAAGCATATGGCGAAGGCCTGCGGGTTAAACGTATGTCGCAAGACCTCGTGGATGCCTCTAGGAAGAAGCTGTTTGACTCTCAAAACGGTAACTGTGCTCTGTGCAGTATGCCGATTGAGTCTTTAGCGGACTGTGACGACCACCATATCGTCTACAGAATGCACGGAGGCTCAGACGCATTATCCAATCGGGTGCTTTTGCATCCAATCTGTCATACGCGTGTTCATATCCTAGGTTTGGAGGTTACCAAGCCGGTCCCAGTACGGGGACTTTAATCTGGAGAAGTAGACTAGGGCTATGCAGCCTGATGATGCTATGAAACCAGTGGTCGTGCGTGAGCCGTATGCGGTGAAAGTCGCAAGTACGGTTCTTAGGGGAGGAGGAAGCAGCGATGCTTCCTCCTTACCCTCCCATGTGCGCGCGTACATGCGCGAGGAAGCCGTATTGTAGTGATGCCCCAAAACAGGCGAATGACAAACAGCTTGCCCGACATATTTGTGCAAATTTCAGGCCAGGAGCTTTTATGTCCAATAGCCAGATTTATAGCCAGATCAACCGCCGTGAGGTGATGCAGACTGCTGCCCACGCGGGGCTGGCGCTAGCCGTGGGCGGCGCTATTGGCATTGAATCGGTCTGGGCCAAGGAACGCGGCCCGGCCCTGCCCAAGGTCGGCAGCGCGCTGCGGCTGCCTGATTTAAAGCTGCTCGATGGGAGCACCTGGAGCGCCTCAAATGTGCAGGAAAAGACGCTTGTGGTGTACTGGTGGGCCAGCTGGTGCCCTTTTTGTGCCGTCCAGTCACCCCATATAGAAGCGTTGTGGCGCGCCTGGAAAGACAAGGGACTGTCGGTTTTGGCGCTGTCGATCGACACCAAACCGGCTGCAGCCAGTGCCTACATAAAGGCCAAGAATTACAGCTTTCCCGCCGCCATGCTCACCAGCGAGGTCGCCAAATCGCTACCCAAGCCCGCCGGGTTGCCGGTGCTGGTGGTGCTCAAGGTCAAGGGACGGGAAGGCAAAGTCGTCTTTGCAGAAGCCGGGGAAATGTTCCCTGAAGATATTGAAGGTTTGAAGAAGTACATATGAAAACTCTGGTCATTGCAGAAAAGCCCTCGGTCGCGCAGGACATCGTTCGTGCCATCACACCCACAGCGGGCAAGTTTGAGAAGCACGACGAGTACTTTGAGAGCGACACCTATGTTGTCACCTCAGCCGTCGGCCACCTGGTCGAGATACAGGCACCTGAAGAGTTTGATGTCAAACGCGGCAAGTGGAGCTTTGCCAACCTGCCCGTGCTGCCGCCCTACTTTGACTTGAAACCGATGGACAAAACCAAGACGCGGCTGAACGCCATCGTCAAGCTGACCAAGCGCAAAGACGTGGGCGACATCGTCAACGCCTGTGACGCGGGGCGTGAGGGCGAGCTGATTTTCAGGTTGATACAGCAGTACGCCAAAAGCAAACACCCCGTCAAACGGCTGTGGCTGCAGTCGATGACACCCGCCGCCATACGCGACGGCTTTGAAAGCCTGCGCACCGAAAAACAAATGCAGGGCCTGGCCGATGCAGCGCGCTCGCGCTCTGAGGCCGACTGGATGGTCGGCATCAACGGCACGCGCGCCATGACGGCGTTTAACTCGCGCGATGGCGGTTTCTTTTTAACCACCGTGGGCCGCGTGCAAACTCCTACGCTGTCAGTGGTGGTGGAACGTGAAGAAAAAATCCGCAATTTTGTCAGCCGCAATTATTGGGAAATTCACGCAAGCTTTTTGGCCGAAGCCGGCGAATACCCCGCCAAGTGGTTTGACCCGAAATGGAAAAAAGCCGCCGCCAATGCTGACAATGCCGAGCCCGATGCCGAACTGAAGGCCGACCGCCTCTGGTCAGAAAAAGAAGCCCGTGCCATCGCCGAGGCCGTGCGCGGCAAGTCGGCCACTGTGACGGAAGAAAGCAAGCCCACCACGCAGGCCGCAGGCCAGTTGTTTGATTTGACGTCGCTACAGCGCGAAGCCAATGGCAAGTTTGGTTTCTCGGCCAAGACCACGCTGTCGATTGCGCAAAGCCTGTACGAACGCCACAAGGCGCTGACCTACCCGCGCACCGACTCGCGTGCGCTGCCCGAAGACTATTTGCCCGTGGTTAAAAAGACTTTCGAAATGCTGGCCGACAGCGGTATGCGCCACCTTGCACCACACGCGGCGCTGGCCATCAAGGGCAATTACATCAAGCCCAACAAACGCATTTTTGACAATGCCAAGGTGAGCGATCACTTTGCCATCATCCCCACGCTACAAGCACCCAGCGGTTTGAGCGAAGCTGAGCAAAAACTATACGACCTGGTGGTCAAGCGCTTCATGGCGGTGTTTTACCCAAGCGCTGAATACATGGTGACGACGCGCATCTCTATGGCGGTCGGACATAGCTTTAAAACCGAAGGCAAAGTACTCGTCAAGCCCGGCTGGCTGGCCATTTACGGCAAGGAAGCTGAAGACGAAAACACCGATAAGGAAGATGCCAAAACATTGGTGGCCGTTAAACCCGGTGAAATGGTACGTGCCGAAGTTGTTGAAGCCAAGGGCCTCAAAACAAGGCCACCGGCTCGCTACTCAGAAGCCACCTTACTCGGCGCGATGGAAGGCGCAGGCAGGACGATTGACGACGACGAGTTGCGCGAAGCCATGCAGGAAAAAGGTCTGGGCACACCAGCAACCCGCGCCGCCACCATTGAGGGTTTGCTGAGTGAAAAATACATGCTGCGCGAAGGCCGCGAGCTGATCCCGACAGCCAAGGCGTTTCAGTTGATGACCTTGTTGCGCGGGCTGGATGTGCAGGAGCTTTCAAAAGCTGAACTCACAGGTGACTGGGAGTTCAAGCTTGCGCAAATGGAGCACGGCAAATTGAGCCGTGAGACCTTTATGGCCGAGATCGCCGCCATGACCGAGCGCATGGTCGCCAAGGCCAAGGGATACGACAAAGACACCATTCCGGGCGACTACGCCACCCTCACCGCGCCCTGTCCCAACTGCGGCGGCATCGTCAAGGAAAACTACCGCCGGTACACCTGCGTGGGAAAAACGGGTGAAGATGGTTGCGGCTTCAGCTTTGGCAAAACGCCAGCAGGCCGTACCTTTGAAGTGGCCGAGGTCGAACAATTTTTGCGCGATAAAAAGATTGGCCCTCTCGACGGGTTTAGATCTAAAGCAGGCTGGCCCTTCACTGCCGAGATGGTCATCAAGTTTGACGAAGAAACGAAAAACTACAAGCTTGAGTTTGACTTTGGTGACGACAAAAACGCCGAGACCGGCGAGATAGTTGACTTCAGCGCACAGCAGTCGCTTGGCCCCTGCCCGCGTTGCACAGCACGCGTTTTTGAGTTCGGCAAAAATTACGTCTGCGAAAAATCAGTACCCACCACCGGGCAACCCACGCCCAGCTGCAACTTCAAAACCGGCCAGGTGATCTTGCAGCAGCCGATTGAACGCGAGCAAATGCACAAGCTGCTGGAAACCGGCAAGACAGATTTACTGGACAAGTTCGTATCCATGCGTACCCGCCGCCCCTTCAAGGCCATGCTGGCGTGGGACAAAGAGGCCGACAAGGTCAACTTTGAATTCGCGCCCTCAAAGTTTCCGCCACGCAAACCCGCAGCATCAAAAACCGGCACGGTGAAAACACCATTCGGCAAAACGGTAGCCGTCAAAACCGCTGGCCCCGCTGCAAAAAAAGTAGCGGCGAAGAAAGTCGCAGCCAAAAAAACACCCGCTTCAAAAACTGCGAAACCAAAAGTAGCCCGCGTAGCCAAGCCCGGCTCAGGACTCAAACCGAGCGACGCACTGGCAGCAGTGATAGGCAACGAGCCAGTAGCCCGCACGCAAGTGATTAAAAAGCTGTGGGACTACATCAAGGCCGAAAAACTGCAAGACGCAACCAACAAGCGCAACATCAACGCCGACGGCAAACTGCTATCTGTCTTCGGCAAGCCGCAGGTGACGATGTTTGAGCTGGCCGGGATTGTGGGCAAGCATTTGAGTTGATTTGAAAGGCTACTTTTGGGGAAACTTTGTGGATAGTTCGTACCGAAGCGTCATAGACTAGGCTTTGGATTTTGCGTCACACGCTACGTTAGCCCGTACCCAACAAAAGCCTGCGAGGTTTAGATGCCAGAAGTTAGCAAGCCAGTCGCTGTGTCGGCATCTGCGACACCAGCCCGAACCAAACCCTCGAACTACCCCGAACCGTTCGCCTCCAAAATGGCCGGAAGGGAAAAACGCACTCTGGGTGACCTGTTTGGTCTCACGAATTTTGGAGTCAACCTCACGCGCCTAGCGCCAAAGGCGATGTCTGCGCTCCGACACGCCCACACGAAGCAAGACGAGTTCATCTATATCTTGCAAGGGCACCCTGTTCTTTACACTGACGAAGGTTTTATGCAGCTTTCGCCGGGAATGTGTGCGGGGTTCAAGGCTGGCAATGGCAATGCTCACCACCTGATCAATGAGACAGCCGCAGAAGTTTTATACCTTGAAGTTGGAGACAGAACACCGGGAGATGAAGGCAGCTATCCCGATGACGATCTGAAGGCGATGCAAGTCCACGGCAAGTGGCAGTTTGTCCACAAAGACGGCTCGCCGTACACATGACCCTGGCGATGCGCACACCTGTAGAGGCCAACACTGTCAAGCCTCATCACACCTCACACCTCACACCTCACACCTCACACCTCACCCCTGACTCTTCCGCAGCGTAGGCAAGCCCACACCTGCCGACTCAAACCCGCCATCCACTGCCAGCACCTGCCCGTTGACGTAGCTGGCAGCCGGGCTGCATAAGAAGCCCACGCTGGCGGCTATTTCTTCTACTGTGCCGTAGCGGTTCAATGGAATCACGTCGTGGTAGTCGGAACGAATCGCTACGCTGTGTACCAGCTTGGCCATCTCGGTGTCCACCGGGCCGGGGGCCACCACGTTGGCGCGAATGCCTACGGTACCCAGCTCTACTGCCTGCTGTTTGGTGAGCTGGATGATGGCGGCTTTGCTGGTGCCGTAGGCCACGCGCAGCGTGCTGGCACGCAGGCCGGAGATGGATGCGATATTGACAATCGCACCGCCGTCTTGAGCGCTGGTACGCCGCATGATAGGCACGCAGGCCTGGCTGCATAAAAACGCGCCGTCGAGATTCACGCTCAAAACGCTGCGCCACTCTTCAAAAGTCGTATCGCCAATAGGCTTGAACACTGCAATGCCTGCGTTGTTGACCAGTGCATCAATACGGCCGAACACTGCATCAACTTTTGCAATAGCCCTTTGCACTTGAGCGGGGTTTGACACATCGCAATGTACGGCCAATACAGCGCCTTTGCGATGC
>JBBRQQ010000008.1:0-66953 GCA_038226155.1 Burkholderiales bacterium
CGACCAGCGCCGATGCTGCAATCAACCAGCCCATTTGTATGGCGGTCAAGTGTGGCAGCAAGAGCAGGTAAGCCAGCCATGCCCACAACGTTCCTGCAGTGCCTGGTGCGATGGGGCTGAGGCCCGAACCAAAACCCAGCGCGATGAAATTAGCCGGATGTGCCAGCAGAAACTTCATGTTCGGTTTGCCTGGTAACGGTGGTGGTGTGTCGATGGGGTCGTTCATGGGTGTATGTGGGGGGTTTCTCAAAGTACATTACTGACCGTCTCATTGCTGGAAATGGCCCGCCCTATCTCGGGCCAGCGGTGGTGCAGATAAACCCAGGCCAGCAGGCCTACGCACATCATCAGCAGTGACGCACTGGCCAGCCCAAGGGCTGAGTGCATCACTAACGGGGCCAGCACACCAGCCACGATGGCGTTGGCGGCTGACCCTATAAAGGCCTGCAATGACGATGCCATGCCGCGCCGCTCGGGGTACAAGTCCAGCACCAGCAGCGTGACCACCGGCACCATCAGCGCCCAGCCAAACGCAAACAGTCCGATCGGGATCAACGCCCACCACACCTGCGGCTCAAACAGCCAATTGGCAACCAGGTTAAGAAGTGACACCGTCAGCATGATGACAAAGCCGTGTCGAATCTGCTGCTTGGGCGCTATATTGCCGGCCAGTCGCCCACTGAGCCACGCGCCCGACATGATGCCGCTGATGGTGAGCAAAAAGAACCAGAAAAATTCGGTCGGTGCAAGGTGCAACAGGCCACCCAAAAAAGCTGGTGCTGACAGCACATACAAAAACATGCCGTTAAAAGGCACGCCACTGGCCAGCGCCAGCAACAAAAAGCGCGGGCTGGAGCCTAGCTGCCAGTAGCCGCGCATCAAGTGCCGTACCTCAAACGGCTGGCGTTGGGTGACGTGCAGCGTCTCGGGTAAAAAGCGGTAATTAGCCGCCCACAGCACCACGCCAACGCCAGTCAGAAACCAGAAGATGCTGTGCCAGCCGGTATGCACCAGCAGCCAGCCGCCAACGATGGGCGCAATGGCGGGTGCTACACCAAAATAAATGGTGACCTGGCTCATCACCTGCTGCGCCTGCGCTGGTGGAAACATGTCGCGTATCACGGCGCGCGACACCACGATGCCGGCACCGGTAGACAGGCCCTGTAGTGCCCTGAAAAAAATCAGTTGTCCAATGGTTTGCGACAAGGCGCACCCGGCAGAAGCCACGGTAAAAATCGCCATTCCCCACAGCACCACCGGCCTGCGGCCAAAGCTGTCAGCCAGAGCCCCATGAAACAGGTTCATGAAAGCAAAGCCGAACAGGTAGCTCGACAGCGTTTGCTGCATCTCGCCCGGCGTTGCCCCCAGTGATTGCGCAATGCCGGAGAAGGCCGGAATGTAGGTGTCAATGGAAAACGGCCCCAGCATACCCAGCAGCGCGAGCAGCATCGCCAGTGCCCAGCGTGGGCCAGGCCAGAGCTTGTCGGCGTTGGGGTTCACTTCGCCTCTGCTTTCTTTAGCTTCAAGGCGCTGTCGTACAAATCATTGCGCGACGCGCCGGTGATGTCTGCCGCCAGCTTGACGGCGGTTTTAAGCGGCAGCTGCTCCAGCAGCAGTTGCAGTACGCGCAGGCCGTCGTCTTGCGGCAATGCCCGCGTGGCGGGGTGTAGCACCAGCACAAACTCGCCACGGGTGCGCTGCGCATTGGCGGCCAGCCAGGCGGGCATGGCATGGGCCGCAACGGTGGCGATCTCTTCAAACTGTTTGGTCAACTCGCGGCACACGGTGATGAAGCGTTCGCCCAGCGGTGCAAAGGCTTGTGCCAAGGCCTCGATGCGGTGCGGGGCTTCCATGATGACGACTGCGCGTGCTTCACCAGTCAAGCCCGCAACGGCCTGGTCGCGCTCCCCGGCTTTGCTGGGTAAAAAGCCGGCAAAGATAAAACCCGAGGCACCCGAAATACCCGCTGCGCTGAGCGCTGTGGTCACGCTGCTGGCGCCGGGCATTGGCACCACGGTCAGGCCTGCGTTGCGCACGGCGGCAACCAGCCGCGCACCGGGGTCGCTGACGGCGGGCGTACCGGCATCGCTGATGTAGGCGACGCGCTCACCGCGCATCAAGCGCTCGATGATGCCGACAGCGGCTTCAAGCTCGTTGTGCTCATGTACCGCGAGCAGGGTTTTTTCAATGCCGTATTGGCGCAGTAAACCCTGCGAGTGGCGGGTGTCTTCGCAGGCAATCACGCTGGCCAGTTGCAGTACATATAGGGCGCGCAGGCTGATGTCGGCCAGGTTGCCAATCGGCGTAGCCACGACGTATAGCGTGCCTTCTGGATAATGCTGCATACCGGCAGCAGCTTTTGCCGCGCCAAGTGCCAGCTCGAAGGATGCGTTCAATGTGGTTTTCCAGAAAACAGGTTGAGAAAGTTTCGCCTGGTGTTGTGCAGCCTAACACCAAGACGACAACTAAAAAACGCGGCGATGCAGCGGAGGCTTTGGCATTGGCCTACCTGTTTGATGTCGGGCTCAAGCTGATAGAGCGCAATTATCGGACACCGGGTCGGGGTGGTGGGGAGATAGACCTCATCATGCGTGACAAAGACGGCACGCTGGTGTTTATAGAGGTGCGCCAGCGCTCCGGCCAGTCGCATGGTGGCGCGGGTGCAAGCATTGGCGCGGTCAAACAGCGGCGCATTATTTTTGCCGCCCGTTACTACCTGATGCGGCTGGCTAGTGCGCCGCCATGCCGTTTTGACGTGGTGCTGGTGCAGGGCGGGTCGGATGCTGTACAAGCCGCAAGCATTGAGTGGCTGCGCTCGGCATTTGATGCCTCGTAGAAGGCTTAGCGTGTTTGTAACCAGACGCAATCCCGGCAGAGTTATGGGCCATCTTGACCCGCTATCATTGACCCATGCTCGAACAACGTATTGAACAGCACTTCATCGACAGTGCCGACCTGAAGTACCAGGCAGCGCAGATATTGTCCAAACCCATCGCAGCGGCCGTGCATGCTATTTTGGCCAGCGTTACCAGTGGTGGCAAGGTACTGGCCTGCGGCAATGGCGGCTCTGCGGCTGATGCACAGCACTTTGCAGCCGAATTTATAGGCCGCTATGAACGCGAGCGGCCCGAGCTGGCCGCCATTGCGCTGACGACTGACAGCTCAATCATCACGGCAATTGCCAACGACTACGACTTCAATGTCATTTTCTCAAAGCAGGTGCGGGCGCTAGGTGGTGCGGGCGATGTGCTGCTGGCACTTAGTACCAGCGGCAATTCGTCCAACGTGCTGGCCGCAATTGAAGCGGCGCATGAGCGCGAGATGACAGTGGTGGCGCTGACCGGCCGCAGCGGCGGAAAAATCACCCACGCGCTGCGCGAAACCGATGTCCACATCTGCGTGCCGCATGAGCGCACCGCGCGCATCCAGGAAGTGCATCTTCTCGTCCTCCACTGCATTTGCGATGGTGTGGACACCCAGTTACTTGGCGATCAGGAGTCTTCGACATGAAAAAATTTGTAATCAGACGGCTAGCCCTGGCAGTGGTCGCTTCCGCGTTGGCATCAGGCACACTCACAGCTTGCGTACCGTTGTTGATTGGCGGTGCTGCGGCAGGCGGTTCGCTGGTGGCCACCGACAGGCGAACCTCGGGCGCGCAGCTAGAAGACGAGGGCATAGAGCTGCGCGGTGTCAGCCGCATCCGCAGCAATATTGGTGACCGCGCACACATCAACCTGACAAGCTACAACCGCCAGGTTTTGCTGACGGGCGAAGTGCCGACAGCGCAAGACAAGGAACTGGTCGAGCAAACCGTTACGCGGGTTGAAAACGTGTCGGGTGTCGTCAACGAGCTGGCAGTGATGGGTAATTCGTCACTGACGCAGCGTTCGTCCGATGCACTGGTGACTGGGCGCGTAAAAAGTCTGTTGATTGACGCACCAGATTTGTTTGCCAACTCATTCAAGGTGGTGACCGAGCGGGGCACCACTTACCTGATGGGTCGAGTCACCCAGCGCGAGGCAGATCGCGGTACCAACGTGGTTCGCTCTACGCCTGGCGTACAAAAAGTCGTGCGTATTTTTGAGGTGATTAGCGAAGATGAATTGGCACGCTTGCTGCCAACACCTGCCAAACCGCAGCCAGCGGGTACCAAGCCTCAATCGAATTGAGGCTAGCGCAGGGCAGCTAGGCCAGTCGTTTAATAAGGCTTGACGTGTCCCAGCGCTGGCCGCCCATGGCCTGTACGTCGGCGTAGAACTGGTCTACCAATGCTGTGACTGGCAGGCGAGCACCGTTGCGTTTGGACTCATCCAGCACCAGTCCCAGATCTTTGCGCATCCAGTCAACTGCAAAACCAAAGTCAAATTTATCAGCGACCATGGTTTTGCCGCGGTTATCCAGTTGCCAGCTCTGCGCTGCGCCCTTGCCAATCACGTCCAGCACCTGGTTTACGTCGAGTCCAGCTTTCTGGCCAAAGGCAATTGCTTCACTGAGGCCCTGTACCAGCCCGGCAATGCAGATCTGGTTGACCATCTTGGTGAGCTGGCCTGCGCCGCTCTTACCCATCAACGTGAAGGCTTTTGAAAAAGCCATGCCGACTGGACGGGCGGCTTCAAAAGCCGCCGCATCGCCACCGCACATCACGGTGAGTGCTCCATTTTGCGCGCCAGCCTGACCGCCCGATACCGGCGCATCGACAAACTGCAGGCCGAGTTTTTTTGCGGCAGCGTAGAGCTCGCGCGCTATGGTTGCCGATGCCGTGGTGTGGTCGATAAAAATCGCTCCCGGTTTCATGCCTGCAAACGCGCCATCCGGGCCCAACACAACCGAGCGCAAATCGTCGTCATTGCCGACACAGCAGAACACCATGTCTGCATTTGCAGCCGCAGCTTTGGGTGTCAGGCCATGCGTAGCACCTTTAAATTCGGCGCAAAACGCTATTGATTTAGTAGCAGTACGGTTGTAGACACTGACCTGATGGCCAGCCAGCGACAGGTGAGCGGCCATCGGATAGCCCATCACACCGAGGCCGAGAAAGGCAACTTTATACGGTGTTGATGGCTCGTAGGTTTTGGGATTGGTGGAGTTGGTACTGGGCATGATGTGATTAAAAGTCTGTAACAGGCTGGCATTTAGACGATGGCGAAGCTCTCGGTACCTGCCGCCAGATCCACGGATTTCGCGCGCTGCGAATTAAGTTTGATCTGCAACCGCAAATCATTGACCGAATCGGCATTGCGCAGCGCATCTTCGTAAGTAATCATGCTGGTTTCAAATGCATCAAACAGCGCCTGGTCAAAAGTCTGCATGCCGAGGTTGCGGCTTTTCTTCATGATCTCCTTGATCTCGGAGACATCACCCTTGAAGATCAAATCAGAAATCAGCGGCGTGTTGAGCATCACCTCCACCACGGCCGCGCGGCCTTTGCCGTCCTGCTTGGGAATCAGGCGCTGCGAGACCATGGCTTTGAGGTTGAGCGACAAGTCCATCAACAACTGCGACCGGCGTTCTTCGGGAAAGAAGTTGATGATACGGTCCAGCGCCTGATTGGCGCTATTGGCGTGCAGAGTACACAGGCAGAGGTGGCCTGTCTCGGCAAAGGCAATCGCGTGTTCCATGGTTTCACGGTCACGTACCTCGCCCATCAAAATCACATCCGGCGCTTGTCGCAGCGTGTTTTTAAGTGCAGCCTCCCAGCTGTCGGTGTCCAGTCCCACTTCACGCTGGGTGATGACGCAGTTTTTGTGCGCATGTACAAATTCGACCGGGTCTTCAATTGTGATGATGTGGCCGTAGGACTGCTCGTTGCGCCAGTCGACCATGGCGGCCAGCGTGGTTGATTTACCAGAGCCTGTGGCACCTACCAAAATGGTCAGGCCGCGCTTGGCCATCACTACTTCTTTCAGCACCTGCGGCACACCCAGGCCATCAATGGTCGGCAACTGCGCAGGAATCACCCGCATCACCATGCCGACCTTACCCTGCTGGATGAATGCGTTGACCCGAAAGCGGCCAACGCTTGGCGGCGAGATCGCGAAGTTGCATTCCTTGGTGCGCTCGAACTCCGCAGCCTGCTTGTCGTTCATGATGGCGCGTGCCAGGGCCAGGGTGTGTCCGGCATTGAGCGGTTGCGGCGACACTTTGGTGACCTTGCCGTCCACCTTCATCGCCGGTGGAAAGTCGCCCGTGATGAACAGGTCACTGCCGTTGCGGCTGATCATCAGCTTAAGCAGATCATTGATGAATTTACTGGCCTGGTCGCGTTCCATGAACGCCTCCTTTCAAACGGCCCGTCGCTTTTGATCGGGCTGTCCTATGGTTAATAAAGAGATTCAAAAATGTGACAAGCGTGGCGGCCACATTCAGCCGGGGAAGTTGTCGGGGATTTTTGCTTTGCCGCGCGCTTCACTTGCCGAGATGATATTGCGCTTGACCAGATCCGTCAGGTTTTGGTCCAGCGTCTGCATACCTACGCTGTTGCCGGTCTGGATCGATGAATACATCTGTGCCACCTTGGCTTCACGAATCAGATTGCGGATGGCGCTGGTGCCCAGCATGATCTCGTGGGCAGCCACGCGGCCCGCGCCGTCTTTGGTTTTGCACAACGTTTGCGAGATAACAGCCTGCAATGATTCGGACAACATCGAGCGGATCATTTCCTTTTCTTCCGCGGGGAAGACATCAATGATCCGGTCAACGGTTTTGGCGGCGCTGGACGTGTGCAGCGTGCCGAACACCAGGTGGCCGGTTTCGGCAGCTGACATGGCCAAGCGAATGGTCTCCAAATCGCGCATTTCACCGACCAGAATCGCGTCCGGGTCTTCGCGCAGGGCGGATTTGAGAGCGGCGTTAAAGCTCAATGTGTGCGGCCCAACCTCGCGTTGGTTAATCAGGCATTTTTTAGACTCATGCACAAACTCGATAGGGTCTTCCACAGTGAGAATGTGACCGTACTCGTTTTCGTTCAGGTAGTTGACCATGGCCGCCAGCGTGGTGGACTTGCCCGAACCGGTGGGGCCGGTGACCAGCACCATGCCGCGTGGCTTCATGGCCAGTTCGCCAAAAATCTTGGGCGCATTGAGCTGCTCCAGCGTCAGGATTTTGGACGGAATGGTACGCAGCACCGCACCCGCGCCACGGTTGTGGTTGAAGGCATTCACGCGAAAGCGCGCCAAGCCATCAATCTCGAACGAGAAATCAACCTCGAGAAACTCTTCGTAGTTCTTGCGCTGGGTGTCGTTCATGATGTCGTACACCATGGCATGAACCTGCTTATGGTCCAGCGGGTCAACGTTGATGCGGCGAACGTCGCCGTGTACGCGGATCATGGGCGGCAAACCTGCCGACAAATGCAGGTCGGATGCCTTGTTTTTGACGCTAAAAGCCAGCAGCTGGGTAATGTCCATCCCGGGGAATCCTTAAAAACGAGGCGACGTAGGGTCATTGGGGTCAGAGTCCAAATTCATCGTGCCTTTGGCACGCCCGCTGGTTGCGATGCTCTGCATCACAATGAAATTGGCGTCTGACCCCAATAACCCCTACAGTCGGATTATGACCATGATAGTGCGTAAGCTCCAGCAAGTCCGTGACCGCATCACTACCGCCTGTGTGGCTGCGGGCCGCAATCCCGCAAGCGTGCGCTTGCTGGCAGTGTCCAAGACGTTTCCCCCTGAAGCCGTGGTGGACGCGGCAGCGGACGGGCAACGCGCGTTTGGCGAGAACTACATTGCCGAAGGCGTTGAAAAGATCATCGCAGTGAGCAACTTGCCGGCGATGCAGCTCGAATGGCACTGCATAGGCCCCGTGCAGAGCAATAAAACCAGGCTGGTGGCCGAACACTTTGACTGGGTGCAGTCAGTTGACCGCCTCAAGATTGCCCAGCGTCTGAGCGAGCAGCGCCCGCCAGGATTACCGCCGCTGCAAGTTTGCCTGCAGGTCAACATCGACGGTGGTGCCAACAAATCGGGGGTTGCGCCGCAAGATCTCATGGCGCTGGCGCTGGAGGTTTCAAAACTGCCGCGCCTGCGCCTGCGCGGGCTCATGTCGATACCTGAACCCGCTGTTGACTTTGTAGCTGCCTGCGCTTCACATCAAAAGGCTAAAGACCTTTTTGACCAAATTAACGCATCAGGCGAGCTGCCTGAACCCCTGGATACCCTCTCGATCGGCATGACGGCGGACCTCGAAGCCGCGATTCATTCGGGCAGCACGATGGTGCGGGTGGGGACGGCTATCTTCGGCCAACGCTAGATTACTTCGGCAGCACCATCGGCTTGACGGCACCACAGTCGCTGGTCAGCCATTTGCCTGAGGTGTCCAGGGTGGTGTTTTTGGGTACGCCCTGCGTCGCACTGTTGACAACCATCTTCATGGTGTAGGCGGTGTCATCAGCGAAGGTGAACCGCCCTTCGCCGCTGGATGGCGGGTTGGTACAGACGAATTTCATCTTCATGGAGGAAGCGGTCTTGTCGCTGGTGGTTGTGGTGCAACTGCCCTGCTGCTGCACCGGCATCTGGTTGCTGGCGGCCATTTCTTTGGTGATGCAGATTTTGGCAATCATGCCGTCGCCAGACGCACCTGACAAGCCCACCCCCTGTGCGGCCAGCATGTCTTCCATCGCCTTGCGTTGCGAAGGTGACAGATTGGCCATCTGCTCCTGCATTTGGGCCATGGCCTTGTCCATGTCGGGGCTGCCGCCCAGCTTGTTGTTGACTTCCCAAAGGCCCGGCTTCATGGTTTTGGCATGTGCTGGCAGCGCGGCAAGGAGCAGCAGGGCCGTACCGGTAGCTGCGTTAGCTCTGGTGAACGCAAAAAAACGGCTTGAACTCATGGCAACTCCTGGCAGTCCTGATTCGTTAGCGCATGAACTTGCCGCCACGCCCAATGATGGTCATGTCGGTATAGCGTGAACCTTCGTGGCTTTTGGCACTGTAGTTCACGCTGAATCCACCCATGTTGTAGTCGCGTAGTGATTCCAGTGCGGTTATCAAGCTGTCACGGCTCAAGTTTTTTGTCCCCGCTCGGCGCAACCCTTCGGTAAACACTTTTGCGGCCAAAAAGCCTTCCATGCTGGAAAAGTCAAACTCCTTGTTGCCGGCCTCGGTCATGCGCTGCTGGTACTCGCGCACGACGGCTGACGATGGAATGTAGGGGAAGGGTACAACCTGGGAAATACTCACGCCGGTACTGACACTACCAAGCTCTTCGGCCAGCGCTTTCGAGCCGACAAAGCTCACATTGAAAAACTGTCCACCGTAAGATTTGGCCCTGGCCTGCTTGATGAGTGCGGCGCATGACTTGTAGGCGCTGATTTGAATCACCGCCTCGGGTGAGACCTTGAGAATTTCTGCCAGAGGCCCGGCAACATCCACGCTGTTGCGCTCTACCGTCACGGTGGCGGCAGGCTTGAGGTTGCGCTTGGTCAGTGCCCGCATCACGCCTTCAAGACCGGCCTTGCCGTAAGAGTCGTTCTGGTAGAACACCGCAATTTTGGTGATGCCCACGGTACTGAGATGCTGGACGATGCGCTCTGTTTCGTCGTAGTAGCTGGCACGCACATGGAAAAGATTGCGGTTGAAAGGTTCGCGAAGAGCCTGCGCTCCGGTGAACGGGCCGATCAGCGGAATACCCGCTGCATTGATGGCGGGCACCGCTGCCAGCGTCGTTGGCGTACCGACCGAGCCAATCAGCGCAAATACCTTGTCCTCTTCAATCAGGGCCTTGACGGCGACCACGGCTTTTTCAGGCTCATAACCATCGTCGCGCGAGATCAGTTTGAGGGTACGGCCATTGATGCCGCCGGCTGCATTGACGGCCGTAAAGTGCGCCAGAATGCCCAGTTGCATCCGTTTGCCCAGCTCGGCAGCGGGGCCAGTGAGGGCCGCGAACTGGCCGATGCGTATTTCTGTATCAGTCGTGCCGACTTCGGCTGCACGCAGAGGCAGGCTGCATACCCCCAGCAGCAGCACGCCGCAGATGATGGCTAATTTGGCTTTCATCGGTATTCCTTCAAGGTTGCGTAAGGTCAAGCATATCTTTTTCCGCATTTGCGATTCTGGAGCACTTGAGGTGTCGTTTTAGCCCACCAAAAGAGGCTCTAGTCCAATAAATACGGGCGTGAATAGCTATAAAAAAAAGAGCGTTTTTCGGATTTTCAGTAGCGCACGCTGCAACTTTCCAGCGCGTTGAGCCCAAGGTCAGTGATGACGTAGCGGCCTTCGTGGGCCATGCCCAGAAAGCCATGTTTGGTCAGGGAGGCCACGGTTTTCAGGCCGTGAGCCCGGGTTTTGTGCGGCTGGGGCAGGTGGCGCTCAGTAGGCTTCACTCCGACAATTTCAAAACCATAGCGAGCATCTTCAAGGCATTCGTACTGGTTGTAAGTCAGGGTTTTGACTGGCAAATCGCCAATCGAGTTGCCGCTCCAGGTGTATTCGGGTTGAACGAAGCTGACTTTGAAGTCGGTGTGTTCAACTTTTTTCCCGGTGGTTTTTTTCAGCGCTTCTGCTTTGCCTTTGCGCTGGCGCTTGCGAAGGCTGTACGCCGCAAACGCCAACGCCGCCAAAAGGACAAGCAACAAGACAACAAACTCTGATGACACCGCCACTCCCATGTACATATAGTTGCCCGATTATGAGCAGAAAATAAGTAGACCTTCAGCTGGAAGCATAGTGGTAGGTGCGATTACAAGGCAATTCCCTCCATGAATATCTCCAGCTCATCTATGGGAAGTGCCCTGCAAAACAGGTAACCCTGGTAGCACTCGCAGCCAAACCGGGCGAGCAGGTCGCGCTGGCCTTCGGTTTCAACACCTTCGGCTACAACGCCCAAGCCAAGACTTTGGGCCAGTCCAATAATGGTCCTTGCGATGGCGGCGTCGTTGGGGTCGGTCAGTATGTCTTTGACAAAAGTCCGGTCAACTTTCAATTGGTCCAGCGGCAGGTACTTCAAGTACGACAGCGCTGAATAGCCCATACCAAAGTCATCTATCGACAAAGTGACACCAGCCTGTTTGAGCAGGCTCATCTTGGCAATCGTGACTTCCATGCCAGTGGCCAGCAGGCTTTCAGTCAGTTCAAGCTTCAGGTGATGGGCAGAGATGCCGGTGTCGTTGATCGCACGCATCACCATGTCAACAAATTCGGGATGCCTGAATTGGCGCACGCTGACATTGACTGCAAGATTGAGTTTGGCTGTCTCAGGCCGCTTCGCCCAAACGGCGAGCTGCGCGCAGGCTGTCATCAGAACCCATTGGCCAAGCGGCAGGATGAGCCCGCTTTCCTCGGCCTGGGCAATAAATTCATCGGGCATCACCAAGCCGCGCTGCGGATGAAGCCACCGCACCAGTGCTTCCACGCCGAACATTTTGCCATCGCCACCCACCTGGGGTTGGTAGTGCAGCACAAACTGTTGCTGCCGCAGGCCCTGCCGGAGCTCGGAATTAAGGGCCGCATTGGCGATTGCCAAAGCCTGCATCGCCGGGTCGAAAAAGCACAGGGTGTTGCGGCCTGATGCCTTCGCCTGGTACATCGCCAGATCAGCCTGCTTGAGCAGATCGCCAATCTGTTCGCGGTGCCTGCCGAAGAAGGTGATGCCTATGCTGCAGGTACTGTGGTGTTGGTAGCCGGTCAGGTCGTACGGCTCACTAAGCGCCACAAGTATTTTCTCGGCGACGATGATGGCCCGGGTCTTTGCCATTTCAGCATCGCGACCAAGGTTTTCCAGCATCACCACAAACTCGTCACCACCCAGTCTGGCCACGGTATCGCTAAAGCGGATGCAGCCGCTCAGCCGGCTGGCGACCTGCTGTAACAGCAAGTCGCCTTTTGAGTGACCCAGTGTGTCGTTGAGACTCTTGAAATTGTCAAGGTCGATAAACATCAGCGCGCCAAGCTCATCCACACCTTCACGCTGGAGCAATGCGTATTCAAGCCGATCCATCAGCAACTGGCGGTTGGGTAACTGGGTCAGCGCGTCAAAGAAAGCCAGATGTTCGATCTCGTCCTCTGACGCTTTTCGCTCGGTGATATCGCGGGCCACTGATACCCAGTGGGTAAGCCCCCGATCGAAGTAGTCAACCGGCACAATCTCCAGTTCCAGCCAGAACACCTCGCCATTTTTCTTGTAATGGATGAGTTCAGAGCGCACCGACTTCCCGGCTTGTACTTGCTTCTCTATGCGTATCAGCTCTGATCGCTGGGTTTGCCTGCCGTGCAGCATGTGCGGCGTTTTTCCCAGCACCTCGCCGCGACTGTAGCCAGTCTGGCGCTCAAACGCATCATTGACAAATACGATTCGTGGCCCTTTGCCATCGTTAAGGCCAGCATCTGTGATGACGACGATATCGTTAAGGCGCTGGATGCTGGCCTGTAGCAGCAGTAGTTGTTCATGGGCATCCTGCCCTTCGCAGTCAAGTGCTGAGAAGGCACTGTCTTGCGTAAATGCCGAAGGGGAAACGGGCTGCATTGGAAACGGACCGATCTCTAATGAAGTGTTGTCGGGAAGTGCAACGAAAAGCAAGGCAAAGCGAATAAAAGCAGGAAGAACCTTGCCACGTAAAAGATACCTGCATGTCGAATTTAGCGCCCGGGCAGCAGCAGAAAAGTCAGAAGTTGTCCTACTCGTATGAAAGCCTTTTACCCCGGTATCGATGCAGTACCGGACCTTAGCATTTCTCTGGCAATTAAATACACCTTGCAACGTATCGCAACACACCTAAAAAAATGCAAAACATTCTTCTCGTATCTGGTACCCGTCCCGAAATCATCAAACTCGCCCCGGTGTATCACGCTCTGCGAGCCACCGACTGGGCTAGCGTGACGTGGCTGCACACCGGCCAGCATGGCGACATGGCAAGCCAGATATTTGAATGCTTCGATGTGAAGCCTGATATTTCCCTTGAACGTGCAGGCAGCAGCCTGCTGGAGTTCAGCACGGGCTGCAGGCAGCAACTGGACGCAGTCATGGCATCCAGGGACTGGTCTCTGGTGATGGTGCAGGGCGATACCGAGAGCGCATTTTTAGGCGCGCTCACCGCTTTTTACAACCGCGTGCCGGTAGCGCATGTGGAAGCAGGCCTTCGTACCTACAACCTGGCCCGACCTTTTCCTGAAGAAGGTTTACGCCAGATGATCAGTCGCCTCGCGCAGTTTCACTTTTATCCAACGCCTCGCGCGCAGATAGCCCTTAAAGCCGAAGGAATTGCAGACGAACTTACGTATCTGACCGGCAACACCGTGGTCGATGCACAGCAATGGACTTGTGAGAATCGCGGTGTCAAGCGTACTGTGAGCGGCCGCGGCCACCTGCTGGTGACGATTCACAGGCGTGAAAACTGGGGTGACGACGTGGCAGAAATCTGCCGGGCCATTGCCAGCATTGCGCGTGCGCAGCCTGATCTTCAGGTGCTTTTTCCGGTACACCTGAATCCGGTTATTCAGGCGCCTGTGCATGCCATTTTGGGCGGCATTGACAACGTCACTCTGGTGCCGCCGCTGGACTACACAGAGATGCAGCAGGCGCTGGCTGACGCATGGCTGGTGCTGACAGACTCGGGTGGCCTCCAGGAAGAAGCACCTACTTTTGGTGTTCCGGTTCTGGTGCTGCGTGAAGAAACCGAGCGGCCCGAGGCGGTGGACGCAGGCTGCGCTTTGCTGATTGGTGCGGGGCGTGCAGTGATTGAAAAAGAAGTTGCCCGACTGCTGCAAGACCATGCGCACTACGCAAAAATGTCGCAGGCCGGCAACCCGTTCGGGGACGGTACGGCTTCAAAACAGATTGTGCAGGTGCTGGCGCAAAGCCTTGTGGGCGATACCCAGGACACGGTCGAACCGCTGGTGGAGGTTGCTGCGTGAACACGCTGACCACTCTGGATTTGGTACCGTCCTTCAAGGCCCAGCCGGTGGCAGCCGTCATGGCCTGCATGCTGTTCGTGATTGTTGTCATCATGGTGCTGTACGGAATCCGGCATTTCATGTTCACCATGAACCGGCTGACAGGCGTGCAACGCCATCCTTACATGGATGTATCCGTCGCACCCTGGCCCATGATCACGGTGTTTATTGCTGCGCACAATGAAGAAAAGGTGATTGCTGGCTGCATCGAGGCGCTGCTCAACACCGACTATCCGGAAGACCGACTGAAGATCATCCCGGTGAATGACCGCTCTGGCGACGCAACAGGCAGCATCATTGACAGCTATGTGGCTCGCTATCCGTCGCGGATTTCGCCATTCCATCGCAGCACAGGCAAAGCCGGTAAATCTGCGGCGCTCAAAGATGCCCTGGGCCTGGCCAGCGGTGACATCGCCATCATTTTCGATGCTGACTACACGCCTGGCCGTGGTTTGCTAAAGCAGCTCACCGCACCGTTCTTTGACCCGGAAGTCGGGGCCGTCATGGGACGTGTCGTGCCCGTCAACAGCGGTGCCAACCTGCTGACGCGCCTTCTCGATCTGGAACGCTCTGCAGGCTACCAGGTAGACCAGCAGGCGCGCATGAACATGAATTTGCTGCCGCAATACGGTGGCACGGTTGGCGGCGTGCGCCTGTCCGCTGTTCAGGCTGTTGGCGGCTGGCATGACGACACGCTGGCAGAAGATACCGACATCACTTACCGGCTCATGTTCAATGGCTGGAAAACCGTCTACACCAATCGTTCTGAGTGTTATGAAGAAGTACCCGAAGAGTGGGGCGTACGCGTCAAGCAGGTCACGCGTTGGGCCAAGGGGCACAACCAGGTGATGGCGCGCTACTGGTGGCAGTTTGCACGCAGCGATTACCTGACAGCGGGCCAGCGCATTGACGGGCTATTGCTGCTGTTTGTATTTGTCGTGCCGTTACTCATGCTGCTGGGATGGGGGCTTGCGCTGGGGCTGTATTTTCTAAATGCGGGTTCTCTTCTGTCACAACTCATTCCTGTATTCGCCTTAATGATCTACGGAACTCTGGGCAACTTTGCAGCGTTTTTTGAAATTGTGGTTGCCGTGCTGATTGACGGTAACCGTCGACGCCTGAGGTTGCTGCCGTTCAACATGCTGGGATTTCTGGTCAGCTTGTTCGTCATCTCGGGTGCGGTGTACAGCTTGATCATGGATCGCCTGTTAAAGCGTGAAATGGTTTGGGACAAGACCATCCGCTATCGTGGTGAAACCAGGAATGAAAACGGGCACCAGGCTATCGGTGGAGTTGCAAAGCCATGATGCCCGGCTACATGACATACGTGGCGTTTGGCCTGATCTCTCTCTTGGTGTTGCTTTTGCCGTTTGTGCCGGCATACCTGGAGTGGCGTCGACCCACTGATTTTGAGGCTTTGCCTATTTCAGCCAACTACACCAGCGATATTGATCATTTCGCCCGCAGGATGCGCGCAGATGTCGCCGCAAAAAGTGGCACCGGTAAATCTACTGGCTATGAAGAATTCGCTTTTGTAACGGACCCGGTTGAAAAGATGGATTGGGGCAAGACAAAGAAGCGACTCATAGCCCGAACCGACATCATTACCCGGTCTTCCATTCGTAGCGGCCAGCAACTCTTTGTTGAAGGCAATCTTGTGGCGGGTAGTGAGTGCAGCTTCCCTGCAGTGTATGCAACCGGCGACATCAGGTTGGGCGCGCAAAGTGAAGTTCGTGACTGGATGCACGCCGATGGTGCGCTGGCCGTGGGGCAAGGCAGCGCAACGCTCAGACGGGTATCGGCAGGCGGCTACATCCGCCTCGGCACCGAGACATGGTTTGAACGGGTTCATGCGCCTTCGGTATTTTTTGGTGCACCGGGCATCGATTCGGAAACTGAAACAGCACTCGCACCAAGCCCCGCCAGCTATGCAGATTTGCCTGGAGCCGTACAGCAGACGCCGCTGCTTTTTATTGTTCGTGGGGACTGCGCACTTGCGGCAGACAGTGCGTACAAGGGCTCGCTGGTGGTGACGGGGTTTTTGAGCATAGGCGCAGGTACGGTGGTGGATGGCGATATCAAGGCCAGGGGCGGCATCAGCGTTGGCCGTCGCGCTGCTGTGCATGGGGCTGTCACCTGTGAAAAACGCATCTACTTTTTCAGCAAGGCGCGTGCAGTGGGCCCGGTGATTTCAGAAACCGATATTCTCATAGGGGCAGACTGCGTGATCGGACTGCCTGAGTTGCAGACGACGATCAGCGCAGCGAACATCATTGTCGAAGACGGTGTGACTGTTCATGGTGCTATTTGGGCGCACGACATTGGCATGGTGAAGCCCGCATGAAATTTTCAAATCGTTTCATAGTGTCGTTGCTGGGTGTATTGCTTCTGCAAATAGCACTTTTGACTTCGGCGAGTGCCGCCTCACGCCTTGATCTTGCCGGGTATGCCGATGATGCCGGTGCCATTACTGTCCTGCATGGCGGTGATTCAACTGACCCGTATTTCGCCATGCAGGCTCTGCTGCTGGCACACGACGGCGGCATGGACATCTCTGTAGTGGCCGCGAAATTTGCCGACTGGCTGGTGCCAAGGCAAAAGCCGGATGGCACCTTCGACCGATTTTGCCGGGGTACCGACAAGCTGTGGGCATCGTGCAAGACGGCAGATGCGGACGACTCCTTGTTGGCTCTTTGGATGAAGCTGCTGGACACCATGCCCGACAACCTTGCAAAAAACGCCGTGTGGCAAAAGAGCTATGCCATAGCCAAGGTATCGCTTGATCACCTTTATCAGCCCTCGCGTGGGGTTTACATGGTATCGCCGGTTTACCTGCACGGCCTTTTCATGGACAACCTGGAGGTCTGGTCGCTCAAGGCGCATCTTAAAAAACCGGGCTCGTCAAGCGAGGCGGCCAAGTTGGCGCAAGCCATTCGTGCCACGTTCTGGGACCCTGTCAACAAGCGCTTTCTGGTCTCAACGCAGCTTGAGCAGCGGTCGGAAAAGCCGGTGTTCTATCCGGATCATGTGGCGCAGGTTTTTCCGCTGTTGCTGGACTTTCCGCTCTTTCGAGACTCACCGATTTCTGAGAAGACCTATTACAAAAGCTGGATGAATGCACACCGCGCTGACTGGCTGCGGCAGTCAGATACCGACTACCCATGGGGTATTGTGGCCGTCCTTGCAGAGCGGCAAAAAGACCCGGAAAGCGCTGGCTGCTGGCTGCGAAAAGTCAGCCCCATGCGTCATTCCTCGCGTTGGGCCGTGACCGATGAGGTGTCCTATCAATTATTGGCGGCCAAGGGCGTAAAAGCAGTCGGCAACAGCACGGCATGTGCATAACCGTCTCAAAGACGTGAAGAGAAAAAAATGAATCACACAATCTTGTTTAAAAAAACGCTGGTGCTGGCCTTGACGCTGGTGGGTCTGTCTACTCCGATAGCGAGCTTTGCGCAGACCTTGAGCCCCGAGCAACCGCGGGCATACACCGCCTTGCCCCTGCAACCGCAAGGTGAGGAGCTGCGCAGTTTAGAGTTGAGCGCCGGCGGGCAAAGCCTGACTAATGGCTATGGCCCCTGGCGCGAGTTGACTCTGCGCGGCGCCTATGGCCTGCCAGGGCATGTCTTGCAAGGCGAAGTTTCAGCGCTAAGGCGCTTCAACAAGGATGGTGCATACCTTGGCATCAGCGACACCTACACGTTCAATGAAGACTGGTTTGCATCACTCGCGCTGGGGGCTGGTGACGGTGCCTTTTATTTGCCGCGGTTTCGGGCTGATGCCACGCTGTTCCGGAAATTTTTACCGGATCGCAACCTGGTTGGCTCGATTGGCGTGGGCCGTTACAACGCGCCTGACGGACATACCGACAACAGCTTGTCCCTTGGGCTGGTGTATTACTTCCAGGCACCCTGGATACTGGAAGGGGGCGTACGCATGAACAGCAGTAACCCCGGCGCAATCCGGACCCAGCAGCAGTTTGTGGCGGCGACCTGGGGCCGCAACAAGCAGGACTTGGTGACAGGGCGCTACGGCTGGGGTGGCGAAGGCTATCTGACCACTGCAGTAGCTAGCCAGCTCGTCAACTTCAAGAGTGATGAGGCCAGCCTTGTCTGGCGCCATTGGTTTTCCCCGCGCACTGGCGTGTTGACGGGCATCAACCGCTACAAAAACCCGCTGTATGTACGTACCGGATTTACAGTCGGCATTTTTCATGATTTTTGAAAGTCTGGCATGAGCTCAAAATCTTTCTCCATCGCCGACGAAGCAGGCGAGCATGACCATCTGTTTCACGCGGCATTCGCTGCCGCCAAATCTGCCAGGGCGCGGCACGTGAAGGTGAGGCCGCATCGGGCCATCACTGCGCTGGCCGTTACACCTTACCTCCTGATGCAAGCCATACTGCTACCGCTATTGCTTTGCGGCCTGCTGTTTTTGGGAAAACCCTTGCTGCTGGACTGGTGGCGAACATACATTTTGTTCTGGTCATCCGGACTGGATTTGCCTTTCAGCCTGTCCAGCCAGTTGAACGATGCCGGAAGCTATGCCTTGACGATGGCACCCAATGTAGAGAGCCAGTGGATGCCGGGGCGGATCAACATGCTGGTGACAACCGTGTTGTCACTGCTGGGTCTTCTGATTTCCCTGTACATGAAGAATGCGATGTTTCCACTTAAATATCCGCTACGCATACTTTCGGTCTTACAGCTCATCACGCTGGCGTATTTCTGGTGGACCCCTTCAAGCTTTCCATACAGCATCGCGAGGCATAGCGAAGAAATCATGACCATTGGCTATGTGGTGATGCTGGCCACGCCAGTCATGCTGGCCATGGGCTACTACATCCTCAATCAAGGCCTGGCAGGAAAAATATTTCATACCCTACTCATCCTGGCCTTTCTGGCCGTTATGGTTCCGCATCAGGTGCTGGCGCAGGCCTTTTTGATGCAGCATTTTTCTGTGCTTTTCATGCCCATTTTTTACATTTGCTTCGGCGCCGTTTTTGATGCGCTGGTTTTTGTTGCACTGTACTCGTGGGTGGTTAGCAAGGCCCCCGCCAGCGCAACAATATGATGAGTACGGCTGCAAGCTGTAACTGTTGGCACACCGTTCAAGCGCCCAAGTCAAAGTGCGCGTCGCCCATATAGCGGTGTACACCAAAGGCGGCCTGCGTGGCGACCAGTTCCGCCACCTCCCACTGGTCTGCCAGTAGCTGCTCTGCTGGTGTGACAGGCCACGGGCGGGGGTTGTCGCCATGCGCTTGCAGCAAACGCAGGTAAGCCTGGTAAACCGGAAGCACCAGAGACTCATCGCCGAGTGAGTTTTCAAGCGCGTCACGAAAGCGCTTCTCAGCCAGTTGACGTTGGTCCTCACTGACATCGTCTGGTGTGAAAAGTTTTAACTTATAGGCCATTGCTTCTGACTATATCGTCTGTGCCAGCAATTTTTATCAACCCGCTATCAACGCACTGTCAACATGCTGTGAACCGCCCATTGAGGCAGTCGCACGCGATGTAAGAATTAATTTCGTTACCACTCTTGCACAAGCCGGACGTTTTTAATTTCTTGCAGACGTACCATGCGTTCTTTTTAAGGAACTTTCATGGCGACACCGTTTTTTGGCAAGCGCGACACCGATACCCCTAACCCCTCAGCGACGTTGCGTCAGGGGGCAACTAACGGCTATAACGTCGGTGGCGTGTCCAGCACGCCACATGCGGGCAGCCTGCAAGCCAATCAGAAACCAGACGTCGAGTCTTCCCGGCAATCTGCTGTGGCCGATTCCTCCGGCCTTGCAAAAGAGGGCGGCAGCAAGCTCACAGTCGGGCCCAACATCAAGCTCAAAGGCGTTGAAATAACCGACTGCGACACCTTGGTGGTGGAAGGCTTTGTCGAAGCCACCATGGACTCGCGTGTGATCCAGATTGCAGAACAGGGGGCCTTCAAGGGTTCCGCAGAAATTGACGTCGCAGAAATACGTGGCGAGTTCAGTGGCAACCTTACGGTTCGCCAAAAACTGGTGATCTACTCAACCGGCAAAGTTACGGGAACCATCCGTTACGGTAAGCTGGTGATAGAAGAGGGGGGCCAGCTTGCAGGAGAAATTTTGTATGGCGCAGTGGCTGCTGTGGTCAAGCCGACTGTGCTGGCTAACTCGCTCGGCAGCTCAGCCGTTAGAGCAGCTTAAAAACCAGCGGAATCAAAACCGACGCCAGCACCACCTGAAGGCCCAGGGCTAGCGCCGCATAGGCCCCAGCGTCGGCATTGACCTGCAGTGCCCGTGCTGCGCCGATGCCGTGGGCGGCTGTACCCAAGGCAAAGCCTCTCGCGGCCCAGCCTTCGTGGGCGGTCGGTATGCGCAGGGCATCAAACAGGTAGCGTCCTGCGAGCGCACCAACCAGCCCAGTAATAACCGCAAACACTGCGGCTAGCGCGGGTATGCCCCCTATCTTTTCGGCAATGCCCATCGCGACTGGCGCGGTCACAGACTTGGGCACGAGCGACAGCGTGACTTCATGGGGTAGTCCAAATGCTAACGCTAACCCCCATGCTGAACCCGCTGCTGCAATACCGCCCGCAAGCGCTGCGATCAGCAGTCTGCCCCAGCGTCGACGCAGTTCTGCGCGGCGCAGCCACAGCGGCCAAGCCAGCGCAACCACAGCAGGCCCCAACAAAAAGTGAATGAACTGCGCACCTGCAAAGTACGTGGGGTAGGGCACGTGGGTTGCGAGCAAACCGCTGGCCAACACGAGCACCGTCCACAGCACGGGGTTAGCCCAAGGGACTTGGTTGAGCCTGGCATAAACCGCCTGGGCCGCGACGTACACCATCAGCGTTGCCGTTAAACCAAACAATGGTGTGGCCGACAGGTAAACCCATAGCTCTACAAACTTAGGCATCGGGGCCTTGGTGCAGGTCTTGCTGAGGCTTGGTCCGCATCCCATGCAAGCACAGGGCGGTTACGCCAAGGCCTACCAGTGTTGAGAGCACCACCACAGCCAACATCCGAAAACCGTATTGGCTGACGAGTGACAAGTGCGTCATCACACCAACTCCAACGGGTACAAAGAGTAACGAAAGGTGCAACAACAAAAACTCTGCGCATTGCCCAACAGGTTCACGCACCATGGGCCAGTTCAACGCAAACAGCAGCAAAATCATGCCGACTACGGGTCCCGGAAACGGTAGCCCCAAACCGCGGGCCAGCAACTCACCTGTTGATTGAAAGGCCAGTAGCCAGGCGAGTCCGATTAGAGCCTGCATGGTCTTGCTGACACCCTGATTAAAAGCGGGGTAGATCGGGATGCGATATTTTCCCGCCGCGCACCAGCATTTTCCCGTACTCGGCGCAGCGGTTCAGCGTTGGAATGACCTTGCCGGGGTTGAGCAGACCACGGCTGTCAAACGCTCTTTTGACGCCAAACATCTGTTCATTTTCCTGTGCGGAGAACTGCACGCACATCGAGTTGAGTTTTTCAACGCCTACGCCGTGTTCGCCAGTGACCGTGCCGCCCATCGCCACACTGGTTTCCAGAATATCCGCGCCAAAAAGTTCACATCGATGCAGTTGGTCAGCATCATTTGCATCGAACAGTATCAGCGGATGCAGGTTGCCATCACCCGCGTGGAAAACATTGGCGCAACGCAGCTGGTATTTCTTTTCCATCTCGCCAATAGCCAACAGTATGTCTGCCAGGCGTTTGCGCGGGATGGTCGAGTCCATGCACATATAGTCGGGACTGATGCGGCCTGATGCCGGGAATGCGTTTTTACGACCACTCCAAAAACGCAAGCGCTCGGCTTCGTTTTGGCTGACTGCAATGGCGGTTGCGCCGCAGCGCTTCAAGACTTCAGTCATGCGGCCAATTTCTTCTTCCACCTCTTCGGGGGTGCCGTCGCTTTCACACAGCAAAATGGCGGCTGCCTCAAGATCGTATCCTGCGTGAACAAAATCTTCGACAGCCGCGGTCATGGGCTTGTCCATCATCTCCAGACCTGCCGGAATAATGCCAGCTGCAATCACCGCGGCAACCGCGTCACCGGCCTTGCGCAGGTCATCAAAGCTTGCCATGATGCAGCGCGCCAATTGGGGTTTGGGTATCAGCTTGACGGTGACTTCGGTTGTGACCGCCAACATACCTTCGCTGCCCACAATCACACTGAGTAAGTCGAAGCCGGGCGCATCCAGAGCGGCACTGCCAAACTCGACTTCTTCGCCCTCAATGGTGAAGCCTTTAACCTTGACCACGTTATGCACTGTCAAGCCGTATTTGAGGCAATGTACGCCGCCGGAGTTCTCGGCGACGTTGCCACCTATGGTGCACGCAATTTGACTCGATGGATCGGGTGCGTAGTAAAGGCCGTGCGGTGCAGCCGCTTCAGAAATCGCCAGGTTGCGCACACCGCCCTGCACGACAGCGGTACGGCTGGCCGGGTCCATCTTCAAAATCTTGTTGAATTTGGCGAGCGACAGGGTAACGCCCAATTTGTGCGGCATAGCGCCGCCGCTCAGGCCCGTGCCTGCACCGCGCGCAACCACAGGGACACCAAGCGCATGGCAGATTTCAAGAACCGCCTGTACTTCGGTATAGGTTTCAGGCAGTGCTACCACCAGCGGACGCTCACGATAAGCCGTGAGGCCATCGCACTCGTAAGGTGTGGTGTCTTCGTTATTCCACAGCAAAGCATGTTTGGGCAGTGCGGTTTGAAGCGCGCGGACGACCTGCGATTGCCGCTCGGCTCTTTCAAGCAGGTGCTGCTGGCGTGGTAGGGTAGGTGCGTTCATGTGTCGAATCCTTGGTGCTGATTGCTTTTAACACTTTAGGGCAAGCCATCGTCTTCATGTTGAAGAAAATTAAAGGCCGGCATGAAAAGCCCCCCGACCCTTACGGCTGCCCGACTACTCAGCAGGGTTTAGCTGCTTGTCAAACCCGATCAATTGATGCTAGAGTAAAGTCTAACTAACAAAGTGATTGGGCATGCAATGAGTGAGGGCGTAAACGTTTTGCTGGGTACCTGGCATTTGTTGCGCTGGGAAATCACCTATGGCGACGGCAGGCCGCCTACCTTGCCTTACGGTGATACCGCAACTGGATTAATTCACTACACCACTGATGGCGGAATGAGCGCCAGCATAGCGCGGGGCGGACGCCAGCGCTTATCAAGAGAAAGCGTGCGCCATGCTCCCGAGGCTGAAAGGCTGGCTGCGTTTGAAAGCTACTTTCAGTATGCCGGGCGTTATCAGGTGCGGATGACCGGCGGGCAGCAGCAGGTGGTTCACAGCGTGACCCATTCCCTGAACCCCAACTTTACCGGAACGCAGCAGGTCCGCGACATGAATTTTTCAACTGACGGTGACTTGACGCTTTCAGCCTCTGATGTTGTGCCTGGAACTCTAGTGGCAAGACACCACCGGTTGAAATGGACGCGCAAGGTTTTGCCGTGAGCGCCGTGATGCGTGAATTGCCGCCTGGCGAAAGCTTTGCGGCACGGCTGTTTGAAAAACACCATGCCCTGTTTGAACGTGCCCAAGAGGCGTGCCGCGAGCGACATGCATGGAGCCCCTTTCCGGAAATGCCAGCCAAATATCCGGATGCACAAAACGCACATGCGGCTGGGCTTAAGGCCTTTAACGCGCATCTCGATAGCCCGTTTGAATTGATGCAGCCGGGCGCGCGGGGAGTGTTGCCAGAGGAAAGTATGGGCGGTAGTGAAGAGATATCGCCGTACACCCAGCGTCCACTCGGCATCCGTTATCCGAAAACAGACACCGACACCCTATTTGATGCTGCAGAGCAGGCCATGCCGAAATGGGCGCAGGCCAGCATAGACACGCGTATTGGCGTGCTCATGGAAGTCGTGGACGTGATCTTTCGCGAGTATTTATTCGAGATCATGCAATCGGTGATGCACACCGCAGGGCAAAGTGCAAACATGGCCTATGCGGGTTCCGGAGTCAACGCACTTGATCGTGCCATCGAGGCGCTGGTTTACGCTGACCTCGCAATGAAAGCAGTCACGCCAACTGCCACATGGTCGCGCCAGTTTGGTTCAGCCCAAATCGTGCTTAACAAAACCTACAGGCTGGTGCCACGTGGCGTAGCCGTGTGTTTTAGTTGTGCAAGTTTTCCCACCTGGAACGCATGGCCCTCCATGATGGCAAGTCTGGCTACCGGCAATGCAGTCATCATTAAACCGCACCCAGCCACCATACTGCCTATGGCGATTTCAGTACGGGTATTTCGCCGTGTCCTGGCTGCTGCCGGGTTTGATCCAAATTTGGTCACCATGGCGATTGACAGCACTGCGGAGCCAATGGGCAAGTTGCTGGTAAAACATTCAAAAACGGCCATCGTTGACTTCACCGGCGGCGCGCATTTTGGCCAGTGGGTGGAAAAAAACGCCCATCCCGCCCTGAGCTTTACCGAAACCGCCGGTTGCAACACAGTCGTGCTTGATTCGGCTGATGATCTTGATGCCGTATTGCGCAGCCTGGCAACCACGCTGTGCATGTTCAGCGCACAGATGTGTACCAGCCCACAAAATATTTACATACCCGCTCGCGGTGTGAAGACCCCCGCAGGGACGGTTCCCCTGAACGATGTCGCCCAGCGACTGGCAGATGCAGTCGCTGCGCTGACCAATGATCCGAAAAAAGCTGCCATGATTCTGGCGGCTATCCAGTCACCAGCAACGCTTGAATTGATCGCTCACATGCAGGAAGAGGGCGAACAACGAGGTGCCGTGTTGCTGGCGCCCAAAGGCTATACCCATCCCGACTATCCGCTCGCCCGCACCAGTACGCCGCTGATGCTGCAGGTCAGCAAAGACCAGCGAAGCCTGTATGGCGAAGAGCGTTTTGGCCCCATCAGCTTTGTGATTGCATGTGACGACGCGGCTGATGCCTTGCATCAAGCCACTACAGACGTTAAACAATTTGGCGGGCTGACTGCTTTTGTCTATTCAACCGATGAGGCCTTCATCAGAAATGCCGAAACCGCTTACGCCAGAGCGGGTGCGCAACTCACCATCAATCTGACAGGGCCCATGCCTCTTAACTTTGCAGCAGCCTACAGCGATTACCACGTCACTGGCCTGAATCCCGCTGGCACGGCCAGCCTGACCGACCTGGCGTTTGTGGCCAGCCGCTTTTGCATTACGCAGTCGCGCAGGCCTGCACCAACAACGCTTGACACGACCAGACACTGACTCACCACAGGAGACGACCATGGGAAAAAATGACATACCCGTTTTAGAAGGTGGCTTTGCACCCATCGATCATGAAATAAATATTGAGCTCACTGAAATTGAGGGCGAAGTCCCCAAAGATTTGAACGGCATGTATGTGCGGAATGGCCCCAACCGCCGCTTTGAGGCGCCGGGCCGGTACCACTGGTTTGACGGTGACGGCATGTTGCACGCGGTACGCTTTGAAGGCGGTAAGGTGCACTACCAAAATAGATGGGTTATGACGGACAGCCTGCAAGAAGAAATCTCTGCCGGTGGTGCACTTTGGCAGGGTATCAAAGACCCACCACGCAAAGACCGGCCAGACATGCCGATCAAGAACACGTCAAATACCGATGTCAAGTTTTATGCCGGTAATCTGGTGTCGATGTGGTACCTGGGCGGTGCGGTCTACAAGGTCAACCCCGTTAACTTGCAAACGGTGGGTCGCCTTGAGCTGGACGATCGCCTCAAGGGCCTGCCAATTTCAGCACACTCCAAAGTAGACGAGCGCACGGGTGAATATTTGTTTTTTGCCTACGGCAAAGAGGCGCCCTACATGCATTACGGCGTGATGGACCGCTTTGGCAAGTTGCAGACTTTCATGCCTGTAGAGCTGCCCGGCCCACGCTTGCCACACGATATGGCTGTCACACCCAACTACACCATCGTGCATGATCTGCCACTGTTTTATGACATGGACGCACTGGCTGCAGGGCGGCACAAGCTCAAATTCCATCACGAATTGCCATCCCGCTTTGGCGTGATCCCGCGCCACGGCACGCCGGAACAAATTCGCTGGTTTGAGGCCAGCCCCACCTACATGTATCACACATCAAATGCATGGGAAGAAGATGATGGCGACGGCGGTACTGAAATCGTGATGACTGGAACGCCATTTCGTCTGCCGCGTGACTGGCGCGGTAATTTGGATGTGGAACGCTTTCCGAAAATGCTGGCTAATCTTGAACATGACTTCATGTTTTATGAGTGGCGCTTTAACCTGCGCACCGGCCAGACTAAAGAACGCGTGATTGACGACATCGTGAATCAGGAGTTTCCTGTCATCAATTCCTGGATGCAGGGCTACAAGACCCGCTATTCGTGGAACGTGCTCATGGGTCGCTCCAACCGCGCAGAAGACCCGCGTTTTTGCGGCTTTGCCCGCTATGACCTCGAAAAAGACACCTGCACCACCTACCACGCAGGCATCAACAAATGGTTTAGCGAAGCACCTTTTGCGCCCAGAGACAATTGGCAGCTTGAAGATGACGGTTACCTTGTTGGCTTCATGTGGGACGACACGGCAAATGAGTCTTTCGTAACGATTTTTGATGCCAAGGACATTACCAAGGGGCCGGTCGCCAAAATTCGTTTGCCGCAACGGGTACCCAACGGCTTTCACGCAACCTGGGTTAGCGCTGAACGGCTTGCTCGTGGGTATTGAATTGCAGCAGTCGACAGCAAAACGAGGTGATATCCCATGATTCTGGTACCGGCCGAAAAAATAGACGAGTACACCGGGAAGGGGTGGTGGGGCACGCAAACGCTGTGGGATTTATTTGCATCGCACAGGCGAGTTCGCCCAGATGATGAAGCTGTTGTAGATGCGCCCAACCGCGTCGATTTTGCGCATGGGCAGCCGCAACGTCTGAGCTGGGCACAACTCGGTGATGAGGTTGATGTCTTGTGCCTTGCCCTGCAAGTTAACGGGTTGAAGGGTGACGATATTGTGGTGGTGCAATTACCCAATTGCGTCGAGCAGTTTGTGGCCTACCTTGCCTGTGCCCGTCTCGGAATTGTTGTCAGTCCTGTACCCATGCAGTACCGGGAACACGAGCTGGCCCATATTCTTGAGCAAACGGGCGCTGTAGCGGCAATCACTTTTGCACGCATTGGCAAGCCCGAAACAGGCCATGCGGCAGCGCAGATGTATGTTGACCTCAAGCGCCATCACCCGCTACTCAAAACCGTGCTGGCCTGGGGAGACTCCGGCATCAGTGACAACCCGGCTTGCGCCTATGTCAGCTTGAAGGACGTTGATGGTGGTTGCGGCACGCGACTGACCCCTGCAGAGCGACAGCGGGTACTGGACGGTGCAATCGCAGCCGCCGTTACGGCCAACGATGTATTCACCATTTGCTGGACCTCCGGCACCGAGGCGCAACCCAAGGGTGTGCCGCGCAGTCATAACGAATGGCTGATCATCGCGCCTTCGATTGCAGAGGCGGCTGAACTCGCACCAGGTGCGCGCCTGCTCAACCCCTTCCCGTTGGTAAATATGGCGGGGATCTCGACTGCGTTTGCAACCTGGCTGGTGCTTGGCGGTACCGTGGTGCAGCACCAGCCTTTCAGCCTGAATGTCTTTTTGCAGCAGTTGCGCGATGAAAAGATTGACTACACCGTCGCACCACCAGCGATATTGAACATGCTGCTGCAAAACGAAGCGCTGCTGGCGGGCATTGACTTCAAGCGCCTGTCCCGCATTGGATCCGGTTCTGCACCGCTGTCGGACTGGATGGTACGCGGCTTTGAAGAAAAATATGGCGTGCAGATCGTCAACTACTTCGGCTCCAACGAAGGTGCTGCACTTAGCGGCAGTTCCAGCGACATTCCCGATCCCGGTTTGCGCGCGCAATTTTTCCCGCGTGCCGGGGTAGACGGTTTTGACTGGCGTATTTCCACCACCCGAAAAATCAAGACCCGTCTGGTTGATCTTGATTCGGGTGAAGACATCACTGCTGCGGGCAGAGCTGGAGAAATCCGCTTCGCAGGGCCAACCATTTTTAGCGGCTACTTTGCAGCCCCCGATTTAAGCGCCAGGGCTTTTGATTCACAAGGCTTCTACAAAACGGGTGATTTGTTTGAAATTGCCGGCGACAACAACCAGTATTACCGCTACGTGGGCAGGTCTAAAGACCTGGTCATCCGTGGCGGAATGAATATTTCCCCAGAAGAAATTGAGAACCTGCTGACTGCCCACCCCGGTATTAAGGAAGTGGCGGTCGTCGGTGTGCCTGATGTGGTGCTGGGCGAAAAAGTTTGTGCCTGCGTTGTCGTGGCAGACGGGCAGGAGGTGACGGTCGATTCACTGGCTGCATATCTTCGTGACGAGAAAAAAATTGCCATCTACAAATTACCTGAATATGTATTGCCTATGGCTATGCTGCCACGCAATCCTGTTGGCAAGATATTGAAGCGTGAACTGCGTGAGCAGGCACGCCAATGGCTAAAGGCCTGTGTATGACCGCCATCGCTGTTTCAACGGAACTACCTGTATTGCTTCTGATTCCCGGCATGCTGAACACTTCAGCCGTTTGGTCGCGTGTCACTGTACTGCTTCAAGGCAAGGCAGACATTCGTATAGCCAACGTCCAGACCCAGCTCAGCATTGGGCAGATGGCCCGTGATGCATGGGCCATGCTGGCAGATGTGCAGCCGACGCGGCGATTGGTGGTTTGCGGGTTTTCAATGGGCGGCTACGTTGCTCTTGAAATGATAGCTGGTTACGCCCGTTTAATAAGCGCTCTGGGGCTTTTTGATACCTCTGCAAGACCTGAAACGCCGGAAAGTACGGCGCAGCGTGAAAAAACCATTGCGGCGATCGAGCGCAACTTTCCCCGAGTGGTGGAGGGCGTTTTACAGTTCGGGACGCACTCATCCACGCAGTCCCGGCCGGGCATCATGAATGAGTTGCGTCAGCTCATGCTGGACGTGGGCGCTGAAACGGCGATAAGACAAAACCGCGCGATTATGCAGCGCGCTGATTACCGCGCGCTGCTGCCTTCTCTGTCCGTACCGACACTGGTTGTCTGTGCCCGCGATGACAAGATCACCCCACCTGCGTTGTCCGAGGAGCTTGCCGCCCTGATTCCTGGAGCTCGGCTTGAATGGATAGAAGATGCGGGTCACATGACACCTGTCGAGCAGCCGGAACGTCTGGCGCAATTGCTCAAATCCCTGCTTTAACTTTGTATTACTTTGTTCAGAGGAAGTACCCATGCAACGACGTCACTTACTTCGGGCCATTGCGATCACGCCGTGTGCGGCAGTGTTCGGTACCGCTTACGCGCAGGCCTTTCCGGCCAAGCCGGTTCGTATCGTGGTTCCTTTCGCAGCAGGCAACACGCTGGACACCGCACTGCGTCAGGTTGCTGAAGAATTTAAAAAGAACACCGGGCAACCCCTGCTGGTAGACAACAAGCCAGGTGGTTCTGGCATTGTTGCAGCCAACGCGTTGATGCAATCCGCCCCCGACGGCTATACCTTGCTGCTAACCAACACCAGCATGTTGACGATCAATCCGCACACTTTTTCAAAGTTGCCGTACGACGCTGAAAAAAGTTTCAAGCCAGTCACCAATTTTTTGGGCGCATCCATGGTCATGGCCGTCAATGCCACCGTACCTGCCAACAACGTCAAGGAGTTCGTTGCGTGGGCCAAAGCCAATCCTGGCAAGGTCTCGTTCGCGTCGTTCACGGCCGGTAATTCGTCTCATTTTGCCGGGGTCATCCTCAACCAGCGAGCGGGTATTCAGATGACGCACGTCCCTTTCAACGGTACACCACCTGCAGTTCAAAACCTGGTAGGCGCACAGGTCGATGCGGCTTTTTTGCCGTTGCTGGCCGTCAAGCCGCATGTCGCGTCTGGTAAGGTCAAGGTGCTGGCGGTGACTAGTCCGCAGCGCTCACCTCAACTGCCTGATGTGGCTACTTTTACCGAGCAAGGTTTTCCAGATTTGGAAATTTATATCTGGGCGGCTATTGCTGCACCGGCAGGTACGCCTGATCCCATCATTGCGTCGCTCAACAGTGAGTTCACCAAAGCGCTTAATTCGGCGGAGATTCGCGAGAAATGGCGTGCCATGGACTTTGTGCCGTTGCCATCCACGCCCGCTGAGTTCACAAAATTTGCGCAGGCTGATTCAAAGCGATGGGCGGAGGCTGTCAAGATATCCGGCTTCAAGGCGACGGAGTGAGCGTGCTGAATCTGAGGCTTCCTGTTTTTGCTGCACCGATGTTTTTAATATCTGGTCCAGAGCTGGTGCTGGCCGCGTGCAAGGCAGGCATAGTGGGCGCGTTTCCGACACCCAATGCAAGGCCGATTGAAGCCCTGGATGCGTGGATGAAGCAGATCACTGAAGGCCTAGCCGAGGCGCGCGAGCATCAAGCGCCAGACAGCATTGGCCCGTGGTGCGCCAACCTCGTCACGCACTCGTCTAATACGCGCCTGCCGCAAGACCTTGAGTTGATCGCGAAGTACAAGCCGCCGATAGTCGTTACTGCGCTGGGGAGTCCCAAACCTGCCATTGAGGTGGTACAGGCCTATGGCGGCTTGGTGTTCGCCGATGTCACTAATATCTCATTGGCCAAAAAAGCGGCTGCCGCTGGCGCAGACGGTTTAGCCTGTGTGTCGGCGGGTGCGGGTGGCCACACGGGCTTTCTTTCACCCTTTGCCTTCGTTAGCGCCGTGCGCGAATTTTTTGACGGCCAGATCGTCGTTGGTGGCGGTATCAGTGATGGTTGGGGTGTTGCCGGAGCTGTCGCCGCAGGTGCAGACTATGTTTACATGGGCACCCGCTTTATCCCAGTGTCTGAAAGCCTCGCGCAAACTGAATACAAACAGATGCTGGTCGACAGCACGGTGGACGACCTGATCGTCAGCTCCGGAGTCACGGGTACCGCAGCAAGCTGGCTCAAAGCGTCATTGCGCGCCAATGGTCTCGACCCTGACAATATGCCAGCAGCACCACCGCGTCAATACGACAGTGGCCAGTCTTTCAAGACCAAAAAGTGGGTGGATGTATGGGCTGCAGGGCAAGGTGTTGGCGCCATCAAAGCCGTTGAGCCACTGGCTGTGGTGGTCAACCGATTGGCAGACGAATACCGTCAAGCCACTACCCGCATGGCTAGCTTGCCGTACGGGCGTTGAAGCGCTCATATTTGGTATTTCCGATATATCTGGCTTTGCATTCATCAAGAGGAAGCACATCGTGACTCCATCCGTTTTCATACTTGGCGGTCATCAGACCGATTTTGCAAAAGCGTGGTCGCGTCATGGCGAGGATATTTCCGATATGGTGCGCGAGACTACGCTGGCGACACTACAGGCCTGCGCCCTCGACGCCGGACAAATCGCAAGCATCCATGTTGGCAATGCTTTTGGCGAGTTGCAACGCCAGCAGGCGCACCTCGGCTCCATGGTCGCGCAGGTGGTGCCTGAGTTGTGGGGCGTACCCGCCATGCGGCATGAAGGTGCGTGTGCGTCGTCGTCACTCGCTGTGCTGTCGGCGATGGCCGAAATAGAAGCCGGACGTTATGACTGTGTGCTGGTGCTGGGCGCCGAGGAGTTCAAGAACCTGCCCGGCGATCAGGCTTCGCAAAACCAGAATGCGGCCGCTTGGCAGGGCCGCGAAGACATTGATTGCAAATTCATGTGGCCGGCAGCCTTTGGTTTGATTGCGCAAGAGTATGAGCAACGCTACGGGCTGGACCGCAAGTACCTCAACCGCATCGCCGAACTCAACTATGCCAATGCCAGGGTGAACCCGCTGGCCCAGACACGGAAATGGCAGTTTGAAGCCTTGAGCTTTACCGATGACGACGACGCCAACCCGGTTATTGAGCCCGGCACTCGCCGTCAGGATTGCGGTCAAATCACCGACGGGGCCTGCGCCGTGGCGCTTGCATCGCCCAAATTCGCGAAAGCGTACGCGGCAAAACGCGGTATGGCTCTGAGCAGCCTCGCGCATATTTCAGGGTGGGGACATCGCAACGCCGGGCTGCGTCTGCGCGACAAGTTTGAACGCAGTCGCGGCGAGACCTATATGTTCCCGCACGTCAGGCAAACCCTCGAAGACGCCTGGCGCCGCGCTGGCGTGGCGGATGTTGGCGCCATGAGCGGCGTTGAAACACACGACTGCTTCACCACCACACAGTACATGGCCATTGACCATCTGGGCCTTACCCCACCCGGGCAAAGCTGGCAGGCCATTGATGATGGGCGAATCGAACGCGGCGGCAGTTGTCCGATCAATATGAGTGGTGGCTTGATAGGTGCTGGTCACCCGGTTGGGGCCACTGGTGTGCGTATGCTGTTCGATGCGGCAAGGCAAGTTACTGGTCGTTCGGACGCTTGCCAGATCGAAGGCGCAGAGCGCATGCAGACCTTAAATATTGGCGGCTCCTGCGGAACGGTTGTGAGTTTTGTTGTGGAACGTTCGACTTGACGATGACCAGCTCGATGCAGTTACTGGTTCAACTTACCTTCAATGGCATTGCAGTCGGAGCCATCTACGCGCTGGTCGCACTGGGGCTGGTGCTGATTTACAAAGCCACTGAAGTACTCAATTTTGCGCATGGCGACTTGCTGATGGTGGCTGCATTTTCAGCTTGGGGTCTGGTTACTGTGGTCGGCTTGCCGTTTTGGCTGGCACTGCTGGTCACCATGGCGCTGACCGCCCTGCTGGCTTACGGCCTGGACGCATGGGTCATCAGGCGCATTGCCGGGCAACCCCAGTTTGCAGGCGTGATGCTCACGCTGGCGCTGGCTTTTATGCTGCGTGGTCTCGTTAGCCTGTTTTTTGGACCCGAGTCGCGTAGCTATCCCACACCTTGGAGCGGACAATCTGTCAACGTAGCGGGTATTGCCATAGCCAGTCTGCAACTTGTCATTCTGGCCGTAGCGCTGGCTGTTACGGTGGTGCTGTTTTTTTTCTTCCGTAACACCAGTCTCGGTATCGCCATGCAGGCCGCGTCGCAAAACCAGTTGGCGGCTTATCTGAGTGGCGTGCGTGTCAAGCGTGTGAACTCGCAAGTCTGGGCGTTGGCCGGCGCTACGGCAGGGCTGGCAGGTGTACTGCTGGCCCCCATCACACTGGTTGACATCAGCTTGTGGACGGTGACGCTAAAAGCGCTGGCTGCACTGGTGCTGGGCGGGTTTGGCAGTATTCCGGGAGCGATTGTGGGCGGCTTGCTGATCGGCTTGATCGAGCAATACGCGGGTGTGTACCTGCCTGATGGCTCAAAAGACATCGCAGCGTATCTGGTGCTGATTGGCGTGCTCATTGTTCGCCCGCGCGGCTTGCTGGGGGAGGCGCATGGCAAACGGGCTTAATAATAGTTGTACGCGTCATGTGAGCCAGACGCGAGGCAATATTCATGCGGTTTGACTACTACACCCGTTACCGTGACAGCTTCGCGCTGCTGCGAAGCCCCGAGCAATGGGCGCTCTACGGTCTACTCTTGCTGGCACTGCTGGCGTTGCCCTGGATTGCCAGCAGTTTTTTTCTGGGCGAGATGAGCTATGTGCTCATACTCTGCGTTGCCAGTCTTGGGCTTATGGTCCTCACGGGCTATACCGGGCAGATATCTCTTGGCCATGCAGCCTTTGTCGCCATTGGGGCCTATGCAGAGGCGTGGATGTTGTCAAAGGGCGTACCGCTTTTGTTGTCACTGCCACTGGCAGCGTTGATAACGGCCAGCGCAGGGTTGCTGGTGGGCATCCCCGCAATTCGAGTGTCGGGGCTGTACCTGGCCATGGTAACAATGGCGTTCGCCATCATCGTCGAGCAGGTGATTGGCAAATGGTCGTCTGTCACGGGTGGTTTTTCCGGCATGGCGGTTCAGGACCCAGTTGTAGCCGGTCTGTCTTTGGGCGGGCCACGATCATTTTATTTCGTCTGCCTTGCCATGCTGGTACTGGTCCTTTTGGGCCTGCTTAATCTTTTACGCTCAGGGGTGGGCCGCGCCTTTGTCGGGGTACGCGATTCGGAGACTGCCGCCTATTCACTTGGTATTAATGTGCGCGGCATCAAAGTCGCATCGTTTGCCTTGTCTGCAGGCATCACGGGCCTGGCGGGGGCAATGCTTGCGCACCACATCAAATACCTGACGCCTGATGGCTTTACCCTGTTGTTGTCGCTAGAGTTGGTACTGATGGTGGTGATTGGTGGCCTCGGTAGCCTGCGCGGCGCCATTTTGGGCGCAGTGCTCATCAGCCTGATGCCTACGGGTATTTCCCGTCTCAAATTGTTATTGCCCGAAACACTGGCGCGTCAGTTTGGTCTGGAGACTTTTCTTTTTGGTCTGGTTCTGGCGCTATTTGTGCTGTTTGAGCCAACAGGCTTGAACGGGCGCTGGCTCAAACTACGCACGCTGATTCAATGGTTTCCGTTGTACAGACGGGGAACCTACAAACGCAACAAGCGCTATATGCGGTCGGAGCGCTACCGATGAGTGTGCACATGGGTACTGCCGGGCCACTTTTGAGCGTGCGTCATTTAAGCCTCAATTTTGGCGGCGTGCAGGCGCTTGCTGACCTGAGCATGGAGGTTCACGCTGGCGAGGTGCTGGCCGTGATTGGCCCCAACGGAGCAGGCAAGACCTCGATGCTCAATGTCATCACGCGGGTGTTCGACGCCAGTAGTGGCAGCGTTGATTTCAAAGGCCAGGCATTGACGCAGGTAGCGCGGCATCGCGTGGCTGCACTCGGTATTGCGCGCACTTTCCAAAACATAGAGTTGTTTGAGGCCGCTACCGTGCTGGACAATCTGCTGCTGGGCAGGCATCGGTTTGACCAGGGTGCATGGTGGCAGCAACTGTTCCATACACCCGGTTTGACCGGTCTGGAAGAAACCTCACGCGCCGCAGTTGAGCAGGTGATCGAGTTCCTCGACCTCTCGCCCTGGCGCAGTGCGCTTGTCAGCGGTCTGCCCTACGGCGTGCGCAAGGTTGTGGAGCTTGGGCGCGCCCTGTGTACGCAACCCGTATTGCTGTTTCTCGACGAACCTGCGTCGGGCCTGAACCCTGAAGAAACCCGTGACCTCGCATTCTGGATCGACGATATCCGCAGCGAGCTCGGTATCACCGTAGTGATGGTTGAGCACGACATGTCGCTTGTCAGCGCAGTGGCTGACCGCGTGATCTGCATGGCGCAGGGTAAATTACTGGCGCAGGGTACTGCGGCTGAAGTGCAAAGCCACCCCGCAGTTATCAGCGCTTATCTGGGGACTTGAATGAACACCCGTTCCACCACTAGCAATGACGCTCGCGGCAGCCATGTCGGTGCAGCGCCTGATATGGCGCTTTTGCAAGTGCTTAATCTGGAGACTTGGTATGGCCCTATCGTTGCGATGCAGGGCGTGAATATTGAGGTCTGCGCTGGCCGTATCGTGGCTGTACTGGGTGCTAACGGGGCGGGCAAGACAACGCTGCTCAACACCCTTGCGGGCGTGATTGATCCGTTCAAAGGTCAGGTCTTGTTTCAGGGTCAACCTGTTCAAGGCCTCGATGCTGATGAGGCTTGCCGCCGGGGTCTGGTGCTGGTGCCAGAGGGTCGTCAGGTATTCCCATTCTTAAGCGTGCGTGACAACCTTGCCATGGGTGCTTACACGCGGACTAATGAAGATGCCGTCAAAAGCGACTTGGCACGGGTCTACCAGTGGTTTCCCCGCCTGAAGGAGCGCGAGCAGCAACATGCAGGACTCCTGTCAGGTGGCGAGCAGCAGATGCTGGTGATTGGCCGGGCCTTCATGGCGCAGCCCAAATTGCTGATGCTCGACGAACCTTCTTTAGGCCTGTCGCCCCTGCTGACCAAAGAAATTTTTCAAATCATCAAGCGCATCCGTGATGAGACGGGTACCGCCATTTTGCTGGTCGAGCAAAACGCTGCCATCGCCCTGGCCCATGCCGATGACGGTTACATCATGGAGCTGGGTCGTATCGTAGCAGCCGACAGCTGTGCTGCACTCAAGCAAAAACCCGATGTCCAGGCCGCTTACCTTGGTACTGGTGGTACGGGGCACACCGGTCTTAGCGGCACCGCCCAGCGCTGGAGGAAGCGTAAAACATGGCGATAAACACGCCAGCGATGCCCATCACATTCGCCGGGAGCGACACCCCCGCGCGCGTATTCCGCACGCGCTGCGCCGAGTGGGGCGAACGCAGCGCGCTGCGGCGCAAGGTTATGGGCCTGTGGCAAAGCATCAGCTGGCAGGCCTACTACCAGCGCGCACGCGCGGTGGGTCTGGCGTTGACAGCGCACGGGCTGGTGCGCCATAGCGTGGTCTGTGTGCTGGCCGAAAACCGGCCCGAGTGGTTGTATGTAGACATGGGCGCTCAATGCATGGGCTTGGTGGGTAACGGGATTTACCCCACGTCTTCGCCGGAGCAGGTTTTTCATATCCTGCATGACTCTGGAGCGCATGTCTTGTTTGTTGAAAACCAGGAGCAGCTTGAAAAAGCGCTGGCGGTGCGCACCCGTTGCCCGGCCCTGAGGCTGATTGTGGTGATGGATCGCGAAGGATTACGCAACCTCAACGATGCAGATATTATTTTTTTCGATGATTTTCTGGCGGGGGGTGAACGTCTGGCAGAAAACACCGCGCAAGCGCTGGCGTTTGAGCAAGCCATTGATGCTGGCGCGCCAGATGATCTCGCATTTTTGGTCTATACCTCGGGCACCACAGGAGCGCCCAAGGGCGCGATGATTTCAAACCGCAACGTTGTTTTCCAAATTACGCAGGCGGCCAGCTACCTGGATGTGATGCTGGGCGACAGGTCTCTTTCCTTTTTGCCGTTATGCCATATTGCCGAGCGCATGGCTTCTGTATTCAATCCGCTGGCTGTCGGGCTGATCGTGCATTTTCCTGAGAACGCAGGTACCGTTGTCAACGATTTGCGTGAAGTAGCACCGCATGTGGTGTTTGCACCGCCCCGCTTTTGGGAAAAAATGGTGTCGCAAATTGACCTGACCATGCGCGATGCGATCAAGCCTGCGCGCTGGGTTTACGCCCAGGCCCGAGAACAAAACCGTCTGGTTGTCGAATCAAAGCTGAGCCGTGCATCCAGCGTCTTACCAGATCTTTTGGGTCAGGCGCTTCAATGGCTTGCGTTCCGCAATATCCGCCGTTCCCTGGGTTTGCAAAATATAAAAAGCGCACTAACTGGCGCAGCCCCGGTACCGCCCGACCTGATTCGCTGGTATCTCGGCATGGGCATTGAGCTGCGAGAGGCCTTTGGCATGACAGAAACTTCAGGGTTTTGCACCGCCTCACCACCTGGAAAAATTCGCCTGGGTCGGGCCGGTGTGCGCGCTGCCGGCACCGACATCCGGATCGGGGCCAGTGATGAAATCCAAGTTCGTGGACCGAATGTTTTTGCGGGTTACTGGAACAACCCGGTGCAAACAGCAGATACGATTGATGCGGACGGCTGGCTGCACACCGGGGACTGTGGTGCGGTTGATGCCGGGGGGTATCTGTCCATAACAGGCCGTATCAAGGACATCCTGATTACATCGGGCGGTAAAAATATCACCCCCAGCCACATCGAAAACCTGATTAAATTCAGCCCATACGTGACCGATGCAGTGGTAATTGGTGATGGGCGGCACTTTTTAACCTGTTTGGTCATGATTGATCATGAGCATGTCGCGTATTACGCGCAAGAGCAGCAGGTTCCCTATACCGACTTTGCCAGTTTGAGCCGGGCAGTTCCCATTTTGGCGTTGCTGCGCGGCGAGATTGAGCGTATCAATTCGCAACTGGCAAGGGCCGAACAGATCAAGGATTTCAGATTGATTGGAGAGTTGTTGACGGCAGAAGATGAAGAACTCACCCCGACCATGAAACTCAAGCGCAAGGTAGTTGCCTCCAAATATAAAAACCTCATTGACGAGATGTACCCGCGTTAGTTGTGTGGAGTAGCTCTGTACTGCCCCGTACTGGCTGCCATTGAAAAATTTAAACCAAGGAGACTTTCATGAAATTGAATCGCCATTTGATAGGCCATGTAGTTGTTACCGCTGTTACCGGCCTCGCGCTCTTTACGTTCGGCCAAGTGCAAGCTGCAGGTGTTACCGACACCGAAATCGTGTTGGGTACCCACCTCGATCTTTCCGGGCCGGTTGCTGCCGGAATGCCCATGCTGCGCAATGCCATGCAAATGCGCATTGATGAGGCCAACGCTCTAGGCATCAACGGACGAAAGATCAGGCTCATTGTTGAAGATAATGCGAGCCAGCCGCAACAAGCCGTGCGCGCCGTGCAAAAACTCATCAAAAGCGATGGTGTGTTTGCCATCGTCAACCCTTTTGGCTCTGGCCCCAACGCGGCTACCGTCAAAGCGGCAACGGACGCGGGTGTGCTGGTATTTGCGCCATGGGGTGCCTCAAGCATTATTCAGAAGGTGTCAGGCAGCAGCCCTTTGTTGTTCACCACTGTGCAGAACTATGACACCACGACAGCCACTGGCTTGTCATGGGCCATCAAAAACTGGAAGGTGCAAAAGGTCGGCGTGATTTACCAGGAAGGCCCATTCGGTGACCTGGTTCGCGCTGGCATGAACACCGCCCTGAAAGAAGCCAATTTGACTGTGGCAGCAGAGGCTGCCTACAAGGCTGGTGATATTGATTTTTCGTCCCAGGTCGCAAAAATGAAGGCAGCCAATGTTGATGTAATACTGGCTGGGACCATCGTACGTGAAACGGTTGGCGTCATGGCGGAAGTGAAAAAACTGAATTGGACCAGCGTCAAAGTGCTCACAACCATACCGGGGCGTGCAGGGATTGTTGCGCGTTTGGGCAAAGACACGGTGGAAGGCCTGTATGGCATAGGCGGATGGCGTTTGCATGAGCCAGATACCAAAGATGCTGGCGCGCAAAAGTTCTTTGCAGCATACAAACAAAAGTTTGCGGCCGATGCTGACGAGAATGCCGCAAATGCCTATTCGTACATGTCGTGGTTTATTGACGGCTTGCAGGCTACGGGCAAAAACCTGACCGCTGAAGGGCTTGCAAAAACACTGCAAGGCGTGCAGCACCAGGACTTCAGTACCTTTGCCAGGCAAAGTTTTGTCGGCAACCATGTAAGTCCCGAGCTGGTGTCGATTGACCAGGTACAGGGCGGCAAGTGGGTGCAGATTGCTGCGCCTGCAAAATAACGCGCTATTGCCCGCCTGCAGAGACAAACCATTTCAAGCATAGACCTTGACCTGACCCGCGACGCGCTGGCCAGCAGCACACTGAGTCATGGCCTGCGCGTGTTGGGTGACCGCTGGACGGTCGCGGTGTTGCTAGGCGCATTTTTGGGTGTGCGTCGTTTTGATGACTGGCAAAGCCAACTCGGCATTCCCCGACAAACACTGGCGCAGCGCCTAAAAACACTGGTTGAGTCGGGCCTGTTGCGGCAGCGCCCATATCAGGAAAAGCCCCAGCGCCTTGGCTATCACCTGACCAAACACGGCTTGGCTTTGTACGACCACGTGTTGATGATCTGGGCCTGGGAGAAGCGCTGGGGAACGCGCGAGCTGGCCCTTCCTGAAAAGCTGATACACAAGGCCTGTGGCCAGCCATTTGTGCCGCACATGGCCTGCAGGCACTGCCATGAGTCGGTCACCTTGAATGATTTGCGATTTAGTCTGGCGGTGAATGCGGCGTTGATTCCCGACCCCGCCCTGAAGCAGCGCACGCCGCGCATGTCTGCCCAGTCTGGCCCGCAGATGGGCCTGGGTTTGCGGGTTGACCGTTGGTCTCTACTGATTATTTCCAGCGTTTTTTTGGGTTGTCACTATTTTGACGAGCTGGCGCATGTGCTTGGCATTGGCTCCAGTGTGCTGGCGCATCGCCTGGGCAGCATGGTTGAAGATGGTTTGCTTTTATGCCAAAGCGATTTGGCTGATGCGCGCAGACGTGTCTACCGCCTCACACCACCCAGCCGTGATTTGTTTGGCTACATCATGTGTTTTTCAAGCTGGGCCAGCAGGTACTTCCAGCAACCCAGCTCAATCCAGCCCACGCACAAGAACTGCGGTGCGGCTTTCGTGCCTGAAGTCGTTTGCAGGCATTGCCAGGCTGCAGTTTTTCCGCATGAGGTGTATTTTCAGATTTCAAGCCACTGATTTTTTTAACCAGTCTGCAAAGGCTGCGCATTCCCAGCGGTCCATGGTGCCCGTGCGCCAGCACAGATAGTGGGCATGCGGGCTGGCGACATTGGCGGTAAAAACAGCGTTGGTACCCAGGCGCACCAGCGCGCCGTTCTCAAGCCAGGGCGCGCCCAGTTTCAGGCGTATCAGTCCGATGCCCATACCCGCCGCAGCCGCGTCGCACATCAGGCCGATATCGTTGAACTGCGAGCCGTCAAACGGCTCAGGCCAGTCAAGATTGTTTACTGCAAACCAGGTACGCCAGGGTTCCAGTGGCGAGCGCAGCAGACTCTCGCCTTCAAGGTCTTGAGCACAGTCAAACGGGCCGTGCTCGCGCACAAAAGCCGGAGACGCCAGCGGCGTGACATCATCTTCGGTGATGCAAAAGTGCTCCAGGTCTGCGTAGCGGCCGGTACCAAAACGAACGATCAGATCAGCGTCTTCGGCCACTACGTCCAGCAGCGGGATGGACACCTGCAATGTCAGGTCGATCTCGGGGTAAGCCTCGGTGAACTGACGCAGCCGTGGAATGAGTATGGAGCGCGCAAATGTGGGCGTGACAGCCAGGCGCAACTTGCGCTTGCCTGGTGTGCCACTTTGCCCGGCTGCGCCCGGAAACTTTTGCAGGTTCACAAGGCCCTCACGGACATGCGCCAGGTATTCGCTACCTTCAGTGGTGAGTGAAAAATCAGAGCGGCCAAAAAGCTTGGTGCCTATGATTTGCTCAAGCTGCTTGACGCGGTGGCTGACTGCGCTAGGCGTAACACAAAGCTCTTCGGCGGCCTGAGTCACACTGCGCAGGCGCGCCAGAGCTTCAAACGTCAGCAGGCACTGGATGGGAGGAATGCGGCCTGCGCTGGTCATGGCTATTTAAAAACCACAGTCTTGTGACCATTGAGCAGAACGCGGTGTTCACTGTGCCACTTCACGGCTCTTGCCAGCACGCGGCTCTCAGTGTCCTTGCCTCGCGCTGTCAGGTTGTCCACGGTGTCCTTGTGGTCAACGCGGGTCACGTCCTGTTCAATGATCGGGCCTTCATCCAGGTCAGCCGTCACGTAATGCGCTGTTGCGCCTATCACCTTCACGCCGCGTTCATGCGCCTGGTAATACGGTTTGGCACCTTTAAAGCTGGGCAACATGCTGTGGTGGATGTTAATGGCCCGGCCTGAAAGTTTTTTACACAAATCATTTGACAGCACTTGCATGTAGCGCGCCAGCACCACCAGCTCGGCTCCTTCGGACTCAATGATTTCAAGCTGCTTTGCCTCGGCCTGCGCCTTTGTGTCCGCCGTCACATGAATATGGTGAAAGGGTACGTTGTAGCTGGCAGCCAGCTGGTAAAAATCGCGATGGTTGCTGATGATGGCTCGCACATCGACGGGCAGCAGGCCGGACTTGGCGCGGAACATCAGATCATTGAGGCAATGCCCGTCGCGGCTGACCATGATGACGGTGCGCATGGCTGAGTCTGTGGAGTGCAGTTTCCAGCCCATCTGGAAAGGTGTCGCAAAGGTTGCCAGCCTTGCCTTGAGATCATCAAAGCCCAGCTTGTCGCAGGCAAACTGCACCCGCATGAAAAAAAGACCAGTGTCATGGTCGTTGTACTGCGCAGCCTCTTCAATATTGCCGCCATTGTCGAGAAGAAAACCAGAAACAGCATGAACGATACCCATGCGATCCGGGCAGGAAAGAGTCAGGATATACGCGTGGTTCATTTGTTGCCAATTGTCGCAGGTGGCAGCTAGGGGTGCCAGAATGTGAGATTACGCAGGAGATTGACATGACCTCATCGCCCTTCAACATGGAGCATCAGTGGCTTCCCTTCACGCCCAACCGCAGCTTTAAAAAAGACCCGCGTGTTTTTGTTGCGGCAGATGGCATGTATTTCACGACGCATGACGGCAAGCAGGTGCTGGACGGCATCTCCAGCCTGTGGTGTGTGGCTGCGGGGCATAACCGCAAGCCCATCAACGAAGCGATTAAAAAGCAGCTCGATACGCTGGACTACGCTACTGCATTTCAGGCCAGCAACGACCAGGCATTCAAAGCCTCGGAAATGATTGCAGCGATGGCACCCGGTGACCTGAACAAGGTGCTGTTTTGCAATTCCGGATCTGAGGCGGCGGACACGTCGCTGAAAGTCGCGCTGGCCTACCACCGGGCGCGTGGCCAAGGTCATCGAAATGTGTTTATTGGTCGCGAGCGTGGCTACCATGGCGTTGGTTTTGGTGGCATGAGCGTAGGCGGCATTCCGGCTAATCGCAAGGTTTATGGCTCCGCTTTTTTGCCGCGCGTGGACCACATGCGTTTCATCCATGACCCTGTCCACAACGCTTATATAAATGGCGTCGAGCCCGAGTGGCAAGAAGATATTTTGCTGGAGCTTGAAAACCGCATCCTGCCGCTACACGACCCCAGCAACATCGCTGCCGTGATGGTTGAGCCCGTGGCGGGCAGTGCGGGCTGGTATCTGCCGCCCAAAGGGTACTTGAAGCGGTTGAGGGAAATATGCGACAGGCATGGCATTTTGCTGATTTTTGACGAAGTCATCACCGGCTTTGGCCGCATGGGGTGCAACTTTGCAGCCGACTACTACGGTGTGGTGCCCGACATGCTGAACTTTGCCAAGTGCGTGACCAACGGCGTCATCCCGCTGGGCGGCGTGATTTGCTCTGACCGTATTTACGACGGCATGATGAAAGCCAACGCGGATGCGCCCGATCATGCTGTCGAGTTTTTTCATGGCTACACCTATTCAGGTCACCCGGTGGCCTGTGCGGCAGCCATCGCCACGCTCAATCTGTACAGGCAGGAAAATCTTTTTGAGCGCGCAGGCCAGATGGGTCAGGTGCTGGGCAACGCCATGCACGGCGGGCTCAAGGGCTTGCCCCATGTTGTTGGTATTCGCAGCCTGGGGCTAGCGGGCGCGGTGGAGTTGTCGCCCATCGAGGGAGCTCCTGGCAAGCGGGCGTATGACATTTTTTTGGCCTGCTTTCACAAAGGTGTGCTGGTCCGGCCTGCCGGTGAATGCCTGGTGCTGGCACCACCCTACATCGTTAACACTGCCGAGATAGATCAGATGGTGGCAACGCTTGCCGAGGTGATCAGGCAGCAAGCCTGAAGCAACCAATCAACCTACTAATTTAGTCGGACATTGATTGACGGACTTTAGCCAGAGGTAAACAATAAATCTTCTGTGAATCAATGTTTCTTTAGTAAAACACACTGAGCACATTTCTTTGACATTAAAATTTTTAACAGTCCCTTCTGAAGGGAGCCGCATGAGCACTTCAATTGGCGATCAAGATCTTCCCTGGCACGAGGTAGCCTCGCGCGACCAGCTCGACCCTGATTTTCCGGTAGGCGTGAACGTAAATGGCCAGAAGTTGGGTCTGTTCCTGCTGGGCGATGAAGTTCATGCGCTGGAAGATGTTTGCCCACATGCCTATGCGCTGCTGTCTCAGGGATTTCAGGAAGACGGCGTGATCGAGTGCCCACTTCACGCGGCCCGCTTTGACATTGCCACTGGCAAATGCCTGATTGAAATCGGTCAGCGCGACCTGCACCACTACCCGGTGCGCGTGCAGGGCGGCAAAGTCCAGGTGCAAATTCCCATCGTAAAGGTTTCAACATGAGCCATCTTTCCGCTAGTGTGCCGGCCATCGAGTTCATCGGCGTCGAAAAACGCTTTCCTGCGCGAGGGCAATCAAAAGAAGTGCTGGCAGCGACTGATGTGAACTTTGCAGTCGCTCCGGGAGAAGTGGTCTCCATCATCGGCCCTTCCGGCTGCGGTAAAAGTACGCTGCTGAATATGGGTTCAGGCCTCGCCAAACCCAGCGCAGGCATGGTCAAGGTAGCGGGCCAGACCGTCGAAGGCCCAAACAAGCACATATCCTTCATGCTGCAAAAAGACCTCCTGATGCCGTGGCGCACGATTGCGCAGAACATCGAGTTTGGCCTTGAGTTGCGCGGTGTACCCAAAGCTGATCGCACCAGAGTGTCAGATCAGTTACTCAAGCAATGCCACCTCACTGGCTTTGGTACCAATTACCCGCACCAGCTGTCGGGTGGTATGCGCCAGCGCGCTGCACTCGCCCGAACGCTGGCCGTTGACCCGCTGGTGCTGCTGATGGACGAACCGTTCTCGGCGCTGGATGCACAGACCAAAATGATTTTGCAACAAGACCTTGCACGGACAGTAGACGAAAACAAAAAGACCGTGCTCTTCATCACCCACGACCTGTTTGAAGCGGTAGCACTGTCGGACCGGATTTTGGTCATGAGCGAGCGTCCCGGCACCATCGTTGAACAGATCACGGTAGACCTCCCGGATCGCAATAACCCTATGGTCAGGCGCAAGCGTCCGGAGGTCGGTCCTTATGTTGCACGCCTGATGGACCTGCTCAAGCTTGATGCAAGTACAGAAGTCCATTGATGTCCACCGAGCCACCCGAAAAAATCTTTCCTGGCAAACCATACCAGCTACCCGAACGGAGAAATCCATGAGACTGACAATCAATCTCGTCCTGCGCCGCACCTGTCTCGCAGTTTTTGCATCTTCAGCATTACTGGGCACATTTGCTGCGCAGGCACAGGCGCCGCTGCAAAAAATAACCTACCTGTTGCCCGCACCGGGAACGCTGCCCGCATTTGGCCCGTGGATGCTGGCACAGGCCAAAGGCTACTACGCTGCTGAAGGCCTTGAAGTTGAATTTGTTGCTGGTCGTGGTGGCGTGGACGTAGCCAAGCAGGTCGGTGCGGGCAATGCAGCGATTGGTGGCGCGATTGGCGACACGCCCATCATTGCGCGCGCGCAGGGCATTCCGGTCAAGGCTGTTGCCGTCTTGGGTAGCGGTTCGTTGATGCAACTGGTCAGCCACAAGGACGAAAAAATCGAAAGCCCGCGTGAACTGAAAGGCAAGACCGTCACCGTGATTTCCTACACCGACACCACTTATTACGCGCTGCTCGGCATGCTCAGTAAAGTCGGATTGAGCAAAAACGATGTGAATATTCAGGCCGCTGGCCCGGCGGGTGTGTGGCAGCAGTTTGCCAGCAAAAAAGCGACTGCCATGGCGGGCGTTCCTGACTGGACGGTCAGCGCCATTGAGGCCGGTGCCAAGGTTGATATTCTTCCTGCTGACGTTTACTTCAAGAGCATGGCGCAGGCGATTCTTGCCTCGGACGAAACCATCCAGAAAAATCCGCAGCTGGTGCAGAAACTGGTGCGCGCCACCATCCGGGGCATGAAAGACATCATGGCTGACCCCAAGGGCGCCGCCATCGCTTATGTCAGGCATGTGCCCCTGTACAAGGGCAAGGAAGCATCTATCCTGGCAGCGTTTGAGATGTACAACAAATACGTTTATGCAGGCCAAAAGGTTCCGGGCCAGATGGATGAAGCCCGCCTCGATGAGCTGCAAAAGTTCTACGTCAGCAATGGCGTGGTACCAAAAGAAGTGCCAGTTAAAGAGCTGTACACCAACCAGTTTGTCGGCACGAAGTAAGCAGGAATAAATTCGTTATGAACTTCAGTAGCAACCGCATCGTCACGACCAGCTGGAGCCTGGCAGTGCTGGTGGTATTTCTTGCCGCGTGGCAATGGGGCCCCGGCCTGCTTGGCGTGCCAGATTTCATATTGCCGCATTTCAGCAAGGTGTGTCTTGAAGCTGTCCGCATCTGGGGCAGCGAAAAGCTGCTGTACCACGCGGGCATCACCGCTGCCGAGGTGGTGATTGGTTTTGTGCTTGGCTCGGTGATGGGTGCGTTGATCGGTTATGCGTTGGGCCTGTCGCCGCGTGTCGAGGCCGTCCTGTCGCCCTACCTGCTGGCATTGCAAATCGCACCCAAGGTGGCATTTGCACCGCTGTTTGTGATGTGGATGGGTTACACCATGTACCCGAAGATTCTGGTCGCGGTGCTGATTGTTTTCTTCCCTGTGCTCATCAATGTGTTGTCCGCCATGCGCACCATGGATGTGGACATGATTAACCTGGCGCGTTCATTTTCAGCCACCCGCCTGCAGGTTTTTCGCAATGTTGAATACCCGACCACTATGCCAGCCTTGTTCTCGGGCCTGCGTATCGCGAGTACCCTTGCCGTGATTGGCGTGGTGGTGGGCGAACTGGTGGGTGGCAACATCGGACTTGGCTACCTGCTGGTCTTCTTTGAAGGACAGGGCAACACGGCAGCGGTATTCGTCATCATCGCGGCACTGACGGTGATTGGCATCGTGGCCTATTACGCCGTTGTGATCGCCGAGCGGCGGGTGCTGCATTACCTTCCAAACTCTGAACGCCGCTCGGCCTGACGCTAAAAGACACGATATGACCAACGTGACTTCTTCAGAAATCATGCTCACAGGCCGCAAGGTGTTGGTGACCGGTGGCGCGCGCGGTCTGGGCGAAGCTTTTGCCAGAGCGTTACTGGCCGCAGGTGCTCGTGTAGTGATTGCCGATGTGCTGCATGAGCGCGGAGCAGCGCTGGCCAAAGAGCTTGGTGGTCACGTCCATTTCATTGCGATGGATATAAGCGACCCGGTTGCCATCACGCTGGGCGTCGACGAAGCGGCCAGGCATTTGAATGGGCTGGACGGTCTTATCAATAACGCAGCCATCACCAGCTCTGGCGGCAAAAGCATGGGTGAGCTCACACTTGAAACCTGGGATCGCGTCATGAACGTCAATGTACGCGGTACATGGCTGACTACCGTGGCAGCGCAGCCGCACCTTGCCGCATCAGGCACTGGCCGCGTTGTTAATCTCGCATCAGACACGGCGCTGTGGGGCGCACCAAACCTGATGGCCTATGCCGCCAGCAAGGGCGCTGTCATGGCCATGACTCGCTCCATGGCGCGCGAGTTGGGTCCTCTCGGTATCACCGTCAACGCTGTGGCACCCGGCCTGACGCTGGTGGAAGCAACCGAATACGTGCCGCAGGCCCGGCACGACCACTACCGCAACGGCCGCGCCATACAGCGCGCGCAAATGCCCGATGACGTGACGGCCGCAGCTTTGTTTTTGCTGACCAAAGCCAGCGGCTACATCACAGGACAAATTCTGCCTGTGAACGGCGGCTTTGTCATGAACTGATATTTTTAAAAGGATATTGAACATGAACGCATTAGCAGCAAACCAACCCGTCTTTAATGAGCGTGGCTTGATGGATGCCACCATTCCACCCGAGGCCGACATCCAGCGAAGCATGATGGCCAAAGCGGGCCAGAGCTTTTCCGATTGGCTGGAAGGCCGCGTTGCGCGCTTTGCCTCACGCAAGTACGACTGGGATGCGCTGAAGTTTCAGGCCGACTACGACCCGGCCTACCGCCGGGCGCAAATGCGCTATGTCGGTACGGGCGGCACTGGCGTTGCAAGCGATGTCAATACTGTGCCATCCGGGCACTTCACCTTTTCAACCATGGTGATCCCGGCTGGCAATATTGGTCCGCTGCATATTCACTATGACGTGGAGGAAGTGTTCTTCGTGATGCGCGGCAAGATGAAAATTGTTTGTGAAAAAGATGGCCAGCGCTGGGAGGCGATTCTTAACGAGCGCGACCTGGTGTCGGTGCCGCCTGGCGTGTACCGCGAAGAAACCAACATAGGTGACGAAGACGCACTGATGTGCGTGATGCTGGGCACGCCAACGCCGGTCACACCGACCTATCCACCCGACAGTCCACTTGCCAAAATCAAACGCGACGCTATGAAATAAATAGCTGCTCACGCCCGTAAATAGGGCGTTATGGCTATTTTTTACCCTGAAAATCGACTTTAAAACGGTATTTTTGGTACTTTTGATCTCCTTTTCTAAAAATCATGTCGATCCAAGCTCGCTCCCTGCCCACATTGGCCGAACGCCTGCAGTGCTTTGCGCCGCAGCGCCTGAACACGGCCATGGGAGAGATAGAGTTTAGGTGCGCTGGTTCGCAGACCATCACGCATGTGCTGCTGCACGGCATCGGCTCGGGCTCGGCAAGCTGGCTCAGGCAACTGGAAGCTGCCGCGACAGCAAAAGATGTCGGGTTGCTGGCGTGGGAAGCGCCGGGTTATGGCAGCAGCCAGGCCGTAAAGCCGGACCACCCTGATGCAGGCGACTACGCGCACCGCCTCTGGGCCTGGCTGGATGCCTTGAAGGTCAGCAAGCCCATTACGCTCGTCGGCCATTCGCTGGGCGCACTGATGGCCGCGCGTGCAACCGTGCAGCGGCCGGCACAAGTTGCGCGGCTGGTTTTGCTGTCGCCAGCTCAAGGCTACGCCCGTGCCAGCGCTGCAGAGCGTCAGAAAAAACTCGATGAACGTTTGAGCGCACTGGACACGCTGGGCATTCATGGCATGGCGCTCAAACGTGGCGCGGCCATGCTGTCACCGAGCGCTCCGCCGGAGGTGGTGCAGTACGTACAGATGGTGATGGCGCGGCTCAATCCGTCCGGCTACACGCAGGCGGTGCATTTGCTGATGGGTGGTGACTTGCTGACAGATGTGACCCAGGTGGTGGCGCGAGCAAGTTGCCCCATCACAGTTGCCAGCGGTGATCTGGACACCATCACACCGCCTGCTGCTTGCCAGAATGTCGCAGCCGCCGCTGGTGTGCGCCGGGTCAGCCTTGGCGCTGCCGGACACGCCTGCCCGCTGGACGCAGCCGGGAAAATCAACGCCCTCCTTGATCTTGAGTCGGGTGCGTAAATGAACAACAAAGGGGGAACAAGCATATGAACAACACCTTTGATGAACGCTACCTGGTACCTGCCCTGCAGCGCGGGCTGGAGTTGTTGGCCCGCTTCACCCGCGACGCGCCAGAGCAAACGGGTGCCAGCCTGTCGCGCCAGCTTGATTTGCCACGCGCAACCGTTTTTCGTATCTTGCACACGCTTGAAAAAACCGGCTTTGTCGAGCGTGTGGGGGAGAGCAATACCTACAAACTCAGCATTGGTGTGCTGCGCCTTGGTTTTGAATACCTGGCCTCTATGGAGCTGACCGAGCATGGCCGGCCCGTGATCGAAGCCCTGCGTGACGATTCGGGTTATTCCGCACATCTGGTGGTACGTGACCAGCGCGAAGTGGTGTTTGTATCCAAGGCCACTGGCCGCAACGCGCTGTTCCACTCCATTCAGGTGGGTGCCCGCCTGCCGGCACACGCGACAGTACTGGGCCGCCTGCTGCTGTCCAACCTCGACCTGGCCGGTTTGTCAGAGCTGTACCAGGGCTCAGCGCTCGAAGCCCACACAGTCAAAACACCCACCACGCTGAAGCAGCTCAAGGCGCTTATAGATGCAGACCGTGCGAACGGTTACGGTATCAGCCAGGGCGGTTATGAAACCGGCATTTCAACCATTGCCGCGCCAGTATTCAATGACGCGCGTGAAGTGGTAGCTGCCATCAGTATTACCGTTCCCGCGCAACATCTTGTCGCGGCACAGACCGACATTCTGGTACCGCTGGTGCAGCATGCTGCAGCCCAGTTGACGCAGCGCATCAGCCACTTGCCCCAGCGCAGCACACCACCACAAGCCGTGATGCAAACAAAAAATATCCGCCCGGATAAGAAAGCTGCATGACATCAACAACAACTTCCATCGCCCCGCGCATTACCGTTGGCGAACTTGCTGCGCGTTTTCTGGAGCAGTGCGGTGTCAAGGCCGCGTTTGGCGTGATCTCGATTCACAACATGCCTATCCTCGATGCGTTCAACACGCGCCAGAAAATCCGCTTTGTCTCGGCGCGCGGCGAGGCTGGTGCCTGCAACATGGCCGACGCTTACGCGCGGGTAACAGGTGTCATGGGCGTTTGTGTAACCAGCACCGGAACCGGCGCTGGCAATGCCGCAGGTGCGCTGGTTGAAGCGCTGACGGCAGGCACACCCATGCTGCACCTGACGGGGCAAATCGAATCCGATTATCTTGACCGTGACCTCGGCTTTATTCACGAGGCGCCGGCCCAGCTTGCGATGTTGCAGGCCGTGAGCAAGGCCGCATTTCGCATCCGCAACACTGAGACCGCACTGGCCACGCTGCGCGAAGCCCACCGCCTGGCGTTCACCCCGCCCTGCGGCCCAGTCAGCGTTGAAATCCCGATTGACATCCAGGCCAGTCTGCTGGATTTGCCCAATGACCTCACACCGCTGGCCATCACGCCTGTCAAACCCATCGCTGGCGAAGTCGATGCCTTGGCTTCAAGGCTGGCTGTCGCCAAACGCCCGCTACTGTGGCTGGGCGGCGGTGCGCGTGGTGCCGGTACCGCGGTGGAGCGGTTTGTAAAAATGGGCTGGGGTGTAGTCACCTCTGTGCAGGGGCGCGGCATTCTGGCGGAAGATCACCCGGCAAGTCTTGGTTCTTACAACCTGCAAAAGCCTGCGGAAGACCTGTACCAGACTTGCGATGCCATGCTCGTGGTTGGCTCGCGCCTGCGCAGTAACGAAACCCTGCGTTACAGGCTCAAGCTGCCCAAAGCGCTGTACCGCATCGATGCGAATGCCATGGCCCACAACCGTGGGTATAAAAGCGACTATTTTGTGCAGGGTGATGCTCTGGAAACGCTGAACGCACTGGCTGACAAGTTGGAGAGCTTAGGAAGTCGCAGCAAGGTTGATGCGGCCCTGGCGGCTGATGTGAAAACGGCGCGCGCCGAGGCTAGCAACATGGTCGAAGCCACCCTGGGTAAATATCTGGCTCTCAAAAACGGCCTCGAAGCGCAGGCGGGCAAAAAACTCTGGTGGGTGCGTGACATCACACTTTCCAACAGCATGTGGGGTAATCGCGCGCCCATGCTCGATCATCCACGCGCTGGCGTTCACGCCTTGGGCGGCGGCATTGGACAGGGCCTGGCTATGGCCATCGGCACATCGATTGCCGATACGGAACACCAGCTTGGCCGCAAGACGGTGGCCTTGATTGGCGATGGTGGTTTCATGCTCAATGTGGGCGAACTCGCCTGCGCCGTGCAGGAAAAAGCCAACATTGTCATGCTGGTGATGAACGACAGTTGCTACGGTGTTATCAAGAATATTCAGGACGATATTTACGGCAGCCGCCATTGCTATGTTGACCTGCACACGCCGGACTTTGCGCAGTTTTGCGCCAGTCTGAAGGTCGCGCATCTGCGCCTTGGTTCGCCGCTTGGTACCAAAGACGTGTTGGAAAAAGCGTTTGCTGCCAGCGGTCCAGTCGTGGTTGAAGTCGACATGAAAGCCTGGGGCCCTTTCGCCGCCAAGTTTGCCGGCCCTATTTTGAAGAAGGACTGAACGTGCTTCAGGTTGTGCTCATCGGTTACGGTGCCATAGGTCAGGCGATTTGTCGTCAGCTTCAGGGCAGCACGCTGGTACACATTACGCATGTGGTTGTGCGCCCGCAGCGTGTCGCCGAGGTGCAGGCCACTTTGGTCACGCTCACCAGCCCGATCAAGGCGGTGTCTGAAGTACCCGCAGGTACGAGATTGGCACTTGAATGTGCAGGTCACGAAGCCTTGGGCGCACATGTGCTGGGCGCGCTGGCCAGCGGTGTTGAGTGCGCCGTGATGTCAGTCGGTGCTTTGTCCGAAGCTGGCCTGAGCGAAAAACTTGAAAGTGCTGCTGCTGCTGGCAAGACACAAGTGCATTTGCTGGCTGGTGCCGTCGGCGGTATTGATGCATTGGCTGCCGCAAAGCAGGCCGGCCTTAGCGAGGTGACCTACACCGGACGCAAACCGCCGGGTGGCTGGAAAGGCTCTCCCGCAGAGTCCGTGGTTGACCTTGCCGCGTTGACGCAGGCAGCCGTTATTTTTGAAGGCAGCGCACGTGAAGCTGCGCGGCTGTATCCGAAAAATGCAAATGTTGCAGCGACTGTTTCCCTGGCCAGTATGGGTCTGGACAATACCCGTGTGCGCCTGATCGCCGACCCGGGTGTACAAGACAACATCCACGAAATCATGGCACGTGGTGCCTTCGGCGAGATGCAGGTAACGATGCGCGGCAAGCCCTTGGCCAATAACCCCAAAACGTCCGCGCTGACCGTGCTTTCGGCGTTGCGCTTCCTGCACAACCGCGCCGCCAGCCTGACCATATAAACCTGACGATATGACGCCATGACCGTACCCCACATCCATTCATTTGTTGCAGGGCAGTGGCGCAATGCGTCCGGGTCTCAGTACACCACCGACTACGCGCACGACGGCAGTCCCGTGAATACGCTCAATGCGGCCACTGTAGAGGATGTCAATGAAGCCGTGCTGGCTGCTGAAAAAGCACGCCAGCAACCTGCGTGGGCCAATCTCAAACCGCACGAACGCGCCACCTTATTGCACCGCATAGCCGCTGGCATTCGCGAGCGCGGTGAAGAGCTGGCCCAGCTGCAACGCCTGGACAACGGCAAACCCATCAAGGAAGCCCGCGCACTGGTGGCCAGCGCAGCGGGCACGTTTCAATTTTTCGCAGCCACCTGTGAAACGATGGAAGACGCCATCACGCCGCAACGCGGTGACAGCATCACGATGAGCATGCATGAGCCGCTCGGTGTGGTGGGCGCGATCACGCCGTGGAACTCACCGATTGCCAGTGAAGCGCAAAAGCTGGCTCCCGCGCTCGCAGCGGGTTGCGCCGTGGTTTTCAAGCCGGCAGAAATCACGCCACGTATGGCGATTGAACTGGCGCGCATCGCACAAAAAGCCGGGGTGCCTGACGGTATCATCAGCGTGCTGCCGGGCAAGGGCTCTATCGTTGGCGAAGCGCTGGTGCGCCACCCGCTTATAAAGCGCATTGCCTTCACGGGTGGCACCAACGTAGGAATGGGAATCGCCCGCATAAGCGCGGAAAAGCTCATGCCCACTTCGCTTGAACTGGGCGGCAAGTCTCCCACTATTGTGTGCGCCGATGCGGACCTTGATCACGCCGTGGCCGGTGTGCTGTACGGCATCTTCAGTTCGTCGGGCGAGTCCTGCATTGCCGGCTCGCGTGCTTTTGTACATGCCAGCTTGTACGACGAATTCAAGTCGCGCCTGTTGGCAGGTGTCAAGGCACTGCGCGTCGGCGACCCCAGCAGCGAGACCACGCAGATGGGGCCACTGGTGAGCCAGAGCCACCGCAACTCCGTCGAGCGTTACGTTCAGTTGGGTATTGATGAAGGCGCAAAAGTTTTGACCGGTGGCGTGCGTCCCCAAGGCAGCGTGTACGACAAGGGCAGCTACTACGCCCCCACCGTCATGGAAGGGCTGCCCAACACGGCGCGCATGATTCAGGAAGAAATTTTTGGCCCGGTGCTGGCGCTGCTGCCGTGGATGGATGAGGCCGACCTGATTGCCCAGTGCAATGACAACGTCTACGGCCTGGCCGCAGGCATCTGGACCAGAGACTACAAAACCGTCTGGCGAATCGGTCGCGCACTGCAAACCGGCACGGTCTGGGTCAATACCTACAAAGTGTTTTCGGTCAGCACACCGTTTGGTGGCGTGAAGATGAGCGGCACCGGGCGCGAAAAAGGCCGCATGGGTATTTTGGAATACACCAGCCAAAAAAGTTATTACTGGGGGCTTAATGAGTCGCCCATGCCGTGGAGTACAACATGATTGAAGGTATAGACGCCATTACTTACTCAACTGACCGTTGGGACGATGCCCGAAAATTTTTTAGCGACTGGGGCTTGCGGCTGGTTCAGGAAAACGACCAACGCGTTGATTGGGCAACGCTGAACGACTGCGGTGTCAGCGTAGTTCGACTGAATGACGCAACCCTGCCGCCGCCCATCGAAAGTGGCCCGACTTTGCGTGAGGTGGTCTGGGGTGTTACGCAGGCAGCAGACCTGGACGCGCTGGCTGCAACGCTGGCTTCTGCCTCCGGCTTTGTCGATGGTCGGGCATCTGATGGCACAGTGCGCGCGCTTGACCCGCACGGTTTGCAAATTATTTTTCGCGTCAGTCAAAAGAAAAAAATCGATGTAATGGGCTCACCCTCCAACCCCTGGGGCGGTGTTCGCAGGGTAGATGCGGCATCACCGGTGTATGACCGGGCCGAGCCGATTGAAGTCGGCCATGTGGTCCTATTTACGGATCGGCTGGAACAAGCCCAGGCCTTTTACGCATCCATCGGTTTCGTTACGTCTGATAGCTATCCAGGGCGCGGTATCTTCATGCGCTGCACACCTGATGCTGGTCATCACGACCTCTTTTTTCTGAAAATTCCGGGTAAGGCCACGGGCCTGAACCATGTGGCCTTCACGGTTCGTGATATTCATGAAGTCTTTGGCGGCGGCCTGCACATCAGCCGCTGCGGCTGGAAGACCCAGCTCGGCCCAGGCCGTCACCCGATTTCGTCTGCCTACTTCTGGTACTTTGAAAATCCATGTGGTGGCCTGATCGAATACAACGCCGATGAAGATCACCTGACCAGCCAGTGGCAGCCCAGGGAGTTTGAGTCCAGCCCAACGGCCTTTGCAGAATGGGCCATTGAAGGGGGTCTGGACGGCAACACGCGCCGCCAGCCCCATGCGGCGGCATCTGGCAAATTTCTTACCGAAAAGCGTTAACCAAAATCTTGTATCAAAGCCGTAAGTTATCAGGAGAACACCATGATGAACAGTATTCCCATTCATGTTTTGCAAGAACGCTATCTTGACCCGCATCAGGCGCGCCAGCGGCCGCCCACTACTTATGAAGACTTGCTGGGTGATGCCATCGAACGTGCTTTTGGTGCTGGGCACTGGGAGCTTGACGCGCTGGTTGAGTACCTCAATAAAAGCGGCCCGCTCGGCCCCAACGGTGCGCCCTGGACCAGCGTTACGTTTCAATCTGTCATGAAGACATTGGGGCAATAGCATGAACGCCACGACCACTCCGAATCTCGTTTCCCCTCAAGCTGTGGATGCCCTGCTTGAGCGCGGCCTCTATGACCTGTGGTACCCGATTTGCCCGTCGCATTTCGTCAAGGAAAAACCGGTTTCAATGCGCCGCCTGGGTTACAAGATCGCCGTCTGGCGTGATGGCCAGGGCGTAGCGCATGCGCTTGAAGACCATTGCCCACATCGTGGCGCGCCACTGTCGATGGGTGTCAACCTGGGCGACCGCCTGGCTTGCCCCTATCACGGCATTGAAGTGCGCTGCGACGGTACGGTAACCAAGGTGCCCGCCAGTCCCGGTTGTACGCTGGAAGGCTCGCGCGCCGCGCGCTCATTCCACGTGCTGGAGGCGGCTGATGCGATCTGGATCTACAACAGTCGCGACTACATTGAAACACCGCCACCTTTGAAGCTGCCTGAGGAAATCAACGGCGGTGAGTGGAGTGCCATGCAGTGCTACGTTGAATGGCGTGGTGACTACCGTTACGTGGCCGACAACGTAATGGACCCGATGCACGGCAGCTTTGTACACAAGCAGTCGCATTCGATGAGCGAGGGCGATATCAGCGCCAAGTTCAAGCTGCGTAAAACCGAACACGGTTTTATGTTTGAAAAAGACGGTCAGCGCGACGTGAATTTTGACTGGACAGAGTGGGGCGACACTGGAACGCACTGGATGCGCCTGGCGATCCCCTATCCGAAAACCGGCGGCCCCGGCGGCAGCTTTACCGTCATTGGCAGCTACACGCCAGTCAGCCCGCAATTGTCGGTGGTGTTTTTCTGGCGCTGCCGTAAGGTAAGTAGCTGGCAGCGTGATGTGTGGCGCTTTTTGTACCGTAACCGCCTTGAGGTTCGGCACTGGGTGGTACTGGAGCAGGACCGCGTGATGCTCGAAACCATGGAGCCGGATGCCAACCAGCGCGAGCATTTGTATGAGCACGACATCGGCCTGTCGCGCCTGCGCAAGGTGATGCAGAACCTGGCGCAAAAGCAACTTGCCGCGGCGGCGTAGGGCGCATGGATTTTGGAATAAGCGGGCGCAAGGCGCTGGTGTGTGGTGGCAGCGCCGGTTTGGGCTTTGCCTGTGCCGAGGCGTTGACGCGTGAGGGTGTTGAAGTGGTGATTGCTGCGCGCACGGAGGTTACGTTGAAAGAAGCTGCAGCCAGGCTCAACGCACTGGCCACAGCCTCGGCGGTTTGGGTGCGTGCTGATGTCACGACCGAGAAAGGTCGCGACGCCATTTTCAAAAACCATCCTGACTTTGACATCGTCATCACCAATGCAGGTGGTCCGCCACCTGGTGATTTTCGAGATTGGGACAGGGATGCATGGCTGCGCGCACTGGATGCCAACATGCTCAGCCCGATTGACATCATCCGGCGCACGGTCGACGGCATGATGCAGCGGGGCTTTGGTCGCACCATCAACATCACCTCAAGCGCGGTGAAGTCGCCAGTGGATGGTCTGGGCCTGAGCACGGGTGCCCGTAGCGGGCTGACGGGCTTTGTAGCCGGGTTGGCCCGTACCACCGTTAGCCACGGCGTGACTATCAACAACCTGTTGCCGGGTACGTTTGATACCGCCCGTTTGGCTGGCAACTTCGCAGCGCAGGGACGTCGTGAGGGCGAAAGCGCCGAACACATACGCGAGAAGCGGATTGCCAGACATCCTGCCAAACGGCTGGGCAGGCCAGAAGAGTTTGGCGCGGCCTGCGCCTTTTTATGCAGTGTCCATGCGGGCTATATCAATGGGCAGAATATATTGATGGACGGGGGGTCGTTCCCCGGTGTCTTTTAATCAGCGCCCCATCTGCGTTTTGAAATCTGCGCAGTAATCTTTTTCGGGCAGCGCTACGGTTGTCCAGACGCTGTCAAACTGCTCCGCGCTGTCCAGCTCTGCCTTGCCTGCAAGCAGGCGAACCGATTTATGGCTGACACTGGAACCTAAGTGCTGCGGGATGCCCAGCTTGCGGTCGGCGTGTGCGCTGCCGGACAGCAGCACCACGGTTTTACCAGGAAACACGGCTTGGCTCAGCGTGTTGGCCATGCTGATGTCTTTGGCAATCTGTATGCGCGTCATCGGGGTGATTTGGCTCTCGGGCAGCAAGTTGCAATGCCCGATACGAATGAGCTGTTGCTGCGCTTTGAGCGATGGGCCGGGTAGTTGCCCGTCCAGCTTTGCATCAACCATGCTGTCCTGTATTTGCGTGCGCGGCAAGTTCGCACCCAGTACCAAAACACCGGCGCGCACAGCTGTCATCACTGCTGGACCATAGGCTTCCCAGGGCCAGCCTTTGTCGCTCCACCTCAATGCAAACTTCACTTGCTGCTCGGTGCTGCTGGGTTTCAGGTTGGCGGTGGTGCGGCCTGCATCGGCCATCTCTAGCGCCAGGGCCGCAAGCAGGCCGCGTGATGCCAGCAGAGCGATGACTTGCTGCTCTATCCGTTGGTGCTCGACTGCGTCATGCTGCTCGCCCAGTAGCAGCACCTCGGTCGGCAGCAAGGGGTCGATGCGTGCCGCTATGGCCTCGCTCACGCCTGGACTGGCGTCTTGAATAAGCGGCGCTTCAGGTCGGGTGCTACACGCCAGTAGCAACGTACTTGCGGCTGCAACCGCTATGGCGCGTTTCGCCAAAACACTCAATAGTTGATGTCGCGCGGAGGTGTTCATCACCGGATAATACGGGTTACTGCCCCTATGCTGTCCCATGCGCCTGAAGTTACCCCAAAACCTGACAAGTCTTTTTAAAGGCGCTACCGCCCGCGTTGTTTTGACCCTGCTGCTCGCGCTGGCAGCTGCCATCTTGTGCTTGCAGTTGCATACGCCCCTGCCGTGGATGCTTGGCCCGTTAATGATGACCGCTGTGCTGTCCATGCTGGGCACGCCCACGCTGAGCTGGACACCGCTGCGCAATACCGGGCAGTGGATTATTGGGGCTGTACTGGGCCTTTATTTCACACCGCAGGTGCTGACGCTGGTCGCCGGTTTATGGTGGGTTTTTTTACTCAACATCATCTGGGCGCTGGCAATGGGGTTGCTGTTCGGCAAATGGCTGTATTGGGTACACCACGACTCACCTCAAGCATGGCTGTCAAAATTTCACATCAAGGGCTTGTCGCCAGTCACCACCTATTTTTCCTCGCCGATAGGTGCCGCTTCAGAAATGACGCTGATGGGTGAGCGACATGGTGCGCAGACCGAGCTGGTGGCCTCGGCACACAGCCTGCGGGTGCTGCTGGTGACGCTGATAATTCCATTCGGTTTTCAGTGGGCAGGCTTGCACGGCCTCGACATCGTCCAGCCCGTTGCGCGCCTTGTCGAGTGGCCTGGGCTGGTCCTGCTTGGCAGCCTGACAGGTCTCGGTTGCTGGGCTATGGTCAAGCTGGACGCTACCAACCCTTGGTTTGTAGGCGCGCTGCTGGTTTCGCTGGTACTCACGGCGTGCAATGTCAATTTATCGAGCGTGCCGCAGGGCATGACCAATGCAGCCCAGTTGCTGATCGGTGTCAGTCTGGGGGTGCGCTTTTCGTCAACTTTTGTGCATCTGGCCCCGCGCTGGCTGGCATCGGTGGCCTTCACAACCCTGGGTTTAATTGCGTTATGCGCCGGATTCGCCTGGCTACTTTTCAGCCTGACGGGAATACATTGGGCAACCTTGACGTTGGCGACTGCACCCGGCGGTATTGCTGAAATGGCGATTACGGCCAAGGTGTTGCAGCTGGGCGTGCCCTTTGTGACCACGTTTCATGTCACGCGGCTTGCAGCCGTGTTACTGCTGTCTGAGCCTGCCTACCGCTGGTTTTATAAAGTCAAAAAGGCTAGTGCAGGGAGATAGGCGTGGTCGCCAGGCCGCTGTAGCCTTCCAGCGTGTCTTCAATTTCCTGCTGCGTCGGGGTATTTTGCGCCCATGCGCTCAGGCGTTGCTGGAACATCTCAGCCCAGGAACCGTCGAGGTAAACCTCTTTGCCCGAGCGTTTGTCGACAATCTCGAAGCCATGTCTAGCCAGTTGCGGGATGATGGGCGGTGGGGCTGATTCTTCAGGCGCGTTGGCGTGAATCTGTACCACCACAAATGATTCAGAGTCGTAGAGCATGTGCATGGATATGTCCTTTTTACTCAGATAGCAACGATGATGCCAAGTTCAAGTCTTGCAATGTAAATCAGTGAATTGTGTGCAGTTAATGCTGCTGGTACGGGAAAATTGCACGTTTTCAACATAGATTGCCCATTCAGGGCCTCGCTCCAATTTCGCTCAATTGCTGATCGATGAAGTCGCCGTTGGATTGTGTGATGCGGTTGCGCACTGGCAGGTAGCCCAGCGAGGGGGCATACCAGATTTCAACCTTCTGGTCGAATTCGCGGCGCGGCTTGCGTGTGAGCTTGATGGTGGCCATTTCCCCTTTGGGAAGGTTAAGTTTTTCCTCAGCTTCTACTGTAAAAGTCCATGTATCTGCATCGCGCGGCCCAACGGTGTAAAGGGTGATTTCGCTACCAACCGGAAACGAGTCGGGTTTGGCGGCCAGCATCCCGCCCAGTTGCAGAAACACGCTTACGCGGTCTTGCGCACCGTCACTCCATGGCATGTCGGGGGTGTTGGCGCTAAAGGTTATTTTTCCTTTTTCAGGCTGAAAGTGCGCGGCCAACTCGCTGCGGAACTTGTCTGCAAATCGTGTGGGCGCCAGTCCGCTGGCGGTGATCTGCCCGACGCTGGTCATGCTGCGTGCACCCAAAAACAGCGCGCTGACCTTCATGTAGGCCTCGTATTGGCTGCCACTGTTGTTCCAGCCAAGCTCGGCATTGGCCTGGTAGGTCAGGCCTTTGGAGGTGCCTGTCATTTTGTAGAGCAAGAGCGCCGAGCCCGGAAGGTTGATGGCTGTCACTGGCGTGGTTTGCGGGCCTGGCGGTAGTGCCGTGGTTGCAGTTGTGGCTGAAGTTGCGGCATAGGTAGCGGTACTCATGGGCAGCGGTAATGATGATGCCCCCAGTTGGGCACTGGTGACTGAGGCATCAGATGCGGCGCTTTGCTCTGGCGCTGGCTGTGGCGGGCTATTGGCTATTGAATCAACAGCTGGCTTCGCAACATCCAGAGGCGGTGGAGCTGGTTTGCTCTTTGCTTTTTTGGGAGGGGCTGGGGCGACTGGTGCAGGTGTTGCGGTCACGGCTTGTGGTGCGGGCGGCGCTTCTATGCTGCGCGTGGTAAAGCTGCGGGTTTCCCTGGCATCACGGTCTAATCGAGTACCGAGCTGGGCTGGGGCTGCCTGCAACAACAGCATGTGCGCCAGAACCACCACCCCTGCCAGTATTGCAAGCCGGGGCCAGGGCGGCGATCCGTTGGGCTGGGCCATGCTCATGCTTTCATGCACTCTGGTAACCGAGGTCACTGGAGAGGTGTTTTGCGGCTGCCCTCAAGGCCGTGGCGATAGCACCGTTCCATTCCGCATCGAATGTAGCCATCGAACCCATGCTGATAATCCCCAGCGCCAGGTGGCCATCCGCATCAAAAACCGGCGCACAAAAACCGGCTACACCCGGCAGCAGAGTGTTGACGACCCGGGCCAGCCCGCGCGCACGCACCTCGTCCAGCAGAGCCGAGACCTCCGCCATATTGACCGGCACATCCTGACGACCGAGCTTTTTCGTTCGTGCCAGTTCGCGCTCCAGCAATTGCGCCAGCTGGTTTTGCGGGGCTTTGTGACGCATCAGATGCGGCGCGCCCATGAAGGCTGAAAAGCACAGGCCGGTGGCCGACGAGAGCAACGGCATCACATCGCCCAGCCGCAAATTAACGGTGATGGCCTGGGGTGATTCTTCCCAATGCACGATGGTTGGGCCCTGGTTACCCCATACCGCCAGCGCCAGTGTCTGGCCGATCTGCTCCATCAGCGGACTCATGCGCTGGCGTGCCAGCTTCATACTGTCAAGCCTTGAGAGAGAAGCAAGCCCTAACTTTAAAGCCGCAGGCCCCAAGTCGTAGCGGGTGGTACCGCTGTCCTGGCATACCAGCTCCAGCCTTTGATAACTCACCAGATAGCGATGTGCTTTTGCAGCGCTCATATTGGCAGCAGCAGCCAGGTCGCGCAACATCAGCGGGCCGCCTGAAGCGGCCAATACCTGCAGCAGACCAAAGCCAACCTCCACCGACTGAATGCCCGCGCGCTGTGGTGCTTCAAGGTCAGGGCTTTTGGAACTGGGGGACTTGGCCATTCGATGGGTAAGATAGGGGTAGAAATTAAAATTACGGTTAGGTTAATTAGTTTCACCCTTCGTAATTTTCAGTAATCTTAAGTAATCTTAAAAACAACAAGATCCCGATGAAACTCGCTACCTACAAAGATGGTTCCCGTGACGGCCAGCTCGTCGTGGTGTCGCACGATCTGTCTACCGCGCATTATGCAACTGGTATCGCCAGCAAATTGCAGCAGGTACTGGATGACTGGAACTTCATGTCGCCGCAGCTGCAAGACCTGTATGAAACGCTGAACAACGGCAAGGCGCGTCATACCTTTCCGTTTGATGCAGCCCAGTGCATGGCGCCCCTGCCACGCGCTTACCAGTGGGCCGATGGCTCGGCTTTTATCAACCACGTGGAGCTGGTTCGCAAGGCACGTAACTCCGAAGTGCCCGTCACTTTTTACACCGACCCCCTCATGTACCAGGGCGGCAGTGACGACTTCATCGGCCCCTGCGACGACGTGGTGGTGGCCAGCGAAGCCTTTGGGATTGATTTTGAAGCCGAGGTCGCCGTCATCACCGCCGACGTGCCCATGGGTGCCAGCCCAAACCAGGCACTGGAAGGCATACGCCTGGTCATGCTTGCAAACGATGTGTCGCTACGCCATTTGATTCCCGATGAGCTGGCCAAGGGCTTTGGTTTTTTCCAGAGCAAACCCGCCACAGCCTTCAGCCCGGTGGCCGTCACGCTCGACGAGTTAAGCGATGTGTGGAAGGGTGGGCGCCTGCACCTCACGCTGCAAAGCACCTGGAATAACCGCAAAGTCGGCATGTGCGATGCGGGTGACGAGATGACCTTTCACTTCGGCCAGCTGATTGCCCACATCTGCAAAACCCGCAATGTGCGCGCCGGTAGCGTCATCGGTTCAGGCACCGTGAGCAACAAGGACTGGAGTCACGGCTACAGCTGCATTGCAGAAAAGCGCGCCATCGAAACCATTGAAGACGGCAAGCCGAAAACAGAATTCATGAAGTTTGGCGACACCATTCGTATCGAGGCCAAAGGCAAAGACGGGCAGTCGGTATTTGGGGCGATTGAACAGAAGGTGTCAGCACTTTTGCTAAAGATTACGTAGCTGCTTACGCCCGTAGCTATTGAGCTACAGCCATTTTTACCTCTCAAAATCGCTGTTTTTCAGGCCTCAAAATAGTTTGTGGGCCAAAACAGGCTTCAGGCCAGCGGGTACTCGTGATTGGTCACAAAATCCGCTGGCACCCCAGGCCCCCAGGCGTAAAACGAATCTTCGCCGGGGTGGTCTGCTGCTACCCAGTCCAGGCTTGAAGGAATGTGGTCTATGTCGAAGGAATATTCGCACCAGCTGCCCCACGGGTCACGCACATAGTAAAAATAATTGGAGCCGACCACGTGGCGGCCAACGCCCCAGCCTTGGGTGTGACCCTTGTCTTTCATGTGCTCTGCGCCCAGGCCGATTTCATTGACGCTGCCTACGTCCCAGCTCAAGTGGTGCATGCCTGTCGCGTGTGACTTGGCCATGGCGACCAGATGGTGGTCGCTACCGTGCGCGCCGTGCATGAAGGCGATGCCGTCGCCAGAATGGTCAGATAGCTTGAGGCCAAGTACGTCCCGGTAAAAGGCAATGCCGCGGTGCACATCGCTTGTAAACAGCAGCACATGCGATAGATGTCGAGGCTTGATGCGCGGTGCTTTGGAACGCGGCGGCGCTGCGCCCGCGCCCGGTGCAACGGGCGCCACCACCGTAGGGCTGGAGCGTTGCGATGGCGAGGCTTTGTCGGCCACCACCAGTTGCAGGGGGAAGCCCTCGGGGCCGTTAAGCCAGATGCCGTCTTTGCCTCCCAGCAGATGCGGAGCGGTAGCCAGGCCAAGGTCGCGCACCTTCTGCGCAAAGTACGCCTCGTCTTCTGCAAAAATGCCAAAGCGCAAAAACTGCAATCGTTTGGGCGCTTCACCCTTGATGATTTCAGCCCAAATCTGCGGGTTGTCAAAAGTCTTCAGGTGCAGCTTGCCGTCTGCATGCACCACGTCCAGTCCGAAGTCGCTGTAAAAGTTTTCAGCATCTTGCAGCTCCGGCACGGTAAACACGACACGGTCAACCGAATGCACAGCCCTTATTCCGGGCTTTTTTCCTGCTGTTTTTGTAGTAAGTTCCATGGCTTGTCTCCTATGGATAGTTTGATTTTCTGGTAGCGTTGTTCTGTGGCGTTATTCGGCCGTGATCGGCGAGCGCAGCATACCGATTTTTTCAATCTCAACTTCACACACATCGCCTGGCTTCATCCACAGCGGCGGCTTTCGCGCCATGCCTACCCCGGCAGGCGTGCCCGACACAATCACGTCACCCGCCTCCAGCGCGTGTGCCTGGCTGAGCAAATGCACCAGCGTGGCCACATCAAAAATCATGTGGTCGATGTTGGAGCTCTGGACGACCTCGCCGTTCAAACGGGTCTCAATTTTCAGGCCTTTTGCACCCGGCGGCAACTCGTCAGCCGTCACCAGGGTGGGGCCGAACGCGCCCGTATTGTCGAAGTTTTTGCCAATCGTCCATTGGGTGGACTTCATTTGGTAGTCACGCACCGAGCCGTCGTTAAAAACCGAGTAACCCACCACATGATCCAGTGCGTCGGCCAGCGCAATATGCTTGCCGCCCTTGCCGATGATGACGGCCATCTCGCCTTCAAAGTCCAAATCGCCCGACACCGTTGGCCGCACCATGGGTGCACCGTGGCCCATCAGGCTTGAGTTGTAACGCGAAAAAATCGCAGGGTAGGTAGGCGTTGCAAAGCCGCTTTCTTTGGAGTGGTCCGCGTAGTTGAGGCCAATACAAATAAGCTTGGGCGCACGGCGCAGCGGCGGTAGTAGTTCCACATCCGATAGCGCGACATCTTCGCCACTGGCCAGCTGGACGCCCGCCGCTTGCAGTGCAGGCATGCCGCCCTTGACCAGGTCATCTAGTGAGCCGGGGTAAGTAGCGGTATTGACCCAGCAGACTTTTGCTCGATCACCCGTAACGAGCCCGATGCCCTCGATGCCGTTGCGTTTTATTGATGCAAATTTCATGGTGTTTCCAGTAGGATAAAAAGATAAAAAGGGGATTATTCCGCCGTTACTGTAGCGGCCTCAGGTGCGGGTGCATTCAGGCCTGGGGCGAAGCCTGCGGCGCAACGCAAAACGCTCGATGGATTGGCCGTGGCAGCTCCCCGCCAGGCGATGTGGTGGTCAGGCCTGACCAGCACCATCTCCGCGTCATACAGCTTGCGCACGGACGCATCATCCATGCGCAGCACGGTCATTGGCAAGCCCATGTGTGCGGCAGCCTGGTCCCAGGCCGAGGTGTCTACCGTGTCCAGTGCAAGCAGGGTGAAGTCGCGGCCAAAATAATCAAGCAGCGACGCATCGCCGATGCGTACATGCGGCGCGCGCGCCCCAGGGTAGGTTGATGGCACATAAACATTCGGCTCATCAAGTGGTGCAGGGCTGCTTTCAATCGCAACAATCGGACTTTGATACCGCACGCCAAGTTGCAGGCCGGGGATGTTGAATTCATTGGCAACGTGTGATGCCAATGCCTTGCCCAGCGCAGCCCTCGCGTCATCCCCCTTGCTGCCTTCATCTTGAATCATGGGCGACACCGCAATCGAGCCAATACTGTCGGCCATGCTCCTGGCAAACGCGGTGTTGCGCAGGGCCATGGGCTTGCGCTCGGACTCGTACGATGCCAGCAGTGCAGGCGGTGCCCAGCCCTGCAGCACGGCGGCCAGCTTCCAGCCCAGGTTAACGGCATCGTCCACGCTGGTGTTGTAGCCCATGCCGCCTGTGGGCGTGAACAGGTGCGCAGCATCACCTACGACCATCAAGCGGCCTTTTTGAAAGCGGTCAGCGACCAACGCAAAGCCCGCTGTCCACGGCGTGCGCGCAATGATGTTGTATGTAAACGGTGCGCCCACCACGTCGCGCAATACCTTGTCAGCGTCCAGATCGGCCAACGTCTGGCCGTCTTTGAGTTGCGTCAGGCCTGCAAAGGTATCGATGCCATTGATGGCGACTACCAAGCCTCTGTTGCCTGGAGTCATGGTCCAGTACTGCCAGGCCTTGGGTTTGCCAATCACCTCGTATAAATCGGGCGATGAGAAATAGATCGACACCATTTGCCCGCCAAAAAAATCGCGCTTTTGACCGCCCTGTCCACTGTAAGTTACGCCCATTGTTTGGCGCACCAGACTGCGCGGGCCGTCGCATCCGACTGCATAGCGTGCCGTAGCTTTAAAGGTTTTACCTGTTGCTACGTCCAGCACCTCGGCAGTCACGCCGCTGGCTGATTCTGTAAAGGCCGTGGCCCGCATGCCGAACCTGACGCTGACCGATGGATAGCTCGCGGCTTCTTGTGCGAGGATCGGCTCGATGTACATCTGCTGGCCGCGGTGCGGCAGTTCGGGCGTTGGCCAGGCGGCCTGTGTGTAGTCGCCAAACGAGTCTTGCGCGCCAGCCTTTTCTTTGGACGGTATTTTGAAACGCGCCAGCTCTTTGCCAGCCAGGCTGGTGAAGTAGGCTACATCTTGCGCATGACCGTCGGGCAAACCAAGGGCGCGAATCCTGTTTGAAAAACCGCGCCTGCGGTAATGCTCCATGGTGCGCGCCGAGGTTGCATTGGCCTTGGGCAGCGTCGGTGCGCCCAAATCTTCTTCCAGCACCACGCAAGCGATGCCCCGGCAGCCCAGCTCGATGGCCAGCATCAGGCCCGAGGGCCCACCGCCCGATATCAACACATCTGTTGTGATGTCTTGTGGCATGTCAATCGACCTCGACCTTTACTTTTTTCAATACCTCAATGTAGTTCGCACGGTCCTCGCGCATCAGATCCGTCACCTGCTGAGCGGGGCCGAAACTGGCAGAAAAACCAAAGTTCGACATTTTTTCGCGTATGTCGGCCTGCGCCAGCGCCTCATTGATGGCGGCATTGATTTCCGACACAACGGCCTTCGGTGTTCCAGCCGGTGCCATGATGGCCACCCAGGTCAGAGCGTCAATACCCTTGGGTCCACCGGCTTCCTCGAGTGTGGGAACCTGCGGTAGCACAGGCGAGCGGTGCTTGTCGGCCACTGCCAGGAAGCGCAGTTTGTTGGCGCGCAGCAGCGAGCCCGCGGTTGCAATGCTGCCGTAAGCCCAGGTGACTTCGCCGGTTGATACGGCGGGGTAGAGCTGTGAGGTTTCTTTGTACGGCACATGCTGCATCTCGGCACCCAAGGCGCTGGCCAGCCGCGCGGCCGACAAATGAATAGGCCCGCCTACAGCGTTGGAACCATAGGCCAGCGGCACAGGGCCTTTGGCGGCAGCCTTCAGATCGGCGATGGACTTGATCGGGCTGTCAGCACCCACCGCCACAAAGAAGGCGGTCTTGTACAAAATGGCAACAGGTACCAGTTCTTTGTCCGGGTTGTAGGCGAGCCTTTTAAAAATGAGCGGGTTGATAACCAGATTCCCGACATCAACCACCACAAGGTCGTTACCGGCAATAGAGCCCTTCTTCATCGCGTTGATGGCGTTGACACCCGCACCGCCAGGCTTGGCATCGACAACGACCTGGGTGTTCCAGCGGGTCGCCATTTTGGCGGCCACCAGGCGGGCCACCACGTCAGGGCCACTACCGGTGGGGAAGGTGCTGGTCAGGCGAACGGTGCCCTTGGGCGCGTTGGCGGGCGCGGCTACGGCAGTTTGCGCGACGGCGTTGGCCGACAGGGCAAAAGTTGCAAAGGTCGCAAAGGTCGCAAAGGTCGCAAAGGTCGCAAAGGTCGCGAGCGCGCAGGCGCTGATGGCTGTGCGACGTGCGTTGTCAATCATGTTGTCTCCGTTATTAAATAAATACCAACAGATGCTACGAAGCTTTCACTGCCTTGTGGAGAAGGCAATATCGCCC
>JBBRQQ010000009.1:0-64689 GCA_038226155.1 Burkholderiales bacterium
GTAACTGCGCTGTGGACCGCCTGCCACTATCGCATTCCCCTGCTACTGGTTATTTCAAATAACACCTCGTTTTTCAATGATGAGATGCATCAGGAAAGGGTCGCGCGCGAGCGCGGCCGCCCGGTGGAAAACCGCTGGATCGGTCAACGTATGAACGATCCGGATATTGACCTTGCCGCCATGGCGCGCGCCCAGGGCGCATTGGCGTTCGGCCCCATCACCGATCTGGCGGCACTCGATGGCGCTATGGCTGCGGGACTTGCCGCTGTTCGCGATGGAAAAGTGTGTGTGCTGGACGTGCGTGTCTTACCGGGCTATGACGCCAATCTGAGCGGACAGGCGTTGCGCACTCCTTCCGGAGATTCCGGTTGCTCCGATCCTTATCTAAAACAAGCTTGAAACCGAATCGGGGAAAACAATGGACATCAACAAACAACTGGACGATATGAACCTGGCCGTCAAGCGGGTGCTGCCTACCCATTTTGACCTGTACTACGGCGGGCAATGGCACCGGCCTGCGGGTGGTTACGCGCCCACGCTCAACCCGTCCAACCAGCAGGTGCTGGCCGAGGCAGCCGAGGCCAACACTGCGGATGTCGATGCCGCCGTCAAGGCAGCGCAGCAGGGTTTTCTGGCCTGGAAAAAAGTGCCAGCCACCGAAAAGGCCAACATGCTGCGCGAGATATCGCGCCGTTTGCGTGCCAACGCACATGAGCTGGCACTGCTTGATTCCGGCAATTGCGGCAACCCCATCGCCGAGATGGGCCGCGACGTCCTTTGGGCCGCCGCGCACATTGACTACTATGCCGGGCTGGTTCACGAACTGAAGGGCCAGACCATTCCAACATCGGATGGTGGGCTGAACTACACCTTGCTGGAGCCCGTAGGTGTGGTTGTGCGCATAGTGGCATACAACCATCCGCTTATGTTTACCGCCGCAAAAATGTCTCCCGTGCTTGCGTCGGGTAACAGCGTGATCATGAAAGCGCCCGTTCAGGCACCACTTTCCGCTTACCGTTTCGCCGAGATCATCGACGGCATCCTGCCACCCGGGGTGCTAAACATCCTCACCGGCGGAAGGGAGTGCGGCGAGGCCCTTGTCGCTCATCCGATGGTCAAAAAAGTGTCGCTGATCGGCTCGATATCGACCGCTACTTCGATACTGCGCAATGCCGCCGACAAAATCATGCCGGTCACGCTGGAACTGGGCGGCAAGAACCCCCTCGTGGTGTGCCCGGATGCCGATCTTGAAAAGGCCATACAGGGTGCGATAGGCGGCATGAATTTTATGTGGGCGGGTCAGTCCTGTGGGTCTACTTCGCGCTGCTTCGTGCACGCATCGCTGTATGACCAAGTAGTTGCAGGAATCGCCGAGCGCCTGCCCAAGCTGCATGTGTGCGGTTTACCAACCAACCCGGCGACGACCATGGGCTGCCTGGTGTCCGAGGCCCAGTTCAACAAAGTACAAAAATACGTTGATATTGCCAAAGCTGAGGGCGCCCGGCTAATTTGCGGCGGCAAGCGCGCTGACAACCCGGTACTTGCCAATGGCTGGTTCATGGAGGCTACCGCGTTTGCAGACGTCACGCCAGGCATGCGAATCTTTCGGGAGGAGGTGTTCGGCCCCATCCTTTCGATCATCAAATGGAGCGATGAAGACCAGTTGATTGAAGACATCAACAGCGTCGAATATGGACTGACTGCGTCCATCTACACCAACCAGCTGTCGCTGGCGCACCGCCTTGCTGGCCGCATCGAGTCAGGCTATATCTGGATCAACACCGCAGGGCCGCACTTTCTCGGCATGCCATTCGGCGGCTATAAAAAGTCGGGTATTGGCCGGGAAGAATGCCTTGAAGAACTCCATTCCTATATGCAACTGAAAAATGTTCATGTAATGTTGTAGCAAGCCTGGCGCCTTCGTTTCGGCACAGTCTCGCCGCACCAATGCCTCCGAGTTTTATTGCGAATTTCAAAATACCGGATTTCAAATGCTTAAGACCGACCCCAGCATCGAAGACTCTACAAGGCGTGGCATGGAGAACAACGCGACCTTGGTGCGATATTTAAGACATCGCCACAACACGAGGAAAAGCCTGGCTTGTACCGTGATCGTTGCGTTGATGTGCTTGCCCGTGTCCGCGCTTGCTCAGGCATTTCCATCGAAGCCGATTCGACTTGTCGTGCCTTTTCAGGCTGGTGGCGGCAATGACTTGCTGGCACGCATCATCAGCCAGAAGTTTCTTGAAAAGTGGGGGCAGCCGGTGATTGTTGATAACCGGCCCGGTGCTGGAGGTAATCTGGGGGCAGACTTCGTCGCCAAGGCAGCTCCGGATGGATACACCATTTTGCTCGGTACCAATACGCTAACCATGAACCCCTTCATTTTTGCGAAGATGCCGTTCGACACGCAAAAGGATTTGGCACCTGTCGCCATGCTGGCGACGACACCGTTTTATGTGGTGGTCAACAACAACCTGCCGGTCAAAAATATTCCCGAACTGATTGCCTACGCAAAAGCCAACCCGGGAAAGCTCTCGTACGCCACGCCAGGCATAGGTACGCCTCATCATCTAGGGACGGAGTTGTTCAAGTCGATGACCGGCACCTATATGGTTCATATCCCCTACAAAGGCTCAATACCGGCACTCACTGACGTCATTGGGGGACAAGTGCAGGTGATGTGGGCGACGGTCAATGTCGCGCTGCCGATGGTCAACAGCGGCAAGGTGCGAGGTCTCGCGCTTGCTGAACCAAAGCGTACCCAGTCTTTAAAAGACGTGCCGGTTATTGCCGAAACGGTACCGGGTTACGAAGTCAGTGCGTGGTACGGCATCTTTGCACCCCCGGGGACGTCTCCTGCCATCGTGCAACAGATGTCCGCCGAGTTGCAGCATATCTTTCAACAACCGGATGTTCAGGCACGCCTGCTGCCGCTGGGTTATGAGATTTCCACTGCGAATGCCGATCAGTTGCGCGCCACGGTTGCGAGCGACCTGGATAAATGGGGCAAGCTGGTCAAAACCGTTGGCATCAAACCTGAATGATGCGGATCGGACGCCAGCGCATGCCGATATGACACACGACAAAATGATTATTGACGAGAGCAGATGCAAAACGCATCATTGACCAACAAATCAAAACCGGAGATGAACAATGAAAAACAGAGTTTCAATTTTTAAAAAAACGATTGCCACAGCACTACTCGCAACGGCTTTTTCGGCCGGTGTGCTGGCGCAAGAAGTCACGCTGCGCATGGTCAGCGCCTTTCCCGAAAACGGTATCTACGTTCAGCGCCTGCTGCCGTGGATCACCAAATTCAATACCGAAGGCAAGGGATTGCTGCAGATCAACTTTTTAGGTGGGCCTAAAGCCATACCGACATTTGAAGCGGGTAACGCCGTCAAAACAGGCGTGGTTGACATGGCCATGAACACCGGCGCTTTTTATACCAACGTCATGCCCGAGGCCGATTTTCTGAAGCTGACGCAGATTGCGGTAGCCGAGCAGCGAAAGAACGGCGCGTTTGATGCCATCAACAAGGTATGGAACGAAAAAGGCAATACCCAATACCTCGCGCGCATGGTCGAGAACCAGCCTTTTCATATTTACACCAATAAAAAAATCGACAAGCCCGATTTGACGGGCCAGAAAATTCGCATCTCGCCGGTGTACCGCGATTTTTTCCAGGCACTCAATGCCAACGTCATCACGACACCGCCGGGTGAGGTCTACACGGCACTGGAGCGTGGCGTGGTCGACGGCTATGGCTGGCCGATTGGCGGCATTTTTGATTTGAACTGGCACGAAAAAACCAAGTACCGTGTGGACCCCGGCTTTTACGATGCCGAGGTGTCACTCACCATGAACCTGCCAGCGTATAAAAAGCTCACTGACGCGCAGCGCAACTACCTGCAAAAGCAGTTGCTGGCACTTGAAGCTGAAAACACTTTCTGGACGCGCTACGGCAATGTTGAAACCGCACGCCAAAAGACTTATGGTATCCAGGCTATCACCTTCGATGCTGCTACGTCCAAGGCTTTTCGCGACAAGGCCTATGACATAGGCTGGGCTGGTGCAGCCAAGCAAAGCCCTGAAGTAGCTGCTCGGTTCAAAGCACTGTTTTCCAAGTGATCGACCGGTTGTCGGCCCGCTACGGCCAGGCGCTGGCCGCTTTGGCCCTGTTGGGTTGTTCCATCCTGATGGTGATGATGCTCATCATTGTGGCCGACGTGGCGCTACGCAATCTGGCCATCCCCGGCCTGCCTGCGGGCCTGGCGTGGAGCAATGAAATTTGCGAACTGATGCTCTACCTCATAACCATGTGCGTCGCGCCGTGGCTACTGCGGCAGGGCCAGCATATTCGGGTTGATATCGTGCTCCAGGCGATACCCCCGAGCCTCGCCTGGGTCTTCGAGTGGATAGGTGATGTGATTGGTTTTGTTTGCTGCGTGGTCATCGCTTATTACGGCGCGCAAGCCGCGTGGGCCAGCTACCAGTCGGGGGCGGTCAATATCAAAACGCTGGTCACGCCCGAGTGGTGGGCACTGGCACCACTGCCTGTCGTATTTATTCTTTTGAGTATTGAGATGATTTTCCGGATGATTCGTCTCAAGCAAATGCCGATTGGTGAGCGTGGCCCGCGCCACGACGCGGTGAGTGCCTCATGACTAGCTGGAGCATTGCAGCCTGGCTGATGCTGGGTGGCTCTACCGTGCTGCTGTTTATCGGCATGCCCGTGGCGTTGACCTTCATCACCATCAACATCATCGGTGCCTGGCTGTACATGGGTGGCGAACCCGGCCTGGCGCAACTGGCGCGCAGCAGCGTCAACTCGGTCACCTCGTTTTCGCTCACGCCCATTCCGCTGTTCGTGCTGATGGGCGAAATTTTGTTTCATACCGGCTTGGCTTTGAAGGTGATTGAAGGCGTTGAACGACTCATCAGCCGCGTGCCGGGCAGGCTGGCTGTGGTTGCTGTTGTGGCGGGTACGGTGTTCTCTGCCATCTCGGGTTCGACCATCGCCACCACCGCGATGCTGGGTTCCCTGATGCTGCCCGTCATGCTGTCGCGCGGCTATCACCCGACGATTGCAGCTGGCCCCATTATGGCGATTGGCGCGGTCGATATGTTGATACCGCCATCAGCACTTACTGTGCTTTTGGGTTCGCTTTCGGGTATTTCGATTTCCAAGTTGCTGATCGGGGGCGTGGTACCCGGCGTAATTTTGTCGATTGCATTCGTGGCGTGGATTATTTTTCGCGTAAGCATTACGCCATCGCTGGCGCCCGTGGACAAAGACGATGCAGTGCAGTACCGCGGCTGGGCCCGCTGGAGCCTGTTTTTTGCCTATGTGTTGCCGACGCTGTCGATCTTTGGCGTGGTGGTTGGGGCGCTGGCCGCTGGCTGGGCCACGCCTACCGAATGCGCGGCGCTAGGCGCGTTCGCCACCATGCTGCTTGCCCTGTGCTATCGGGTACTGACGATGGATGCCGTGCTTAAGGCACTTAAGGGCACCGCAGGTATATCAGGCATGATTTTGTTCATCATTCTGGGTGCAACAACATTCGCACAAATCCTGTCGTTCTCGGGGGCCAGCAACGGCCTGGTGCAGTTCATCACTGGCCAGGGTTTATCTACCAACCTGATCGTGATCGGCATGATGCTGATGCTGATTTTTCTGGGCATATTTGTCGATCAGGTCAGCATGATGATGATTACCCTGCCGATCTTCATGCCTGTGGTGCAGGCGCTAGGCATAGACCAGATCTGGTTCGGCGTGATGTTTTTGATCTGCATGCAGCTCGGCCTGCTGCTGCCGCCACATGGCCTGCTACTAATGACCATGCGCGGGGTAGCTCCACCATCGGTCAGCATGGCGCATATCTTTATGGCAGTTGTGCCTTATGTGGTGATGAGTCTGATCTTGCTCGCAGCAGTTTTCTGGATACCGACAATTGCTACCTGGTTGCCTGCGTTGATTGGGTAGCTGATTTGAATTTAACAAAAGAGCGGGCCTAGGCCCGCTCTGCAATTAAAGCGCAAGGTAACTCAACCCAGGTTGACAGGTATAAAAATCTTGTCGCCGCCGCGCTGAATCAACAGTGCCACTGATTTGCTTGAACCAGCAACCTCCTTGCGCACCTGCTCGATGTTTTTAACTGGTACCCCGTTGATCGAAATCAACAGGTCGCCACTCTGCACGCCCGCCATGGCGGCCGGGCCGCTGGCTTGCTGTACGACGAGGCCGCTATCCAGGCCTGACTCTTGTTGCTCGTCGGGTTGCAATGGCCTGAGCGCCAGGCCCAGCTTGCCCTGACTGGCCGAGTCCTTCTTGCCCGCAACATCGGAAACTTTTGCGTTAGCTTTGTCATTGATATTGCCGAGCCGTGCAGTAATTTCTTTAGCCGAACCCTGACGCCATATTTCGAGCTTGACGCTGTCGCCGGGTGCGGCCATGCCAATGACGGCTGGCAAGTCGCCTGACGACACGATAGGCTGGCCGTTGACCTTGCGAATCACGTCGCCAGACTGCAAACCGGCCTTGTCGGCAGGGCCGCCTTTTTCAACGTTCGACACCAGTGCGCCTTCGGGTTTGTCAAGCTTGAACGAGTTGGCAAAGGCCTGGTTGACCTCTTGCACAGCCACGCCCAAGCGCGCATGTTCTGCTTTGCCGGTACTGATGATTTGGTCTTTAATTTTGCTGGCAATGTCGATCGGGATGGCAAACGACACACCTTGGTAGCCACCGCTGCGGCTATAGATTTGCGAATTGATGCCGACCACCTCACCGCGTGCGTTGAACAGCGGGCCACCAGAGTTGCCAGGGTTCACAGCTACGTCGGTCTGGATAAAAGGCACGGCGCTGTCGTCGGGTAGCGAGCGACCTTTGGCGCTGACCACGCCGGCGGTGACGGTGTTCTCAAAACCGAACGGCGAGCCGATGGCGAGTACCCATTCGCCCACGCGCAGGTCACTGGTTTTGCCAATGCTGACAACAGGCAGGTTTTTCGCATCAATGCGCAGCACCGCCACATCGGTCTTGGGATCTGATCCCAACACTTTTGCGCGGAACTCGCGGCGGTCGGTCAGCTTGACAGTCACTTCTTTGGCATCTTTCACAACGTGGGCGTTGGTCAAAATAATGCCGTCGCTGCTGACGATAAAGCCCGATCCTTGGCCGCGGGTTGGCATCTCTTGCTGCGGCGCAGCCCGGCCTCCGCGCTGGCCGGGAGCTGCGCCCTGGCCTTGCTGAAAGCGGCGAAAGAATTCAAGGGACGGGTCAACGCCTGCGCCTTCGTCATCACCCTGGGCAAACGACGCATCGTCGGACACCTTGGTCGTACCGGTCACGCTGATGTTGACCACAGCCGGGCCATAGCGTTCGGTAATCTGCGGAAAGTCGGGCAGGGCAGCCGTTGATGTGATGCTGCCAGTTACGGCATTGGACACCACAGCCGCAGGGGCGGCAACCGCAGGCGAGTGCAAGGTGTTGAATGCGCCTACGCCAGCGCCACCAATGGCACCCGCCATCAACAGGGCTGCCACCAGAGACGTGTTTTTCAGGGCTGCAGATTTCATGAGACTCATCCTTCAGTTGGAGGCACGCATCGGTGCCAGTCACTGAACTATGCAGGCGCAGTCTTAAGCGGAGCTTAAATTTGAAAACCTAACCAGCGCACCAGTCCTTCGCCAGTGTCGCGAAGTAGCGATGGCTGGACCGGCTGCAATTCTTTCAAGTTGCTGAAGTTGACATCCATCCACTGGGAGAGGGCGGAAATATCTTCGCTGGAATAAAACGCCATCATCAACTCGAAGTTCAGGAACAGGCTGCGTGAATCCAGATTGAGTGATCCGCTCAAAGCCACGGTATCGTCTATCAGGATGGCCTTGGCATGCACCATGCCAGGTGCGAGAAGTACACGGCCACCGGCGGCCACCAGATCACGCAGCGCACGAGCGCGCGCAATATCAGCCAACCGGTGATTGGAGTGCCTTGGCACCACCAGTTCCACCTGCACGCCACGCCGTGCGGCAAGGCATAGCGCTGTCAGCAGCGCGTCATCGGGAACGAAGTAAGGCGTGACAGCGCGTACCCGCTGCTCGGCACGGTACAAAGCCGTCAGCAGCAGGTCATAAAAGGTGTCTTCGGATTGGTCTGGGCCGCTGGGCACCATTTGTGCGAGATGTTCGACCTCCCCGGTGACGATAGAGGTCTCGACTGTCAACAGTTCTATGGGTGTGTGAGGGCGTGCCGCACCTGCTGCCGGGTCGAGCGGCCATTGACTGTTGAACAGATTTTGTGCCTCTTGTGCCAGCGGGCCATTTATGCTGAAACTCAGATCGATCCACGGTGGTTGATGGCGTTTGCCCGTGAAGTACTCTGCCGCAAGATTACGCCCGCCACTCCACAGGCGCTGATTGTCAGCAATGACGAGCTTGCGGTGGTTGCGCAGATTGACCTGATTCCGCAACGGGTTGTGCAGCAAGGGCATATACCAGTGAACCTGGATTCCGACAGCGCGCAAGCGGCGTATCTTGACACGCGAGGTTCCCCAACTACCAAATGCATCAAGCAGCAGCCTGACGCGCACGCCGGCAAGTGCCCGATCTTCAAGCAGGCGCATCACCCGCTTGCCGATGGCATCGTTGGCGAGAAGGAATGTGCAGATATCGAGCGTACGCTGCGCGCCTGCTACCAGGGCCGCGAGCTCCTCCCACGCTGCCTGACCATCTGCATGAAAGCGTATGTCATGGTTGGCTATCGGTGGCGCCAGACCCATGCCTTCCAATGTGGCAATTGCGCAGCTTTGCAGGTCAGCCGCATGCGGGCGCAATACTGGCAGGGATTTGCGTGTCGGCCGGGCGAACTTGCGGGTACCCAGCAGAATGTAAAGCGGCAATCCCACGTACGGTAGCAGCGTGATGATCAAAACCCAGGCTAGCGCGGCTGAGGGGTGGCGGCGTTGGCCGCTGGCGTGGGTCCCCATTACGTAGATGAGCAGCCCTGCAAGTACGAATGCGACATGCACCAGTAATGCTACCGGGTAGCCTGCTACTGTGGTCGGCATGCTAGCTTTTGCTCGACGGCGTTAACGGTGCTATTGGCGTTGCCAGCGCCATACGCAGCTCTGCACGCAGTCCGCCCAGTCGGGAGGACTGGTCAAGTACCAAAGTTGCACCATGTCTGTCAGCGATGGTTTTGACAATCGCCAGGCCTAGCCCGCTACCGGTTTCTGCCAAAGCATTGTCAGCCCTGAAGAAACGGTCAAATACGCGAGTGCGGGCGTCTGGCGATATGCCGGGGCCGCTGTCGTCCACCGCCAGCAGCACGTGCCCATTCACGACTTCAACACTGATGTCGATCTGGCCATCAGCTGGCGTGTATTTGATGGCGTTGTCCAGCAGGTTGCGCAGTGCCATGCGCAACGCTTCAGACTGACCCCGCACCCACGCTGGCTCGCTCTGCACCAGACCCAGATCAATCCGTTTGAGCTGGGCTTGCGGCAGCATGTCAGCAACTGCAAGTCGCACGGTATCCATCAGATCAACCGGCTCAAATTCAGGTGTGCCAGAGCTGGCTTCTTCACGCGCAAGAATCAAAAGCTGTTCGACCAGGTGAATGGTGCGATCTATGCCCTGATTGAGGCGGGTGACCGCTGCCTCGCGCGTTGCCGGGCTTTCATCGGCTGCATTATCAGAACCACTGCGCCGCAGCGCCTGTGCCTGCAGTTTGAGCGCCGTGAGCGGCGAGCGCAGCTCATGCGCGGCATCTGCCACAAAGCTTTTCTGTACATCAAACGCTTCACGTACCCGGCCAAACAGCAGATTGAGCTCATCGACCAACGGGCGCACCTCGTCCGGCAGGTCATGGCTGGGCAGCGGTGAAAAATCATCAGCAGCTCGCTGGGCTACCTGCCGACGCGCACGCGCTATGGGGGCTAGAGACCGGGTGATGACCCACCAGACCGCCAGCATCAGCAATGGTGTCAGCAAAGCAAAAGGCAGCACGGCCTTAAGTGCCAGTCCCTGGGCACGGGCCGCCCTGGCGCTACGGTCTTGCGCAATCTGTACGGTTTGTAGCGGCGTCTGCAGTGAGTAAACTCGATAGCGGCTGCCGTTGGCTTCGACGTCTGAAAACCCCAACACGGCGCGCGGGGGCAGGGCAGACCGTGTAGAGCGAAACAATTGCGTGCCGTCCTGCCCCCAGATTTGGACATACAAATCAAACGCAGCATCATCGGCAGTGCCTTCTTCGAGCGGCCTACCCAGCGGCGCACCCATCTCGACACTGCGTTGCATCGAGCGTGCAACCTGCTGCAAGTGGTCGTCAAACATCGCATCCACCTGCTGCAGCGCGCCACGGTAGGCAGTGATGGCCTGCAGTACCGTCACCAGCAATATCGGAAGAAGTACGAACCACAGCAGCCGCGCGCGCAAAGAGTGTTGAGCGCGCATGTTCTTCACCCCCACGCTTTTGGCTGCTTCATTGGCATTCATTCTTTGGGCACCAGATAGCCAAGCCCGCGCACGGTTTGAATGATGTCGTTACCCAGCTTTTTGCGTACGCCGTGGATGTAGACCTCGACTGCATTGCTGCTTACATCGTCTTTCCAGCTGAAGAGTTTTTCTTCAAGCTGCACCCGCGATAGCACGATACCGGGCCTTGCAATCAGTGGCTCCAGCACAGCCCATTCGCGTGCTGACAGCTGCACCGGCTGGGTGTTCAGCGTTGCTTCGCGTGTGGCCGGGTTCAGGCTGACACCCTTGTGTTCAAAAGCCGGTTCGCCGCGGCCTGCACTGCGGCGCAGCAGGGCGCGTATGCGGGCCAGTAGCTCGTCGGTGTCATAGGGCTTGACAACGTAGTCGTCGGCTCCGGCATCCAGTCCCGCAATGCGGTCACTAACACTATCGCGTGCCGTGGCAATCAGCACGGGCACGCTACTGCGTCGGCTGCGCAAGGCACGCAGCACCTCAAGCCCGTCGCGCTTGGGCAGGCCCAGGTCGAGCAGTACCAGGTCGTATTCGGCGCTGCGCAGCGCCTGGTCGGCCATAGCACCGTCGCGCACCCAGTCAACGGCATAGTGCTCGCTGCGCAGAAGGTGCAGTACCGTCTCGCCAATCATGGCGTCGTCTTCAACCAGTAGCAATCGCATGGGGTGTCCTAAGTTGCTACAGTATGGTCGTGCGGGATTAGGCCGCGCTTAAAAAGATCAAACCAGCCGTGCCCGGTGCCGGGCAATCTGCACCCGCACCTGCGCAGGTGCCGTACCGCCCAGCGTATTGCGTGCATTGAGCGAACCCCGCAGACTCAGCACGTCATACACATCTTTTTCGATTTTCGGGTTGAATGTTTTCAGCACTTCAAGCGGCAACTCTGACAAATCAACATTGTGCGAAATTGCGCCCTTGACAGCGTGCGCCACCGCTTCGTGCGCATCACGGAATGCCAGGCCTTTTTTGACCATGTAGTCGGCCAGGTCGGTTGCCGTGGCGTAGCCGCGTAGTGCTGCTTTTTCCATGGCTTCGGGCTTGACCGTGATGCCGCCAACCATTTCCGCAAAAATTCGCAGCGTGTCTTTCAGTGTGTCAACCGTGTCAAACAGCGGCTCCTTGTCTTCCTGGTTGTCTTTGTTGTAGGCCAGCGGCTGGCCCTTCATCAGGGTAATCAGGCCCATCAGGTGGCCGACCACGCGGCCAGTTTTGCCGCGTGCCAGCTCGGGTACGTCGGGGTTTTTTTTCTGCGGCATGATGGAGCTACCGGTAGTGAAGCGGTCAGCAATATTGATGAAACCAAAGTTCTGACTCATCCACAAAATCAGCTCTTCACTCATGCGGCTGATGTGCACCATGCAGATGCTGGCGGCGGCGGTGAATTCGATGGCGAAGTCGCGGTCACTGACTGCGTCCAGGCTGTTTTGGCAAACGCAACTCTGGCCTTGTTCGTCAACCATGCCCAGCGATTTGGCGACGCGTTCGCGGTCCAGCGGGTAGCTGGTGCCTGCCAGAGCAGCAGCACCCAGCGGCAGAAAGTTTACGCGCTTGCGGACATCGGCCATACGCGCTGCATCACGCGCAAACATCTCGACATAGGCCAGCATGTGGTGGCCAAAGCTCACTGGTTGCGCAACCTGCAAATGTGTAAAACCCGGCAAAATGACTTCAACGTTTTTATCTGCAATATCGACCAGCGCCGTTTGCAGGTCCGTCAGCAGGCCAGTAATCAAATCAATCTCGCCGCGCAGCCACAGGCGCACATCGGTGGCGACCTGATCGTTGCGACTTCGCCCGGTATGCAGCCGCTTGCCGGCATCGCCAACAATTTGCGTCAGGCGCGCTTCGATATTGAGGTGTACGTCTTCAAGATCCAGCTTCCATTCAAACGCGCCCGACTCGATCTCGATGGTGATTTGCGCCATGCCCTGTTTGATCGATGCATGGTCAGCGCCATTGATGATGCCTTGCGCGGCCAGCATGTCTGCGTGGGCCAGTGAGCCAGTGATGTCGGCTTGCCACAGGCGTTTGTCAAAAAATACGCTGGCCGTGTAGCGCTTGACGAGGTCGCTCATGGGTTCAGAAAACAGGGCAGACCAGGCTTGGGACTTTTTATCGAATTGGTTCACGTCAGGCTTTCTTTTTGGCGGCGTTCGGTGCAATACTTGGCTGCAATGCATAACCTGAACATTTAAGCATTGATTTTATCTGCCCCATGAAGCCCTCAACCGATAGCCATTCTTTTTCGGAATCCACGCTGCATAGCGCTTTCATTGGTGCCGATGAAGGCGTTGCGCTGCCTTCACTGCGCGGCAGCATGTTTGATGCCTGCCATGTAGGGGTAGTGCTGCGCGCGGTGCTGTTTGTCGAGGTGGTGGCCGGGGTGGTGGCGATGTTCAGCGCTTTGCAGCCGATGGACTGGCTGATACGGTTTTCATTGCTAACGGGTGGTGTGCTGCCCGCCACCTTGGGCTGGCTGATTGCCGCCTGCGTTCTTAAAACCCGGCTGATGAAGCTGCTGCCGCGCTACCAGTGGGCGGCTGGCATTGCCCTGGGCGTGATGGCAGGTTTGTATGGTTGCAGTTTGCTCGCATTGATGGGGCTGACGGGCCAGCAGGGCGCGCCGTGGTGGGCCAGTGCCTTTGCAGGCGCGCTGTTATCAAGCATGTTGCTGGCTGGCCTTTTCTGGCGTGCCAAGGCGCGCACCCCGGCCGCTACGGCTGCGCGCCTGCAAGAGTTGCAGTCACGCATACGGCCACACTTTTTGTTTAACACCCTCAACAGCGCTATCGCACTGGTGCGCGACCAGCCGCTCAAAGCCGAGGCCATGCTGGAAGATTTAAGCGAGCTGTTTCGCCATGCGCTGGCTGACCCAGCCGAGTCCGTCACGCTGGAGCAGGAGATTGCGTTGGCCCAGCGCTACCTGGCGATTGAAGAGGTGCGATTTGGCGAACGTCTGCGGGTGGAGTGGAGCTTGGACCCCAACGCGGGCCAGGCCAGGCTACCGCCGCTGCTGCTACAGCCGCTGGTTGAAAACGCCATCAGCCACGGGGTAGAGCCGAGCGCCACTGGGGCGCAAGTCAAAATTTCCACGCTCCGGCGTGGCAGCGTGGTGGTGGTGAAAGTGAGCAACTCGACACCTGGCGGTAGCGGTGAGCGTGGCAATGGCCTGGCGCTAGCCAATGTGCGTGAACGGCTGCTGTTGCTGCACGATGTGCAGGCACGTTTCCAGACTGTCTTCAAAGATGGTGTCTATCAGGTGCGGCTGGAGATACCCGTATGACGCTCAAAGTCTTATTGGTTGATGACGAATTGCTGGCTCGTTCGCGGCTGCGCACGCTGCTCGGCGACTGTGCCGCCCCACGGGCTGAGGTACTGGCAGAAGCAGCCAATGCGGTGCAGACCATGACTGCATTGCAGCGTGATGTGTTTGACCTGGTGCTGCTCGATATTCATATGCCGGGCATTGATGGCGTCACGCTGGCCCGCAGCATGGCCACAATGGCTGTGCCGCCTGCAGTCGTGTTTGTCACAGCCCATGCTGAACACGCCGTACAGGCCTTTGAAGTCGCAGCGGTTGACTACCTGACCAAGCCGGTACGGCTCGAGCGCTTGCAGCAGGCACTACAAAAAGTAGAGCGCATCGTCCGGTCTGAACGAGATCTACAGCCTGACGCGCTTGAAGAAAATCTGATTATTCAAGACCGTGGTCGTACCGAACGCGTGCCGCTTGCCGAGGTGTTGTACCTGAAGGCTGAACTTAAATACATTACCGTACGCACCTCCAATCGCAGCTACATTCTGGATGGTGCCATCAGCGAACTTGAAGAAAAATACGCGGGGCAATTTATACGCATTCATCGGAATGCACTGGTGGCCAGGCGCGCGGTACGCGCGCTTGAAAAGCACTTTGACCCCGAAGAAGGGGAAGGTTGGGCAGTACGGCTCAACGGCATTGACGAGTTGCTGGCCGTGTCGCGCAGGCAGCTCAGTGCGGTGCGCGAAGCGATTGTGGGCTAGGTTGGTGCGGCAGGGGGTGTGGCGGCGGCTTCCGTGATAATCGCGGCACTGTGTTTCTATGGACCACCTGCCCATGCAAAGCCGCGCCAACTTCGCTACCCGCCACATCCAGCAGTTCAGCAACGAGCCGGGCATTGAAAAACAACTGGTGCAAGCCTTCTTTGCCCAATGCAGAGATTCCACGGGTTCTGGTGAAGGTGCTGGCAAGGGCTTTTATGTCGATGTAGGCGCCAATGACCCGGTGCTTGACTCGCAGTCTCAGCACCTTGAGGCACTGGGCTGGACCGGCCTGCTGATCGAGCCTGACCCTGACTGCTGCGAGCTGCTGCGCAAAACGCGCACCGGCGTGGTGATCGAGATGGCCTGCTCAAGCCCTGCAAACGCAGGTAATCAACTACAGCTCAACCGCGCCGGGCCACATTCCACGCTTGAAGAGCGCCCGATTGCACTCGGCGCTGTAGTGCGATCAACTGTGGCGGTGTCATGCGAAACACTCGACAATATCCTGCTGGCAAACGCAGCGCCGATTGGTTTCGACTTGCTGTCGATTGACATTGAAGGCCACGAACTGGTGGCGCTTTCGGGCTTCAGTTTTTCAAAATGGCAGCCCAAGCTGGTGCTGATTGAAGACCACGTCATCCATTGGAAAAAGCACCGGTTGATGCAGCACAACGGCTACCAGCTGTTGACACGAACCGGGCTAAATAGCTGGTACGTACCCGCGGATACGTCCTACACCCATTCACTGTCCGCCAGGTTCGAATACTTCAGGAAGTACTTTCTCGGTTTGCCTTTGCGAAAGTTTCGTTACTCGTCTTAAGGGCACCGGGGCAGGAATTAGTCCAACTCAATGATGCCGTCCGAGCATCAGCAAGGAAACCCGTGATTGCTGACCCATCGAATCCCGAGCAGGCTGCTTCATCGGCATCGCCTGCAGCCCCAGCACCTGCAAATACAGGACTGATGACTGCACCCGATGCAGGAGCCCCCCGGCAGCGACCGCACATCATGCTGCACATGCCCGTTAATGTACGCAATGTGTCGCTGGTGGTGCTGGCGGGTTTTGCCAGCCTGTTTGTGTTGCAGTCGGCCAAGGCGGTGTTTATTCCGCTCATGCTGGGGTTAATTTTCAGTTACGCCCTGTCGCCAGTGGTGAACTGGGCCGAGGCGCGCCGTGTCCCGCGCTGGCTGGGTGCTGCGGTGCTGCTGCTCATGATCCTTAGCGCCCTGGGAAGCACCGTCTATGCACTCGGTGATCAGGCGGTGAAGATGGTTGAGTCGTTACCCGCTGCCGCGCAAAAGTTCGGGCAGACCATCAAGCTTGGCAACAGCACATCAGGCAGCACGCTTGAAACGGTTCAAAAAGCAGCCACACAAATCGAGCAGGCAGCGAAGGAGGGCACCACACCCGCCAACAACCGGGGAGCCATGCGGGTGGTGGTCGAATCACCACGCTTCAATATCCGGGACTATCTATGGACTGGCACAGTGGGCCTGATTGCGCTGATCGGGCAAATTTTCGCGGTGGTTTTCTTGACCTATTTCCTTATGGTCTCAGGTAATACCTTCAGGCGAAAACTTATCAAACTCGCCGGCCCTCGCCTTAGCAGTAAAAAAATAACAGTACAGGCCCTCGATGAAATCACCGGGCAAATCCAGCTTTACCTGCAAGTGCAGTTGCTGATAAGTGTGCTCGTCGGTGTGTTGACCGGGCTGGCGCTGTGGGCGCTGGGCCTTCAAAACCCGGCGGTTTGGGGCATCGCCGCAGGCGTGCTCAATCTGGTGCCTTACGTCGGCTCTATCATCACGGCGATTGCGGCCGCACTGGTCGGATTTTTGCAGTTTGGCTCCATTAACATGGCCCTTGCTGTGGGTGGAGTATCCCTTGTGATCCATACCATCGTCGGCAACCTGCTGACGCCATGGCTGACCAGCCGTACCAGCCGCATGAACCCGGTTGCTGTCTTTGTCGGGCTGCTGGCCTGGGGCTGGCTATGGGGCGTGTGGGGTTTGCTGCTCGGCATCCCCATCCTGATGATCGTCAAGTCAGTTTGCGACCGCGTTGATGACCTCAAGCCCGTAGGCGAGTTTTTGGGCTCGTGACAGCTGTTTAACCTTGCGCAGCCTCGGGCGGTGACTACACTCAACTCTTTGCAAAACGGCATGATGCGAGCCCGAGATACCCGATGGAAATTTTCACCTTCATTTTGCTATTTGCCACTGGCGTCTACGTCCTCAAATCAAGGGATCAGAAAAGCCGCATTGTTTTTCTGGCAAAGCACCTGGGGCGCTATCCGATAGAGCGGCTCATGCAAACCCTGATTGAAGGCTACGCCCGTGCGCTCGGCGAGCCCAACGCGGAGCGCCAGGCGCAAATCTTCAAACTCTTGGCAACCACCGAGACTGAGCTATGCGAGCAGTTCAACCGCTTCGCCGAAGAATTTACGAGCGCAGACGCGGTAAGCGCGCGCGTCAGCAAACTGACTTTTGGCCTGCCCTATGCCAGCAGGCTTTTCCCTGCTGCTACGTTTGACTTGCGCCGCGCCATGACCATACATGCGCAGGCAATTGTTGATGCAACAGCCGTCCCAGTCACGCCACCCAGCGACTTGTCTGATGTTGCAACGGCACTCAAATTATCGAAAGGCAGAGCCTTCATCATATCGGCCGAGCTGCTTTTGGTGCAGCACACCTGCCACTGGTTTTGCCGGTCCAAAATGATTGCTTCTGCACGCCTGCTAGCCCGGCACAAAACGTCGTACGTGCAAGTGCTGGCAGCCGTGTCACCTGACACCCGCAGCGCCTATCTTGCGTTGACTGCGCCCTGACGAATGAGCAGCCAGGGGACGTGATAGTCAAACGCGCCATCTGCCCAAGCTGCCTGCGCCCGCAGAACACCTGTATTTGCAAATGGATTGCGCCGGTTGCCAGCGCCGTGGAAGTGCTCATCCTGCAACACCCGTTTGAGGTAAACAACGCCAAAGGCAGCGCCCGCTTGCTGCACCTGTGTCTGCCCAATAGCCGCATGGTGACAGGCGAAGTGTTTGATTCAAGCGTGCTGGTACCCACTTCAAAACACGACATTCTTTTGTACCCAGGTACCGTGCAAGGTCAGGCACTTGACCTGCCCGTGCCACCGTCGCTGCCAGCCGCGCTGGCCAATACGTTGGGTGCGCCGGCGCAAATCCGCCTTATCGTGCTGGATGCCACCTGGCGCAAAAGCCGCAAAATACTCCACCGCAATCCGCTATTGCATCGCCTGCCACGCTTGTCATTGCAAGGCTTGCCCGCATCCAGTTACCGCATTAGAAAAGCCCATAGCCCTGAGCAGCTTTCAACACTGGAGGCCACCTGCGCCGCGCTGGCGCAACTTGAAGGCAACAGGGAAAAGTATCAGCCACTGCTAGCCGCGTTTGATGGCTTTGTGGAGCAGCAGACGGGTCTTGCCGCGCAGGGATTGCTCAATCACCCAGATCGATAATACCCGCCAACCTCACCCCGGATGGCGCTTCGTAATCTGCAACTACAAATGCACGAGCTGTTTTTTCAGCGGCTTCGTAGAGCAGTTCAAGAATGAAGTTGATCGATGGTTTATCAACCGCAGCAAACGGCATGTCGATCAGCGTGACCGTAGCGCCGGAGGCAACCGCTGCTGCTATGTAAACCTTGCGCCTGGAGCCGGTTGACAGCATGAAGAGCTTTTTGTTGATGTGGCTTGCGAGGTCCAGCCCATCTACCAGCTTGTTGACCAGTGCGTGGTCAAACTCTGGAAACGCAAGGCGCTGCGTTTCAAAAAATTGATTCCCCGTGAGTTGGTCAAAAGCCCCGGAGCGAGGGTCAACCCAAAACACTTTGGTAATGATGTTCAACTGCCCCGAGCTGGGTTTTAATTCACCCGCCAGCAAACGCAGCAATGTCGTTTTTCCACGTCCATCACCACCTTGCACAAGCGTGACGCCGGGCTTGATGGAGGCAGACAGGTCGGTGAAAAGCTCACGACCAGGGTAACTAAAACCGAGGCTCTGAATGTCGAGCAGTACTGATATGGGCATGGTGGTTTGAGTGATTTTCTGGTGCTCTGCTGTTTGATGACTGGTAGGGGATTGTAGAAACAGCAATCCCCGTCAGCCGTCGCTCACGCCTTCATACGACCTAAATCCACAAAAAACGTCTCACCATGACCAAAAAGTGACGTTTTAGACCTCTAAAAATGCCTGAAACCCAATAAATACGGGCGTGAACAGCTACTAATTCAATAGCGTCTCGTTGCTGTTGGCGGGCGACAGAACCATCAGCTTTGCCCCAACTGACAAATCGGCAAGCCGCACAACTTCCCCGGGCGCAAGCGTGCGGTCAGGCTTGACGCCATCTTCAACATTCGTATCAACTGCCCCACCGCGCTGCCAGCGCACCGTCACATCACACGGGTGTTGCCCACCCAGCTTCAGGTCGATCTCAAACGAGAGCCAGTGCGATGGCACTCTGGGTGACAGGCTCATCTCACCTTGTCGTACGCTCAGGCCGAGCAGGGTTTCTAGCGCTGCGCGGTGTAGCCATGCAGCCGAGCCGGTGTACCAGCTCCAGCCGCCGCGCCCTTTGTAGGGGGCTGCGCCGTACACGTCACCTGCCAGCACGTAGGGTTCCAGCTCATACAACGGGCCTTGCGTGGGGTGCTGGCTGCGGTGCGCGGGGCTGATGGCTTTGAAGCTGGCCCAGGCTGTATGGTTGTCGCCCGTCATCGCCTGCGCCATCATGGCCCAGACGGCGGCGTGTGAGTACTGGCCGCCGTTTTCGCGCACCCCGGGCGGGTAGGCCTGGATATAGCCGGGGCTATTGGCTGAGTTTTGAAACGGTGGTGTTAGCAGGCGCAGCAGGTTGGCCTCTTTGTTGACCCCGCCGGCTTTGTCGTCGGTATCGATGAGTTGCTCGTTCATCGCCAGCATGGCGGGTTGTATGAATTTGTCCGTCGACGCACCCGACAGCACGGCCCACGCTTGCGCTATCAAATCGATCTTGCATTCTTCGTTTGTGCTTGAGCCAAGCGCTGCACCGTTGTCAAAAAATGCGCGCCTGAACCACTGGCCGTCCCAGCCGTGGGTGTGCAGGGCTTCTATCCAGCCGACTCTAGCGTTTAGCCACTTGTCGGCGCGGGCTGTGTCGCCCCTGACTTTTGCCAGCGGTGCGAAGCTGGCTACTACGCTGCATAAAAACCAGGCTAGCCAGACGGATTCGCCTTTGCCTTCATGGCCCACGCGATTCATGCCGTCGTTCCAGTCGCCGGTACCCATCAGCGGCAGGCCGTGGGTGCCGGTTGCCAAGCTGCGGTCTATGGTGCGGGCGCAGTGTTCGTAGACCGATGCGGTTTGCTCGCTGACCTCCGGTGTGTAGTAGGCGTCTTCTGCGCCATCGGGGATGGTGATGCCTTCAATAAATGCCACCGATGCATCGAGCACCGCTGCATCGCCTGTTACGTCTACATAGTGCGCGCAGGCAAAAGGCAGCCACAGCAGGTCGTCGCTGAAGTGCGTTCGCACGCCTTCGCCACCGGGTGCGTGCCACCAGTGCTGCACGTCACCCTCGGCAAACTGGCGTGAAGCATTGAGCAAGATTTGGCTGCGCAGCCGCTGTGGGTCGAGCACCGCAAAGGCCATGCTGTCCTGCAACTGATCTCTGAAACCAAACGCGCCGCCAGCTTGATAAAAACCGGCCTTTGACCAAAGGCGCGATGTGAGGGTCTGGTACAGCAGCCAGCGGTTGACGAGTGCGTCAAACAGCGGGTCAGGTGTGCGTACCTGAATACGTCCGAGCAGGTTTTGCCAAAAGGCTTTCACGTCAAGTAGTGATTGTGAGACCTTGGATGTAGCTTGCGCTGCATCAGCCTGCAACCAGTTGCGTGCAAGCTGCTCTGCGCTGGCGGCGCCAGGCGCATGGCCAAGTATAAAAGTAAAGCTCACCAGCTCGCCCGCGCCGACGCTGAAACTGCTGGCGACCGCACCGCAGGGGTCAAACCCGCCACCGTGGCGCAGGCCCAAAGTGGTGGGCAATGTGAGCTGGCCTTTGACATCAAAAAACTCGCTCCGATCACAAGTCCATTGCACCAGACCGGGCGAACCTTTAAGTGCCAAAAATGCGGTTGCGCCACCAAATCCTGCGCGGCTTTCGCGTTGCTGTGCCATCACCACAGGTAGGTTGGGAAAGCCTGCGCTATTCCAGGTTTGCACCGTACGGCGATTGGCCGACGACTCACCCATTTGCCATTCCACCATGGCCAGAGCCCGCAACTGGCGGCTGCGCGTACCGCCGTTGCGCAGTTGCACATGCACCAGCTTGACGCTGGCCTGCGTGTCTGCAAAAAACGTGGTCTTAATTTCAAGCCGCTCATGCGCAGCTTCAAAAACGCTGTAGCCCTGGCCGTGTATCACCTTGTGAAGGGCAATCACTGCGTGGTTGCCGTGCTGCGGCATCAGCGGAAGCAATTGTTCAGACTCGACATCCTGCAACAGGTAATGCTCGGTGCGCGGGTCTTCCACCGGGTCATTGCTCCACGGTGTGAGCTGGTGCAGGCGGCTGTTGATGGCCCAGGTGTAGCCGCTGCCCGCTTCAGAAACCTGAAAGCCAAAGTTAGCGTTCGATATGACGTTGACCCACGGGCGTGGTGGGCTGTGCTGCGCATCAACTTCAAATCTAAATTCGCCCGTGGATGCATCAAACCGGCCTTGTGGCGTGAGGGTTGGTGTGGAGTGATCGGCAATCACGGCCGGGCCAGTCGATAAGGACCGCAATGATGTTTTGTCTGCAAGGCGCTGCTTGCTCCATACCTCCCGTAGTGAGGTGACCTGTGTCTCCAGCGGCCTGCCATCGGCGGTAAAAATCACACGCGCGTGGGCTGCCAGTGCTGTTTTTTCGGTGCTTGTTACCTCGTGGTCTCGCAGCAGGTAAAAACCCGCTACATCGCTGGACGGAAAGCTGTTTTGCACCTTCTGGTTCAACCTGTCACGCTGCGCCTGTATCTCACGGTGCAGGGGTGACAAGTAAGAGTTGGCTTCGCTGTTTAAAACCACCACATCAGTTGCCAGGCCGCCAAAGCTCCACCACGGCTGCGCGCGCAGAAGCGACTGCACCAGCTCCACGCCTTCGCGCGAATGGATGCGTACCAGTACGATGGGCTTGTCGCCCGATATGCCAAAGCGCCAAAGCTGGCGCTGGTCTACGGGTGCGGCATCGGGCCGGGCAGGTGAGGTGGCATCAAGCTTACCGTGAGAGGTAGCGCGCGGGCTGGTGTACATCAGCGCAGTGGTCAGGTCTTGCAGGGCGGCGTTTTCATCTACGTCTATCCCCAGGTCGCGCAGGCGCACCTGTGCCAGCGTGGCTGCCATGCGGGTGGCGCGCTCAACGTGCATGGGCTGCAAATATTTGTCGATGCGGGCGATCAGGTCTTCCTTGTTTTGCGCCGCTGCAGTCGCAAAGCTCAGGCGTGCAATTTCACCCGCCGCAATGCGCACGGTGACGCGCAGGCAGGCCACGGGGTCAAGGCCATTGATAGGCGTGGATCTATTCATCCACGCCTGTTTACCAAGCGCAGGTTGCGCGCGCTCACGGTTGCGCCCCAGAAAGGTACGCCGGTCGGCGGTGCAGTCAACGCTGACGATGTGGGCATCTGCTTCAGCCAGAAAATGTGCCGCGGACAGCACAGCATCACCATGCAGGCGCGGGCGGCGCGAGATTATCGTGGCGCGCCACTCGGGGTGCCAGGCGGTTTCAATAAACAGGTTCGAAAAAGCCGGGTGAGCCTCGTCGGCGCGCGCTTCTGCCAGCGCGACTTCAAAACATGAAATCACTTCATAGGTGATGGCCGATTTGCCCAGGTTATGCAGGGTGACGGTACGCAGTTCGGTGTCGTCTTCCGGACTGACGAGTACCGTTGTTGTGGTTTCCAGCTCATTCGATTTGCTTTTAAAAAGCACCCGGTCGGCCAGAAAGCGTGCCGTGTAGCGCCAGCGCGGGTGCGGTGCGGGGTGTGATGTAAGCGAGTTCACCGGGCCATCACCCTGTGGCCGGACATACACAAAAGTGCCATACTTGTCGCGTAGCAAGTCGTCGCGCCAGCGGCTGATGTTTTGTTTTTTCCATCTGCTGACACCCGCACCGTTGGCGCGTAGTGCCACGCTGTACTGACCGTTTGACAGCAGGTGGGTGGGCTGCCACTGCTTTGCCAGAGGATCGATTTTCCGCGACTGGAATGCGTTGGCCTGCAGGTCTTCAGCAAGATCAGGCAGGTTGCGCGGATTGGCCGCGCTGATGATTTGCCGTGGGCAGCGCTCATGCAAAAGCGACTCAAAAGCCCGCACCAGTGGAGCGTCAGCAAACCAGCGCTGTGGTGCGTGGCCGCACAGCACATTGCACAGCGCCACGAGCGACATGCCCTGGTGGTGTGCCATGTAGTTTTTGACCACACTGAAAGGTTTTTCGTGCGGCTGACGCGAGGCAGTGAAGTCAATCGCGTCCATAAAACCAAACCTGAATATATCGCTACCCGGGCCGCTACGGGTTTGCAATCTCTCAAGCCGACGCAGGTTGCTAACCGCTTCATGCGGCGCAAACATGGTTGCCATCACGGTGGCGTAGGGGGCCACCACATGCTCGGTGGCTGGGGTGCGACGCAGTGCGAGGCGTGGCACGCCAAAGGGTGAGTACTGGTATGCCAACGAGTGGTCTTGCGCAAGATAGGCTGACTCTGATACGCCCCAGGGCTGGCCCATCTGGTGGCCAAACACCTGCTGCTCGGCGACCGCTGCACTGCCCGACATACGCAGCAAGCCGTTATCAGGCTCTTGCATGACCAGCGACGGCATGAGGTATTCAAACATCGAACCCGCCCACGATTTGAGACCCGGTGTTACACCGCTTGACAAAAATGCGCGGCCCAGGGACATCCAGTGGCGGTGCGGCACATCGCCCTTGGCGATCGCCAAAAAGCTTGCCAGGCGTGATTCAGATGCCAGCAGGTCGTAGTAGCTGGTATCCAGCACATGGTTGTGCACGCGTAAGCCAATATGAAACAGATGCCGCTTGGCGCTATAGAGGCCTCGAAAGTTCATGCCCATGCACAGGGCATTGCATTGCGCGGAAATTAAAGCCAATGCACGTTTTTCGTCAGCTGTGCTGTCAGCCTTTCGCGCCAGGGCATTGCAGCTTCCGGCTACGGCCAGCAGGTGGCCCGCCAGATTGCCGCTGTCGACGGTAGACACGTAGGGAGGTAACAATACATCAAGCGTTTCGGTCTGGTACCAGTTGAACAAATGTCCGTCGTGTTTGGGCAGGCGCTCTACAGTTGCCAGCGTGGCCTGCAGGCGTTTGACCAGCTCGGTAGTAGTGATCCAGCCAAATTGCCGCGCACAGGCGACTGACAGCAAGTACAGGCCGATGTTGGTTGGCGATGTGCGGTGTGCCAGCGTTGGCTCGGTGTCAATTTGCAGGTTGTCTGGTGGCAGGCAGTTGTCTTGTGGGCCGACACAGTGTTCAAAAAAGCGCCAGGTGTCGCGGGCCAGTTCCAGCAGGTAGGCTCTTTCGTCGGCGTTGATGCGACTGGCCCGGTGTTGCCGGGGCGGGCAACTGGCCCACCAGGCTGCAACCGGTGCCAGCGCCCAGATCAAAAACAAAGTGAAGCCTGCGGCGGGGTGTGGACTGCGCAGTGCCAAACCAGCAAGCGCAACGCAGACCAGCGATGCTAGCCAATGCCTGCTCACAAACGAGGCCAGTGAATATTTCGCAGCGGCCTGCGCCTGCGCCGCAGTCGTCCATTGAAGCAGGTGTTTGCGGCTTACTGCCAGCCGCCACAACGTTCGTGCAATCGCATCCAGCAACATGCCAGCCCTGACCGCCAGTTGCGTAAATAACCACGCGCTGGCGGCAAATGCACGCCACAACTCGACCATACCAACGTGAAAAAAGTGCAGCAGCACAATGCGGCTGCGTGTGGGCACCAGACCTGCAAGCGCTCCCAGCAGCGGTCCTGCCAAAAATGCAGCCAGCACCACAGCAATGGCTTTTGAAATCGGCAACGCGCCAGTAAAAACAACCCACACCAGCAAGGCAAGAGAGCTAGGTACTACCAGGGATCGACGAAGGTTGTCGAGCATTTTCCAGAGACCCAGACTGTCAATGCCGTAACGCGCGGGATTGCAGATCAGCGGCAGCAATTGCCAGTCGCCGCGCGTCCAGCGGTGCTGGCGTGAAGCGTCCACGCCCGAGTGGTGCGGGTGGTCTTCAACCAGCACCACGTCGCTCACATAGGCACAGCGTGCAATCGTGCCTTCAAGCAGGTCATGGCTGAGGATGGACTCATCTGTAAAACGCTGGCTTAGTGCCGCATACACGGCTTGCACATTGAGCAAACCCTTACCGGTGAAGGTGCCCAGGCCAAACAAGTCCTGGTACAAATCAGACGTGCCGTTGCTGTACGGGTCAATGCCGCACTGACCGGCAAACAGGGTGTGAAAAGGCGTGCGATCTTCAAGCGGCGGCAAGGGCGTGACAACGCGCGGCTGCAAAATGCCGTAGCCACCCGTGACGCAGCGCGTAACCTTGTCGATATGCGGTGCGTTCAATGGGTGTCCGGCAATCGACACCAGCTCCCGCAGGGCGGTGGGCGGCAGGCTGGTGTCGCTGTCGAGCGTGAGGATATAGCGAATGCCTGGCGCTAAAACCATGCCATCTGCAAAGTAAAAATCACCTGCACAAGCTTTATGTGCCTTACTGTTTTGATTGCCTTCAGCGATGTAGTGGATTAGCGACTCAAGCTTGCCGCGTTTGCGTTCCCAGCCTATCCAGCGAGCCTCGGTGCTGCACCAGACGCGTGAGCGGTGAATGACCAGAAAGCGCGGGGTTTCATTGGCTATGGCCTCGGCTGCGGGATATTCATGGTTGAGTGCATTGACTTGCGCAATAGCTTCTTTGAGCAATGCGCTGTCCGCGGGCATGGATGCCTGCTCTGCATCTGCCCAGTCGGTGAGCAGCGCAAACTGTGCGTTATTCTCGGGGTTGGCCAGCCAGTGCAAGCGCAGCCGCTCGGCGAGTTCACGGGTTGAGGTGCTGGATGTCAACATGCACGGCATTACTACCAGTACGCGGTGCTCAGGCGCAATGCCACACGAAAAATCCAGCCGGGGCATGGACCTCACGCGGGTTGACTCGGCAATCACGCGGTGTATTAATGCAGCTACCGTCTCTGATGCAGGCAGCACCATAAACATCAAGGCAATCCACGCGGGCCAGCTTGCCAGGCTACCCAAGTGCAGATGCGGCTCACCGTGCGTAGCCCGCGCTGCCAAAGCCAGCAAGGCCAATGTGCCCAGCGCCAGCGCAAACAAGTACGCCGTCAAGCGCCGTGAGCGTACTTGTAATGGCGATTGGGTGCGGGGTGATTTGGCTTCGCCGTCAAGCTGACTTTGCAAGGAAGCCAGCAGTGCGTTTTTGCCTGGGCCAATCAGGTGGTAGGCGGCTGTGGCTTCGCCGCCGTCATTGTCTGTTTGAGGATGCGTTGCAGCGAACCCTCTCGCGCACTGTACTACGGCGTTTGCTACCGCCAGTTCAGATACGCCCGTGCTACGAGCCATCTTTTCCATGGCCTGCGTGATCTGCTGGCGCGTGCCTTCGCTTTCCAATGCAAAGTTGGCGGACTGGCCAAGCACCCTCAGCGAGCGGCTGACGGGCTCTATCAACTCACTCCACTCCAGCTGACCAATCAGTCTCAGGCTGTAGATGATGTTGCTGATGGTCAGGTTGGCCGAGACCTGGCCCGTCTGGCTGGCTTCAATAAGCGCCAGAGGGTTGGAGCAATGCGCCTGCGTCCAGCGCGCCAGGCTGGCTGATGCGTCGGCTGGCTGGTCTGGCATGCGCTGCCATAACTGGGTCAAAAAATTACGCTCCAGGCCGCGCCTTTGCATCAGCAGCAAAAGGTCATCCAGGTCGTCATCGCGCAGTGGTGTTTTACTGTCCCACACCGCGTGGGCGGCTTCACGAGCGGCTTTACCCTCGGCAATCTGGTCTGCTACCCGGCGCAGGTTTTCAACCAATACCACGCGCAGAGTGGTCGGCATGGCCCATAGCTCACCAAGGTTAAGTTCGCTGACATCCTGGTAGGCATCGAGAAAGGCCGTAAATAACAATGGGTCCAGGACACTATCAGTGTGGGCCACGTAAGCCCAGGCAATACCGTAAACACGGGGCAGACCTTCAAGTGGTTTTCCCGTAAGCTTGGGTAGGTCGGCATAGTAGCGGCGCGGCACGCCTTCGTGAATTTGCTGTAGCTGCGCCTCAACCAGGTGAAAGTTATCAAGCAACCATTCAGCGGCGGGCGTGACGTACTGGCCGTTTTGCGAAATGGTCGCGACATAGTCATAGGCTTGTCGCAATGCGTCGATATTTTCATGCACACGCGGGAAAAAGGACTTGCCGCTTCCAACTCGAATATAGGACGCAAAAATGCCGTCTGGTCGCCGGATGCTTTTCTGGACAGTCTGCGCCTCAGCCAGGGTGCGGCCATGCTGCTCAAAACGCTGTGCACCAAAAAGTTCGGCACGTATGAGTGGTTCAGATTCGCCCGAGCGGGCGGCTAAAATTTCTCTGGCGAACGAACTTAGGCTGTCTAGCTTATTTAACGCAGAAGCGGCCAAACCTTCACACCAATCCCGTCGAAACCAGCAACACCACCGCAATGACTGCGGCAGTCACCATGCGCGGTGTGAGCAGAGCGTGACCCAATTCCAGCGCAGCGTGCAGGCCGAAAAACCGGCTTCTGGTTTTGGCGCACTCGCTCATGTGCGACGCTAGCGCAGCCGTATCAGAAGAAACAAAATCAGGCGAGCCGCTACCTTGCGAAGTGTGAAAAGAAAGGGTGTCGGTAAACGTCGTCATGGCATTTGGCTCCGGGGATGAAGAGGTTTCGAAAAAGGGTAGAAGCGTGGCAACCTTGCGCGCGATTCACCTTATGTGTATCGTACGGATATACCCGGGTAGAAGGCATCGGACGACACCGGACTTGCTATAGGACAGCGCCTACAGTTGGTAGGTGGAAGATTTGTCCGAAATCGACTTGTAACGGTCGAAAATTGCTACTTCTAGTACTAAAAAATTCCTGAAACCCAACAGATATGGGCGTAACACGCTACGAATTAAGTAGCGTTCTGACTCTCTAACCGGTATTGCGCAACCCAGCCGCAATCCCGTTGATTGAAATATGAATGCCGCGCTGCACCCGGTCATCGGCCTGGCCACTGCGGTAGCGGCGTATCAGTTCTACCTGCAGGTGGTTGAGCGGGTCTATGTAGGGGAAGCGGTGGCGTATGGAGCGTTTTAGCGCTGCGTTGCCGGCCAGCAGCTGTTTTTCGCCGGTAATCCGCGCCAGTGCTTCTACGGTGCGGTGCCACTCCAGCTCAATCGCGGTAAAGATTTTCTTGCGCAATTTTGCATCGCCCACCAGCTCTGAATAGCGTGACGCTAGCGCCAGATCGCTCTTGGCCAGCACCATGTCCATGTTGCTGAGCAGAGTGCTGAAGAAGGGCCACTGTTTGTACATTTTTTGCAGTACTGCCAGCGCTTCCTTTTTTTCTGCAGCTGTTTTGCCTGCGGCGAGAAACTGCGCAATGGCCGAGCCAAAGCCGTACCAGCCGGGCAGAGTCAGGCGGCACTGGCCCCAGCTGAAGCCCCAGGGTATGGCACGCAGGTCTTCGATTTTTTGCGTGGCTTTTCTTGAAGCGGGCCGTGAGCCAATATTCAACTCGGCAATCTCGCGGATCGGCGTGGAGCTGAAAAAATATTCAGTAAAACCCGGTGTGTCGTATACCAGCGCCCGATAGGCGGCCATGCTGGTGGTGGAGATTTCTGCCGCGGCTTGCAGGAAAGCTTTTGTGGCTGGCTTGGTGGGTTGCAGCAGCGTCGCCTCCAGCGTGGCAGCTACCAGTGTTTCCAGATTACGCCTGCCGATTTCGGGGTTTGCGTATTTTGAGCCGATCACTTCGCCCTGTTCAGTCAAGCGGATTTGCCCGCGCACCGTGCCCGGCGGTTGCGCCAGAATGGCCTGGTAGCTGGGGCCACCGCCACGGCCTACTGTGCCGCCACGGCCATGAAACATGCGTAGCTGAATATTATGAGAGTTCGCCAGCTCGTCAAACAGTTCCACCAGCGCAATCTCGGCGCGGTACAGCTCCCAGTTACTGGTGAAAATACCGCCGTCTTTGTTGCTGTCTGAATAGCCGAGCATGATGTCCTGCTCTGCGCCGCTGCGTTTGACGAGCTGTGCAATGCCCGGCAACGCGTAAAACTCGCGCATGATGGGTGCGGCGTTACGCAGGTCTTCTATGGTTTCAAACAGTGGCACCACGATTAGATCGTTGGTCGCGGTGTCTTCCAGAACGCCCTGCATGAGGCCGACTTCTTTTTGCAGCAGCAGCACTTCAAGCAAATCACTGACTGTTTCGGTGTGGCTGATGATGTAGTGGCGAATCGCCTCTTTGCCAAAGCGCTCGCGTGCCGTGAGTGCGGCTTCAAAAATCGCCAGCTCGCCCTGTGCATGGGCTGAATAGTGGCTGCCTACCACGCGCAGCGGTCGTGCGTCATTGAGCAAACGCATCAGCAGCGCACGCTTGGCGAATTCGTCAAGGTTTGCGTAAGCGGGCTCGACTCGGGCCATGGCCAGCAGCTCGGCGACGACTTCTTCGTGCTTGTCAGAGCTTTGGCGCAAGTCGACGGTGGCGAGGTGAAAGCCAAACACATCGACTGCGCGAATCAGCGGGTGCAGGCGCTGGGCAACCAGTGCCGCGCCGTGGTTGGCGCGCAGTGACGCTTCGATGGTGCGCAGGTCGGCCAGAAAATCTTCTGATCTGGCATAAGGATTTTGCGGCGCGACCGCGTGGCGTGCGGCCTCGCCACCAGTTAGTACTTTGAGGGTGGCGGCCAGGCGCGCGTACACGCCTGTCAGTGCGCGGCGGTAGGGTTCGTCTTGCCGATGCTCGTTGGTGTCTGGCGAGCTTTCGGCGAGAAGCCGCATCTCGGGGCTGACATCTACCAGCATGGCTGACAGCGACAGCTCGCCACCTAGAAAATGCACCTCGGTCAGATAGTGACGCAAGGCGACTTCGGCCTGCCGGGCAAGGGCATAGTTGAGCGTGTCGGCGCTGACGTTGGGGTTGCCATCGCGGTCGCCGCCTATCCATTGGCCCATGCGCAGAAAGCTGTGGACGGCGTGGTTGCCGAGCTCGCGCTCGAGGTTGGCATAGAGCTTGGGTATCTCGCGCAGAAAAGTCGCTTCGTAATAGCTCAGTGCGTTTTCAATTTCGTCAGCCACCGTCAGCTTGGTAAAGCGCAGCAGTCGGGTTTGCCAGAGCTGCATTACGCGAGCGCGCAACTGCGCTTCATTGGCGGCCAGCTCGCGCGGCGTGAGTGCGTCTTTGGCGGCGCGTGCCGGGCTGACGGCCGTCATCGCCAGGGCCAGTGCCTTGATCTCGTCACGTGACGTGAGCAGCTGCGCAATGTCGCGCTCGGCATCCAGAATACTTTTACGCTGCACTTCGGTCGGGTGCGCGGTCAGCACGGGCGAGACAAAGCTGTGCGCCAGCGTGTGAGCTATGGTTTTTGGCGCAATGCCGGCCCAGCGCAGGCGTGCCAGGGCGACTTCAATGCTGCCTTCCTGCGTGTCGCCGGCACGTTCATGGATGGCGCGGCGGCGGATGTGGTGGCGGTCTTCAGCCAGGTTGGCGAGGTGGCTGAAGTAGGTGAAGGCGCGGATCACGCTGACAGTTTGATCACCCGAGAGGCCCTTGAGCAGCCTTTTGAGTGCCTTGTCAGCCTCGGTATCGGCATCACGGCGGAAAGCGACTGACAGCTTGCGGATTTGCTCGACCAGCTCATAGGCGGCAACGCCTTCCTGCTCGCGAATCACATCGCCGAGGATGCGGCCGAGCAGGCGGATGTCTTCGACTAGCGGTCTTTCTGTGCTTCTGTCGTTGCTCTTTTTCATACCTGCTGATGTAGCCATCTCTACCCTCTTGTTTTTGACATCACATGCTAGCATTGCCTTCCCTTGATGATTACCGGTGAGTTACGGTTGTCAGCCGGGTGTCAAGCCATCCAAAACGCAATTGCGGAAGTAGCCAGCACAGTGACTGAAAAAACAAGCAAAAAAGTAGTGATTGCCACGCGCGAAAGCCGCCTCGCCCTGTGGCAGGCCGAGCATGTCAAAGCACTGCTGCAGGCTTCCCTTGGCTGGCAGATCGAGCTGTTGGGTATGACGACGATGGGCGACCAGATTCTTGACCGCTCACTCAGCAAAGTCGGTGGCAAGGGCTTGTTTGTCAAAGAGCTTGAAGTGGCGTTAAGTGAAGGCCGCGCTGACATCGCCGTGCATTCGCTCAAAGACGTACCGATGGATTTGCCTGACGGCTTCGCATTGGCCTGCGTGCTGGAGCGCGAAGATCCGCACGATGCGTTTGTGTCCAACGACTTTGAAGCGTTGGCTGACTTGCCGCAGGGTGCTGTGGTCGGTACCTCAAGCCTGCGGCGGCTGGTGCTGCTGAAAGCCCTGCGCCCTGATCTGAGAATCGAACCTCTGCGAGGCAATCTTGACACGCGTTTGCGCAAACTCGATGAGGGCCACTACCAGGCCATCGTGCTGGCTGCGGCTGGCCTTAAAAGATTGGGGCTGCAATCGCGCATTCGCCACACCTTTGCGCCCCTTGAGATGCTGCCCGCAGCCGGGCAGGGCGCACTTGGCATTGAGGTGTGCGCGGATCGTACTGATTTGCTGGACGCTTTGAAAACACTCTCGCACCAACCGACATGGCTGGCTGTGACGGCAGAGCGCACCGTGTCGCGCGCCATGGGCGGCAGCTGCTCGATGCCGCTGGCGGCATTTACGGCTGGTCCATCGGCTGGTGGTATGCAACTTAAAGCAGTCTGGGGAGACCCTGATACATCGGGGTTGAAGCCACTTGTACACGCTGCGCAAACAGCCCGCGTTACTACCTTTGCCGAGGCCGAGGCTTTGGGTGAAGCGGTAGCAAGCCAGCTGCGGGCAGGTGGCGCTGTGTGGGCCGGTCATCCGGTTAGCACGGGCTCCTGATGTTCGAAGGTGAAGACACCAAAGCATTGCGCGTGCTGGTGACGCGCCCAGCGCTTGATGCGCAGCACTGGGTGCAGTCTTTGCATAACAATGGCTTTTTGGCCGAGGCTTTACCGCTGATTGAGATTGCGCCTTTGACGCAAGCGGCTGATGTAGAGGCGTTAGACCAGATTTGGCGCACGATTGAAAGCTATTCGGCCCTGATGTTCGTCAGCAGCAATGCAGTAAGCCATTTTTGGTGTTCAAAAGAGGCTGTGGACCAATCAATACGGGCGCGACCAGCTATTAAAGATGTAGCAACTACTGTGCGATTTCTGGCACCTGGCCCGGGTACTGCTGCAGCTTTGCGGGCAGCGGGTGTGCCGCAAGGGCAGATTGATGCGCCACCGCTTGATGCCGCGCAGTTTGACTCCGATGCTTTGTGGCAAGTGGTGGCTGGGCAAGATTGGGCTGGCCGACGCGTGCTGATTGTTCGTGGGCAAAGTTTGCGTGGGCAAAGCGGGGCCGACAGTGATTCACAACCCCACCCGCCGGGTCGCGATTGGCTTGCGCAGAAGTGGCTTGCAGCAGGTGCAACCGTTGATTTTGTAAGCGTTTATGAACGCCGCTCGCCGCACCTGAGCGCTACGCAAATCAGCCGGGCCCAAAGCGCTGCGGCGGATGGAGCGGTGTGGCTGTTCAGCAGCTCGGAAGCGGTGGCCAATTTGCTGGCGCAGGCTGGGCTGGCGGGTGTTGACTGGGCCTTAGCCCGCGCCATCGCCACGCACCCGCGCATTGCCCAGGCGGCGCGTGCAGCTGGCTGGGGTGTTGTTGTGGAGTCACGTCCCGCGCTGGACGACATCGTGATGTGTTTACGCTCGATAGAATCTAGGCATTCATGAGTGATAGCCCATCAACGCAGCCCAACCCGCCAGTGCAGCCCTTAACTGGCGCTGCTGTGCCGACTTCGGCTGCTTTGCCGGCTCGCTCTGATGCGGTACAAATTCCGCGCAGATGGGTGCTGGCCATGGGTGTTGTGGGTGGCGCTGCATTGGTGGTGAGTGGTTTGCTGTGGCAAAAGCTGGGCACCATCCAGGAAGAACTGGCACGCCGCAGCACCGATTCAGGCGCACAGGCCATCGAAGCGCGCACGTTGGCGCGCGCTGCACAAGACAGCACCCGTGAGCTGGCTGCCCGGCTGGCCTTGCAGGAAAACCGCATCAGCGAAGTCAGCTTGCAGCGCTCGCAGCTTGAGGATCTGATGCAAAGCCTGTCGCGTTCGCGGGATGAAAATCTGGTGGTCGACATTGAGTCCGCATTGCGGTTGGCCCAGCAGCAGGCGCAACTGGCCGGTAGCGCCGAGCCGCTGATTGCCGCACTCAAGTCCAGCGAGCAGCGCCTGACGCGCGCCGCCCAGCCACGCCTTAACCCCTTGCAGCGTGCCATTGCCAAAGACACCGACCGCATCAAGTCCGCCAGCCTGACCGACATGCCCGTTCTGCTCATCAAGCTGGATGACTTGACCCGCATGGCCGATGACTTACCGATAGCCAATGCGTTTGTCGTCAATACCCCGACCAAAAATACGGCCACGGTTACGTCAGCGACTCCAGCCAAAGCTCCGGCAGTAAAAGATGAAAAGGCCCTGCCTATGGTGTTTGACAGAGCAGCACTCCAGGCCTGGTCGCAGCGCCTGCTGGACAGCGTGCGCGATGAGGCCCGCAAGCTGCTGCGCGTCAGCCGCATTGACCAGCCCGAGGCCGCCCTGCTGGCACCGGAGCAGGCGTTTTTTCTGCGTGAAAACCTCAAGCTCAGGCTGCTCAATGCGCGCCTTGGCCTGCTGTCACGTCAGACTGACACCGCACGTACCGATCTGGTCAACGCCGGTACGTGGCTGGGCAAGTACTTTGACCCGGCGTCGCGTAAGACCCAGGCTGCGATGCAATTACTGCAGCAGGTGCAGGGGCAGTTGAAAACCAGCGAGCTGCCGCGGCTGGACGACACCATGGCAGCACTGGCCACCGCCGCTGCAGGCCGATAGACGGCAGGGAACAGCACAGCAATGCGCGCCGCCTTCTGGCTTTTGGCCCTGTTTGCCATAGCGGCAACTGCCGCTCTGTTTGCGGGCAACAACCAGGCTGTGGTCACCATCTTCTGGCCACCCCATCGGGTTGACGTGTCGTTCAATCTGATGGTACTGCTGCTGGTTGGCCTGTTCATGCTGCTGTATGTGGCCTTGCGTGCCTTGTCGGCAGTTTTCTCGCTGCCGCTTGAAGCACGGCGCTGGCGCGCCCAGCAAAAAGAGCGCGCCATGTACGGTGCGCTGATGGATGCGCTGGCGCACCAGTTGGCCGGGCGCTACATACGCGCCACCAAGTCGGCACAGACGGCATTGGTACAGGAAAAAAGCCTGTCTCTGTTGGCCGACCATGGTGGCCGGGTCACGGGGCACAGCGTCAGTCGTTCCAGTCAGTTGCAGTCGCTGGCGCATTTGCTGGTGGCTGAAAGCGCGCAGTCGCTGCAAAACAAGGCGCTGCGCGAACAGGCCATGCAATCTGCCCTGCAAAGCTCTGCGCCACGTCATGCACAAGAGGTGCGCGAAGGCGTGCAGTTTCGCGCGGCACGCTGGGCGCTGGATGACCGCGATGCTGGTGCCGCACTTGAGCTATTGGCGCTGTTGCCACAGGGAGCTGCACGCCGTACGCTGGCGCTGCGCATGAAGCTGCGGGCAACGCGGCAACTGCGCCAGACCGCACAGGCGCTGGAAACCGCCCGCCTGCTGGCCAAGCATCGGGCTTTCTCTATAGTGGCGGCGCAAAGCATTGTGCGCGGCCTGGCGCTGGAGCTGCTGAACGATGCACATGACCCGGCGCAGTTGCAGCAGGCCTGGGGCTTGCTGGACGACAGCGAGCGCGCCATGCCCGAGCTGGTAGTACATGCGGCATCGCGTCTGACGGCCCTGCATGGTGATGTTGAACTCGCCAGGGGCTGGCTGCTGCAGATATGGGGCAAAGCCATGCAGCCACAATCAGATTTGAACGACGCCTTGCGCATCAAATTGATCACAGTTCTGGAAGCTGGCCTTGATAGCGTTGATGCGGCTTGGCTGGCGCGCATTGAGGCGGCGCAGATGGGCCGCCCGCGTGATGCCAACCTGCAATACCTGGCCGGCATGGCCTGCATGAGCCGTCAGCTATGGGGCAAGTCGCGGCAATTGCTGAGTCAGGCTGCGCTGGGCCTGCAGGACTCCAGCCTGCATCGCAAGGCGTGGCGTGCCCTCGCCGTGCTGGCCGAGCAGCGCGAAGATGCCGAGGCGGCGGCACATGCGTACAAGCAGGTGGCGCAGCTCTAGGGCACCTCTATAAATTCATTTTTCGGGCGAATTGTTGCGTTGGGCGGTACTCGCAGTCCTCACGTACTGAAGTACGCTCCGGTTGCTGCGTTCCGTCCGCCTTGCACTTCATCCCGAAAATCTGAATTTCTCGAAGTGCCCGGTATGCGCAAGACAGAAAAAAGACCGGCAGCCATTGCTGGCTGCCGGTCTTACTTAGCGCTTCGGTAGCTTTAAGCCACTGGCTTTTCAAAAGGTAGTGGCATGTTGCCCAAATCGCGCTTGGTCTCTACCAGCACCAGCGGGCCTTCGGTTGATGCGACCACAGCCGGGCGCTCGCGCGGCACATGAATGGGTTTGGCTTCAGCTGCAATGGCGGCTTTGGCCTCGGCGATTTTGCTGGCATCAGAGTTGATCCACTGCAAACCCGAACCTTGAGCAACCCGTACCAGGTCTTGCATCGGCAAATCGTAGGACTGCACTTTCGGCAGTGCGTTGCTCACGGCTACGGGTGCAGCGGCGGCTACCGGTGCAACTGGCGCAATGGCTGGCGCAGCCACAGGTGCTACAAATTCAGTAGCTGGTCGCGCCTGTACTGGTTGGGCTACAGGCTGATTTTTATCCGAATGGACGACTTCCGCGTGGCTCTCAAAGACGGCTTCACCAGCGGCTGGCACTTCGGTACCGCCATTGCTGTTGCCAGCGCGCTCGCTACCTTCGCCACCTTCATTGCGGTCGCGACGATCACGGCCATAACGGTCACGACTGCGGCGTTCGCGTGGCTGGCGTTGCTCTTCGTTGCCTTGCTCTGCGCCTGACATAAGACCTTGGCCTTGTGACGCGGCTTGCTCGCCAGATGGATTCAGCGATTGCGGCGCGTCGTTCATCGCTGCGTTGTCATTGCCTTCGGGGCGGTCATTGCGGCGCTCGCCACGGCGGCCATTGCCACGCTCATTTCGCTCGCCACGTTCACCGCGTTCGCGGCGCTCACCTTGTGGTGCGTCTGAACGCTGCTGCGGCTCGCCGCCCATGGCCGCGGCCATAGCCGCCTGGTTGGCGAGTGCCAGGTCATGCTCTGCCGGGTCGCGCTCAATGCGTTCACCATTGCGCTCGCCGACACGCTCTGCACGGTCACCACCACCACGTTCACGGCGGTTGCGGCCACCTTCGCGTGGTTCACGTTGTTCACGAGGTTCGCGACCTCCTTCAGGGCGCTGAGTTGCGTCGTCGGCCGGGCGCTCCTGGCGCGGGGCGCCTTCCGGGTTGCGTTCGCGACGCTCACCAACACGACCTTCTCCGCGACCGTCCTGACGTGGTTCGCGGCCTTCAGGTCGTCCATCGGTGCGCCCTTCAGGACGACCTTCTGCACGTGGTTCGCGACCCTCACTTCGTCCGTCTGCGCGACCTTCACTGCGGCCACGGCCACCGCGACGGCCATCCCGGCCACCGCGTTCACCACGCTCCGAGCGCTCACCTCGTTCGCTATTGCGTCCTTCAGGACGACCATCGCGGCGGGCTTCGCCAGTTCCAGTTGTGGTTTTCTGTGCGTTTGTTGCAGGTGCAGTAACAGGCGCTTCTGCGTTGCCGAACAGGCCTTTGATCCAGCCGAAAAATCCTTTTTCTGCCGGGGCTGCCGCTGCCACTGCTGGTTTTGGAGCTGGCTTTGGCGCAATGGTTGCAGCAGGTGCGGCGGCTACCGGTTTGGGTACGGCCGCAGGTGCAGGTGCATCAGGCAAAACGCCCTTGATGATGGGTTCCTGCTTGTTGTGTTTTTCCTGGCTGCGACGTGTGATGAGCGTCGGGTCTTCGATTTCTTCGGCCATTTTGTAGCTGGCTTCGATGTTGTCCAGGCGCGGGTCATCGTGCTTGAGGCGCTCGAGGCGGTAGTTGGGCGTCTCAAGCGTTTTGTTGGGCACCAGCAGCACGTTGATGCGCTGCTTCATTTCGATCTTGCTGACTTCAGAGCGCTTTTCGTTGAGCAGAAAAGACGCAACATCAACTGGCACCTGGCACAGTACGGAGGCGGTGCTGTCTTTAAGCGACTCTTCCTGGATGATGCGCAAAATCTGCAACGCCGAGCTTTCGGTATCGCGGATATGGCCGGAGCCGCCGCAACGCGGGCAGGGGATGGACGCGCCTTCTGACAATGCAGGCCGAAGCCGTTGACGACTCATTTCCATCAGGCCAAATTTGCTGATAGTGCCAAACTGCACGCGAGCGCGGTCTTGCCTGAGCGCGTCGCGCAGACGGTTTTCAACATCGCGGCGGTTGCGCGACTCTTCCATGTCGATAAAGTCGATGACGATCAGGCCGCCCAGATCGCGCAAACGCATCTGGCGCGCCACTTCGTCGGCGGCTTCCAGATTGGTACGGGTAGCGGTTTCTTCAATGTCGCCGCCTTTGATGGCGCGTGCCGAGTTGACGTCAACCGATACCAGTGCCTCGGTGTGGTCGATGACGATGGCGCCGCCGGATGGCAGCTGCACGGTGCGTGCGTAGGCCGATTCGATCTGGTGCTCGATCTGGAAGCGCGAGAACAGCGGTGCGTCATCGCGGTAGCGTTTGACGCGGTGCTCGTGCTCGGGCATCACGTGGGCCATGAACTGCTTGGCCTGCTCGTAGACGTCGTCGGTGTCGAAGAGGATGTCGCCTATGTCGCTGTTGAAGTAGTCGCGGATGGCGCGAATAACAAGGCTTGATTCCTGATAAATCAGGAAAGCGCCCTTGCCGCCTTTGCCTGCGCCTTCAATCGCTGTCCAGAGCTTGATCAGGTAGTTCAAGTCCCATTGCAGTTCAGGGGCGCTGCGGCCAATGCCGGCAGTACGCGCAATGATGCTGGAGCCTTGCGGGTATTCCAGCTGGTCCATGTTTTCTTTGAGCTCAGCACGGTCTTCGCCTTCGATGCGACGTGACACACCGCCGCCGCGCGGGTTGTTCGGCATCAGCACCACATAGCGGCCTGCCAGCGACACGAAGGTCGTGAGGGCTGCGCCTTTGTTGCCGCGTTCTTCTTTTTCGACCTGAACCATCAGTTCCTGGCCTTCGCGGATCACATCGTTGATGCGTGCCTGGCTGACCGGCACGCCGGGGGTGAAGTAGTTCCTGGAGATTTCCTTGAACGGCAAAAAGCCGTGGCGGTCTTCGCCGTAGTCGACGAAACAGGCTTCCAGCGAAGGCTCGACGCGGGTGACGACGGCCTTGTAGATGTTGCCCTTGCGCTGTTCGCGCCCTTCGATTTCAATTTCGTAGTCGAGGAGTTTTTGTCCGTCAACAATCGCCAGGCGGCGTTCCTCAGCCTGCGTGGCGTTAATCAGCATCCGTTTCATGATGGCTATTCCTATTCGTTTTCATGTTGTCATGTCTCAAGCCCAAAAAATGGGCCAACGATGCCAGAGAAGACGTGACGCGAACGTGGGGAATTGCCGGAGAGCTTTTGACGCATGTGCGCCGACTGAAAAATCAGCCGGGCAGGTGGGTCGCAAGCGTAGGCGCGTGGATGGAGCGAGCCGGAGCCAAACAGGTATGCGCTACAAAAAGAGTAGCTGTTCGCGCCCGTATCACAAGGTCTGCAGGCTGATTTACGCCAAAAAACGGCGCCAAAAGGCACCGCAGGCACAGGTTAATCAGATAAAGCAGCGTTGTCATCAAGGGGCTAACTGTTAAAGGACTTGTTCTCACTGGATCCGTGTGCAGCCGGTTGCCTGGGCTCGGGCTGCAAACTTGGGTATTCCGTAGTTGTGTTCGCAAAACGTCGACTTGTTCTCGCGTGCAATCTGCCAGGCAAACGAGGTGCCTGGCACTCATCGCTTACGGGCGATTGCCCACGTGGGCATCGACCTACCAGCCAAGGCTGCTTGTGGTTTGTGAATGGGCTTTTTGATTGGCCCGGAGCTTGTGTGGACTAAAATCCAGACAAATCAACCACTTACAGCGCATCGCTAGTGAAGAACATTATAAGCCCTACTGTGCGTGACGTTGCGGCCCCTGGCGGAGGGGTAAACGCGAACGCCAATGCGTCCCCATCCGCGGCTCGGGTCGCTCTGGTTACAGTGACTGAAGACTACGCTGGTCAGCGGCTCGACAACTTCTTGATGCGCGAGCTTAAAGGCGTACCCAAGACCCATGTTTACCGCATCATCCGCAGCGGCGAGGTGCGCGTGAACAAGGGCCGGGCGCAGGCCGATACACGGCTTGAGGCTGGCGATGTGGTCCGGTTGCCGCCCGTGCGCACGTCGGAGCGGGCGGAGCAGAAGGCCGAAGCCATGGCCCAAATCACGGCCCAATTGGTTGCGCGCCACGGTGCGTCTTCAACGGTGGGTGGCTATGCGCCAGCGGCGGAGTTTCCGATACTTTTTGAAGATGATTTTGTGTTGGCTATTGACAAACCCGCAGGCGTGGCCGTGCACGGCGGCAGTGGCGTGAGCTTTGGCGTGATTGAGCAATTGCGCATGGCGCGGCCAGAGGCTGACTTTTTAGAGCTGGTGCACCGGCTAGACCGTGAGACCAGCGGCGTGCTGCTGATCGCCAAGCGGCGCATGGCGCTTAAGCTGTTGCAGGAGCAGTTCAGAGAGCGTGAGACTGACAAGGTGTATTTGGCGCTGGTTAAGGGCGATTGGCCCCCGAACAAGCGCGTGATCGACAAGGCGCTGCATAAATATCTGATCGAGGGAAAGGCAGGTACCTCCGGTTTAGGTGAGCGCCGCGTCAGGATTGTGCCGAACGAGCACCCTGACGGTATGCGCTCGGTCACGCTGGTCAAGGTGAAGGCGCAGATTCCGGCGAGTGCGTTGATGTCCAATATGCCATTCACGCTGCTGGAAGTGACCATCAAAACCGGCCGCACGCATCAGATTCGTGTTCATCTGGCGGGCGAGGGCCATCCGATTGCCGGTGACGACAAATACGGTGACTTTGAACTGAACAAGGCCCTTCAAAAAACGCTGGCTGGCCACGCCTCCTTAAAGCGCATGTTTTTGCACGCCTGGAGCTTGAAGTTTAACCACCCCAAGCTGCGTAAAGTCGTGCATCTGCAGGCGGCGTTGCCGCATGAGTTGCAGCAGTTTTTACCAAGCCCCGTGGCGCTTGAGGCTTATTCGGTGAGTTGACAATACCGCCATGTCTATGCCCACCACCAATCGCCGTTTTGATCTGATTGCCTTCGACTGGGACGGCACGTTGTTTGATTCGACCCAAATCATTGTTCGCTGTATTCAAGAGTCTGTGCGTGATGTGGGTGGTACCGTGCCCAGCGACGAGGCGGCTGGCTATGTGATTGGGCTGGGTCTGCGCCAAGCGCTGGCTCATGCCGCGCCGGATGTGCCAGTTGAAAAATACCCTGCGCTCGGCGAGCGCTATCAGCACCACTACGCCAAGTTTGCCAACGACCTAAGCCTGTTTGACGGCGTGCTATCTATGCTCGCGAGCCTTAAGGCGCGCGGCCATTTGCTGACGGTGGCCACTGGAAAGTCGCGCCGGGGCCTGGACGATGTGCTGCGGCGCGTTGAACTCAAAGGCGTGTTTGACGGCTCGCGCACCGCCGACGAAACCGCTGGCAAGCCCAGCCCTTTGATGCTGCATGAATTGATGCGTGAGTTTGGCGTTACGGCTGACCGCGTGTTGATGATTGGTGACACCACGCACGATTTGCAAATGGCCGGCAATGCAGGCTGCCCTAGCGCGGGGGTGAGTTACGGTGCGCACGAGCCACAGGCGTTCGCGGCGCTCAAGCCGCTGCACATTGCACATTCAGTGAAAGATCTTGAGGCCTGGCTGCTTGCCAACGGGTAAGTGGCCAAACAGACGAACGCCCCGATACGCCCATGGATGAAGTGTTAGCCCTTTGTAATAGCCGCGATCTGGTGGACGCGGGGCACGCCGTGCCTTTCGAGGTGGTGTATGCGGGCCAAACCTGCCGTGCCTTTGCCGTCCGCTTCGAGGGCCAACCGTACGCCTACCTCAATCGCTGTACCCATGTGGCGATGGAGCTCGACTGGCAGCCGAATCGGGTTTTCGACGATAGCGGGCAATGGTTGCTGTGCGCCAGTCACGGTGCGGCCTACCAGCCAGAAACTGGTCAGTGTGCCGGCGGGCCGTGTACCGGTGGACTGGTCAAAATAGCCCTTTCGGAAAAAGATGGCGTGGTTTATTGGCATTGTGCTTACAACCTCAAACCAGCAGAGTTCTCATAGCCCCCTAAACTACACCCCATGAACGATTCAAACCCTAACGACCCACACCAGAATAATCTTGCACCCGGCTGGGAGCGTGTCACGCTTGAAAAGCTGGCCTTCGCCGCAGTTAACGAGCAAAAAGCCACCCGACGTTGGAAAACATTTGTGCGCCTGTCCTGGCTGGCCTTTTTCATTGTGCTGGTTTGGATGGTCATGCACCGTGGCACTCCCGCTGGCAGCGATGCCGTTGCGCATACTGCGGTGGTGGAAATCAAGGGCGAGATTTCAGCCGGCGCTGATGCCAGCTCAGAATTTATCAACGCTGCGCTAAAGGCTGCGTTTGAAGACGAAGGTGCCAAAGCCGTGGTGCTGCTGATTAATTCCCCAGGCGGCAGCCCGGTACAGGCCGGCATGATCAACGACGAAATCCGCCGCCTGAAGGCCAAACACAAGAAGCCGGTTTACGCCGTGGTTGAAGAAACCTGCGCCTCTGCCGCTTACTACATTGCCGTGTCGGCAGACAAAATTTTTGTCGACAAGGCGAGCATCGTCGGCAGCATTGGCGTGCTGATGGACGGCTTTGGTTTTACTGGCCTGATGGACAAGATTGGCGTGGAGCGCCGCTTGCTGACGGCCGGCGAAAACAAGGGTTTCCTGGACCCTTTCAGCGCGCAGACCGAGAAGCAACGCGCTTTTGCCCAAGCCATGCTGAACCAGATTCACCAGCAGTTCATCAGCGTCGTCAAAGCCGGCCGCGGCCCGCGTCTGAAAGAAACGCCAGAGATGTTCAGTGGGCTGTTCTGGACTGGCCAGCAAGCCATTGAACTCGGTCTGGCCGACCAGCTCGGCACACTCGAATACGTGGCCCGCGAAATCGTTAAAGCCGAAGACATCATCGACTACACCCGCCGCGACAATGTGGCCGAGCGCCTGGCCAAAAAGTTTGGAGCGGCGATGGGTGAGGGCGCGATGAAGGCCGTTAAGGCGATACCTTCGCTACGATAGCCTGCAACAGTTGCTGATTTGACGAAAAAGCCCACTTGAGCGGGCTTTTTCGCGTTTTTTGGCCTCTTACAATAGCTGTAAGCCAATAGATACGCGTGCGAGCAGCTACTAAAAATATAGCAATAGTTTCTATCGCCCCATGCAAAAAACGGTCGGCAGCCCCAGCGCGGCACTGGACTTGTCTCGCTTCCACTGACTGACCTGCATACTTTTTGTCCAGCCTGCGTCCATGGTCAAGCCGCAGCTCAGTGCCAGCCGGGTGTTACCTTGCAGTGCTTGCAGCAGCGCCTGTAGCAGGGCGGCGTTGCGATAAGGTGTCTCGATAAAAATCTGGGTCTGGCCGGTTTTCAATGCCAGTGATTCAAGCTCCCTGATGCGCTGCGCGCGCTCGCCGCCGTCTTGCGGCAGGTAACCAACGAATGCGAAATTTTGCCCGTTCAGCCCACTTGCAGCTAGCGCCAGCATCAGCGACATGGGCCCTGTCAGCGGCACGACCTGCATACCGAGGTCATGCGCGGCCCGTACCACCGACGAGCCGGGGTCTGCGATGGCGGGCATGCCGGCTTCACTTACCAGGCCCATATCACGCCCTTCCATGGCAGCGATTAACAGCGGGCGTGCGTCAAAGTTGCCGCCGTGGTCGCCTTTTTTGTGGACCTCGCGCGGCAATTCCTGAATCTGCAGCGACTGCACCGGCTGGCTCAAGGGATGGATGTCGTTGATGCGTTTGAGGTAGGCGCGTGTGCTCTTGGCGTTTTCGCAAATCCAGCATTGCAGGCGCGCCGCTATCTGTATGGTGGCCAGCGGCATCACGTCTTGCAGCGGGGCCTGGGTGTCGCAACCGAAATCCAGCGGTGCAGGTATGAGGTACAGCTTGCCCTTCACTTGGGTATTTGGCTGGCCATTTGCCTGGGTATTTATTTGGGTAGTCATTGAGTGGCCTTCGAAGGCGATAGCAGGGCAATGCCCGCGGCGCGAATCATGTTGCAGGTGCGTATCAGGGGCAGGCCGACGAGTGCGGTGGGGTCATCGCTTTCAATCGACGACAGCAGCGCAATGCCAAGTCCTTCGCTTTTGGCGCTGCCCGCGCAGTCGTAAGGCTGTTCGGCGTGCAGGTAGCTTTCAATCTCGTCATCTGTCAGGTCGCGAAAAGTCACTTTGACGGCGGCCAGGCTGCTTTGCTCGAAACCGCTCTCTTTGCAGACCACCGCAACCGCTGTCTGAAAAATCACGGTCTGGCCACGCATCTGGCGCAGTTGCGCAACGGCGCGCTCGTGCGTGCCGGGCTTGCCGAGCGGCTGGCCGTGAAGGTCTGCCACCTGGTCCGAGCCTATGACCACGGCGTCAGGCGCTGCGCTAGATACCGCGCGCGCCTTGGCCAGGGCCAAACGGACAGCCAGAACAGACGGCTTTTCGCCTGGCAAAGGAGTTTCGTCCACATCGGGGGCCAACACCTCAAACGGGGTTTGCAAACGCTGCAACAGCTCGCGGCGGTATCGCGATGTCGAGCCCAATATAAGGCGACGGATCAGGCCGCGGTTGGGTAGTGGTTGGGCGGAAGTCATGCCGTGATTCTCTTACACTGCACGCATGACCAGACAGCTTCAAGCCAGCCGCCTCAACGTGCAGGCATTTGCACAGCAGGGCGAGGCCCTTGTAGAAACCACGCCGTTGCACGACTTGCATCGCCTGACGCAGGAGGCGCATAGGACGCACGACGCACAGACCGGTTCGGTTGTGAGATGGCGCGCGCTGGGCGAATTTCGCGAACACACGGGTGCCGAGGCAGATGTCTGGCTGCGTCTAGAGGCCAACACAAGTATTGCCCTGACCTGCCAGCGCTGTATGCAGGCGGTCTTGATTCCGCTTGAGGTCGATCAGTGGTACCGATTTGTGGCCACGGAAGACATCGCCATGGCGGAAGACGATGCTTCGGAAGAGGATTTGCTGGTCATGGAGCCACAGTTCGACCTGCTGGCCTTGCTGGAAGATGAGTTGCTGATGGCGCTGCCGCTGGTACCCATGCATGAGCAGTGCCCTGCGACCCTCTCACATGCCAGCCCGTCACTGAAGGAACAGGATGAATATGAGCCCGCTGAAAAGCCAAATCCTTTTGCAGTTTTAGCCCTGCTAAAGAAGAAATAAGAGTTCTTTTGGATTAATATTTAAGCGGATAAGGCGACTTTTCAGTCCTTGTATTGTCGGTGACTAAAGAGTTCTGCCCGTAGGACGGCTTGTCGGGCTATAATCAAAGGCTTCGCGTACTGTCTGGCAATGTAGCTAGCCCCGGGATTTCATGTGATCCCTGGCTTTCCAAATTTCAGAAGTTGGTGCGCAATTACCAACCCTTACCCCCTCAGGAGCGGATTATGGCCGTCCAGCAGAACAAAAAATCACCTTCCAAGCGCGGCATGCATCGCTCGCACAACGCGCTCAACGTGCCGGGAATCGCAGTGGAATCCACCACTGGCGAAACCCACCTGCGCCACCACATCAGCCCTACCGGCTTTTACCGTGGCCGCAAGGTGCTGAAAACCAAATCTGAAGCTTAAATCCACCTTCAAAGTACTGGCCCGCACTTATCCTGCGGGCTTTTCTTTTGGTACTTGCCACAGGTTTTTGCCTTGATCCTCATTGAATTGACCGCTCTGGTTGTGGCCGCTTTCCGGTTGCCTGCATGATCCGGATCGCTGTTGATGCCATGGGTGGAGATGTTGGCCCCGCCGTCACCATCCCCGCCAGCCTGGCATTTCTGGATGGCCACCGGGGTGCCGCGCTGATCGTTGTCGGTCAGCAGCTGGTGCTTGCTGCGCACCCGCAGTACGCCCAGCTAACGCTGCACCCCCGCTGTGAAACGGTGGAAGCCAGTGAGGTGGTCACCATGGATGACTCGATAGAAATTGCACTGCGCCGCAAGAAAAATTCTTCGATGCGCGTTGCTATCAATCAGGTCAAGGACGGCACAGCCCAGGTTGCGGTGTCTGCCGGTAATACCGGAGCGCTGATGGCGATTGCCCGTTATGTGCTCAAAACCATGGAAGGCATCGACCGGCCTGCCATCGCCACCCAATTGCCCAATGCAGTTGGCGGGGCTACAACCGTGCTCGATCTGGGTGCCAATGTGGACTGCACCGAAGAGCATTTATTGCAGTTCGCCGTCATGGGCTCTGCTCTGGTGGCCGCGATCACAAGCAACCCCACGCCCAGCGTTGGGCTACTTAACATTGGCGAAGAAGCCATAAAAGGTAGCGAAGTCATTAAAAAAGCCGCCGAATTGCTGCGATCTGCCGCTAACTCCGGCGACCTTAATTTTTACGGCAATGTCGAGGGTAACGATATTTTCAAGGGAACGACAGATATCGTGGTCTGCGACGGGTTTGTCGGCAATGTGGCGCTCAAAACCAGTGAAGGCCTTGCCAGCATGATCGGAGGTTTTATAAAGGCGGAGTTTTCTCGCAACATCTTTACAAAATTCGCTGCCTTTGTGTCCCATCCGGTGTTAACTGCATTTAAAAACCGTATGGACCACCGGCGTTATAACGGTGCCGCATTGTTGGGCTTGCAGGGCCTGGTATTCAAGAGTCATGGTTCCGCAGATGCTTTTGCCTTTGAGCGTGCCCTGAATCGGGCTTATGATGCGGCTCGGAACCATCTACTTGAGAAGGTCCGGGAGCGGATTGCCCGCGCAGCGCCATTGCTTGCTACAGCAAAGCCCGCTGACGCGGAAAGCACTTCCTCAATGCGTATTGAGCCAGCAGCCCTGATATCGACTCACTGAAACACCTGACATATTTTTCAATCAATGGCCCGATATTCACGCATTACTGGCACTGGCAGTTATCTCCCGCCACGCCGCTTGACCAATGCCGATCTGGCTCTCGAACTGGCTACCAAAGGCGTTGAAACCTCGGACGACTGGATTGTGGAGCGCACCGGTATTCGTGCCCGGCACTTTGCTGCGCCAGATGTATGTAGCAGCGACCTCGGGTTGGAAGCGGCCAAAAAGGCGCTTGAAGCGGCCGGATTGGTCCCTGGCGATATCGATCTCATCATTGTTGCGACATCCACACCCGACATGGTGTTTCCGTCCGTGGCCTGCATATTGCAAAACAAGCTCGGCATTGCCGGCTGCGCCGCTTTCGACGTGCAGGCTGTTTGCAGTGGCTTTGTTTATGCTCTGACAATAGCCGACGCAATGATTAAAACCGGCTCGGCCCGCAAAGCTCTGGTGATAGGCGCTGAGGTGTTCTCGCGCATTCTTGACTTTTCGGATCGTACAACCTGTGTTCTGTTTGGCGACGGTGCCGGTGCTGTGGTGCTTGAGGCGTCAGACACACCTGGCATTCTCGCCAGCGACCTTCATGCCGACGGCAAGCATGTCGGCATTTTGTGTGTGCCCGGTACCGTGTCTGGCGGCAAGATTCTGGGTGATCCGCTGCTCAAAATGGATGGACAGGCAGTGTTCAAACTGGCCGTTGGCGTTTTAGAGAGCGCAGCGCGCGCAACGCTGGCAAAGGCCAACCTGACCGATGCCGACATCGACTGGCTGATTCCACACCAGGCCAACATCCGCATCATGCAGAGCACTGCCAAAAAGCTGAAGCTGCCACTTTCAAAGCTGATCGTCACCGTCGATCAGCATGGCAACACGTCTGCGGCATCCATTCCGCTGGCGCTTGATGCTTCAGTGCGCTGTGGCAAGATCAAAAAGGGAGACACCCTGATGCTGGAAGGCGTGGGCGGTGGCTTCACATGGGGCGCGGTGCTTCTCAAGTATTGAGATGACGGCATGTCTGCACCAGTCGGCATCCACATCAAGGGTGGCCGCTTGAACTTCAGACCTTCAGGGCGACGTGACAATCTGGCGGCGTTCCTGCTGCTGCTGGCATTTGTTTTGGCAGGATGGAAAATTTCTACTCGTCTGCCCGCTGCAAATTTTCAAGTCGCGCTGCCGCAGCAAGCGCCTTCTTCGTCGGCGGTTACCGATAAAACGCCCCGGACTTTGCCTGTTGCAGGCCAGCCGGAACAGCTCTCGCAAGACGGTCGATTCAGATTCAACGCGCAGTTTGTCTCTGGCGCTCCCGGTCAGGCAGTTCACGCTGCGTCGCTGGTTGAACTGAATGATGGGCGGCTGCAGGCAGTATGGTTTTCCGGCTCGCGCGAAGGTGCGGGGGATGTGACTATTGAAACCGCTGTGATGGATCAGTCCACGCAGCGCTGGGGCGCGGAGAGAACGCTTTTTGACAGGCAGCAGATCGAGCGCGGGCTCTGGCGCTATGTCAAAAAGCTCGGCAACCCGGTGATCGCCCGCGCGCCCGATGGCTCGCTCATGCTCTGGGTGGTGACGGTATCAATCGGTGGCTGGGCGGGCAGCGCCATTACCTGGTCGCGCTCCATCGACGAAGGAATCAATTGGAGTGTGCCCCGGCGCCTGGTCACCTCGCCTTTTCTCAACATCAGCACGCTGGTAAAAAGCACGCCTGTGGCTCTGTCTGATGGTCAGCTGGCACTGCCGGTTTATCACGAGTTTGCGACCAAGTTTGGCGAAATTTTGCGCATTGACTCACATGGGCAGGTAATTGATAAAACCCGTATCCCCGGCAGCCAGACCAGCCTGCAACCAGTCATGCTTGCGGTCGGGCCGGAGCGCGCACAAATCTACATGCGATCCGCAGGGTCGCCGACGGTCAAAACTTCCCGCACCGATGACGCAGGCCAAACATGGTCATCGGCCCAAGCCAGCAATTTGCCCAACCCCGACTCAGCCCTTGCCGGGGCGGTCACGGGTACGGGCGAGCAATGGCTGGCGTTGAACCCTACGCCCACTGGCCGGGAAACGCTGGCTCTGCTGAAAGCCGGGAGCGATGGCCGTTTTGATGGTGCTTCTGCCCTTACTTCTGCGTTTGTTGTGGAGCCGTCCACCCCAGCGCCAAGTGGGCCTGCCATTGCCGATTACGAGCGCTATCTCGGCGATGAACTCAAGGCACAGGGGGTAAGTAGCGCCCAGGTTCAAGCCTATGTTGCCAGTGCCAGGCGTCAGCTCTGCGGGCAAGCAAGCTGCGCGCGCGAGTTTTCATACCCCTATCTGCTGCAAAGCCGCGATGGTTATCTCCATCTGGTTTACACATGGAACCGTACCCGTATCAAGCATGTGCGGCTTGACCCCTTGCAACCTTTGTTGACTGCTACAGCTAATGTAGGGGCTCCGAAAAATGTTTCCCCCGCTAACTGATCTCGTGGCCCTGCTGGGCATCAACCTGGTGCTGTGCGCCGCGCTCTTTCACTTGCTGGGAACGGTAAGTGGTATCAAGCGGTGGGTCAACTGGATGACTGCTGGCTGCTTTGTGCTTCTCTGGCTGCCGGTAGGGGTAGCGCATTTGCCCATCGTGGCTTATGTGCGCGGTGTGAGTTCGGATCTGAGCCTCACCTTGGTTGCACTGGCCTGCCTCGGACTGTGGCAAGGCTTGTCTGGCAGGGCGCTGGCGGGAAACTTTGAAAAAATGCCGCTGTTTGCGGTGGTGTTGGCTGCCGGAGTTTTTCTGTATCCCACGGCTTTGGGCTGGGGTGACTGGGACGCCTATAGGCTGGGTTGGGGCAGCTACGGCATGCTGCTCGGTTTGCTTGCACTGGTGTTTGCTTTTTGGTATCAAGGCTTGCGCTTGCTGCCAATGCTGGTCGCACTGGCCATACTGGGCTGGGTAGCGGGCGTTATGGAGTCGGGTAATTTATGGGACTACCTCATGGACCCGTGGCTGGTGATATTTGCCTTCTTGGAATACCCTGTGAAAAAGCTTTTAAAAATAATTGAAAGAGGAGAAGTTGTTTGAAAAGATTTGCTTTTGTTTTTCCTGGTCAGGGCTCGCAAGCCGTCGGAATGCTCGATGCGTGGGGCGATCATCCGGCGGTTGCTCAAACCTTGGCTGAAGCTTCCGAAGCGCTTGGTCAGGATGTAGCGCTGTTGATAAAGGAAGGCCCGAAAGAGGCCCTCGCATTGACGACCAACACCCAGCCTGTGATGCTGGTTGCCGGCGTGGCCGCGTACCGGGCGTGGATGGCTGAGACCGGTGCGCTGCCTGCCGCTGTCGCCGGGCATTCGCTGGGCGAGTATTCCGCGCTGGTGGCATCAAGCGTTTTGACGCTCGCGCAGGCCGCGCCACTGGTGCGCTTTCGTGCGCAGGCCATGCAGGACGCAGTGCCTGTCGGCGTGGGTGCCATGGCTGCCATTCTTGGCATGGATGCCGCCAAAGTTATTGAAGGCTGCGCGGAGGCACTGCGCAGTTTTGGCGCTGGCACCCAGGAGGTGGTAGAGGCGGTCAACTTCAACGATCCTTTGCAGACTGTCATCGCCGGTAGCCAGGCCGCCGTAGACAAGGCTTGTGAAGTCCTCAAGGCCAACGGAGCCAAGCGTGCCTTGCCGTTGTCCGTTTCTGCGCCTTTCCATTCCAGCCTGATGAAGCCAGCCGCTGAAAAACTGAAAGATAAGCTCTCGGACATTCAGTTTGCCGCACCGCAAATCCCTCTCATCAACAATATTGACGTGACCATTGAGTTTGATGCGGAGCGCATTCGCGCCGCGCTGTACCGTCAGGCATTCGGCCCTGTGCGTTGGGTCGAATGTATCCAGGCCATCAAGGCCAGGGGGCTTGTAACGATTGTTGAATGTGGCCCGGGTAAAGTGCTGGCAGGACTGGTCAAAAGGATTGATCCTGAAATGACCGGTGCGCCCCTGTTTGATCTGGCATCAATGGCAGCAGTGAAGGAATTACTGGCATGAGTGAAGTGAAGTTTGAAGGACAGGTTGCACTGGTTACCGGTGCATCGCGCGGCATAGGCGCAGCCATTGCGCTGGAGCTGGCCCAAAAGGGTTTAAAGGTTATTGGTACGGCCACCAGTGATGAAGGCGCAGCCAAAATCAGCCAGGCGCTGGCGGCGTTTCCAGGTTGCGCCGGTAAAAACCTGAATGTGAACGATGCTGCCGCAGCCGAGTTGCTGATCGACAGCGTTGTCAGGGAACATGGCGGTTTGCAGGTGCTGGTCAACAACGCCGGCATTACCCGCGACATGCTGGCCGTGCGCCTGAAAGACGACGACTGGGATGCGGTGATGGAAACCAACCTTAAAGCGGTGTTTCGCATGAGTCGCGCGGTGATGCGCACCATGATGAAGCAGCGTTATGGCCGCATCATCAGCATCACCTCGGTGGTCGGAGCCTCAGGAAATGCCGGGCAGTCGAATTACGCTGCGGCCAAGGCTGGCGTGGCAGGCATGACGCGCGCACTGGCGCGTGAATTAGGTTCGCGCAATATCACGGTCAATTGCATTGCACCGGGTTTTATCGAAACTGACATGACGGCCAATCTGCCGCAGGAGCAGCAAAAGATTCTTCTTGGACAGATTCCGCTGGGCCACCTCGGCAAGCCGCAAGACATAGCGCATGCAGTAGCGTTTGTGGCAAGCCCGCAGGCGTCTTACATCACGGGTCAGGAAATTCACGTCAACGGCGGCATGTACATGTAGTGATGTAATGGTTAAATGGGGTTTTTGGGGTCAGACACCTAAAACCCTCATGAAAATAACGGCTTGCCAGTGGTAAAACATGGCGAGCTGTAGGCTGGTTTTTATCCGTCCGGGCCAGCGCTTAGGGAAACGACTCTAACGCGCTAAAATCACGGATTAATTCACAACCCTTAGAGGGAACTATGAGCGATATCGAAGCACGTGTTAAGAAAATCATTGCCGAGCAACTCGGCGTGGAAGAAGGTCAAGTCACCAGCGAGAAGGCCTTTGTGGCCGATCTGGGTGCTGACTCGCTGGACACGGTAGAACTGGTCATGGCTCTCGAGGACGAGTTTGGCATCGAGATTCCGGACGAAGACGCTGAGAAAATCACGACCGTCCAGAACGCGATTGACTACGCCAACACCCATCAAAAGGCCTGATTCCCGGGGCATCATGCCCATGGAATTGCAGTCGTCAAACCTGAAAAGCCATACACGGCCCTTTCAGGTTTTTTCCAGGATTTCTGAATGAGTCGTCGTCGTGTCGTCGTGACAGGTTTGGGGTGTGTCAGTCCGGTAGGTAACACCGTGGCTGAATCCTGGGCTAACCTGCTGGCGGGGAAACCCGGCATTGATCTGATCACGCAATTTGATGCCAGCAATTTCGCCTGCAAGTTTGCCGGTGAGGTCAAGGGCTTCAACATCGCCGACTACATCCCCGAAAAGGAAGCCCGCCACATGGATCGCTTCATCCACCTCGGGCTGGCTGCAGCCTGCCAGGCGGTGGCGGACAGCGGACTGCCCACCGGTGATGCGCTGGGTGACGAGCTTGCTACCCGTATCGGCTGCAACATTGGTTCGGGCATCGGTGGCTTGCCGATGATCGAAGTCATGCACTCCGAATTGGTCAATCGTGGCCCGCGCCGGATTTCGCCGTTTTTTGTACCTGCTTCCATCATCAACATGATTTCGGGGCATGTGTCCATCAAGTTCGGTTTCAAAGGTCCCAACATTGCAGTCGTCACGGCATGTACTACCGGCTTGCATGCCATTGGCCTGTCGGCCCGCATGATCGAATATGGCGATTGCGACGTGATGGTGGCTGGCGGGGCAGAATCCTGCGTTTCGCCTTTGGGAATAGGCGGCTTTGCGGCGGCCCGTGCCCTTTCGACCCGTAATGAAGACCCCAAAACCGCCTCACGCCCCTGGGACAAAGACCGCGATGGTTTCGTGCTGGGCGAAGGTGGTGGGGTTGTCGTTCTGGAGGAGTACGAACACGCCAAGGCACGCGGCGCAAAAATTTACGCTGAAGTCGCCGGTTTTGGCATGAGTGCTGACGCTTATCACATGACAGCGCCTGACATTGACGGCCCACGTCGCTCCATGGTCATGGCCCTGAAAAATGCAGGTGTCAATGTCGATCAGGTCGGCTATCTGAACGCCCATGGTACGTCCACCCCGCTCGGTGACCTGAACGAAACCAATGCTATCAAGGCCACATTTGGCGACCACGCCAAAAGCCTGGTGGTCAGTTCCACAAAGTCAATGACAGGTCACCTGCTGGGCGGCGCGGGAGGAATTGAGTCTGTCTTCACGGTACTGGCCTTGCACCACCAGAAAATCCCGCCAACCATCAATATTTTCAACCAGGATCCCGAGTGTGATCTTGACTATTGCGCTAACACCGCACGTGATGCAAGCCTTGAATTCGCAGTGAAAAACAATTTTGGATTCGGTGGTACCAACGGTACTCTGGTATTCAAACGCGCTTGACCACACATACTGCCCCATCGGTTGTCTACCCGCTGGGGCGTTCCGGTGTTCAGGGCTGCTTGCTGGCGGGCCTTTGGGTTATCGGGTTGCTGGTGTTGCTGCTCTGGTATGACCGGGCGCGGCAGGTGGACTGGCGTATCTGTTCAGGCGCTGTTGCCCTTGGCGTTGCCGGCGTGGCTGCATACATCGGCTGGATGAACTCTCCCGCCGGGCAGATCGCCTGGGACGGCCAATTCTGGCGCTGGGAAAGTCCTGGCTACCAGACGGGCGTTGCGCACCAGCAGCTTTCGGTGATTGCCGATTTCCAGCATCTTTTGCTGCTCAGGATTGAAAATCAGGCACATGCGAGTTTGTGGTTATGGGTCGAGCGGAAGGCTTTTCCAGCGCGCTGGCTGGACTTGCGGCGCGCCGTGTACTCCCCAGAGCGTTTGCCCGCCCTGGCGCAAGGCCCCGGCGTGTCTGGGGTTGCGCAGTTTCCGGGCGCTGCAGCAGTGTCGGGCTCTCCTCACACGGCTGACCTTTTCGGCACCAAACAATGACCACCGACGTGCCCTTGCCGCAACTGGAAAAAGCCATTGACAGCGATGCCGTGCTGGTTGAACGTACGGTGGCGGGCGACCAGAAGGCATTTGAGCTGCTGGTCATCAAATACCAGCGCCGCATCCAGCGCCTGATAGGGCGTATGGTTCGCGACGTGAATCTGGTTGAAGACATTGCGCAGGAAACCTTTATTCGGGCTTACCGGGCGCTGGGGCAGTTTCGCGGCGAGGCCCAGTTTTATACATGGCTCTACCGTATTGCAGTCAATACGGCTAAAAAGGCCTTGATGGACCTCAAGCGCGACCCGACTATTTCGGAAAATTCTTTCAAATCCGGTCAAAGCGATGAAAGCGATGAAACTTCCCCGCTGGAAAACGAACTAATCAGCTCGGAAACGCCAGAGGCCGTGCTGGCCAGCAAGGAAATAGCAGCCATCATCAACTCTGCGATGGAGGCCTTGCCCGAGGAGCTTAGACAGGCGATTACCCTGCGTGAAATCGAAGGGCTGAGTTATGAAGAGATATCAGAAGTCATGAATTGCCCCATAGGCACTGTGCGGTCCCGTATTTTCCGGGCGCGTGAAGCAATCTCAGGCAAAGTCAAGCCATTGCTTGAGAACCAGTCAGGAAAGCGCTGGTGAGGCAGCAGAATCAAGAAACAAACAGATATGAGCAATTTACCCAACATCCTCACCGTCCCGCTGACCTGTGAACTCCTGTCCGCGCTGGTTGATGGCGAACTGGCTGGCGCAGAATTAGCCGACGCACTCAAGGCTTGCCAGCGTGATGGCGATTCAGCGCTTGCCAGCTGGAGCTCCTATCATCTGATCGGCGATGTGCTGCGCTCCCCTGCGAGTGGATGGCGTGCAGCTGATGCGCAATTTCTTGCGCGCTTCAATCAGCGCCTTCAAAGCCAATTGCCTGCACAGGGTGCCAAGACCTATACCACTGACCTTGAGCCAGCAGCACCAAAAACTCAACCTGCCATGATGGCTGGCGCTGATCGCCGTACTGCTTCAAATGACGGCAGTTTTCGCTGGAAACTGTTGGCAGGTTTTGCCTCGCTGGCCGCTGTTGCATCAGTAGCCTGGAACATCGCGGGCGTATCGTCACCCGCCAGTACACCGCAACTTGCCCAAGTTCAGATACCGCTCCAGCAGGTCCTTGTAGCATCGCCCCAAGGGCCGGTATTACGCGATGCGCGTCTTGAGGAACTGCTGGCCGCGCATCGGCAACTTGGCGGCAGATACGCGCTCCAGGAGCCATCGGGCTTTTTGCGCAACGCCACTTTTGAAGCCTCAAGGGATGTCAGGCGCTGATGCCTTTTCGAGTCCCGAAAATATTCAAAACAACATGAATTCAAAGCCTTTATTTCTGGCTGTCCTTTGTTTATTGGCGCAACCAGCTATGAATTTTGTAGCAGCTGAAGCTCTTCCTGCAGGGTCAACTGCGGCGGCGCCAGCGGCTTCAGCGCAGGAAGCCAAAAGCATCAATGAATGGCTGATGCGTATGCAGGGGGCCTCCCGAAAGCGCGCCTACATAGGTACATACGTCGTGACTTCTGGCGGCAGCATGTCCAGCGCCAAGATCTGGCATGTCTGTGAAGGTGACCAGCAAATGGAGCGTGTTGAGACCCTGACGGGGGCGCCGCGCTCCATATTCCGGCATAACAACCGTGTCGTCACGTTTATGCCCGAGCAAAAAGTTGTGCGAAGTGAAAAACGCGAGTCGTTGGGCATGTTCCCGAATTTGCTTCAGTCCACTGACGGGCGGATTGCCGACTATTACAAGGTCAAGCCCGAAGGTGTTGACCGGGTTGCCGGTGTGGAGGCTAATGTGGTTGTGTTGGCCCCAAGGGATGCCATGCGCTTTGGCTACCGCGTCTGGACCGAGCAGAAGAAGGGCTTGGTTGTGAAGCTGCAGACGCTTGACACGGATGGCAAGGTGCTGGAGCAGGCTGCGTTCTCCGAACTGCAACTCGATGCGCCGGTCAAGATGGACAAACTCCTGCAGATGATGGGTAAGACAGACGGCTACAAGCTGGAGCAGCAACCCGTACTCGTCAAGACCACGGCCAGCGCTGAGGGATGGGTATTGAAAGCGCCGGTAGCGGGGTTCAAGCCCATGAGTTGCTACAAGCGCCCGGCAGGGGCAAGCGGTTCTGCCGCGCAGGACGAGCCGCTGCAGTGGATTTTTTCCGATGGACTGGCTTCGGTTTCGATTTTTGTGGAGCCTCTGGATCGCCAGCGGAATGACAGGGAATCCAGCATGTCCATGGGCGCTACGCAGACAATGAGCCGACAATTAGGAGCTTATTGGCTGACCGTCGTGGGCGAGGTACCGATGGCAACCTTGCAACTTTTTGCCAGTAGCCTTGAGCGAAAGAAATAACCCTTGGACTCTGACCCAAAAACCCTACGCCTGATGACCAACATTTACTACGAGGCTGATGATGCTTGAATTGAACCTAAAACCGCTGCGCTCCTGTCTTGCTGCGGGACTGTTTGCGGTGGTGTCCGTCACCGCACTGATACCGATGCAGCCTGTGTGGGCGCAAAACCGCACGCTGCCTGATTTCACCGATCTTGTCGAGCAGGTCGGGCCGTCGGTCGTCAACATCCGGACATCCGAGAAAGTCAAGGCTGCCGCTGCGGGCGGTGTTGATGAACAGATGCTGGAGTTTTTTCGCCGCTTTGGCATCCCGGTGCCGCCTGGCGTTCCGCGCGCACCCAGGCCAGAGCGCAGCCAGCCTCAGCCCGATGAAGACCAGCCACGCGGTGTGGGCTCCGGCTTCATCTTGACCAGCGATGGTTTTGTTATGACCAACGCCCATGTGGTGGACGGTGCCGATGAAGTCATCGTCACCCTGACTGACAAGCGCGAGTTCAAGGCCAGAATCATTGGTGCTGACAAGCGCAGCGATGTGGCGGTAGTCAAAATCGAGGCTACCGGTTTACCCGCCGTCAAAATTGGCGACATCAACCGCCTGAGAGTCGGTGAGTGGGTGATGGCCATCGGCTCTCCGTTTGGACTGGATAACAGCGTGACGGCCGGTATTGTGAGTGCCAAGCAGCGCGACACGGGTGACTACCTGCCGTTCATCCAGACTGACGTGGCCATTAACCCAGGCAACTCCGGCGGTCCCCTTATCAACATGCGTGGTGAGGTGGTTGGCATCAATAGCCAGATCTATTCACGTTCAGGCGGCTACCAGGGCATTTCATTTGCCATCCCGATTGACGAGGCCGCACGCGTGTCGGACCAACTGCGCAGCAGTGGCCGGGTAACGCGCGGGCGGATCGGCGTACAGATTGATCAGGTCAGCAAAGAAATTGCTGAATCCATTGGGCTTGGTAAACCCCAGGGCGCGCTGGTCAGGGGCGTAGAAAGTGGCGCACCGGCAGACAAAGCCGGCATTGAAGCAGGTGACATCATCACAAAGTTCGATGGCAAGCAGATCGAAAAATCCAGCGACCTTCCGCGCCTGGTGGGTAACGTCAAGCCTGGTACCAGATCGGTCGTGACGGTGTTCAGGCGCGGCGCGCTCAAAGATTTCCCTGTCGTCATTGCTGAGGTGGAGGCTGAAAAACCCGTCCGCAAAACATCAGCACCAGAGCCAAAACCGCCCATAGCTGGCCCTGCTCAAGTGCTCGGCCTGGTAGTGAGCGAGTTGCCTGACGCACAGAAAAAAGAACTCAAGCTCAAAGGCGGTGTCAAGGTTGACACTGCAGATGGTCCGGCGGGCCGGGCGGGATTGCGCGAAGGTGATGTGATTGTGGCGGTGGCCAACTCTGAAGTGACAAGCGTCAAGGAGTTTGAAGCAGCGCTGGCAAAGGCGGATAAATCAAAATCCGTAAATGTGTTGTTCCGGCGCGGTGAGTGGGCGCAGTACGCGCTGATTCGGCCGGTCCGCTGACGGAAATTCTTAGGGTTCGAGCCCAAAAACCCCCATAAAGACCCCCATCCCTTGTCCGGGATGGGGCTTTAATTTGTGTCGATCGGCTTTTTAATCGACTAAAAAATATATTTTGAATTTTTATTCGTCTCAACTTGTTAGTAAGTACTGACAACTAAAATCGAACAACTGTCAATTTGGTTAGAATAAGAGCAACTTTTCGGGATGTTTGGATATATCAACATCGCGATAAATCTCAAATAGAAGCCAAATCAGCTTATTCAGCGCTGATCCACAGATCACCCACAAGTTGTCCAGAGCTCTTCAGTAAGAATTGTTAATAAGCTGTGTATAAGTTTCGTGTTGTTAGCCCGCAACGACAAAAATATGGACATTTTGGGACTGTTGGAACTGGGCTTTTTGCCTACAATGAAGTTCCAACCTTCGCAGTTGCCATAGATTGTTGGTTCAGGGCGCGTCGCAATCGACGCGCCCTTTTTTATGGTCTATCGCGAATGGCAAGTCGCTCCTTCGCAATACAAACAAGCACTTAGGCGTTCTCGTTGATGAATCACATCAGAAATTTTTCCATCATTGCGCATATCGATCACGGCAAATCAACGCTCGCAGATCGAATCATCCAGCGCTGCGGTGGTTTGCAGGATCGCGAGATGAGCGCGCAGGTTCTTGACTCGATGGATATCGAGAAGGAGCGTGGGATAACCATCAAGGCGCAGACTGCTGCACTCAAATACAAGGCACTCGACGGGCAGATTTACAACCTCAATTTGATAGACACACCAGGTCATGTCGACTTCTCGTATGAAGTCAGCCGCTCGCTGTCGGCATGCGAGGGCGCATTGCTGGTGGTGGATGCAAGTCAGGGCGTTGAAGCGCAAACAGTTGCCAACTGCTACACCGCACTCGACCTCGGTGTTGAAGTTGTGCCGGTGCTCAACAAGATGGACTTGCCGCAGGCCGATCCGGAAAACGCAAAACAGGAAATTGAAGAAGTCATTGGTATCGATGCCACTCATGCGATTCCCTGTAGTGCCAAGACCGGCATGGGTATCGATGAAATTCTGGAAGCCGTCGTAGCCAGAATTCCAGCACCCAAGGGCAATCCGTCGGGAGCATTGCGCGCCATGATTATCGACAGCTGGTACGACGCTTACGTGGGCGTGGTCATGCTGGTGCGCGTGGTCGATGGCCGTCTTGCCAAGGGCGACCGCATCAAGCTCATGGCCAGCGACGCGATGTATAACGCAGAGCAGCTAGGCGTCTTCACACCGCACAATGAGCCGCGCCCTGCGCTGGAAGCGGGCGAAGTCGGGTTTGTTATTGCTGGTATCAAGGAATTGCAGGCAGCGCGCGTCGGCGACACCATCACCCTCATTAAACCCGGCAGCGGCGGCGCAGCGTTCACCGCTACACAAGCCTTGCCCGGCTTCAAGGAAATCCAGCCAGCGGTGTTTGCCGGCCTGTACCCATCAGAAGCCAGTGAGTACGAGTCCTTGCGGGATGCGCTGGAAAAACTCAAGCTCAACGACGCGTCTCTGCACTATGAACCGGAGGTAAGTGAAGCGCTAGGCTTTGGGTTCAGATGCGGCTTTCTCGGCCTGCTGCATATGGAGATCGTGCAGGAACGGCTGGAGCGCGAGTTTGACCAGGACCTCATCACCACAGCGCCCAGCGTGGTCTATGAAGTGTTGAAGGCTGATGGCGAAGTCATCAAGGTTGAAAACCCTTCGAAAATTCCGGACGCAGGTCGCGTTCAGGAAATCCGCGAACCCATCGTCACTGTGCATCTTTATATGCCGCAAGACTATGTAGGCGCGGTGATGACATTGGCCAACCAGAAGCGCGGCGTGCAACTGAACATGGCCTACCACGGCAAGCAGGTCATGCTGACGTACGAGATGCCGCTTGGCGAGATCGTGCTCGACTTTTTTGACAAGCTCAAATCGGTGTCGCGTGGCTATGCGTCTATGGACTACACCTTCAAGGAGTTCCGCGCCTCCGATGTTGTCAAGGTTGATATTTTGCTCAACGGCGAAAAGGTCGATGCGCTGTCCATCATCGTCCACCGCAGCCAATCGGCTTACCGGGGGCGGGCGGTGGTGGCCAAGATGCGCGAGATCATTTCACGCCAGCAATTCGACGTGGCCATCCAGGCCGCCATCGGGGCCAATATCATTGCGCGTGAGACAATCAAGGCCTTGCGCAAGAACGTGATTGCCAAGTGCTACGGCGGCGATATTTCACGTAAACGCAAGCTGCTTGAAAAGCAAAAAGCGGGAAAAAAACGCATGAAACAAATCGGTTCAGTAGAGGTGCCCCAAGAGGCTTTCCTCGCCATACTTCAAGTGGAAGACTAATGCCTCAAACGATATCCCGACTCATGAGCTTTATCACTGCCGTACTGCTGGCGGTGTTCGTTGGCTACGGCGCGGCCTGGTATTTCGGCATGGTGGACGGCAACTTCTCGCTGCTGCTGTTTCTGGCAACCGTGGTTACCGGCATCTATTGGGTAGCAGAGCGGCTTTACTTTCTGCCGCAGCGCCATCAGGCCGTTACCAAGCTGGAGGAAAGCGCGGCACAACGTCAGGCCGAGCTGTCCAGATTGGGCATCAGCAAGGTAGATGACAACACCCACCATGTCAGGGACAGGCTCATCATGCAGCCTTGGTGGCTGGACTGGACGGCGGGGCTGTTTCCGGTCATTGTGGTGGTGTTTTTGCTGCGGTCTTTTTTGTTTGAACCCTTCAAAATCCCCTCAGGCTCCATGATCCCGACCTTGCTGATAAACGATTTGATACTGGTCAACAAATTCCATTACGGCGTGCGCCTGCCCGTCATCAACCTCAAGGTGCTTGACAACAGCAGCCCCCAGCGCGGCGATGTCATGGTGTTTCGTTACCCGCCCAAGCCCAGCCTCGACTACATCAAGCGCGTGGTGGGTGTGCCTGGCGACGAGGTGGCCTACCTGAACAAAAAATTGACGATCAACGGCAAGCTACTGAGCAAAAGCTCGCTGCCTGATTTTTTCGATGAAGACTCTATGCGTTACGCCAAGCAGTTCGAAGAAGTCACAACGGCTGGCAAACGCTACCGACTGCTGAATGACGACGACCGGCCGGCATTCATTCCCGGTACCGATGACTTTCCCAACAAGCAAAATTGCCGTTACAGTAGCGAGGGCGTGGTGTGCAGGGTACCTGAAGGGCAGTACTTCATGATGGGTGACAACCGCGACAATTCACTCGACTCGCGCTACTGGGGGTTTGTGCCGGAAAAAAACATTGTCGGCAAAGCTTTTTTTGTATGGATGAATTTCGGTAATCTCAAGCGCATTGGTTCTTTTGATTGATGTGAATTAACGTCGTACTTCAGGCTTTAGCAGGAGAAACCCATGAAAACTAGACAACTTGGCATTTCATTTATCGGTATTCTGATCGTTGTCGGCGCGTTTGCGTTTGTCGGCGTGATAGGCGCGCAGGCCATACCGACCTACAGCGAATTTCAGACCATCAACAAGGCAGTGAACAAAGCCAAAGATGGCGCGTCGGTTGTAGAAGTACGCACCATCTTCGACAAAGCTGCTCAGATTGATGACATCAAATCCATCACAGGTAAAGACCTTGATGTGACGAAAGAGGGCGACAAAACTGTTGTTTCTTTTGCGTACAACAAGGAAATCCACATTGCTGGGCCGACCTATTTTCTGATCAAGTACGCTGGCCGCTCCAAGTAAGTGCGAACGAGTAGCGCGTTAAGCCCCAACCTGCAGGCGTTGCAGCAACGACTGCAGCACGAATTTTCCAGCCCAAGGCTTCTCGTGCAGGCGCTGACACACCGCAGCTTTTCATCTGACCATAACGAGCGCATAGAGTTTTTAGGTGACTCGGTTCTCAATCTTGCAGTTGCCGGCCTGCTTTATGAACAACTGGGCGAGCTGCCCGAGGGCGATTTGTCCCGCGTGCGCGCCAACCTCGTCAAACAGGACACGCTGCATAAAGTGGCGGTCACGCTAGGCCTGCCAGACTTGTTGCGGCTGGGTGAAGGGGAAGCCAGGTCAGGCGGGCAAAAGCGGCCATCCATCCTGGCTGATGCGCTAGAGGCTGTGATTGGTGCGGTCTTTCTGGATGCCGGATTCGACACGGCTGCGGCGCTGGTTCGCCGCCTGTTCAAGGATGTTGAAATCAATGCCCAGATGCAGGCGATTGGCAAAGATCCCAAAACCGAGTTGCAGGAATGGCTTCAAGGCCGAAAAATGAACCTGCCCATTTACAGGGTAGTGGGCACCCAGGGCGCGGCGCATAAACAGACTTTTGATGTCGAGTGTGAAATTACCGAGTACCGCCGTGCGGAGCGTGGCATGGGTGGTTCGCGCCGTGCTGGCGAGCAGGCCGCCGCAACGGCCATGCTGGCTTTTGTCAAAACCCTTGACGTTTAAAGTTATCACAGCGCGCCGTCCGTCCTGCTGGTCAGATGATCCCGATCAATTGACAACATAGCAATGCAATTAACCCATGGCAACCATGACAACCGATAAAACTGCTCCTAAAAAGTCACCCGCTAGCAAGCTGGCCAAGACAAAGGTGAAGGTTGCAGACCAAGCTTTGCCATCCGATCTCCCGGCCCAGCCATCACTGGATGCCATGTTGGCCAAGGCGTTTTCTGCTCGCAGCAGCATGGAGCCCGCCACTGATACGCGACCCGCCGCGACGGTGCCAGATGTTGCATCACAGCGCTGCGGCCTGATTGCCATTGTCGGCAAGCCCAACGTCGGTAAATCGACGCTGCTCAACGCATTGGTTGGGCAGAAGATCAGCATCACCTCCCGCAAGGCACAAACTACACGGCACCGCATTACCGGTATGCGCACCCGGGCCGCGACGCAGTTTGTGTTTGTCGACACGCCTGGCTTTCAAACCCGCCATGGCAATGCACTGAATCGCTCGCTCAACAAAACAGTGGTCGGCGCGGTCAATGATGTGGACTTGATTGTGTTTGTGGTTGAGGCAGGGCAGTTCAATCAGGCTGATGCCAAGGTGTTGTCTCTATTACCTGAAAAAACGCCCGCCATATTGCTGGCCAATAAGTTCGATTTGATTCACCGCAGGGCTGACATTGCGCCCTGGCTGCAAGAGATGCAGCAGCGCCACAGCTTTGCAGAATTTGTCCCCATGTCGGCCAACAACGCCAAAGATGTTGAGCGTCTGTTCGGCATCTGTGAAAAATACCTCCCAACCCAGCCCTGGATGTACGGCGCAGATGAGTTGACTGACCGCAGCGACCGCTTTATGGCCGCCGAGATCATTCGCGAAAAGCTGTTTCGCCTGACGGGCGACGAGTTGCCCTACACCTCAACCGTCATCATCGACAAATACGAAGAAGAAGGTAACTTGCGCAAGGTAGCCGCCACCATCGTCGTTGAGCGCGACGGCCACAAGGGCATGATTATTGGCGAGAAGGGTGAAAAACTAAAGCGCATAGGCACCGAGGCGCGGCATGAGCTTGAAGCGTTGACGGGCGCTAAAGTATTTTTGGAAATCTGGGTGAAAGTGCGCTCCGGCTGGGCCGACGACGAAGCCCGCGTCAAAACCTTTGGCTACGAGTAGCTGATTGACGGGATAACCCGCTGTGCCAATAAAGCGCATTTCTGACGAGCCGGCTTACGTCCTGCATCGCTATGACTGGAGCGAATCCAGCCTGATTCTTGAGGTGTTCACCCGTACCTACGGCCGAGTGGCGCTGATTGCGCGTGGTGCCAAAAAGCCCAGCTCAAACTTCAGACCGATCTTGTTGCCGTTGCAGCCGCTGCACCTGGCTTTCGGCGGTGACGCAGAGATCCGCAGCCTTAAAAGTGCTGAATGGCAGGGCGGTCACGTCATGCCGACAGGTGATGCGCTGCTGTCAGGCTATTACCTTAATGAATTGCTGATGCGTCTGCTGGCAAGGGACGATCCGCACCCGGCGCTGTTTGATGCCTACGCCGCTACCGTGCAACTGCTGGCCAGCCAAAATATAGACACGCTACAGGTAGCCCTGCGTGCATTTGAGCTGCGCCTGCTGCGGGACATCGGTCTGCTGCCGTCACTCAACATGCAAACCGCCACGCTATCCGGGCTGGAGCCACAGGCCCAATATGTATTGCTGGCAGAGGCTGGTCTGCGTGAAGCTTACGACGACGATCGCGCCTCTTTGAATGGCGCGCAATGGCAGGTATTGCAAGGCGCGCTGGATGGCGATGCGCCTTTCGCTGACACCATGCACGCCTGCATTAACCACCTGCCCGAGCTCAAGTCCCAGTTGCGCGCGCTGCTGCACTACCATTGCGATGTGAAAATTCTCAAAACCCGGCAGATGATGATAGAGCTACAAGCGCTATAAATGCTGTCCCCACACCCAATTTAAGGGTTCTTCAGGCCATGACAACAAATCAAATTCACAAGACCTCTTTGTCGGTCAACGTCAACAAGGTGGCGCTGCTGCGCAATACGCGCCACCTCGGCGTTCCCGATGTGGTTCGCGCAGCGCGCCTGTGCCTTGAGGCTGGCGCGCAGGGCATTACCGTACATCCCCGGCCTGACGGGCGCCACATCCGAAGTGATGATGTGTTCGAGATTGCCGCCATGATGAAAGACTGGCCCGGCCGCGAGTTCAACATCGAAGGTAATCCCTTCCAGAACCTGATGGGCTTTGTACACGACCTGTCAGCACGCGGCCTGCCGCTGCATCAATGCACCTTTGTGCCCGACAGCGAAGGGCAGTTCACCAGCGACCACGGCTGGGCATTTCCGCAAGATGCCGAGCGGTTGAAGCCGTTGATTGCAGATGTCAAAGCCCGAGGCGTGCGCGTCAGTCTGTTCATGGACCCCGACATCGCAGCAATGGCACAGGCCAAGGCGGCAGGCGCAGACCGCGTTGAGTTTTATACCGAGAGCTATGCCAGCGTGTGGGGTACGGATCGAGAAATTGAAGTACTCAGTCTGTTCACCAAAGCGGGCGCTGCGGCAGAAGCCGCACACCTGGGCGTGAATGCAGGTCACGATTTAAACCGCGATAACCTCACCGAATTTTTGCGCGCCGTGCCGCAAGTGCAAGAGGTGTCGATTGGCCACGCGCTGATTGCCGATGCGCTCGAGCTGGGTTACACGGAGACGGTGAAAGACTATTTGCATTGCATCAACCAAGCTCTATAACCTCAATGTCGCGGGCAATTCTCTTTACCAGCAGGGGCCGCGGAACCGGCTTTGCCGGGCCGCAGGCGCAGCGGCCCCCTCGGGGGGCAGGAAGCGACACGAAGTGCGCGACCGTGGGGGCCACTGCCATATGATTTTTGGTATAGGCACAGATATCTGCGATGTCCGCCGCATACGCGCCAGCGTTGAACGCCACGGCGAGCGCTTTGCAAGAAAAATACTGAGTGACGGCGAACTGCTGGTCTGGAAAGCACGCAGCGCCCGCTGGCCAGACCGTGGTGTCAGTTACCTCGCTACCCGGTTTTCAGCCAAAGAAGCCTTCAGCAAAGCCATAGGTATGGGAATGCGAATGCCCATGACCTGGCGCTCCTGCGAAGTTGCCAAGGCCGCCAGCGGCAAGCCCGAAATCGTTTTACATGGCGCCCTCAAAGTGTGGTTTGAAGCCCGCAACCTCGCCGCCCACGTCAGCGTGACAGACGAAACCGATTACGCCGCCAGCTTTGTGGTGGTTGAAACCAATACACCCATTTAAAAAATATCCATGACCCAACACGCCCCCCTCATCATCGACATCGCAGGCACCACCCTCACCAAGGTTGACAAGCAACGCCTTAAAAATCCACTGGTCGGCGGCATGATTTTGTTTGCCCGCAACTGGCAA
>JBBRQQ010000010.1:0-64157 GCA_038226155.1 Burkholderiales bacterium
GATCGGTGCTGCCGGAATCAAGCACTACGATTTGATCAGCAAACAAAACAGACTGCAGGCAAATCTCAATATTTTGAGACTCATTTTTTGTAATCACGATGACGGACAAACTTGTCAACGGTTGCCTTCCATGCATTTCACATAGTTCAATTCAACATCCAAGGGCGGCTTTCTGTTCACAAAGAGTTGGCGTTCTGACCGTGTCGACCTTGCGGGAAGCATAGCAGAGCGCTTCCTTCAGTTGAAACGCGTCTGAGCCCATTGAATCACTGATAATCATCACTCTACTTCAAGCCCGTCTACAGATATTTTGCAAAAAAAACCCATCAATTACCGACTGTTGCTGGTATGCATGGTGGCTGCATCGGTGGGTTTGCCGATTGCTCTCGTCGGCATCGCAAAAATCTTGTTATTTGTCGGCGGTGCGGCCATCCTGCTTTCTCAAAAGCCAGTTGCGGGCCCGGAACATGCACACCTTAACGTCAGATGGACAGCCATTGCAGTACTCCTTGTTCTGGCGGCTTTCGCCCTTAGCCTGGGATGGACTACTGCTTCAGGATCCTCGGCTTTTGGTTCTCTGTCCAAGTATGGCAAGCTGCTGACGATTCCGCTAATAGCGCTGCTGATCCGGAGTCGACGGGAAGCCAACATTGCTCTGGCTGCGTTTGCCGCTACTCAGGCATTAACTCTCCTGAGCACGTGGATGTTGCTCGTCCATTTGCCCGTACCCTGGGCAACGTCACCGACAGCTCTTGCGTTTAAAACGCCTTTTTCCAGCTACCTTGATCAGTCGATCATGTGCGGTGTACTTGCGGCCATGTGCTGGCATTTGCGCGCTCTGGTGCCCGGCAAATACGGTGAGCGGATAGCGCTCGCTGCTGCTGTGATGTCGCTGGTCACCGTTTTCTTTGTTTTTGGTGGCCGAACTGGTTACCTGGTAGCCGTTGTCATGATGTCGCTTGCCGTGATGTGGTCGCTCCCGACGCGGGGGCGGGTCGCAATCGTGGTACTTCCCTTTGTATTGCTGCTCGCGGCTGCCGTGGTTTCGCCGCGCGTAAAAACCCGGCTTGCCCAGGTAAAGAATGAGGTTCAGGTTTTCAAGTTCGACAAAGGGGAAAATGTTGTCATTGGCAGCTCATCGGGCATCAGGCTACACCTCTGGAACAGGGCGATTCAATCCATTTCTGAAAATCCAGTAAAGGGTTCAGGCATTGGCAGCTGGAGCAATGAATTCAACCGCATTGAGAGCAGGCAACCAGCTGGTAATCAAAAGATTGCCGACCTTGGAAACCCGCACCAGGAATATCTGCAATGGGGCGTACAACTGGGTCTGCCAGGTGTGCTTCTTTTCATAGCGCTTTTAAGTGCCATATTCAGGGATACCTGGCGACTGGATAAGGCGGTGGCACGCAGCGCCCAGTCGGTGCTGGCTGCACTTGCGGTGTCCTGCCTGTTCAACTCAACGCTCTACGATGCCTTGATTGGTGATTTTTTCTGCGTGGTGTTAGGGCTGCTGCTTGCCTTGGGCTCCTATAAAGCCCTGCCAAAACAGGTCGCCCCAAGTAAGAGCTATGGTGACAGCGTGTCCAGGCAACACACCAAAATCTCGACCTTGCAGCGAATCGTCAGGGTCTGGCCTTATTTCAGTACCTCGCGCAAGGCTTGGGCGCTGGCAATTGGTGCCACACTGGTTGCGTCAGCAACTGAACCTTTTTTGCCTGCCTTGCTGAAACCGCTGCTTGACCGTGGCTTTCAAAAAGGGGGGCTGCAACTCTGGATGGTTCCGGTATCGTTAATGTTGCTGTTCGCCGTTCGTGGACTTTCCGGCTTCGTGGCGCAATATGCTCTGGCCGAGGTCACCAATAATGGCCTGCAGGCACTGCGCAAGGCGATGTTCGACAAACTGCTCACTGCTCGCCTTTCACTATTTACAGACCAGACCTCCAGCGCCATATCCAACACCGTGGTGTACGAGGTCTACAACGGCTCTGTAATCCTGAACAACGCCATCATGAAGCTCGCGCGCGACGTGCTGACCTTGCTGGCACTGGTGGCGTATTTGGTCTTTCTGAACTGGAAGCTGATGCTGGTGGTGTCACTGCTTTTCCCGGCGGTAGCCTTGGTCATCCAGTTGCTCACGAAGCGGCTTTACCGTTTGACAAAAGAGAGCCAGACGGCGACCGACAACCTGGCCTATGTGGTTGAAGAAAACGTGCTGGCGCACCGCGATGTCCGCCTGCATGGTGCGCAGACCAGCCAAGCCAACCGGTTCGACGCCCTGAGCCATTCGCTGCGGCGACTGTCCATGAAGTCAACTGTCGCCTATGCCAGCATGAGCGCCATTAACCAGGTGCTGGCAGCCGTCGCCTTGTCGGCGGTCATTTCAATAGCGCTGCTGCAAGGTTCGGCAAACACGACCACGGTCGGCGGGTTTGTGGCTTTCGTTACCGCCATGCTGCTGTTGATTGCGCCTATCAAGGGCCTATCTGATGGTGCTACGCCCATCACGCGTGGACTGGCCGCTCTGGAGCGGGGTCTGGACCTTATGGACCTTACAGAAGACGAGTCAGGCGGCACGTTCTCGAAGGTTCGTGCCTCGGGCGATATTGAATTTGCAGATGTTAGCGTGTTGTACAAAACTGGCGCTGCATTGGCCGTTGATCGCCTCAGCTTGTGCATCAAGGCAGGTGAAACCGTTGCGCTCGTGGGTGCGTCCGGATCCGGAAAAACCACCCTGGTCAATCTGCTGCCCAGATTTGCAGAAACCAGTTCTGGCAGCATTTACCTGGATGGGCAGGAGTTGAAGCAATGGAGCCTCGCTTCACTGCGCGCCCAGTTTGCGCTGGTAAGCCAGCATGTGGTGCTGCTGAATAACAGCATCGCCTTTAACGTGACCCTGGGCCAGTCGTTTGACCGCGACAAGGTCATGCAAGCCCTGAATGCGGCAAATCTGGGCACCATGGTTGCTGCTCTGCCACAGGGCATGGACACGGTTCTGGGCCATAACGCAATGCAATTGTCGGGAGGCCAGCGTCAACGCCTGGCCATTGCACGGGCTCTGTACAAAGATGCTCCCATCCTTATCTTTGATGAAGCCACATCTGCCCTCGACACCGAGTCCGAGCAGGCCGTTCAGGAGGCCATCAAACGGCTGACCTCAAACCGAACATCGCTCATCATCGCGCACCGATTGTCAACCGTTCAACATGCTGACCGTATCATCATGATGAATGCCGGGCGAATTATTGAATCGGGCTCACATGCACAGTTGCTGGCGCAAAATGGTGCCTATGCGCATCTTTACAGGCTTGGACTGAATCCTGATTGAACTATCCGAAAACTATAAATGAACATATTGCTTACAGGGTCGGAAGGGAACTTTGGTTCAGAGTTCCGCAGCCAGGCAATGGCAAAAAAACACGCCAATGTCATTTCTATTGACCGCGACGGTTGGTCGGAGATTGATAAAAAATTGGCATCTGCAGAGATAGTCGTTCATGCGGCAAGCGACCTGCGCACATCGGCCAGTTTGGCCCCATGCCGCCTGCTGGATTCAAATGTGATGTCGACTGCAACTTTGCTTGAAGCGTCGCGCCGACATCGCGTCAAAAGACTTGTTTTTCTCAGCAGTTGCGCGGTTTATGGGGAAGACATGCGAACCGGCGAGGACAGCCTGTGCTGCCCCATCACCATCAATGGCATTTCCAAGCACCTGAACGAAAAACTGGTTGCCGAATTTTGCACGGCCAACGACATTGAATATCAAATACTTCGCGTCTTCAATACCTATGGCGGCAATGACAAGTTTTCGATTTTCAGCAAGCTGCGGCAGGCATTGCAAAACTCTACGCCCTTCACTCTTAACAATGAAGGGCGGATGCTGCGTGACTTCATTCATGTAAGGGATGTAGCATCCATTGTGCTGAATTTATCCACAACTACCGTCGGGCACAGTCACATCAACATTGGTACAGGTATAGCCACAAAAATATCAAAGTTGGTTGATATGGTTGCGGAGCGATTTCCGCAACTGATTGTTCAACGAGGTCTTACGCAAGAGGCAGAGTATTCTCGTGCCGACACGTCCAGACTTCGTGAGTTCTGGGTCGAAGATTTCATTCGCATTGAAGACTACGTGCGGAATCAGTTCTTTCTGCCTACGCGACCATAAGCCTCGTAATATTTGGCTTTCGCGATATCCCAGCTATATTTTTGAGCGAACAAAAATCCGTTGCACGCCAGTGTCCGTCTCAAAGACTTCTCAAACCATATCTGACTCAATGCGGCGGCCATGCCGTCAACGTCTTCAGGGCGAGGTAGCAAAATTGCGTCAAGGTGGTCAACCAGCAGGCTTGCCATGTTGTTATAGGGCTCGGTCGTAGTCACTACAGGCACATGTTTGGCCATCGCCTCCAGTAAAACCATCGGAAACACATCTTGCGTGGTGGGATGTGCCAGGCAGTCCATCGCTGCATAAGCATTGGGCATGTCACGCACAACACCCATAAAGCGGCAGGTTTTACCGCTACCCAGCGACTCAACCAGATCCGCATATCGCTCCGCCTGGGCTGGATTCCCGATGACCATAACCTGCACGTCAAACGGCAAAAGCGCTACGCCCTTGAGCAAGGTTTCAAGACCTTTCTTTTTAAAGTCGTGCCCTACAAAACCTATGGTCATAACCGCGGGATTCAGGCCGAAACTTTCACGCGCAGCTACTTTTTCTGCTGCAGAAAACTCTACCTTCGGTATGTCTACACCGGGAGGGACCACACTGCTCGACGGTATGCCTGGCAGGATCGACAGGGTTTCGTCATGCACGAACTGGGACACAAAAACACTGTGATGACCAGCGCTGCACAAGCGTTTTTTTTCAATCCACAAATAAGCAAGTAGCCGGGGGCTCAAGGCGATACGAAGGGCACTCATGCCCCGCTGTCTCAAACTGGCATGAACCGTTTTCACGCTCACCGTCTGCACATCACCATGCGTCACATTTTCATAGGAATGCACTACATCAAAACCATGACGCGTGACGCGCTTGGTGTACCAGCTAAACCAGAGCTGATTGATCCAGCGTGTGCGAAAAGGCAGCCTGGGCACGGGGATGTGCTTAAAAAGCGCGGGAGATTCGTCAAACCCCTGCGATACGACCGTGATGTCGCACTCACCCAGCATGGAAGTTGCCAGATAAACAGCATAGCTTTCAGCACCGCCGCCAATTCTTGAGAAATTGCGGGAAAGAATGGCCAGTTTCGTTTTCATGTTTTATAGACGTTGCCCGTGCACCTGCGGCCGCGCTTGTCTTCGTAGCGGGTCAAACACTTGAGCAGCAACTGCATCCAGGTGGTGGTGCGGCTGACCAGAACGCGCGGCAAAAGCAAAGCGTCGGACTGCCCCTGAACCACACGGCCCCTGACCGTCGTGGTCGCTGTCAGGTACCCCGCCGACCTGACATTTTTTACGGCAGTTGCATTCAAGCCGCCGTAGGGATAACAAAAATGCTGGACGCCGCCCTTTTGTTTTATCAATGCTTCAAGTTGCGTCTTCGAACGCCCGATTTCAATGGCCTGCCTGGCTTCATCGAGTTGCTCAAGATTGGCATGCGTCAAGGTGTGCGACCCCACCTCCTGGCCCGCGTTAATCCATGCCTGCAGTTCTCGTGCGTTCATTAAGGGAACCTGTTTGACACCACGTTCAACATCCCAGCTGTTGCTTTGACCCACAAGACTGGCCACCACATAGCAGGTAGACGTAAAACCATAACGCGTCAAAACTGGCAAGGCGCAGCGCAGGTTGTTTTCGTAGCCGTCGTCAAACGTAATTCCAAACACCTTACCCTGACACTCCCCATTCAAGTAGGGCATCAAATCGCCCATGGATTTGCCTGTATACCCGAGTACGTTGAGCGCTGCCATTTGCCTGGAGAACGTGGCAGGTGACACAACCAGCCCGCGCATGGGCGAGCCTTTTGGGGGCTCTGCGTCCACCTGGTGGTACATCAAGATTGGAATCGGGTGCTGGGACATTTCTTTCGGCAATTCAGATTAAAACGATGTCGTATTGTTCCTGCGCCATCGCAGCTTCTGCCTGTAGTGAGATCGGCTTGCCGATGAAGTCGCTCAGTCCCGCCAAGTGCTGGCTTTCTTCATCGAGAAAAAGCTCAATGACTTTGGGCGAAGCCACCACACGAAATTCGCGCGGATTGAACTGGCGGGCTTCCCGCAGAATTTCACGCAGGATGTCATAGGTCACGCTACGGGCCGTCTTGACCACGCCCTTGCCCAAGCATTCGACACAGGGTTCACACAACTGGTGTGCCAGCGACTCACGCGTGCGCTTTCTCGTCATCTCAAGCAGGCCCAGTGCTGAAAACCCATTAACATTAGTTTTAATGCGGTCGCGCGCAAGCTGCTTCTGGAATTCAGCCAGCACCGCATCGCGATGATTTTCTTTCATCATGTCAATGAAATCGACAATCACAATGCCGCCCAGATTACGCAGGCGAAGTTGCCGGGCAATCGCCTGCGAAGCCTCCAGGTTGGTCTTGAAAATGGTGTCATCAAAATTGCGGGCACCGACAAAGCCCCCGGTGTTCACATCCACCGTCGTCAAGGCCTCCGTCTGGTCAACGATCAGATAGCCGCCCGATTTAAGATCCACCCTACGGCCCAACGCCCTTGCAATGTCCTCGTCGATATTAAACAAGTCAAAAATGGGGCGCTCACCACCATAAAGCTGCAACTTTCGAAGCGTCGCTGGCATGAATTCGGTTGCAAATGTTTTAAGGCTTTCAAACTGCTCGCGTGAATCAATGCGAATAGTCTGCGTGCCGTCAACCACCATGTCACGCAACACACGTTGCAGCAGGTTCAAATCTTGATGCAGTACCGACGCCGGTGGCAATCGAGTCGATGCCTCCTTGATGCGTGCCCAGGTTTTGCGCAGATAGGCAATGTCTTCCGAGAGCTCTGCGTCCAGGGCATCTTCGGCGTTCGTACGAAGGATAAAACCACCGCCCAGGCCGCCTGCGAGGGTCTGCATTCGCTGGCGCAGGTCTTCACGTTGCTTGACCGGGATTTTCTGCGACACCCCGATGTGGTTGTCCTGCGGCAAAAAGACCAGCAAGCGCCCGGCAATGCTGATTTGCGCTGTCAACCGCGCACCCTTGGTGCCAATCGGGTCCTTGAGCACCTGCACCATGACAGCCTGGCCTTCAAACAACTGCTTTTCAATTGGTTGCGGCGCAGCTACCGTTAGGGGCGCTTCGGCCTCGGCATGACGGCTGTTGATGCTGCTCATCAAATCGGCAACGTGCAAAAAAGCGGCCCTCTCCAGGCCAATGTCTATAAAGGCCGACTGCATGCCGGGCAACACACGCGCAACTTTTCCCAGATAGACATTGCCCACCAGGCCGCGCTCTAGCGTGCGCTCAACCTGCAGTTCCTGCACGGCACCGTGCTCGACGACTGCCACGCGGGTTTCCTGCGGCGACCAGTTGATGAGGATGTCTTGTTGCATTTTTGATTTTTTGGGAAGGAAGCGTGAAAGCTATATTTTGATGCCTGCACTATTGAGCAGTAGTGCGGTTTCCCTGAGCGGGAGTCCCATGATGCCACTGTAGCTGCCGTTGATGCGCGTGATGTGCAGCGCCGCCCTGCCCTGCACCGCGTAGGCTCCAGCCTTGCCCATGGGCTCACCGCTTGCAACGTAGGCACGAATTTGCGCGGCTGTCATGGCCTCAAAACTCACATGCGAGGTGCTCAAGGCCTCAAAACGCCGACCAACTTTATCTGAGCCCTGAACGGCCACGGCAGTGAGTACCCGATGTGTACGTCCAGCAAGTTCAGAAAGCATGCGCCTGGCATCTTTTGCATCTTCGGGTTTTCCGTAAATGACGCGGCCCAGAGCAACGATGGTGTCTGAACACAGTATCGGGGCTGCGGGCAAGCCGCGACGCTTCAAGCGCGCCATGGCGGCATCAAGCTTCAGGCGCGTAACCCGCTTCACATAAGTTGCAGGGGCTTCATGTAGTTTCACGGCTTCAAGTGCTTCTGCGTCTTCATCAAGGTCTGGCAGCAGCAATTCGTGGCGAACGCCAAGCTGCTCCAGCAACTGTTTGCGCCGTGGGCTTTGTGAGGCAAGATAAATGAACTCGGCCATCCTCATTCCCTGTGGTACGGATGGTTGATCGTGATGCTCCAGGCCCGATAGAGCTGCTCGATCAATAACACGCGAACCATGGCATGCGGCAGGGTTAAATCCGACAGGCGCAAGCGCTCATGGGCAGACTTTTTTAAGCCCGCGTCAAGACCATCAGGCCCGCCAATGACGATGGCTACATCGTCGCCAGACAATTGCCACGCTTTGAGGCGTTCAGCCAGAGCGACAGTGGTGACGGCTGTTCCGCGCTCGTCCAGCGCAACAATGTGCGTGCCGCGAACCATACCGGATATGGCCCCCTCAATGCGCGTTCTTTCCGCAGCCAGCAAGGTATCTAGAGTTTTTGAAGCCCGCGGCTCGGTCTTGACAGCCTTGAGTTCGACCTTCAGTTCGGGCGGGAAGCGCTTGGCGTAGTCGTCATAAGCCGTTTGCGCCCAGTCGGGCACTTTCTGGCCAACGGCGACTATCGTCAGCCTCATTTGCCTCTAAAGGCAGTTTTCTTGGCAGCAGGTTTTTTAGCTGCGGGTTTGACTACTACTTTCTTTGCTGCAACTTTTTTAGGCGCAGCTACTTTAACGATCGGTGTTTTCGATACGGGCTTGCCGGCTTTTGCGGTCCGGGGCGCAGGCTCTGCAGCGGTGTCAGTTGCATTGCGCTTGGCCGTCCAGTCATTGGTTTTACCTACCCGCCCGACATAGCTCGTATCCTGCACATGTACGGGCATCTTCGTGGGCACTTTGGCCGGTGTCCTGACGGCCTTTTTGGCTACAGTTTTTGATGCAGTTTTTGCGCCCACTTTTGGCTTTACCGCTGCCTTGACTTCGGGTTCAGGCTTGGCCGCCTTTACCAGCGGCGCTGGCGCACCCAGTTTCAGTTTGATCGGCTTGTCACCCCAAAGCTCTTCCAGGTGGTAGTACTGGCGAATCGTCGGCTGCATGATGTGTGCCACGGCGGCACCGCAATCAACAATGATCCACTCGCCGTTATCTTCACCTTCAACGCGCGGCTTGGCGAACCCCGCGTCGCGTACGGCATCGCGCACGCTGGCGGCGAGGGCCTTGGTTTGCCGGTTCGACGTGCCCGAAGCGATGATCACACGCTCGAACAATGATGTGAGATGCTCGGTATCAAACACCTGAATGTCCTGCGCCTTCACATCTTCAAGCCCGTCGATGATTGCGCGCTGGAGTTTCTGCACATCCTTTTTTTCGAGGGTGCTGGCGGATTTGACGGGAGTAGAAGTCATGCAGTGCTTTGGTTCGGTGGGGGAATTCTGTGGGGGAAATCAGGAAGGGCTGTAAAGGTGATTGGCTGCAATATAACGCGCAACGGGATCTGTCACCAGGGTATTGATTACAAGAGTTTTACCGGCATTACTTGTCATCAATTGGCGGATTTGAGTGGCGCTGGTGGCCATTGGAGGCATCTGAAGCCTTACAAACCTGTTTTCAAGGCCTTTATAAGCTTCAAAATAGGCATCATCGTCAGCATTGGTGGGCGTAGATGGGGGGCGGTCAGCTATACAAATTATAGCAAGCCCGGCAATCGCCTGCCATTTATGCCATTGCTGGAACGCCGCAAACTGGTCTGCACCCATGATGAGGTAGAGCTGCGCCCCGGGGTTCTCAACCTGCAGGGCTTCAAGTGTATCTATGGTAAACGTCGGCCCGGAGCGCTGCAACTCGCGGTCATCCACTACTACGCGGGACATGCCCTGAAACGCCAGTTGCGCCATTGCCAGACGGTGCTCCGCGCTACTCAGCGTTCGCGCCTTGTGCCAGGCTTGCCCGGTGGGAATGATGTGCAGCTCATCCAGGACAAGCGCTTCGACTGCCAGCTGTGCAAGAACCACGTGTGCCCTATGCGGTGGGTCAAACGCCCCGCCAAACATGCCTATGCGCTTCATGGTTTCAAACCCAGTCCCGTCTGACCAGAAATTCTTTATACAGACGATCTTCCGCCGAGCCCGCTTCTACCCGGCGCTGATAAGACCAGCTCGCCAGCGGCGGCATCGACATCAGGATGGATTCGGTGCGCCCGCCCGATTGCAGGCCAAAGTGCGTACCGCGATCCCAAACCAGGTTGAACTCGACATAGCGTCCACGCCGGTAAAGCTGAAACTCACGCTCGCGCTCACCGTAAGGCGTGTGTTGACGCCTTTTGACAATCGGCAGATAGGCCAGCAAGAAAGCATCAGCTACACCTTGCATCATGGTGAAACTTTGATCGGCCCCCAGTTCCGAGAAGTCATCAAAAAACACGCCCCCTATGCCGCGCTGTTCCTGCCTGTGTTTGAGGTAAAAATAGTCGTCGCACCAGTGCTTGAAGCGCGGGTATTTGTCAGTGCCAAAGGGTAGCAGTGCGTCTTTGCATGTCTGATGGAAATGCACCGCATCTTCGTCAAAACCGTAATACGGTGTCAAGTCCATACCACCGCCAAACCAGCAGACAGGCGCACCACCAGTCAAAGGCGTAGCCGTCAACATGCGGACATTCATGTGCACGGTCGGCACATAAGGATTGCGCGGGTGAAAAACCAGCGACACGCCCAAAGCCTCAAACGGCGCGCCCGCCAGCTCTGGCCGGTGCTGGGTGGCTGACGGTGGCAGTTTGGGGCCGAGCACATGCGAAAAGCCGCAGCCTGCACGTTCAAACACTTTGCCGTTTTCAAGTATTTTGGTGATGCCGTTGCCCTGCAGAAGCTCACCGGGGTCTTTTTGCCAGCTGTCGGAAACAAATTCAGAGCCATCGATTTCTGCAATGGCAGCCGTGATGCGCTCCTGCAAGCCCAGCAAAAAGCGCCGCACAGACGGTGTGTCAGCACTTGACATCAGGATTTGATGGCCCTGTAACCGATGTCTTTGCGAAACTGGGCACCGTCAAATTCGATCCCCTGGAGAACCTCATAGGCGCGCTGCTGGGCGGCCTTGACGGTGGTACCCAGTGCCGTCACGCACAGCACCCGTCCGCCCGATGTCACAGTGGCGTCGCCCTGCCTGCTGGTTCCAGCGTGGAACACCATCGCATCTTCTGCCGCGCCATCGCCGGTGACAGGCAGGCCATGAATCACATCACCCTTGCGCGGATGCAGCGGGTAGCCATGCGCCGCCATCACCACGCCAAGTGCTGGGCGGCGGTCCCATTCAAGCTCAACCTGGTCGAGCGTGCCAGACGTGGCTGCCATCATCACGTCATACAGGTCACTCTTTAGCCGCATCATGATGGGCTGGGTTTCAGGGTCGCCCATGCGGCAGTTGAATTCAAGCGTCTTCGGCTTGCCCTGGGCGTCAATCATCAGCCCGGCATACAAAAACCCAGTGAACGGAATGCCGTCTTTTTCCATGCCCTTGATGGTCGGCAAAATAATTTCACGCATGGCACGCGCGTGCACTTCGGGCGTGACCACAGGCGCGGGCGAATAAGCACCCATGCCGCCAGTATTGGGGCCGTTGTCACCGTCAAGCAGGCGTTTGTGATCCTGGCTGGTCGCCATAGTGGCGACATTTTTACCGTCACACATGACGATAAAACTGGCTTCTTCGCCTTGCAAAAACTCTTCAATAACCACCCGGGGCTCGGCCCTACCGTCAGCACCCTCATTGTGCGTCACGCCCAGCGGATTGAAGTCCGGGTTGGGCGCGAGCATGAATTCAATCGCCTCATGCGCCTCATGCAGGCTCAATGCCACCACTACGCCCTTGCCAGCCGCCAGGCCATCAGCCTTGACGACGATGGGTGCACCCTTTTCATCCACATAGGCATGTGCGGCAACCGCATCGGTGAACGTTTCGTATTCAGCTGTTGGAATGCCATGACGTTTCATAAAGGCTTTTGAAAACGCCTTGGAGCTCTCTAACTGCGCTGCCGCTTTGGTCGGGCCAAAAACCCGCAAGCCGTGAGTGCGAAACTCATCAACAATGCCGGCGGCCAATGGCTGCTCGGGGCCAACGACGGTGAGTGCGATTTTCTCCAGCATGACCCACTCGCGCAGCGCCTTCACATCCGTGATGGCGATGTTCTCGAGTCGGGCATCCACTGCCGTCCCGCCGTTTCCCGGTGCGACATAAACCGCCTGCACCTTGGGTGACTGCGCCAACTTCCAGGCCAGTGCATGTTCACGGCCACCGCCACCCACTACCAATACTTTCATCCTGAGCTTTCTTTCCTGATCTTTTAATCTGACATGGCCGCGTTATGAAACACGTCCTGTGTATCGTCCAGGTCTTCCAGTACGTCCAGCAGCTTTTGCATTCTGATGGCCTCGTTACCGCCCATCTCAATCGGGTTATCAGCCCGCATGGTGACCTCTGCCACTTCCGCTTTCAGCCCGGCGGCCTCCAGAGCGATTTTGACGGTTTCAAACCCGGTATACGGCGTCAGCACCTCTATTGCACCGTCGTCATGAGCAATCACGTCATCAGCACCCGCCTCCAAAGCAACTTCCATCACTTTATCTTCGCTGGTACCCGGCGCAAAAATGAACTGCCCAACATGTTTGAACTGAAAAGCGACCGAACCCTCGGTGCCCATATTGCCGCCATGTTTTGAAAACGCATGACGAACCTCCGCCACGGTACGCACCTTGTTGTCGGTCATGCAGTCCACGATGATGGCCGCGCCGCCAATGCCGTAGCCTTCGTAACGCACATCTTCGTATTGAACGCCTTCGAGGCTTCCCGTCGCCTTGGCAATGCCGTACTTGACGTTTTCCGATGGCATATTGGCCGCTTTTCCCTTTTCAATCGCCAGTCGCAGGCGCGGGTTGGTGGCCACGTCACCGCCGCCCATACGGGCAGCCACCATGATCTCGCGCATTACCCGTGTCCAGACGCGCTGGCGTTTTTCATCCTGCCGCCCCTTGCGGTGTTGAATATTCGCCCATTTACTATGACCAGCCACTGCAATCCTTCGCTTTATTTAATCTCTGGCCGCATTTTACTTTTTCAGCCAAGGACATTCCCATGAGTGACGCGCTCGATCCGATTAGATGAAAAAGGCAAGCCCACGCGGCGCCAAGCAGGATGACCATGGCACAAAGCATGGCCAGGTCAGCCGTGCGCACCGTGGGCTCTGCGGTAGGCCGCGAAATTATTCGCGGCGTGCTGGGGATTATTTTTGGCATTAAAAAACGCTAGCGTGAACTGTCAAATAGACGCGAGCATTGGTATTGCCACGTTCAGCAACACGTAAAACGGCAGCATCACTACAAAGCTCATGACATCGTAAAACTTCGTTACCTCCTGCCTGTCTTCACGCCCCTCAAAAGAGTATTGATAAATCACTGCCTGGACGATGGCTACCATGATGAAGGCCGCACCGATCCAGTTGATATGGTCAGCTAAAGTGTCTACCCCCGTGTCCGGAATCAATGTCGAGGTGATGTACATGTTGGCAACAGCCGCAAACAGCGAGCCGCTGACCAACACCAGCCTGTCCGCCGAGGATGTCACAAAAAATCCCAACAATGCAGTGAACACGGCGCCAAACATGACCACGAACATTTTCAGATGCAGGCTCCAGGTGGAGCGGGCAATCCAGATTGCGTAATCAAACTGGGAATACGTTGCCTTGTAACCTTGCGCTAGTTTTGGGTTTCCCCGCGTTGTTTGATAAGCGTACGGACGAACCGAAGCCTGCTTGTTGATGACCTTGAAGCCAGGAACTTCCACCCGTGGACTCGAGTCTGCTGCAACCGTATCCGCGACATATTTCAGCTGATAGGACTGCAAGCCGCCATCCTCGATTTCGATGGTCAGCAGATGGTCATTGCGCGGAAACCTCCCCACATCAAAAGATTTGGATATCTGGGCCGTCACCCTGTACAGGGCGTAGTGGCTGTTGCCATCGTCCCGCTTATCCACCAGGTTTTTACTGAGAATATCTCCGTTGGTGATGTGAAAGGTTTCTCCGGGAGTCAGATCGGGACCATCCCAGTTAAACCAGACGTTGAAATCCGCTTTCCAGTGTGAACCTATGATGGAAAATTCAGGCACACAGTCAAGGTAAATACCGACCTTGACCACACGTGGAACATCTTTTTCGTGCCCAGGCGGTGGCGTGGTTTCTACCGCCGTTGACTCAAGCTGATAACTTCCCGATGCCATATGAAAGGATTAAGTGGGGCTTGACTCCTGCCGAAAACGGTACTGCTCCCCACCCATAAAAATAAGTGTCAAGACGCTCCCGCCGATCAGAAATGCGGCCCATCCGACCAAAAAGAGTTTTTGGCCACGCGTAAAAGTCGCCCATTTTGAAGGCATGTTCACGGACAATTTTGCCTTTGTTTTGGTTCGTGGAGATTGAGATACGGCGATATGGGCTCAAAAAGCCAGCGGCCGTCAACTCAAGTTTGTTTTGTCCACTTGTAGACCACGGTCAGCAGCGAGCCAACACCCAGAATGTGCAGCCAGAAGAACAGGGCTACATCCACCAGAGAGCCTAATGGCGGGCTACCCGGCAAGCCATTGCGCACAGCAGGAATAACGAACAGCAGTGCTGCAATCCACACCAGCATTCCAAATTCAACCTTGCGTCCATTGATGGCCACATGTTTGGCAACGCTGACAGCACTCAAGACCACCATGCTCAAGGATGTCAATGCCATCAAGGCCAGAAATACAACAGCGGGTGAACGTGAGAATTCATATTTCAGCACCACGTGCGTCTTGGCTTCTGTTGGTTCAACGGTGGCCGATGCCGCAAAGCCGTGCAGCACCTTGTCAAGATCAACCCTGGCCAGCGAGCTGGCATTGCCTTCACGCTTGATCTTGAAAAGGAATTCGCCTGCGTACTTGTCAAAAGGGTATTCAGAAGCATCGCCGCTTTCAATCGGAACAACCGCTGACCATGGTGACGGTGCATCGCCCTTTTTGAAGGTGTGTGTCAGCACTGAAGTGCCGGTATCAAGCTCTGCCACCATATCGGCAATCAAGCGGCCATTGACGGCGATATCGGGCGATGTCAGGTCGGGCGCAAAGGTAAAGGTTGCCAAATCTCGGGCCAGGTCAACATTCAAAAGATGCACTTCAAAATGCGGGGCACTCTTGTCGATACCCGTCATCACTGTTTTCGGATGACCTTCTTTCGTGAACATCACAAACACCGACACATACAAAATCAGAAAGGCACAGGAAAGAATGATCAGTGGGTGCCGCGAAAAAAGGGATGGTTTGTTGTTTGGCTCGGTGGTCATGGTCAGGATTTATTGGTTTTAAATGGCGTTGTGGGTAACACGCTTTTGGATTATTTGCTTACTCTGAGTACATTTTGCAATACTTTTCATTTTAGAGGCATGGTGAGATAGCACGCCAAAACAGCACAACAGGGCATGCACCAAATTTGCTTTCTGGTCTCCAGACGCTGTAGCGAATTAACGACCATAGGCCTATGGCGGGCTTGTCAAGCGCGGCGCCCATCTGTACATTCGTTTTTTTAAAGGGTCTGCAATGCCAGATGAAGTTGTCGCCAAGTCTTTTGAGTCCATCCCGGATGCCCCTGCAGCCAATAAGCCCCAAGCGTCATCAGTTCCCCGCCACATCCGACTGACTTCGCACGCCGGTGGCGAAGGCGCATTGCCCATCCACTGGGCGGCAGCTACCGCCACCGCGCGCGGGCCAGTCGTTGGCACCACCACCAACCGCAGCCACCGCAACGTCATCGGCACGCACAGCGGCTCGTACAGCATTTACCGGGCTCTAGCGGTTGCGTCGGGCGCGCTCTCAGCCAAGCACAAAGCGGACCTGACCAACACCTCACCGACCGACGTAATCGGCCCCTACCCGCAATGGAGCGAGCCTGGCCGCATCGTCGCGATGGACCCCTGGGGTGCGACGGTGGCCGATGTGTTTGCAACTGAACTGGCAGCGGGCTATGACATTCGCCCAACTATTGCCGTCACGCAGGCCCACGTCATCCTGCCCGAAGTGATTCAGGCATTACAGTCAGGTCGCCTGAAGCCTGACGGCAAGTTTTTAACAAAGGGCGGCGCGGCCATGGTCACCAAGGTGGCGGTTGAACCGGTCTGGTATCTGCCTGAAGTCGCCAAGCGCTTTGGCTGCAGCGAAGCCGACCTGCGCCGCGTGCTGTTTGAGGAAACCGGCGGCATGTACCCCGAGCTGGTGACCCGTAGCGACCTTGACGTATTTTTACCGCCCATAGGTGGCCTCACTGCCTACATATTTGGTAATCCCCGCGACCTTGCCAACCCGAATATTGAACTCACGGCCAGGGTCCACGACGAATGCAATGGTTCTGACGTGTTCGGCTCCGACATTTGCACCTGCCGCCCCTACCTCACGCATGCGATCGAAGAGTGCATTCAAGGCGCGCAGCGCGGCGGCGTGGGCATGGTGTCGTACTTTCGCAAGGAAGGCCGGGCGCTTGGTGAAGTGACCAAGTTTCTGGTCTATAACGCCCGCAAGCGCCAGGTCGGTGGCGACACCGCTGATCAGTACTTCAACCGCACCGAATGCGTGGCGGGCGTGCAGGACATGCGGTTTCAGGAACTGATGCCCGACGTACTCAACTGGCTGGGCATCACCAAAATCCACCGTCTGGTGTCGATGAGCAACATGAAGTACGACGCCATTACCCGCGCCGGTATTGAGGTAGTTGAGCGCGTCAACATCCCCGACCACATGATCCCGGCTGATGCGCAGGTCGAGATGGATGCCAAGATGGCGGCGGGCTATTTCACGCCCGGCGCGGTGCCGGATGCCGAGGAGCTTAAAGTCGCCAAGGGCCGGAGCCTGGGCACCTGATGGAAAATCCGGGTGCTATTGAAAACGTAGCTTCTAACGCCCGTATGCAGGGCGCTGTGGCTACTTTACGCTCTACAAAAACGATCAGAAAGCGTGCCCAAGCACTGCTGGAGCGCGCCAGACGCGGTGAGTCAGGCTGGTTTACGGTCAACGACGGGGCCATGGTGACTGCGGCGGCTTTGGTCGCACAACTCACCAGGGCGCGCTACCCCAGCTTGATCATTCCGTATCACAGCCGCTGGCGGCATTTTGAAGCGGGTGGTGTTGACAGAGCCGCGCAGCTCAATGCGGCATTGGCTCACTCGTCGCCTCTTGCATCGCCTCTTGATAAGGCCGTAGCGCAGATTGATCTGGCCCTTGTCAGCGTGCTGCTCGATGCGGGCGCGGGCGCCGACTGGCAGTATGAAGAAAAACATCACAGCGGCAGCAACCAATCCAACCACTTGAGTCGCTCCGAAGGCCTGGGCGTTGCCAGTTTGCATGCGTTTATGAACGGCTTGTTTTCAAGCGATTCGCAACGCCCCCTGCAAGCAGATGCGCAAGGCCTGCAGGCCATTACAGCCGAAAAATTAGCCACGGCCTTTCAGGTTACGCCGAGCAATCCGCTCGTCGGACTGGATGGTCGCGCTGCCTTGCTGCGTCGCTTGGGCCAGGCACTGCAAGCGCAGCCAGAAATTTTTGGCAAGGATGGGGAACAAGGCAGGCCCGGCAACCTTTTCAAGCTGCTCACCGCTGGCGCTAACACCGTGCAAGCCCACGACCTGCTCAGCTTGCTACTCACCAGCCTGTCCACCATTTGGCCTGCGCAAAACGACCTGGAAGGCATTGCGCTTGGTGACTGCTGGCGCCACCCCACAGCGCAAGGCGATGGTCCAGATGATGCGAGCGCTGGCTGGATGCCTTTTCACAAACTGTCGCAGTGGTTGACCTATTCGCTGCTGGAGCCGTTTGAATGGGCGGGTATTAAAGTTGAAGGGCTGGATGCGTTGACGGGTCTGCCCGAATACCGCAATGGTGGGCTTTTTCTGGATGCTGGCGTTCTGCGCCTGAAAGATCCCCAACAAGCCAGGCAGCCGCATCAGGCGGGCGATGAGCTGATTGTTGAGTGGCGCGCCCTGACGGTGGCACTGCTAGACGAGCTGGCCTTGCTGGTGCGTGAGCAGCTTGGCGTCAGCGCCGGGCAGATGCCGCTGGCCTGCGTGCTCCAAGGCGGCACCTGGGCTGCAGGCCGGGCACTGGCACAGCAACTGCGCGGCGGCCAGCCCCCCCTCAACATCATCAGCGATGGCACTGTGTTTTAAAAAGTGAAAAGTCCCATGACAAGCCCCCACATCACCTACGACTCAAGCAAAGTCCACCTCATCGACCATCCGCTGGTGCAGCACAAGCTCACGCTGATGCGCCGCAAAGACGCATCGACCAACACCTTTCGTACCTTGCTCAATGAGGTCAGCATGTTGCTGGCCTACGAAGTCACGCGCGACATGCCGATGCAGAGCATTGAAATCGAAACCCCGCTTGAGACAATGCAGTCCAAAGTCATTGACGGCAAAAAACTGGTGTTTGTGTCAATACTTCGTGCGGGAAACGGCATTCTTGAAGGCATGCTCAGCGTGGTCCCCGGTGCGCGCGTAGGCCATGTCGGCCTGTATCGCGACCCGAAAACGCTGACGGCTGTTGAGTACTACTTCAAAATGCCCCACGACATGAATGAGCGCGACGTGATCGTAGTGGATCCGATGTTAGCCACAGGCAACTCGGCCATCGCAGCAGTCGAGCGGGTCAAAGAGCTGAACCCCAAGTCCATCAAGTTCGTGTGTTTGCTGACCTGCCCCGAAGGCATCACCGCCATGCAGCGCAGCCACCCCGACGTGCCCATCTACACCGCCGCGATTGACCGCCAACTCAACAGCCACGGCTACATACTGCCCGGGCTGGGCGATGCGGGCGACAGGATTTTTGGCACCAAGTAGCTGATGTGGGCTGATTTGGCTTTTCAGGCCATCAGGAATCCAGAAATGGCCTCAAAAAGGCATCAAATCGGGCTGTAGTCCAATAAATACGGGCGTGACAAGCTATTAAATACGTAGCAAAAAATGTTTTACCATAAAGCGTCAGCAGCCCCTGCACCATCACCAACCAACACCTGATTTTCAAGCACCGCATGCCGTCTTTTTTAACCGCCGCCCTTTACAAGTTTGTCGAGCTGCCCGACTACGCGGCGCTGCAAGCCCCCCTGCTGGCGTGCTGCGAAACCAATGGTGTCAAGGGCACACTGCTGCTGGCCGCTGAGGGTATCAACGGCACGATTGCCGGGCCCGAAGCTGGCGTACGTGCGGTGCTGGCCCGGCTGCGCAGCGATGCACGCCTGGCTGCGCTGGAGCACAAGGAGTCGTGGACCGACGTTCAGCCGTTTTACCGCATGAAGGTACGGCTGAAAAAGGAAATCGTCACCATGGGCGTACCCGAGGTGCACCCCGCGTTGATGGCGGGCCAGTATGTGAAGCCAGCGGACTGGAACGCGCTACTGGCTGAGCCGGGCGTGGTGCTGGTTGATACGCGCAATGACTACGAGGTTGAAATTGGCACGTTTGCAGGTGCCGTTAACCCCAACACCCACACCTTCACCGAGTTGCCAGGCTGGGTGGAGCGCGAGATGGCTGAAGGCGGCAAGCTGGCAGAAGTTGGCGGTAAAAAACCGCGTGTGGCGATGTTTTGCACGGGCGGTATACGCTGTGAAAAGTCCACCGCACTGCTGCGTTCCAAAGGCTTTGGCGAGGTGTACCACCTGGAAGGCGGCATTCTTAAGTACCTGGAGACCGTGCCGCAAAACCAAAGCCGCTGGCAAGGCGAGTGCTTTTTGTTTGACGAACGCGTGTCGGTCGGCCACGGCCTGGCACCGGGCACGTTAACGCTGTGCCGGTCGTGCCGCAATCCAGTCAATGAGGAGGCGAAAAAGTCCCCGCTGTTCGAGCTGGGAGTGAGCTGTCCGCAATGCCACGCCAACACCACTGCGACGCAAAAAGCAGGTTACCGTGAGCGCCAAAAGCAGGTGCAACTGGCCGATGCGCGCAGTCAGGGGCATATTGGCGTCAAGGCCAATTGAGGCTACTGGAGGCCAATGACTGACCTGCCGGTTCTATATTCGTTTCGCCGCTGCCCGTATGCCATGCGCGCGCGGCTGGCGATAGTAGTGAGCGGTTTGCATGTTGAGTTGCGCGAAGTCGTTTTAAAAAACAAGCCCTCCGAGCTGCTGGCCGCATCACCCAAAGCGACCGTACCTGTGCTGGTGTTGCCCAGCGGTGAGGTGATCGACGAGAGCCTGAACGTGATGCAGTGGGCGCTCGGCCAACATGACCCTGAGCAGTGGCTGGAAACACAAGACTCTGAAGTCAGTTCAGCAGATATGCTGGCTTTGATTGCTGCCAATGACGGCGCTTTCAAGCACAGCCTGGATCGCTACAAATACCCGCACCGCTTCTCGGCTGAACACCGGGATGTTGATGCGACAACCTTTGCGCGACGTCATCGCAGCGTTGGGGCGGCATGGCTTTGCAGGCTGGAGCCACAACTCGTGCGCGGCCATCTATTCGGCTCCCGTGCGAGCCTGGCCGACATGGCAGTGCTACCTTTTGTGCGGCAGTTTGCACATACTGATGCCACCTGGTTCGCAGCGCAGCCGTGGCCGCATTTGCGGGCGTGGCTGGGGGCGTTTGAGCACAGCAGTTTGTTCGCTAGCGTGATGTATAAGCACTTGCCGTGGCCATCTGCTCACGCAGTTGACGGTGAGGCCATGCTATTGATAAAGTAGCTGCTCGCGCCCGTATTAATTGGTTTACAGGCACTTTTAGGCCTTAAAAATGCTGGTTTTCAGCTTCAAACCTGCGTTCCAGGGCAAATCACAACCCAAACTGCTGCTTCCTGATGCGCCCTATCGTTTTGGAGCGCTTTTCAACAACTCGACCAACTCAGACTTCCAGAAGCGTGCCTGTGCTGTGGTGCCGTGGCCAGCGGTTTGCTCGCTGGCGGGGATGAGGAAATAACGCGCACTTTTCAAGCGCTTGATCTCTTTGTCCATCACACCCGTTTCCGGGGGGTTGCGCTCGTCGTCGGCGGAATTGATCGCCAGCACAACTGCCTGGATCTTCTCTAGCTGGGGCGATGGGTTGTAGTCGCTTGACGATTCCCACTGGTAAAGGTGGTCGTTGGCATCACCGGTAAATGGCGCTTTCAAGCGCTGGTCCAGCAATTGGTCGGCCTTTTCACGTGTTGGCGCCGCCTTGTAATAGGCAAGTGAGCCTCCGTTGGTAGCCGTGGCGTAAAACGCCGTTGCAAACTGCGCGCTGGCGGGCTGTTGGGTGTAATTGCCGCCCTGCCAGGTGGGGTCGTTGCGAATTGAATCGATGATGAGGCGGCGCATCATCCAGTTGCGGCTGGACATTTCAGTGGGCTGTGAAGCCATCGGCACCAGCGCGTCCATGAAGCCGGGGTACTTGCTGCCTCAAATCCACGTTTGCATACCGCCCATCGAGTTGCCAATCACCACGCGCAAATGCTTGATGCCAAGGTGCTCGGTCAGCAGCCGGTACTGCGCCTGCACCGCGTCGTCGTAGTTGTATTTTGGAAAACGGCTGCGTAGCCCATCCGATGGTTTGCTCGACTGCCCTGCCCCAATCGAGTCAGGCAGGATGATGTAGTAGCGCGACGCATCAAGCGGCTGCCCCGGGCCAAACAGCTCGCCGCCAAACGCCGGTGTGAGCATGGTGGCGGCCGAGCCTGTGGTGCCGTGCAGCACGAGAACTGGCTCGCCGGTAGGTGCGCCCACGGTGGTGTAGGCCAGGCGCAGCTCGGGCAACACTTCCTGGGTATGAAATTTAAAGTCTTTGACCACCCAACTGCTTTTTTGCGGGGTCGGGTAGTCGGCTGCATAAGTGATGGTTGTGCTTAAGCAGCACGCGCTAAAAAGAACGGCTGTCGTGATGGATTTGATGAGGTTCATGGCAAAAGTTTTCTTTTCAACAATAAACAGGATTGACTGACTGCAGTGCACTGCAATTATGAAAAGAAAACAACTCGCGTTTGCCGCATGAATACCCTTAGCAGCAGCTGTCGCCCTATGCTACAGCCCCAACGCTGAAATTACGCTACCTCAGGCGCAATCAACTCTGCATAGTCATACAGCGCGCCGAGCAACGCCTGACCTTGTTCGCTCGAGCCTTGTTCAGTCTCGGCCTGCGTATCAATCTCTGCAAACAGCGCATCAACATTGCGCGCCCCGCCCTCGCCTTCCAGAAGCCTTGCAGCGCGGTGGGCTTCCCAGCGCTCGAGTTCTGCTGGCGACAGGGTTTCAAGGAAGTTGCGGGCGCGGTATCTGAAGACCAGTTCTTCAAGCCGGTCATCGTCAAAACCGACTCGGGCATGGGCCAGCTCTGCCGGTGGCATGGCGCGCAGGTTGTTTAAACGCTTGCGGTCAGCGTTGCCTACGAAGCCGCCGTAGAGGTCTTCGTCTACATCAGGTACATCACCTTTCGGGCGATTGAAGACTTCTGGCCAGATGGCACTCATGTCTGGCAGGACTGCGGCTTTTTCCGCGTTCAGCAGTGCGGCCGACATGTCGATGTTCCACTTGGCGGCCATCTCTGGTGTCAAGGTCGCCAGCTTGCGCACGACCATTGGCGACTTGTTTAAATGCACTGATTTAAGAGGCAGGCGTTGCACGCCTTCGGGCAAGTCGGCCGTTTTGCTGAACAGGCGCAGGCGCAGTGTGGCAACGTCCAGCAGCGGCAGCTCGCTGGGGTCATGGGCCAAATCCCAGGCGAGCAATTCGTTTTTATTTGACGGGTGGGTCGCCAGTGGCCACATGACAGCCATGCAGCCGCGTTCTGGCGGGAACATGCCGGACACATGCAGAAACGGCTGGGCTGTCTGCTGGCTGGTGGGCAGGCCAAGCTCCATCGCAACGCGGTCTTTTTTATGCAGACTGAGCGCGAAGTCGAACAGCTTGGGTTGCGCGGCTTTTATCAGGCGGGCCAGTGCGATGGTGGCGCGCACGTCGCTCAGTGCATCGTGCGCGGCTTCATGCACGAGGCCGTTGGCGGCTGTGAGATCGGTGAGTTTGAAGCTGGGGCGGGTGGCGGCTTTGTCGTCAGGTTTTCGGTCATCCGGCTTTAGCGGCCAGTTGATGCCTTCAGGCCGCAGTGCGTAGGCCATGCGCACCACGTCGAGCAAGTCCCAGCGGCCACAGTCGTTTTGCCACTCGCGTGCGTAAGGATCCATCAGGTTGCGCCAGAACATGTGGCGAGTCACTTCATCGTCGAAGCGGATCGAGTTGTACCCCACGCCGATGGTGCTTGGCTCGGCCAGGAGGCTTTCGATTTGCGCGGCAAATTCATGTTCATTCAGCCCGTGCTCCAGGCAATGCTGGGGCGTGATGCCGGTGATCATGCAGGACTCTGGGTTGGGAAGGTAGTCGTTGGCAGGCTTGCAATAAATCATCACTGGCTCGCCGATTTCGTTCAGGTCTGCGTCGGTGCGAATGCCAGCAAACTGCGACGGCCTGTCGCGCCTGGGGTTGATGCCAAAGGTCTCGTAGTCGTGCCAGAGGAAGGTGTGGGTTGCCATAGTCGCTTTTGAGGGTGTGATTTTTAGTTTTTGATAGTTATCAAGCCATTTTAGGCCGTTTTCAACCCCTGAAAATAGCCACAGCCCAATGAATACGGGCGCAAGAAGCTACTAAATTTGTAGCACCCATAAAAAAGCCGGTGGCAAAATGCTACCGGCTTTTTGTTAACTATCAGCGTTCGGCTAGCTGGCTTCGCTGGTCTCTGCTTCCGGCTTGGCCTTACCCTCTTTTTTCAGCAGTGGCTGGATGTCGAGCATGACCTCGCCGTTTTCCACGCCCTTTTCGTCTGTCGTGACCTTCATGTCCACCGTCAGGCGACCACCATCCATCAGGCGGCCAAATAGCAGCTCGTCAGCCAGCGCACGACGAATGGTGTCCTGAATCAAACGCTGCATCGGGCGTGCGCCCATCAGCGGGTCAAAGCCCTTCTTGCCGAGGTACTTGCGCAGCGTGTCGGTGAAGGTGACTTCAACTTTCTTCTCGGCGAGTTGCGTCTCTAACTGCAACAAAAACTTGTCGACCACGCGCAGGATGACAGTTTCATCCAGCGCCTTGAAGCTCACGACCGCATCGAGGCGGTTGCGGAACTCGGGCGTGAACAGGCGCTTGATGTCGGCCATCTCGTCGCCAGCTTCGCGCGGATTGGTAAAGCCGATCGTCGCCTTGTTCATCGTCTCGGCACCGGCATTGGTGGTCATGACGATGATGACGTTGCGGAAATCAGCCTTGCGCCCGTTGTTGTCGGTCAGCGTGCCGTGGTCCATGACCTGTAGCAACACGTTGAAGATGTCCGGGTGGGCTTTTTCGATCTCATCTAACAGCAGCACGCAATGCGGCTTCTTGGTCACCGCCTCGGTCAGCAGACCACCTTGATCGAACCCGACATAGCCCGGTGGCGCGCCAATCAGGCGGCTTACGGCGTGGCGCTCCATGTACTCGGACATGTCGAAGCGGATCAGCTCGATGCCCATGATGTAGGCCAGCTGTTTTGCGGCTTCGGTCTTGCCGACACCCGTGGGGCCGGAAAACAAAAAGCTGCCAATCGGCTTGTCGTCCCTGCCCAGGCCGGAGCGCGCCATCTTGACGGAAGACGCCAGCACGTCGAGTGCTTTGTCCTGACCAAACACCACGCTTTTCAAGTCGCGTTCCAGCGTCTTGAGTTTGCCGCGGTCGTCGTTCGACACATTGGCTGGAGGAATGCGCGCGATTTTGGCCACGATTTCTTCGACCTCGGTCTTGGTAATGATCTTCTTGCGCTTGTTGGCGGGCAGTATGCGCTGGGCAGCACCAGCCTCATCAATCACGTCAATCGCCTTGTCGGGCAGGTGGCGGTCATTGATGTACTTGGCGCTCAATTCGGCAGCGGCCTGCAGCGCAGCTACCGCGTATTTGACACCATGGTGCTCTTCAAAACGCGACTTGAGGCCTTTGAGAATATCGATGGTTTCCTGCACCGAAGGCTCAACCACATCGACCTTCTGGAAGCGTCGTGACAGGGCTGCGTCTTTCTCGAAGATGCCGCGGTATTCAGTGAACGTCGTCGCGCCAATGCACTTGAGCTGGCCGGAGCTGAGAGCGGGCTTGAGCAGGTTGGACGCATCGAGCGTTCCGCCAGAAGCCGCACCCGCGCCAATCAGCGTGTGAATTTCGTCAATGAACAAAATGCCATTCGGCTTGTCTTTCAGGGCCTTGAGCACGCCTTTGAGACGCTGTTCAAAATCACCCCGGTATTTGGTACCGGCTAACAACGCGCCCATGTCGAGCGAGTAGACCTGCGCCTCGGCCAAAATTTCAGGTACGTCTTTTTGCGTGATGCGCCAGGCCAGGCCCTCGGCAATCGCGGTTTTGCCGACGCCAGCCTCACCAACCAGTAGCGGGTTGTTTTTGCGGCGACGGCAGAGGATTTGAATGACGCGCTCAACTTCATAGTGTCGGCCAATCAGCGGGTCTATCTTGCCGTCTTTGGCGAGCTGGTTGAGGTTTTGCGTGTACTGCTCAAGCGGTGACTGCTTTTCGTTCTTGTCAGCGCCGGCTTCTTCATTTTCAGCAGCGCTTTCGCCAGCTTTTGTGGGCTCTGGCGGGTCGCTCTTTTTGATGCCATGGGCGATGAAGTTAACCACGTCCAGGCGCGTTACGCCCTGCTGGTGCAGGTAATACACAGCGTGTGAATCTTTCTCGCCAAAAATCGCGACCAGCACATTCGCGCCGGTGACTTCTTTTTTGCCATTGCCGGTGGATTGAACATGCATGATGGCGCGCTGGATCACGCGTTGAAAGCCCAGCGTGGGCTGTGTATCGACATCGTCAGAACCGGCCACCTGCGGTGTGTTGTCCTTGATGAAATTGCTGAGGGCCTTGCGCAGGTCATCCACATTGGCGGAGCAGGCGCGCAACACCTCGGCAGCGCTGGGGTTGTCAAGCAGGGCCAGCAGCAGGTGCTCCACGGTGATGAACTCATGACGCTGCTGGCGCGCTTCGACAAAGGCCATGTGCAAGCTGACTTCTAATTCCTGGGCAATCATTGATTTTCCTTCACTTAACTTTTGGCTTGCTACGTTGATACTGAAACTGGAACGGGTTAAAAAAACTGATGAATCAAATATTGGCCGAATTTTTCATAATTCAATGGGCTCGCAGACGCACTGCAGCGGATGGCCATTTTTGCGGGCTGCTTCTGTGACCTGATCGACCTTGGTCGCTGCCACATCTTTTGAAAAAACACCGCAAACACCTTTGCCGTCGAGGTGGATCTTCAGCATGATCTGGGTGGCGGTTTCGCGGTCTTTGCTGAAAAATTCCTGGATCACTTCAACCACAAACTCCATGGGCGTGTAGTCGTCGTTGAGCAGCACGACCTGGTACATCTGCGGGGGTTTGGTTTTTTGCGGGCGGCGCTCGAGCACCACAGAATCACTTCCCCGCCCGTCTTCAGGCTTGGAAATCGGGGTCGTCGGGGCTGGAGGAGTCTTCGGAACGTTGGTTGCCATGGATTTCATTCTAGCTATCGGTAGTGGTCTTTGTGCCCAACAGGGAATTCAAAATAGAGTGGTGGCGAGAACGCCACATTCAAGCCAATTTAGTTGACTTTTTTTGCCGACCCAAAATGGCGCGGCATAAAAAAACCACCGCAGAATTTCTTCCGGGCGGTCTGGCTGGCAGGTGTTGCCATGCCTGACATGACCAACTCACATGTTGTCAATCATGACCTGGCCAAATCCAGAGCAGCTGACCTGCGTTGCGCCTTCCATCAGGCGGGCAAAGTCATAGGTGACTTTCTTTGACCTGATGGATTTTTCCATAGCGCTGATGATGAGGTCAGCCGCCTCAAGCCAGCCCATGTGGCGTAACATCATTTCAGCTGAAAGGATTTCGGAACCGGGATTCACATAGTCCTTACCTGCATATTTTGGGGCTGTACCGTGCGTTGCTTCAAAGCAGGCTACGGTATCTGACAGATTGGCCCCCGGAGCGATGCCAATACCGCCAACCTGGGCAGCCAGCGCGTCAGATATGTAGTCGCCGTTCAGGTTAAGGGTAGCCACCACTGAATATTCAGCCGGACGCAGCAAAATCTGCTGCAAAAACGCATCAGCGATCACGTCCCGGATGACGATGCCCTTACCGGTTTTGGGATTCTTGAGTTTGCACCATGGGCCACCGTCGATCAGTTCAGCGCCAAACTCTTTTTGCGCCAAGCCGTAAGCCCAATCACGAAAAGCCCCTTCGGTGAACTTCATGATGTTGCCTTTGTGGACAATCGTCACACTGGGCTTGTCATTGTCAATCGCATACTGAATAGCCTTGCGCATCAAGCGTTCGGTACCTTCGCTGGACACCGGCTTGATGCCGATGCCAGACGTGTTCGGGAAGCGTATCTTTTTGACACCCATCTCGTCCTGCAGGAACTTGATGAGTTTTTTGGCCTTGTCGCTGCCGGATTCAAACTCGATGCCAGCGTAGATGTCTTCCGAATTCTCGCGAAAGATGACCATGTTGGTCTTTTGTGGTTCTTTCACCGGGGAGGGTACGCCGGCAAAATACCGTACAGGGCGCAGACAGACGTACAAGTCAAGCTCCTGGCGCATGGCCACGTTCAGGCTGCGGATACCGCCGCCCACGGGTGTCGTCAGCGGGCCCTTGATGGACACCACATAGTCGCGCACGGCGTGCAGGGTTTCTTCGGGCAGCCACACGTCAGGCCCATAAACCTTGGTGGACTTTTCGCCTGCATAGACTTCCATCCAGTGGATTTTCTTCTTGCCGCCGTAAGCGTTGGCGACAGCAGCGTCAACCACTTTCAGCATCACCGGGGTGATGTCCTGGCCAGTACCGTCGCCTTCGATGAACGGAATGATGGGTTCGTCAGGCACATTCAGGGAGTTGTCGGCATTGACGGTGATTTTCTGGCCTTGGGCGGGCACTTTGATGTGCTTGTACATGTGGGGAAGTCTCCGATAGGCCTGGTCGGCACCAATGAACTGGCTACTAACCGATTAAGTAAAAACCCTAAAATTCTAGTCCTAACGCTACCTGCGTCAAAAAAGATGCGTGCTGATGTCAACCGTTTACAAACAGGGTTCGTTACAGATAGGCCTCCGAAAATTTCGGGGTACTTTTTCCAATAACGTTATTTCAGGAAATCTCCAAATGAACAAAATCCTCGCTACCTTGATCGCCGGTCTCTTTGCTGCTGGTGCTTTCGCACAAGCTCCTGCTACCCCAGCCAAGCCTGCAACGCCTGCAGTTGCCGCAACGCCTGCGACGCCTGCGGTTGCTGCCAAGCCTGCAATGCCCGCTGTTGCCGCAACGCCAGCTACGCCTGCAGTTGCTGCCAAGCCTGCAATGCCCGCTGTTGCAGCAATGCCTGCTACCCCGGCAATGCCAGCGGAAAAGGCTGAAATGAAAGCCACTGCCAAGCCTGCCAAAATGACCAAAGAAGAAAAAGCAGCTGCAAAGGCCGCTAAAAAAGAAAAAGCAGCAGCCATGAAGAAAGAAAAAGCTGAAGACAAGAAAGAAAAAGCCGCAGCTATGAAAAAAGAAAAAGCTGAAGCCAAGCCAATGGCAAAAGCTTCTGCTGCCAAATAATCACCTAGGCCAGGACGCAATTCCCGGTCTTTTGATAAAAATGCCCGCCTTGTGCGGGCTTTTTTTCGCCTGTCGTTTTTCTCTCGTTTATGCTCGTGAATCACTATTGAATGCTGACAACCATGGCTTTGACTTTTAAAAACCACCACCGCATGCTGCCAGCCGCGCTAGGCATGCTGTTTGCAGCCGCACTTTTTCTGCCGTTGTCTGTCGAGGCGCAGGATGCCCCGCAGATGAATCTGCAGCGCACCAAGCTCGCGGCGGGAATGCATCAGATTGACGCGCAGGTCGCGCTGTCGCCCGAGCAGCGCCAGATCGGCTTGATGTTTCGCAAGGACATGCCGCAGCACGAAGGCATGATTTTTGTATTTGAAGAGCCCACCAAGCAGTGTTTCTGGATGAAAAACACCTTGCTCCCGCTGACAGCAGCCTTTGTTGCAGACGACGGCACTATCGTCAACCTGGCAGACATGAAACCGCAAACTGAAAACCCGCACTGCTCAATTAAACCTGTGCGCTATGTGCTGGAGATGAACAAGGGCTGGTTTGCGAAAAAAAGCATTAAAGCCGGCAGCAAGCTAAGCGGCCCTATGTTTCAGGCGCAACGCTAGACTAGAGTTATTGGGGTCAGAGCCCAAATTCGCCGAGCCTATGGCTCGCCCGGAGGGCGTGGTGCAATGCACCGTAGCGAAATTGGTGTCTGACCCCAATAACTTTTAGGCCTTAAAGGAGGCCAGCGCCGCGTTAAATGTCTTGCTTGGACGCATCACCACATCAAGCTTGGCCACGTCAGGCTGGTAGTAGCCGCCAATATCCACGGCCTTGCCCTGCACAGCCTGTAGCTCGGAGACGATCGCTTGCTCATCTGCGGTGAGTTGTTTGGCCAACGGTGCAAATTTTGCAGCCATATCCGGCGCCTCGGTCTGCGCTGCCAACTCCTGTGCCCAGTACATGGCCAAATAAAACTGGCTGCCGCGGTTGTCGAGCTGACCTGTTTTGGGTGACGGATTCTTGTTGTTGTCCAGCAGCTTGCCCGTAGCGGCATCCAGCGTCTTGGCCAGCAGCTTGGCCTTCGCATTACCGGTCTTGATGCCCAGATCTTCCAATGACACCGCCAAGGCCAGAAACTCACCCAGGGAATCCCAGCGCAAATGGTTCTCTTCTACCAGCTGCTGCACATGCTTGGGCGCCGATCCGCCAGCGCCGGTCTCATACATGCCACCACCGGCCATCAGGGGTACGACCGACAGCATTTTGGCGCTGGTGCCGAGTTCCATGATCGGGAACAGGTCAGTCAAGTAGTCGCGCAGGATATTACCTGTGGCACTGATGGTGTCTTCTCCACGCATCACGCGCTCCAGCGTGTAGCGCATCGCACGCACCTGGCTCATGATCTGGATGTCCAGCCCAGTCGTATCGTGCTCATGCAAGTACATCCTGACCTTGGTGATGAGCTGTGCCTCGTGCGGACGGTAGGCATCAAGCCAAAACACCACAGGCATACCGGAGTTACGGGCACGGTTGACTGCCAGTTTGACCCAGTCGCGGATAGCGGCATCTTTGACCTGGCACATGCGCCAGATGTCGCCTTCTTCCACGTTCTCGCTAAGCAGCACTTCGCCAGTGGCCAAGTCCACAATATTGGCAACGCCGTCTTCCTGAATTTCAAAAGTTTTGTCGTGCGAGCCGTATTCCTCGGCCTGCTGCGCCATAAGGCCCACGTTGGGCACGGTGCCCATAGTCCGTGGGTCAAAGTTACCGTGCCACTTGCAAAAGTTGATGATCTCCTGGTAAATGCGGGCAAAGGTTGATTCAGGCATTACGGCCTTGACGTCTTTCAAGCGGCCGTCCGCTCCCCACATTTTTCCGCCGTTGCGAATCATCGCGGGCATCGACGCATCAACGATGACATCGTTGGGTGAATGGAAATTGGTAATGCCCTTGGCCGAGTCGACCATGGCCAGTTCGGGCCGATGCTCGTGGCAGGCGTGCAGATCGCGCTTGATTTCGTCCTGCTTGGATTGCGGCAAGGTGGCGATCTTGTCGTACAGGCTCACCATCCCGTTGTTGACGTTCACGCCGAGCTCGTCAAACAGTTTGCCGTGTTTTTCAAATGCTTCTTTGTAGAAGATTCTCACGCAATGGCCGAACACGATGGGGTGCGAGACCTTCATCATGGTGGCCTTTACGTGTAGCGAGAACATCACCCCGGTCTTGCGGGCATCCTCGATTTCCTTCTCATAAAACTCCAGCAAGGCTTTCTTGCTCATGAACATGCTGTCAATGATTTCGCGGTCCAGCAGAGAAACCTTGGGCTTGAGCACTACAGTTTTCCCGCTTTTGGTTACCAGCTCCATCTTCACGTCGCGGGCGCGTTCCAGGGTTATGGACTTTTCACCATGGTAGAAGTCGCCCTGGTGCATGTGCGAAACATGGCTGCGCGATGCCTGGCTCCACTCGGCCATCGAATGCGGGTGCTTGCGGGCGTAGTTTTTGACGGCAGCAGGCGCGCGTCGGTCTGAATTGCCTTCGCGCAACACAGGGTTGACCGCGCTGCCGATGCACTTCGCATAACGTGAGCGGATATCTTTTTCTTCGTTGGTTTTCGGGTTCTCGGGGTAATCGGGAATCTTGTAGCCCTTACTCTGTAATTCCTTGATGCAAGCCTGGAGTTGAGATACAGAGGCGCTGATGTTTGGAAGCTTGATGATGTTGGCCTCGGGGCGAAGCGTCAGCGCGCCAAGCTCGGCCAGGGTGTCAGGCACACGCTGCGCTTCAGAGAGGTATTCAGGAAAGGAGCCCAGTACGCGCGAAGCCACTGAAATATCACCGGTCTCAACGTTAACGCCCGCTGGTGCCGTGAAAGCACGGATGATAGGCAGGAACGCGCTGGTAGCAAGCAGCGGCGCCTCATCTGTCAGGGTGTAAATAATGGTGGGCTGCTTGGTACTCATCGCTTGTCTCCAGGAATTGATACAGTTATGCGTCGCCTAATTCCATATTGGAGTTCAGACCTGACTACATTTTATGCACTGTGATTTTGCGATACGAAATTACAGACATCCCTGGCAACTATCTTTCACTCCCGGCAAAAAATCTGCCGCAGCCAACTTCCCAATAAAAAAGGGCTCGAAGATCAATCCGCGAGCCCTTCGTCACTGAAACCTAAAGGCCTTCAGGCGAAATTGGCCTCGGCAAAGTTCCAGTTCACCAAGCTGGCCAAAAAGGTTTCCACGAACTTGGGGCGCTGGTTGCGGTAGTCGATGTAGTAGGCGTGCTCCCATACGTCCACGGTCATCAATGCCTTGTCTGCCGTGGTCAGCGGGGTGCCAGCAGGACCGGTGTTGACGATGTCGACCGAGCCATCCGCTTTTTTGACCAGCCATGTCCAGCCGGACCCGAAGTTGCCGACAGCGGACTTCACAAATGCCTCCTTGAAAGCGGCGTATGAGCCAAACTTGGCATTGATGGCTGATGCCAGCGCGCCTGACGGCTCGCCGCCGCCAGCGGGCTTCATGCAGCTCCAGAAAAAAGTGTGGTTCCAGACCTGGGCTGCGTTGTTATAGACACCGCCGCTGGACTTCTTTACGATTTCTTCCAGCGTCATCACCTCAAATTCAGTGCCTTTTTGCAGATTATTGAGGTTGACGACATAGGCATTATGGTGCTTGCCGTAGTGGTACTCAAACGTTTCCTGGCTGTAGTTGGGAGCCAGTGCGTCCATAGCGTAGGGAAGTGGGGGGAGTTTATGTTCCATGGGGTCCTTACAGTGTTGTCGAAAAATGAAATCGGGAAAAATATCAATCGATAAAGTACCACATTTATTGTAAAAACTAAATCAGCCGTGGCGCTGAAACCGTTAAATCGACCTCACCATCAACCAGGGTAGCGCGTACGGCCTGCCCTGTTCGGGGCTGTTTGACGCTGGTAATGGCCCTGCCGTCCACATCGGCCAGCCAGGCGTACCCACGCTGCAAAACCAGTTTGGGGTTGAGCAGATCAAGCCGTAATTGGGCGCTATCAAGTTGCCATTGCCGGGCTCTCACGGCAGCCGCAAAAGCCTTGGGAAGTTGGGCATCAAGCGCCTCAAGCCTCGCAGCGAGTCCCCCAACTATTAAAGTCTTTATATGTTGCAGATTTTGCGCATGAGCAGCCAGGCGCGCTTGCTGACGTGTCACAAAATGCGACGGGCGGCTAAAGCGCGTTTGCGCGCCATCAAGTCGCTGGCTGGATGCATGCAATTGACGCTCAACGCCGTTTTGGAGTCTAGAGAAAATCTGCTCAAGAACGCCCAGCCAGACGCTTTGAGACTGGGCGCTTAACTCTGCTGCAGCGGTTGGCGTTGGCGCGCGCACGTCAGCACAAAAATCAGCGATGGTGAAATCAGTCTCATGGCCCACACCGCTGATGATGGGCATCGGTGCGGCCACAATTATTCGGGCCAGTTGCTCGTCATTGAAAGCCCATAAATCTTCCATAGCACCTCCGCCACGCACCAGCAATAGCACATCAACTTCGTGGCGTTTGCAGGCCGTGAGCAAAGCGCCCCGCAACTCGCCTGCGGCTTGAGCGCCTTGCACACTGGCCGGGTAAACAACCACTGGAATGTGCGGCACGCGGCGTTGCAGCACTGTGACCACATCATGCAGTGCAGCCGCTCCCAGCGAGGTCACCACGCCAATGGCACGTGGCATCAAAGGCAGCGCGCGTTTGCGCCCGGTGTCGAACAACCCTTCCTGCTCAAGCTTTGCCTTGAGTTTTAAAAACTCTTCAAACAGGCTTCCCTGCCCGGCTTGACGTAAGGACTCGACCACCAGTTGCAGTTCGCCTCTCGCGTCATAAACGCCCAAGCGGCCACGTAGCTCGACCAGTTGCCCGTCGCATGGTGAAAAATCAAGCAGCGATGCAGCCCGACGAAACATGGCGCAACGAATCTGCCCCTGATCGTCTTTAAGCGAGAAATAGCAATGGCCGCTGGCAGCGCGAGAGAATCCGGAAATCTCGCCTTTCACGGCCATCGGGTTAAAGCGCGCCTCCAAACTATCGGATATGGCCCTGAGGAGGCTACCAACCGACCAGATACGCACCCCAGTCGCCGGAACAGATAGCGCTTCAAACACGGCGAAGCCCCTCAAAATACACGGGGTAATCTTCCACAGGCGACATCATTGCGTCCAAAAGACCAGGTACATGCCGCCAAAACGACGGGGAGTCCGTGTAACTCATTGATTTTAAATAACTTAATTCTGCTCAAAATTTCATCGTTTTGTCACATCGCAGATCCTGCGTGGCTTTGCGCGGCATACGACATCAGTTGCTCACAAAGTTATCCACAAGATCTGTGAGTTAAGACCTACAGCAAGCAGGTTTTAAGACGCGACCCCCGGTAAGCCATAATTCACATCAATTTACTCGCTGGAGATGTGCGTTGTTTTCGATCATACAAGCCGCAGGCTGGCCCATCTGGCCGCTGGTTGCCTGCTCCGTATTGGCGCTGGCGCTGGTTATTGAACGCTTTAGCAGTCTTAAAACCCGCAAGGTTGCCCCGCTCCGGCTGGTTGACGAGGCCATCACCGTATCCCGCACCTCCATTCCCTCGCCTGACGTGGTTGCCCAACTGGAACAAAGTTCCCTGCTCGGCGAGGTTCTCGCCAGCGGGCTGAGGGCCCTCAATACCAACCCGCGCATCAGTGAAGAAGACCTCCGCTCCACCCTGGAGGGCGCAGGGCGGAAGGCTGCTCACCAACTTGAACGCTACCTGGCCGCGTTGGCAACCATTGCCTCAGCGGCACCGTTGTTGGGCTTACTGGGGACAGTCATCGGCATGATAGAGATTTTTGGCTCCCAGGCTGGTACTGGCGGAGTGGCAAGCTCTGCTGGTGGCAATCCTGCCCAGTTAGCGCAGGGGATTTCAATTGCACTCTACAACACGGCATTTGGCCTTATCGTAGCCATTCCGTCATTGATTTTCTGGCGCTACTTTCGGGCCAGAGTAGATGGCTATCTGCTCACAATGGAGCTGGCATCCGAGCGTTTTGTTCGACATCTTAATCATCTGAGAAAATGACCCCCACGCTTTCCACTTCGTGTAATACGCTGCCCCCCGAGGGGGCTGTGTTTGCTTGGGGCGGCCCTGCGCCGCACACACTATGAACTTTCGGCGTGCCATGCGCGATGAACCGGAGATCAACCTGATCCCCTTCATTGATGTCTTGCTGGTGGTGCTGATCTTTCTGATGCTGTCCACCACCTACAGTAAATTCACTGAATTGCAGATAAAGTTGCCTGTAGCAGATGCCGAACATCAGCGCGACTACCCCAAGGAAGTGATCGTGTCTGTGAGCAGTGATGGCCGCTACGTGATTAACCGGATAGCGGTCGAAGGCCGGAGCCTGGAAGCCCTGGGTGCTGCCCTGGTTATGGGGCCAAAGGCAGGCAAAGACAGCGTCATCATCATCAGTGCAGATGCCAGCGCTACCCATCAGGCCGTTATCACGGTGATGGAGGCTGCGCGCCGAAATGGCTTCACGCAGATCACCTTTGCCACCCAAAGTGCCATTCAGGGTGCGGCCCGTTGAGACAACGGGTTTAGCCCGCAGAGTCGCCTTGTACTCGCGCGTCACCATCCGTCAAAACATCAGCAGCGCGGTGCAGCGGGCCTGGTTGAATAAGGGCGCACTTGCCTGCCTGTTATGGCCCGTATCGCTGTTGTTTGGCCTGCTGGTCAAGGTACGTCGCCTGATGTACCAGGTCCGGTTTTTAAAGTCAGTGCGGGTCGGAGTGCCGGTATTGATTGTGGGCAACGTGGTGGCAGGCGGAGCTGGAAAAACGCCCCTGGTCATGGCACTGGTGCGACATTTTCAAGGCCAGGGAATCGCTGTTGGTGTGGTTTCGCGCGGCTACGGACGGACTGGTAAGACATGCCAAGAAGTTTTATCCAGCACCTCTGCTCTGGAGTCTGGTGATGAGGCAGCACTTATAAAGCGGGCGACCGGCGCTCCTGTTTTTGTAGCGTCAAAACGTGTTGACGCTGCGCAGGCCTTGCTGACTGACTATCCCGCAACGCAATTGCTGATTTGTGATGATGGCCTGCAGCATTACGCTTTGGCGCGCGATATTGAAGTGGCAGTGTTTGACGACCGTGGTGTGGGCAACGGCTGGTTGTTGCCCGCTGGCCCCTTGCGCGAGCCCTGGCCGCAGCGGCTGCACAGCGGCATCAGCCTTGTATTGCATACCGGACGCAAGCCGGCTTTTGACGGCTACAGCGCTTCCAGGAAACTGGCGGATCATGCTGTGGCAGCTGATGGCCGCAAGGTCGCCCTGCAAAGCCTGCAGGCGCAGCCACTGGTGGCGCTGGCCGCCATTGCCCATCCGGAGGCTTTTTTTACCATGCTGAAGCAGCGTGGCTTGAGCCTGACCGAAACGATTGCCCTGCCGGACCACGACGATTTTGCCGACTATGCGCTGCCCGTCAAAAACGGCGCTACCCTCCTCTGCACGGAAAAAGATGCGGTCAAGCTATTTGGCTCGCCGAAGATGGCTTCAGTAACCCTGCTGGCGGTACCACTGGAGTTTGCGCCTGAGCCAGCTTTTCTGGAGGCGCTGGATGCCCTGCTGGATCCACTACTTTCTGCTTCCCGGTTTTCTCAATTACCATCAGCACATGGACACTAAATTGCTTGAACTGCTGGTCTGCCCGGTCACAAAAGGACCGCTCGAATACGACCGCGAAAAGCAGGAACTGGTTTCAAAAAGCGCGCGACTTGCCTACCCGGTTCGCGACGGGTTGCCCGTGATGCTGGAAACCGAAGCGCGTACCCTGAGCGACTCTGAACTCGGCTTGTAACACACCGGCATGAGCTTTACCGTCCTCATCCCTGCTCGCCTGGCATCAATCCGGTTACCCAACAAACCACTGGCAGACATTGGTGGAATTCCGATGGTGGTACGCGTGGCCCAACGTGCCCTTCAAAGCCATGCTGCGCAAGTTGTTGTCGCGACCGACAGCGCTGAAGTTGCTGACTGCTGCGCAGGCTTTGACATCCCCGCCATTTTGACCCGAAGCGATCACCACAGCGGCAGCGACAGGCTGGCAGAAGCCTGCGACATTCTCAAGCTGCCCGAAGATGCATTGGTGGTGAACGTACAGGGCGACGAACCCCTGATTGACCCAACCCTCATCAATGCCGTGGCATCGCTGCTGTCTGCACGTCCCGATTGCGCCATGAGCACGGCGGCTCACGCAATTGACGAGCTTGCCGACCTTCTCAATCCAAACGTCGTCAAGGTCGTACTGGATGCCCGCCAAACCGCACTTTATTTCAGCCGTTCGGCCATCCCCGCGGCCCGAGACTTTTCCGGTCAGGCCTGGTGGAAGGCCGGTAGCAAACTGCCGAAGCCGTTCAGGCATGTCGGAATCTACGGCTATCGGGTGGGGTTTTTAAGGTTGTTTCCGACGCTTGCGCAAGCACCGCTGGAGCAACTCGAATGTCTGGAACAGCTCAGGGCTCTATGGCATGGTCACCGGATAGCGGTTCACGTCGCGACGCAGGCTCCGGGCCAAGGCGTTGACACACCGGACGACCTGGCCAGGGTGCGCCAACTATTTTTGTAGTTCATGGGGTTATTGGGGTCAGACACCAATTTCGCTGCAGTGCAAGCACTGCACCCCACCGGCGAGTCAAAGGCTCGGCGAATTTGGGCTCTGACTCCAAAAACCGCCTGGCGTAAGTTGAAAACAAGGGGCACATGCTATCCTTTAGTTCAATGTGAGTGGGTGCCGAAAAGTGCACTTTTCCCGCAGCCGCCATCGCCCGTTGCTGATTCGTCAGGTAGCCCACCAGGTCACCTGACGATAAATCCCCTGAATCCATAAAAAAATACGAGGACATTCATGAGACTGATTTTGTTGGGCGCACCCGGTGCAGGCAAAGGCACGCAGGCCACCTTCATCTGCCAAAAATACAATATTCCGCAGATTTCAACCGGTGACATGTTGCGCGCAGCCGTGAAGGACGGAACCTCATTGGGTATTAAAGCCAAAAAGATCATGGACTCCGGAGCGCTCGTCAGTGACGACCTCATCATCAACCTTGTCAAGGAGCGCATCGCCCAGCCGGACTGCAACGAGGGTTTTCTGTTCGACGGCTTTCCGCGCACCATTCCCCAGGCAGATGCGATGAAGGCAGCAGGCGTCAGGCTTGACTACGTGCTTGAAATTGATGTTCCGTTTGATGCCATTATTGAGCGCATGAGTGGCCGCCGGTCGCACACCGCCTCTGGCCGTACCTACCACCTCAAGTACAACCCGCCAAAAGTTGAAGGCAAAGACGATGTCACCGGCGAAGCACTGATACAGCGCGACGACGACAAGGAAGAAACTGTTCGCAAACGTCTCGAAGTCTACAGCGCCCAGACCCGGCCGCTTGTGGACTACTACTCAAGCTGGGCCAAAACCGCGCCCGATACCGCACCAGCTTACCGCGCTATCAGCGGGATGGGCAGTGTCGATGACATCACCGGCAGGGTTTTCAAGGCCTTGGCGAATTGACCAACCGATAAAGCATTTCAAGTACACAAAAAAGGCTGTCTGTCAGACGTCCTTTTTGCTTTTGCACTGCTCGTAGCGCGCTGCCTCACTTTCATCAGGCCACGGCCGTACACCTGTCCATCAGACGAAGCATCATTGATATCCGGGCCTTGACCGGGCTTAAACCTTCAGCATCTGGAATGGTATCGCCCGGCTTGGACAAGACCCCGCCATTGACGCAGCGCGTCGACCTGACCACCTCAATGCCAAACGCCTGAGCGCTTAGCAGCGCGGCCTCCAGTTCATGGTGCAGCGTGCCACTGCCAGTTGCCGCGACTACCAGGCCACGCACTCCGCCTGAAACCAAAGCATCGACCATTACCGCACTGGCGCCAGCGTAACTCATCACGATCTCGACGCGTGGCCAATCCGACCCATCACTCCGGCTAACCATGCCTTTGATGGCTGAAGAAACAACATCGACAGCAGCTAAAGGCCAATCCCGTACCAGGCGCAAACGCCCCTTCTCGACATGCCCAACAGGCCCGGCATCGCCAGACGAAAAAGCATCAAGCCGATAGGTATGCACCTTTTGAACATCACGCGCACTGTGAATCTCGCCCGCACACACCATCACCACACCGCGCGCGCCCGGCTGCATCGCAACAGCGACTGCATCACGCATGTTCTGCGGGCCATCTGCTGCCAGTGCGCTGGCTGGCCGCATGGCACAGGTCAATACCACCGGCTTGGCGGGGTTCAGTAACGTCTGCAAAAACCACGCTGTTTCTTCCAGCGTATCGGTGCCATGCGTGATCACCACACCCAGTACCTCGGGCTGCATCAGCCAATAATCGACGCGCCGGGCCAACCGCGCCCAGACAGCAAATCCCATGTCCTTGCTGTCAATCTGCGCAACTTGCTCAGTCAGCAACTCACAGGAGCAGCTAACTGAATCGTCAGGCATTGCGGCTACGAGGGCCTCTATGCTGACTTGCGCGGCGGTGTAGCCAACATGGTCAATTGCCGACGCTGCGGTTCCGGCAATCGTCCCACCGGTACCCAGAATCACGATTTTTTTCTTCGTCATACAACTCATACTTGCAATTTTTTAAAAACTGGATAAAAATACAGCTACTGGATATTAAAACAGTCCAGACAACTCACATCATCCATTTCGAATGATCGAATCACGTTCAGGTCACATTTGTGCCCCAAGGAGTCCGAACCATGAGTTTCAATGATTTACCGGAAATGCCCAAACTCACTGCTCGTCAGCAACAAATCCTGGAGCTGATTCAAAGCGCCATCGCCCGCACCGGTGCGCCACCGACCCGGGCCGAGATTGCCAACGAGCTGGGTTTTCGTTCTGCCAACGCTGCCGAAGAACACTTGCAGGCACTGGCTCGCAAAGGGGTCATTGAGCTCGTCAGCGGCACCTCCCGCGGCATACGCCTGCGCAGCGACACCCTCAAAGCACTGAACGAATCACGCATCAAACAGTTTTCCCTGCCGTTGCAAAGCCTGGCCCAACTCGCCCTGCCTCTGGTAGGGCGAGTTGCTGCTGGCAGCCCGATTCTCGCGCAGGAGCACATCGAGCAAACCTATTATTTCGAAAGCAGCCTGTTTCAAAGGCAACCAGACTACCTGCTTAAAGTGCGTGGTATGAGTATGCGGGATGTCGGCATCATGGACGGTGACCTGCTCGCCGTCAAACAGGCCAAAGAAGCCAAAAACGGGCAAATCGTTGTGGCCCGCCTGGGTGAGGAAGTTACTGTAAAGCGTTTTCGGCGCACCAAAAACACCATCGAGCTGCTGCCTGAAAACCCTGACTTCAAAACCATCGTGGTTGAACCAGGCGAGCCCTTCGAGCTTGAAGGCCTGGCTGTCGGCCTGATCAGAAACACCATGCTCATGTAGGCACCAAAAACCTCACCACGTATCAGGTGGCGGGCGTTTGACCAATCCATTGGCAACACCCTGATGCGCGGTCATGCTGGCTCTCAGAAGCCGTATTGAAATCCTGCCTATGTAAAACCTCGTATCAGGAGTTCATCATGGGAATCGCCGGTTTTTCGACTCATTTTTCTGGAGTCTCGGTTTGGACTGCAGTTGTGGCACCGTTGCAAGGCTTGATGTCGCTCTTTGTGCCTCAACAGGCTGCAGCGGCAAATGCAGCTTCATGCACCCGCCATACTTCACCGGATTATTGCCGACATCAAGCCACAAGCCGCACCCGTTCCCTCGACAGTTCGCGGTGGCTCCGTGGCAATACACAGTTGGCTTTAAAGCAGTTCGGCCAACCGGGGCAACAGCGCCTTGCCAGCCGTTTGAAAGTCGTACGCCAGTTTGAACCTGGCGTTGGCCCGGCCTACGCTGGCCGCATGGTTATTTCCGGGCGCATGGCAGATGTATGCGCCGAGCTGGATCGCATGGCCGAACGTGAAGGGTCGGCGGCCCGGGTTTGACCGCTAACGCTTCGTTCGGATGCAAATTAGTGCATCTGTAGTCGTTTACGAGGCAGAATTTAAAAACTTGCAGGCACAATATCGGCATGAATATTGTGATCCTCGACGATTACCAGGACGCAGTGCGAAAACTGGCCTGCGCGGCCAGACTTGATGCGTATCCCGCCAAGGTTTACACCAACACCGTCAAAGGCATAGGCCAGCTATCAGTTCGACTCAAAGATGCCGACGTGATTGTGTTGATCCGTGAACGAACGCACATGAGCCGACAACTGATAGAAAAACTGCCAAAGCTGAAAATGATTGCCCAAACCGGGCGTGTAGGCGCACACGTTGATGTGGCTGCCTGTACTGAGCGTGGCGTGGTTGTCTCTGAGGGAATCGGCTCGCCCACTGCACCCGCCGAACTTGCGTGGGCACTCATCATGGCTGCCATGCGCCGCATTCCGCACTATGTAGCACACCTCAAACACGGTGCCTGGCAGCAAGCCGGGCTCAAATCCGCGTCCATGCCGGCAAACTTCGGGCTCGGCTCTGTACTCAAGGGCAAAACCCTTGGTCTGTGGAGCTACGGAAAAATCGGGCAAATCATGGCCGGTTATGGCCGCGCCTTTGGTATGCGTGTCGTGGTTTGGGGGCGCGAAGCCTCGCGTGAACGGGCCAAGGCAGATGGCTTTGAAGTAGCCGCCAGCAAGGCGGAGTTTTTCCAGCACAGCGATGTCCTTAGCCTGCACCTGCGCCTCAACCCCGAGACACAAGGTATCGTGACACTGGAAGACCTGTCGCGCATGAAGCCCACGGCCCTTTTCGTCAACACCTCACGCGCAGAACTACTTGAGCCCGATGCCCTGATTACAGCACTCAATCGCGGGCGTCCTGGTCTTGCGGCCGTTGATGTGTTTGAGTCAGAGCCCATACTCCAGGGCCATGCCTTGCTGCGCCTGGAAAACTGCATTTGCACGCCTCACATAGGCTATGTTGAGCAAGACAGCTATGAGATGTATTTTGGGGCCGCTTTTGACAATGTGATCAATTTCATTAAAGGCACTCCAACCAATATCGTCAATCCCGGCGCACTTCAAGTCAGGCGCTAGGACCCAGTCCGGCACAAGCTCAGGCCTTGGGAGATTTTGGCGGCTTGAGCGGTTTCGGATTGTCATCACTTCCGATAGAAGAGTCCAGCAAATCAAAGTCGATTAGGTTGTCTACCTCTGCTGCCCTCTCCGTGGCACCACGTGGCAGCGCTTGCGGCCTGGATGCGGCTGATGGGGACATACCCGCCATGTTCGCAGAGAACTGGGCAAAAAAATCCGCATCAGATTCAGCTTCAGGCGTGGCGGTTTTGACCTCTGCATTCAATTCGCTCAAGTCAAGGTCAAGTCCCAAATTAAGCGAAGCCGGCGGGATCACCGACGAAAGCAAGTGCGCAAATCTCACTTCAGGCTTTTCCTCCGCCACGCTGGCAGACAGCGGCTGGATAGAGGTTGATAGGAATTTTGTTGTTCTGGAATCGTCATCATCCGGAATATCCGGCAAATCAAATTTTGGTTTTTTCGTACGCGCAACCATATCCGGATGGATGATTTCCTTGGCGACCGAGTAAAGCATCAACAGTTCGCGATAGGCCTCAAGGTCAAACGCTTCAGCACCTTCGTCAGGTCTACGGAAAATGGACTCCTCAATGATCTCCAGCACTTTGGGGGACGGCCACAAAGCTTCGATCCGCGTCAACGCTACCTGATAGGCCTCAAGACCGGGACTACTTTCGTCGTAGAACTCAAATGCGGGTATCTTGCCGTTGAAGCGCCGGTTGAAGTCCTCACGCAAAGCCTCGTAATCCGCTTCCCGCTTGAGTTGGTGGTAAAGATTGAACAGGTCAAGGTAGACCAGCGCGCTGGTTTCGGCGCTTTCATCGATATGGGTTCGCAACACCTCGATAGCCTGTTCATGCTGGCCCAGTATGACAAAAAATTCAGCCTGTTGCTGAACGTCAAATAGCTCCTCCGCTTTGACGGCTCGTGACGGGTACGTCATGCTCATTGCAAAATCTGCCCTGTCGCCGCGCGAAAGCGGTGGCATCGAATCTCCCCCCGAGAGAGCAGAGATGTGTTTGCCCTGCGTGAATTTCGAACCGTTGGCCCCCAAGTCGAGGTCAAGATCGAGAACAGGAATTGCCGATTTCTTTTCTATCCTGTAACCTGCCTTTTTGGCTCCCTCGCTTCCGGATAAAGATGAGACTTCGCCCTGCCCTTCGCTGTCAGACCAGCCCTTTTCCTGCGCCTCGCTCTTACGCCACCACGGGATTTCTTCCGCGTGCTTATTTTGTGACGACAGACTGCGGCGCAACAGGTAAGCCAATGCTGCGAGGGCAATCAGCAAAAAAATACCCAAGGCATAGACCAGCGCATTGGCGTAGCGTTCCGACTGGGCCTGTTTGACCTGACGAGTCAGGTTTTCAATGACGACCTGGTTTTTTTTCGCCTGGACTTGCAGGTTGCGAACTGACTCTTCGATTGCCTGAAATTTTTCAGCGTCGCGAAGAATATCCTGAGGTTGTGCGGTCAGGGCGCGCCAGAGTGCCGCAGCGGCAGAGCGCTCCTGGGTCGACAGCGGCGTACTGAGCAGTTCGCTGGAAGACTTCAGTTGCGGGTCGCGCTCAATCGTCAAATCAAGCGGCTCCAGCTTTAGCCGGGCACCGCTTTTTGCACTTGCACGGTTGTCTTTCTCGGCTTTTTTACCACGCCGGGGTGATGTTGCAGCGGGCGCTTCCGCAGGAGGGATGGCAAGCAAAGCGGTACTTGCCGCAGCGCCAGAGGCAGCCGCAGGATCATTGTTACTTGAGCCGAAGCGCTTGCGGCGAGCCGCCCGTGCCGCCGCACGATCAGCTGCTGCCGATGCAGCAGAGATGGAACTATCGCTGGCAGGCGGCGTGTTGACAACCGGCGCAGACCGGGCTGCCTGCGGCGTGATGACGGGCAAAGCGCCGGGGGCCACTTCGGAGGCCATGTCAGCCAGCACCACATAACGCTTTTCGGTTTTTTGCTGGCAGCCCACGCGCAGGTAAAGCGTCACGACGGGTTCGTCTATCGGTACCGATGTCCGGATGTGTATTACTGATTCTGGCGCAGACGAAGAGATTTTTTCTGCGGTGACCCGAACCCGAGACTTGCCTAGCTTGCTATCGCCATAAAAAACATCAGCATCCAGACACAAACCCGCCGGATCTTCCTGCGCATCAAAAACCGCCTGCACAGAAATATCAAGCGGACGACCTATCAGGGCAGCGCCACGGTGTCGCCCCAACGACACAGCCGATGAACTGGTCGCTGCCAACAGCAACAGCCAGAACAGGACAAGAGGACTCTTTTTCACGACGATGGCGGCATGTATATGTTCACAAAGCTGATTTTGGCACAGCCCAAAGGGCCCAGCCCCTGCGTAATAATACTTTCCCATGAAACCTCTTTACAAAACTGTCGGTGTTGTCGGCACCGGTGCCATGGGGCGCGGCATTGCGCAAATTGCAGCCCAGGCCGGTAGCGTCGTCAAATTGTTCGACCTGCAGCCGCAGGCGGCAGACAAGGCTAAAGCCGAATTGGCATCCCAATGGGACAAGCTGGTTGCCAAAAACAGGCTTGACCCGGCCCAGGCCGCAGAGCATAAATCCCGCGTCTTGACGGTAGACGCACTCACAAACCTGGCCGACTGCGACCTGGTGATCGAGGCCGTCATCGAACGGCTGGACGCCAAGCAGGCATTGTTCGCAGACCTCGAGACACTGGTGTCGCCGCAGGCCGTGCTGGTGACCAACACGTCATCCCTTTCAGTCACCGCCATAGCCTCCAAGCTCAAGCTGCCAGGACGCTTTGCGGGCTATCATTTTTTCAACCCGGTTCCCCTGATGAAGGTGGTTGAAGTCATTGCCGGCATCAAGACCGATACGGCTGTTTGCACCCAGCTTGCCGACTATGCACGCCAGATGGGTCACACCCCGGTGCAGGCTCAGGACACGCCCGGCTTTATCGTCAACCACGCTGGGCGCGGCTATGGCACCGAGGCGTTGCGTATCGTCAGCGAGGGCATCGCCGATTTCGCCACCATCGACCGCATCCTGCGCGATCAGGTCGGCTTCAAGCTCGGTCCCTTCGAGCTGATGGATTTGACAGCACTAGACGTTTCGCACCCCGTCATGGAGTCGGTTTACAAACAGTATTACGAAGAGGCCAGGTACCGGCCCAGCGTTATCACCGCACAGCGGCTGGCTGGCGGTTTGCTGGGGCGCAAGACTGGCGAAGGCTTCTACCGCTACCCAGGTGGCGTGATGCAGATCACACCAGAACCACCTGTGCCCGAGGTGGCCGAGATGCCCACGGTCTGGGTCTCGCCGCGCGCATCCAGGCGCTCAGAACTGCTGCTATTGCTTAAAACCCTGGGCGCAAAAATTGAAACTGGTGCCTCAGCTTCGCCGCAAGCCCTGATGCTGGTAGCGCCGCTTGGTTTTGACATCACTACCGTGGCGGTGGTCGAACGGCTTGACCCGGCCCGCACCGTAGGCATAGATATGCTGGTGGATGACGCAGCAACAAAGCGCCGCGTGCTGGCCACCAATCCCGCTACCCGCACCGACATGCGTAATGCATCGCACGCCCTGTTTGCGCGTGACGGCAAGGCTGTCAGCGTGATACGCGACAGCGGCGGCTTTGTTACGCAGCGCGTGGTGGCCACCATCGTCAATATTGCCAGCGACATTTGCCAGCAAGGCATTTGCAGCCCGAAAGACCTTGAGACCGCCGTCACGCTGGGCCTGGGCTACCCCATGGGCCCGCTGGCCATGGGCGACCGCTACGGGCCAACGAATATTCTGGAAGTACTTTTCAACATGCAAACCGTCTACGGCGACCAGCGCTACCGCCCTTCCCCATGGCTGCGCCGACGCGGTGCTATCGGCCTGAGCCTCATGCACGAGGAGTCATGATGGCATCCCTTAAAAGCACCAGCGAAGGCCAGACGCTGATTCTGACCATCAGCAACCCCGAGTTCAGAAACGCCCTCAGCCCCGAGATGTACGCCGCCGGCGTTGAGGCCCTCAACGCCGCAGAAAACAGCAGCGACATCCACAGCGTCGTCATCACCGGTGAAGGCAGTATGTTTTGCGCAGGCGGCAACCTGAATCGTCTGCTGGCCAATCGCCGTGAGGCACCTGAAGTACAAGCCCAGAGCATTTACGGCCTGCACAACTGGATAGACACCATCCGCACCTACCCCAAGCCCATCATTGCAGCTGTTGAAGGTGCTGCCGCCGGGGCCGGGTTTTCGCTGGCGCTGGCCTGCGATTTTTGCGTGGCAGCTGAAAACGCCGTGTTTGTGATGTCCTACAGCAGCGTTGGCCTGTCGCCTGATGGCGGCGGCAGCTGGAGCATTGCCCGCGCCCTGCCGCGCGCGCTGGCCAGCGAAATCCTGATGACGGGTGAACGTATCAGCACTCAGCGACTGCATGACTTCGGCCTGGTCAACCAGATCAGTCATGACGGGTCAGCCCTGACAGACGCCCTTACGCTGGCGGGGCGCCTCAACGCAAGAGCCCCGAATACGCTGGCCAGCATCAAGGAGCTGATAAACGATGCGCCCGGCAACACCCTGAGCCAGCAACTCGCCAGCGAGCGCGACCACTTTGTCAAAAACCTGCACCACTCCAATGGTGGCGAAGGCATTGACGCCTTTCTGCAAAAGCGCACACCGCAATATCGCTAAAAAAATCGCTAAAAAGACAGCTCATGGATGATCCCATTCTGACGATAGATGAACGCTTGGCCATTAACGAAGGCCGCTGGTTCTCTACCCTTTCCCCGTCGCTGCGGCACGACATACTTCGTTGCGCTTATGTTCAACGGTACAAGGACGGCGACCTCATTGCCGCGCGCGGCGACCCGCCCGAGCAATGGATAGCCTGCGCCAAGGGCGCGGTGCGCGTCAGTTCCACGTCGATCTCGGGCAAGCAGATCACCCTGACCTATGTAGAGCCCGGTATCTGGTTTGGCGATGTCGCCATTTTCGATGGCGACCGCCGCACGCACGATGCCTATGCACACGGGGAAACCACCATCCTGTGCGTGGCGAAAGCCGATTTCCGCAAAATTCTGGCCATGCACGTCGAGCTTTACGAGGCCATGCTGCGCCTGCACGCGCGCCGCATCCGGCAACTCTTTGGCCTGGTCGAAGACCTCAATACCCTGCCGCTGCGCGCACGCCTGGCCAAGCAGTTGCTGCATCTGGCGCGCAGCTACGGCGTGCCCTGTCTGGAGGGCAACAGCGATGTACGCATCAGCCTGCAACTGGCTCAGGAAGAGCTGGCCCAGTTGCTGGGCGCCTCACGCCAGCGGGTCAACCAGGAGCTCAAAGCCATGGAGCGTGAAAACGCCATCCGCATCGAGCCCGGCGGCCTGGTGGTGCGCAGCCGCGAAGCCTTGCTACGCATCTCGGAATCCGATCTCGAAAAAAACAACTAGAACGCAAAGACAAAGCGATTGACCATGAGCAACTTTGACCACTTCGTTGGCACCCGTGCCGTTACCGGCCAGCAGGCCTTTGACATCGAGGCGCTGCGCACCTATTTAAACCAGCATATGCCAGCTACCGAGCCGCGCATCAGCACCCTCGGCGTGGAAATATTCAAGGGTGGCCAGTCCAACCCCACGTATAAATTGGTCACGCCTGAAAAGGCTTACGTGATGCGGGCCAAGCCCGGCCCGGTTGCCAAACTCCTGCCTTCGGCCCATGCGGTCGAGCGCGAATTCAAAGTCATGCAGGGTCTGCAAGGCACCGATGTGCCAGTGGCCAAAATGTATTGCCTGTGTGAGGATGAATCGGTCATAGGCCGTGCGTTTTATGTGATGGAGTTTGTTGAAGGCCGCGTGCTGTGGGACCAGGCCTTACCCGGCATGAGCAACACCCAGCGCAGCGAGATTTATAACGAAATGAACCGCGTCATCTCAAGCCTGCACAAAGTCAAATTTGCAGAGCGTGGTCTGGCCGACTATGGCCGTCCCGGCAATTACTTTGAACGCCAGATTGGCCGCTGGAGCAAGCAGTACGCAGCGTCCATCACCAAGCCCATCCCCGAGATGGATCAATTGATAGCCTGGCTGCCAGCCAACATTCCGGCCAGCGCACGAGATGAAGCATTGAGCTCTATCGTGCATGGTGACTTCAGAATGGACAACCTGATGTTTCACCCCACCGAGCCACGCGTGCTGGCAGTGCTCGACTGGGAGCTGTCAACGCTGGGCCATCCGCTGGCTGATTTCAGCTACCACTGCATGGCCTGGCACATCACGCCTGGCGCGTTCCGGGGCATTGGCGGCCTTGACGTAGCCAGCCTTGGCATTCCGCTTGAGGGCGATTACATCAAGCTTTATTGCGACCGCACCGGCATCACCACGCCAGAGGCGCTCAAGACTGACTGGAATTTTTACCTCGCCTACAACCTGTTTCGTCTGGCTGCAATTTTGCAGGGCATTGCCAAGCGGGTCGAAGCCGGCACCGCCTCAAGCGCGCAGGCCGTCACCTCGGCTGCTGGTGCGCCGGTGCTGGCCAAAATGGCCTGGGATTTCGCACTGAAACATAACTAGCCCGCACACTAGCCTGCTATTTATTTAGTAGCTGGTCACGCCCGTATTTATTGGCTCTCGGCTACTTTTAGAGGCTGAAAATGCCGATTTTGCGGCATTTTTTGGGTTTGAAACGGCTTTTAGCGCCTGCGCCACTGGCGCTGCATCAGCACCAGCATGACGATGGCAATCGCTGTAAAGCTGACAAACGACCAGTTGGCAATGGAGCCGCCCAGAAAGGTCCAGTCAATCTTCGTGCAGTCACCGCTGCCCTTGAAGATCATGGGAATGGCGCGCTTGAGCGGAAAGGTTTCAATCATTCCGTAAAAGTCACGCCCGCAAGAAGCTATCTCTGGAGGGTACCACTGCAAAAAGCTCTGGCGTGCCGCTACAAAAGCGCCAAAACCGGCCAACAGCAGCGTCACAAAAGCACCGCCCACCAAAACGCCCATGCGCGCGCTGAAAGCTGTCAGCCCGCAAACAATCGCCACCAGCACCAGCGCGTAACGTTGCACGATGCACATCGGGCAAGGCTCAAGCCCCACCACATGCTGCAGGTACAGGCCAAAGGCCAGCATGGCGATGCAAGCGGCGCAAACCAGCGCCAGCAGGCGGCGCGGACGATCATCGAAATAGGTTAAAAACATAAGCACTTTCAGGCAAAGCTACGCAGTTGGAAAAATCGGCTCACCCAGGTTGAGCATCAAACGGTTAGCCCAGGCGAACAGTGCCACCGACTGTATCAAGTCCAGCACCTCACCATCATTTAAGCCCGCAACTTTCAAGGCCCGAATGTGCTCTTTTGAAATGCTGTCTGGTCTTAGCGTCAACTCGATTGAAAACGCAATGATGGCTTTTTCTCTAACGCTGGTGCCCGCGCTTGCGGGATCTTCAAACAATTGCTCAATTACGTCGCTGCGCTTGGCAAGCTGCTCAAAGCGCTGCGCATGTACCGACGCGCAGTAGACACAGCCGTTCACGCGGGAAGCAACCGTTGCACCCAGCTCGCGCTCGGCGCGTGGCAGGCCCGCTGGCGCAAACATGATGGCGTTAAACGCTATGGAGCGTTGCAGCAGCATGTCGGTCTGGTGCGCCAGCAGCAAAAAGTAGGCGGACTGTTTGGCCACCGGACTCATCTCGTCCAGCGCAGCAATTTGCTCAGGTGTAGCCTCCGCCAATTTGACAATGGGCAGCCAGGCTTTCCAGTCTAAAACCGCGTTGGTAAAGCCTTTGATGTTGATCGTCTTGTTCAGTAGGTTGTTCATGCGGCCTGCTCCAGTGCAGCCATGGCCTGCAAGCCCGCGGTCATGCGGATTTGATACGATAAAAATGCAATCAGTTGCCCGAGCGCAACGATGGCTGGTGTTGTCAAGCCAGCGCCTGCCAGTACATCAATCGCCTGCTTGTCGCCCTCAAGCGGACGCAAAATCAAAGTGCTGGTGAAGTGCAAAATGATTTGCAGGCGCGCGTCTAAATTGGCCTGACTTGCGTTGCTGTCAATTACGTTAATCAAGTTGCGGTCGACACCGGTTGTCAACAGTTGCTCGCGGTAATGCGTGGCGAGACTGCTCGCATTCGACAAGCGGCAGGCATGAAGCGCGACCAGCAAGCGCTCGGTCTCGCTGATGCCTTCTACAGCGTTTGAAAACATCGCCTCATAGCTGCCCTGGGTTGATGCCACCACCTTGGCGCGCTCGTGCCGCACCGCGTAAGTGGTCTGGCTTGGGTTCAGGGGAACTATCTGGTCAATCACGTCATGGGAAGTGTTCATATTTTTTCTGTGGTGTTGGTTTTTACAGCCTGCGCTGTGCGTAGCGCTGGCGGTAGCGCAGCTGTCCACTCATCGCCCATCAGTTCGGGCTCGTCGTAGGCTTGCAACGTGGCGAAATGCTGCTCAAAGTCTTCCGAATAAAAAAGGCTGGCGATGCCATTGGCCAGGCGACGAGCACCATCGCTGATAGAAGGAATATCGCCCGACAACGCGCCATGCGACAGCGTGGCCGGGTAGCAAAAGCAGTGGATGCGATCAAGGCCGGGGCAAACACCTGGCGCTTTTTCCAGCAGCTCAAATACCGGACCGACGTCGGGCGAATCTTCAAGCTCTGCATCATCCTGCCCACGTGGCGTTGGGTAGCGGTCTTTCCAGGCGCGCACATGCGGAGCGATAGCCGCAAACTCGGGCCTTTTGTACCAGTCCACCTTGAAGCCGGTAGACACGATCAAAAAATCGACCACAAACTTGCCCTTTGGTGTGGCGACATGGAGCACATCGCCGTACTGCTGCACAGAGCCAATCGGGCATCCAAAATTAAAGTACGCATTGGCATGGCGAGCCACGCGCTGCGTGCTGCCGCGCGGGGGTGGCACGCTTTGCTCGTTGATGTAGTGGCGAATACGCCATTTGTGCTCGTCAGGCAAATCAAAATGCCCCTGCGTGAGGCCCGCTACGCCAGCGCCTTTTGATTTGTTGATGCGCGGCATGTCGGCGCGCCGAATCAGCAGCTCAACACTTTTTGCGCCTGCCTCAAGCGCCGTGGCGGCGCTGTCCATAGCCGAGGCGCCTGCGCCGACCACGCCCACGCGCAGGCCTTCGAGCTGGCCATAGTCCATCACGTCGGCTGAATGCGCCCACTTTGTACGGTCTATGCCTTCAACAAACACAGGCACCGCCGGGCCGCCCAGGCCGTCGCGCCCCGTCGCCAACACCACACGGCGGGCCAAAACGGTTGCCGTACCGTCAGGCGTATGCACATCAAGCCAAACGCTTCCATCTGTGCGCGGCTTGATGGCCGTGACAAGGCTGTCGTTACGCGCTTCAATCGCCATCACACGGCGGTACCAGCGCAAGTACTGCATCCACTGCATACGCGGAATTTTGTCTAACTGCGCCCAGGCTGCGTCGCCAAACTGCGCCTCAAACCACGCCCTGAACGTCAACGCAGCAAGGCCCAGCGCCGGGCCGGTGAGCTCTTTGGGTGACCGCAAGGTTTCCATACGAGCGGTGGTGGCCCAGGGGCCTTCAAGGCCAGCAGGGGCGCTGTCAAACACCACACTGCGAATGCCCAGTTGCGTGAGCGCGCTTGACGCCGCCAGACCGGCCTGCCCGCCGCCAATGATCGCTACATCGACCAGTTCAGCATCACCATCGCCAGCCGCCCGCTCGCGCCTGGGCATCCAGCTACGCGCAGGCCAGCCCAGGCATTGAAGGTCTTTAGCCAGGCGCTGCTCAAGTGCAACCAGGCCTGTTGGGGTGTCATTCATTCAATGCTGATATTGGCGGCCTTCACGACCTCGGCCCATTTCAGGCGATTGGAATGCACGGTCTGCTTGAACTGGACCGGGGTCTCAATACGCACGGCGTTGCCCTGGCTTTCAAACCTGGCGCGCAGCTCGGGGTCTTCTAGCACCACTTTGATGGCTGCGTTGAGCTTGTCGATGATGCCTGCGTCGACGCCCTTGGGCGCAAATATGCCAAACCAGATGGAGCTGTCAAAACCGCGCGTGCCGGGCAAGCCGCTGGACGCAATCGTCGGCACTTCCTTGACAGCCGCCACGCTTTGCAGCGTGGTCACGCCCAGCAGCCGCACTTTGCCGGCCTTGTACTGCGCCAGCACTGTCTGCACCTGGTTCATGATGCAGCAGGTCTCGCCGCGTACCACCGAGCCTATGGCTTCCGGCCCGCCCTTGTAGGGCACATGCGTCATGTTCAGGCCGAGACGCGAATTGAACTCGGCAAACGCCATGTGCGTACCCGCGCCGTTGCCGGTAGATGCGTAGTTGTATTTGCCAGGGTTGGCTTTGACCAGGTCGACAAACTCCTTCAGTGTTTTGACGTTGATGACATCGGGGTTGATGGTGAGCACGTTGGACACATCCAGCACGGGTGCAACTGGCACAAAGTCGGCTTCTACATCGAAGGGCAATTTTTTATACAGCGCCGCATTGCTGCCATGCGTGGCCGCTGTGCCAAAAGCCAGCGTGTAGCCATCAGGTTTGGCGCGGGCTACATATTCACTGGCAATGTTGCCGGCGGCGCCGACCTTGTAGTCAATCACCACCGGCTGCCCAAGTTGCCTTGACAGCGGCTCTTGAATGGCGCGTGCCACTACGTCCACGCCAGACCCGGCCGGAAAGCTCATGATGAGCGTGATGGGCTTGGAGGGGTAGTCTTGTGCGGCTATCGGCAAGCTGAACGCCGCAAGAGACGCAACCACTGCCGCAGCTGCGCTGATACGAAAAAATTTGGCCATCAAAATGCTCCAAAAGAAATACGGTAAAAAAAGTTTTAACGTCAAGCTTAAAACATAACACCGATAGGGTGTGGCCAGGCACCGCCGGTGCATTAGCTTTGGACGCGCCGGATTTTTTAAAACAGGGACGGCCAACAAGCCATTTTAAATCTATCCGCTATTATTTTCGTAGCTGGTAACGCCCGTATTAATTGGGCTTCAGCCGTTTTTATGGCTGAGAATGACCACTTTTTGAGTTTTAGAAGCGCTTTTGATCATTTTCAGGAAAAACACAATCGCGGCACGGCCTATCGCACCACCCTGCTGCGGTTCTCTAACCTGCTAAGCCAGCGCACCAGCGGCCACAGCAGCGCAAGGTACAGCAGCGCTGCAAGCACGATGGGTGACGGGTTGTATACCAGCGACTGGGCGTCGCGCGCCACACGCAGCAGCTCGGGCAGCGCCACGACGCTGGCAATCGTCGTGAGCTTGACGACCTCGATGCCATTGCTGACCAAATCAGGCATCACATTACGCGTGGCCTGCGGCACGATCACATGGCGCAGCGCCTGCATGCGGGTAAGGCCGGTGGAGCGAGCCGCCTCCATTTGGCCGCTGGGTACACTTTCAATGCCCGCCCTGAACACCTCTGAAAAATAGCTAGAGTTGTTGAGCATGAAACCAATAGCCACTGCTGCCAGCTTGGGCAAATCAAGACCCAGAAAAGGTGCCCCGAAGTAAATCAAAATCAGCAGCACCAGCGGTGGAAACGAGCGAAACAAGTCGATGTACACCGCAATCAAAATCCGCAGCCAGCGATGACGGGTTTGTGTTGCTACCAACGCCAGCGCCAGCCCTGACAGCAAGCCCGTAGGAATGACGAGCAGCGACAGCCAGATGGTCGTCCACAACCCGCGCAGAAGGAACGGAAACACCTCGCGGTAAATCGCCAGATTGAAAAAGTTTTGCTGTAGCGCTTCCATTTTTTTGACCTAGCGCTTGTAAATCCAGCGTGTCTCAAGCCAGCGCGAGAACAGAACCACCGGCACGAACAGCAGCAGGTAGGCCGCTGCGCCCAGCATCAAAGGCGTGGGGTTGCCCGCATTGCTGCTGGCTGATTGTGAGGTGTTGAGAATTTCACTCAGCGCCACCACAGATCCCAACGCCGTGTTTTTAGTGACGGAAATGACGCGGTTGGTCAGCGGCGGCACAGCCAGGCGCAACGCCTGCGGCAGCACTACCCAGGCCATGGTTTGCCACCACGACAAGCCGGTTGACCGCGCGGCTTCTGATTGCCCGATGGGCAAGGACTGTATGCCACCCCAGATACTCTCTTCGGCATAGGCCGCCAACACCAGGCTCAGTGACAGCCAGGTCGCAGTAAAGGCTGACATGGACAAGTCAATAAACGGAAAGGCAAAGAAAAACACGATGATGATGACCAATGGCGGCAGCGAGCGCAGCACGTCGGCAAACACCACCACGCCCAGCGTTACCGCCCGCCATTGCAATGACCGCAAGACGGCCAGCACCAGCCCAAGCGCCAAACCTGCCAGCACCACTGCAGCGCTAAGCAGCGCGGTAATGCCCATACCGCGAGCGATGTCGCGCCAGTAAAGCGCTGCAACGTCAGCGTTAAAAAACGTGTGAATCAGTTGGTCTATGCCTGCGGGTGCGATGGCCAAGATCGTGCTCAATAAAGACGAATAAATGCCGACCAAATGCCGATTAGGCGGCTTGGCTGTAGCGCGACAAAAAGGCGCGTGTACGCTCCTGCTCGGGCGCATCAAACACCTGGCTGGGGGGGCCTTCTTCGACAATTGCGCCACGGTCCATGAACACCACATGGTCTGCGGCCTGGCGGGCAAAATCCATTTCGTGCGTCACCACCAGCATGGTCATACCGGTGCTGCGCAGCTGGTGCATGACCTTGAGTACACTGCCCACCAGTTCGGGGTCCAGTGCGCTGGTGGGCTCGTCAAACAGCATGACTTTGGGGTCCAGTGCAATTGCCCGCGCAATGCCCACACGCTGCTGTTGGCCGCCCGACAACTGAGCCGGAAAGCTGCCCGCCTTGTCGACCAGATCAACCTGCCTGAGTGCCGCCATACCGCGTTGCTCGGCCTCTTCACGCGAATGCCCCTGCACCTTGCGCAGCGCCAGCGTGACATTGGCCAGCACGCTCAGATGCGGGTACAGGTTGAACTGCTGAAACACCATGCCAATGCTCTGGCGCACCTGGTTGAGGTTGGTGGTGGTTGCCATGATGTCGATGCCGTCCACCACAATTTGGCCAGCGCTGGGTTCTTCAAGCCGGTTGCAGCAGCGCAACATGGTGCTTTTGCCAGACCCCGAAGGGCCAATGACACACACCAATTGGCCAGGCCGCACCCGCAAGTCAATGCCACACAGCACCTCATTTTCTTTAAAGGACTTGTGCAGCCCAATGATTTCAAGAATGGGGGGTGGCAGCATGAGTTGAAAAATTAAACCTTGATGCAAACCGGCTTGGCAGGCGTTGGGTCATAGCCATCCAGCCCTTCAACGCCCTGGCCTACCGCGGCTTTCATGGCGGCAGCGTCAGCCGCAGGGGTGTAGCCGAACCACTTGTTGGCTATTTTGCCAACCGTGCCGTCCATCTTCATGCATTTCAGGGCGTTGCCCGCTGCGTCGCGGCCAGCCTTGTCGTCAAGCCTGAACGCCAGCGCCCAAACCAGCCCGGTTTTGATGGTCATGGTGGTTTGTACCGCAGGGTTTTGTTTGGCCGCCCATGCCGCCACAGTGCTGCCGGCCAGGTTGGCGTCTGCCCTGCCCGACTGCACAGCCTGTACCGCATCGGCGTTGTTGCCGTACACGTCGTACTTGAAGCTGTATTTAGCCATGTTGTCTTTTGCCCAGTTTTCGTAGGCAGAGCCCTTGTTGACCGAGATGGTTTTACCCTTCAGATCGTCCAGCGTCCTGATGGCGGGTGCGCCTTTTTTGATGACGAAGGTGTAGTCGGTATCAAGATAGCCTTCGGTGAACAGCATGGCCTTGGCACGCTCGGGCGTAACGGTTACAGGGGCCAGAATAAAGTCGTATTTTTTCGCATTCAGGCCGGGGACAAGGCCCGAGAACTCGGTACCCTCAATCTCTATTTTGCGTTGCAGGCGCCTGGCCAGCTCTTCGCCCAGTTCAATGTTAAAGCCCTGCAAACCACCATCGAGTTTGACCATGGCGTGCGGCGCAAAGGTAGCGTCAACTCCAGTGCGCAGCGGCGCGCCAGTTTGTGCCAGCACGGCGCCGCCCAGTAGCGAGGTGGCAAGGACTGAAAGCAACGCAAAGCGCGTCGATGAGAAATGGAGAGTTGACAGCATGAAATGACTCCTTGATATGGGTTAAAACTTAAGTTGAACGGGTTGCAGAAATCGCTAACTCAGCTGATGCAAGAGGCGGGCCAGCTCCAGTGCGCTCGACGATCAAACGGTAATGCTCGGGCCTGCGGTGCTTGGCAAAATTAAACACATGGTTTAAAAAGTTGTTCCCCAGAGCAAGGTCGCAATTGGTAAAAATTACTTCGTCTTCTTCGCTTTGCGCCTGCGCGGTGATTTCACCGGTGGGTGACACGATGGCCGAGCCGCCAATCATGTGAAAGCCGTCTTCGCTACCGCATTTGGCCGCCGCCGCCACCCACAGGCCGTTTTGGTAGGCATTGGCCTGCAGTGACAGCAAGTGGTGAAACATGCGCAGGTGCGGTGCTTCAGTCCAGTGAATATTCCATGACGGGGTGTTGTAGCCCAGCACGACGACGCGTGCGCTTTGCAAGCTCATCACTCGGTAGGTTTCAGGCCAGCGGCGGTCATTGCAAATGCACTGGCCGATGTGTGTACCCAGCATGGGCGTGACGCCAAAGCCGTCGTTACCGACTTCAAAATACTTCTTTTCCAGGTGCTGAAATGGTGCATCAAGCTTGTGGTCGCTGTGACCCGGCAAATGGATTTTGCGGTAACGCCCCACAATGTGCGCCTGCTCGTTGACCAAAATAGAGGTGTTGAAGCGCTGGCCTTCAGCCGTCATTTCGGCATAGCCCAGGTAAAAACCAATGGACAATTTGCGCGCTTCGTCAAACAGCACCTGGGTCTCGGGGCCTGGCATGCTGGTTTCAAAAAAGCGGGCGTTGACCTCGGCATCTTCCATCCAGTAGCGCGGGAAAAACGTGGTCAATGCCAGCTCTGGAAACACCACCATTTTTGCGCCGCGTGAAGCGGCCTCACGCATCATGGCCAGCAGGCGCTGCACCACGCTGGCACGGCTGTCGGCCAGGTGCACTGGGCCCATTTGCGCAACCGCCAGACCAAAGCGCTCGCCAAATGACTTATGGGGCTGAGGCTCTTTTACTAAGTTGTCGGCCATGCTTTTCCTTTCAGGCCCAGCATACCCGGTAGGCGTGATGCGGTGTTCTGCTGCGCCTGGTTCGCCCCATTCTTCTGAACAATCGGCATCAACTCCGGGCTGCGCCGCGCAATGTAGTGGCCACTGCCGCGCTCAACCTGCAAGGTGTTGCGTTCCACCACCACGCGGCCCCGGCTCATCACCAGCTCGGGCCAGCCGCGCAGTTGTTTGCCCTCATACGGCGTATAGCCGACGTTGTCGTGCAGCATGGCGGTACTTACAGTCACTTCACGCTCAGGGTTCCACAGCGCCAGGTCAGCGTCCAGACCCACCGCAATATCACCTTTGCAATGCGCCAGGCCATACATGCGGGCATGGTTGGTGGCAGTTAATGCGACGAACTCATTGATGGTTAATTTGCCCTGCATCACGCCTTCAGAAAAAAGTAGCGGCATGCGCAGCTCTATACCGGGCACGCCATTGGCCATGTCTTTAAAAGTGGTGGCATCGCCTTTGGGCAGTTTGCCGCTGTCGTCAAAGCGGTACGGTGCATGGTCTGATGAATACAGGCCCAGCGTGCCGTCTTTCAGGCCGTCCCACACAGCTTGCTGAGATCGTGCGTCGCGCGGCGGTGGGCTGCAGCAAAACTTGGCACCTTCCAGGCCGGGCAGGTCAATATCGTCGGCCGTTAAAAACAAATACTGCGGGCAGCTCTCGGCGTACACCTTGCTGCCAAGCCGCCGCGCAGACCGCACCAGCTCCACCGTTTCGGCACCCGCAACATGAACCAGCAGCACCGGCACATCAATCAGGCGCGACAGCGCAATCGCGCGATTGCCAGCCTCCGACTCAGCCAGCGCATCATGCGCGACAGCATGAAACTTCGGCGCTGTATGGCCACCGTCGAGCAGGCGCTGGGCAATCCAGCGAATCATGTCGTGGTTTTCAGCGTGAATCATCACCAGCGCGCCGTGGCTGCCCGCCAGCGCCATCACGTCAAGCAACTGGTAATCGTCAAGCTTGAGGGCGTTGTAGGTCATGTAGACCTTGAGCGATGTGATGCCGGCTTTGATTGCCATGGGCAAATCGTGCGTCAATGCCACTTCGTCCGGGTCGGCCAGTATCAGATGAAAGCCGTAGTCGATGACAGCTTTTTTGCTGGCCAGCACGGCGTAGTCGGTCACCACGTCACGTATGCGCTTGCCCCGGTGCTGCGCCGCAAACGGGATGATGGTGGTAGTGCCGCCAAAGGCCGCAGACACGGTGCCCGAGTAAAAATCGTCTGCGCACATCATGCCCATGCCTGACAGTTGCTCGATGTGCACATGGCTGTCGATACCGCCAGGTAGTACCCAGCGCCCAGCGGCGTTGATGTCGCGGCGACCCGCTGGCAAGTTGGGAGCTACGGCTGTGATGATGCCGCCCTTGATGCCAATATCTGCTTCAAAGGTGTTGCTAGCGGTCGATACGCGGCCACCGCGTACCGTTACATCAAAATCGTTATCCAGCTCAGTCATTAAACCCACTCATTAAACCCATTCATTAAACGCTGACCACGCCCTGGGTTGCCAGCGACAAACCAACGCGCTTCACAGTAGCTTCCAGCTCTGCCGCGGTCACTGCATCCATGCGCATACCGGGGGAGCGAATCATGTCGCAGGCTATCACACCGCGTTGCTTGTAAATGTATTTGCGCAGGGCCAGGCCGATCTTGGGCTGAAATTCGTAGCGGATCAAGGGGCAATATTTATCAAACGTGGCCGCAGCACCCGCGTGGTCGCCCGCTGCAAATTGTGCGTAGATGCGCACCAGAATCTCGGGGTAAGCAAAGCCTGTCATGGTGCCGACGGCGCCGCGTTGCAGCTCTTCCAGAAAGTACACGCCGCCCAGACCGCCAAACACGCGCATGCTGCCTTGTGAAAGGTCGCGTATTTTGGTGATTTTTTGGCCCACGGGAGGTTCCTCCATCTTGATCATGCCAACCCCGCCTTCACGGCCCAGTTTGGCAATCACTTCCGCCGTGATTTCAGTACCAAATGAGTCGGGGAAATCATGAATAATCACCGGCACTTGCAAAGCCGCAGCCACCGATTTGTAGTAGTCAAACTGTACCGCGTCGGATGCGTTGTCTAACGGTGCAGCAAACACGGCGGCGGCACCCAGGTCTGCGGCTTCTTTGGCTTGCTCGATCGCCCCTGCTATACCCAAAGCGCGCACGCCGACCCACACCGGCACGCTGCCTGCGGACTCCTTAACAAACGCGGCAACCACCGAGCGGCGCTCAGCGTTGGATAACTTGTGCGCTTCACCCAAAAACCCCAGTACCGCCAAGCCTGTCACACCCGCCTTGACCTGAAAGTCAACCAGGGAAGCAATACTGTCCAGATCCAGCGAGGTGTCGGCTTTAAACGGCGTGGGGCAAATGGTGTACACGCCTTTGGCGTTGTCGAGCGTGGCTTGAATGTTTGCGACGTTGGGCATAGGTGTTGGCTAACGGTATGGCTAAAGGTGGAGCATTGTTGTGGCCAGAGCGCGAAAATGTCGCATGCCTTTTTGTCTAGAACCCTTAACCTGTTGTTAAGGTTTTAGGATACCTTGCTTTTTTGACACCACCGTTTTCGGGCTCGCAGCTTTAGCGATGTTGCTGTCGGGCAAGCCAAAGCCCTGCTCTCGTACCAGTTGCTTGAGCTGCGCCATAAAGGCCTGGGTGAGTTGCGACAAAGGCTCAAACCGCATGTGCACCAGGTTGGCCTGCAAGATAGGCGCGTTCGCGACCGGGCGCACCACGAGCTGGCTGTTGGCCGACCAGCTGCGGACCGAAAACTCATCAACCAGCGCCACGCCTGCGCCCATGTGCACCAGCGACCCCGCGTTTTGCGGCGAACCGACCTCAATCGCTGCCACCAGTGGCTCGTCAGCAGTCTGGTACATCTTGGCGACCAGGATACCGAACGGCGTGTCTCTCTCATACGAGATCAAGGGGTAAGGCCGCAGGTCAGCCAAGGTCAATGTTGCGCGGCGCGTCAGCTCGTGGTTGTACGGCAAAATGCACACCAGCCGGTTTTGGCACAGCGGGGTGACTTCAAGATTCGGGTGCTCCATTGGCAAAATAATGATGCCCAGGTCAGCCTGGTGACTGAGCAGGCGGTCTTTTAAATAACCGTAGCCGAGTGTTTGAAAGGTTAATTTCACGTCGGGGTGCGCGGCCCTGAACAGCGCCAGCGCTTCGGGAATCAACATCTGCCCAACACTGGGGCTGGACACAATATTCAAAATACCGCTTCGGTTTTTAGACAAATCTGCCGCAAGCTCATTGACGCGTTGCACAGCCTGGTAAACCGATTCGACCTCGTGAAACAGCTTCTTAGCCTCGGGCGTAGCATAAAGGCGGCCCTTGATGCGCTCAAACAGCGCAAAGCCCACGCGCTGCTCGGTGTGCGACAGCAAGCGGCTGACGGCGGGCTGAGACACAAACAGCAATTGCGACGCACCGCTGATGGTGCCGGTCGTCATGACCGCCCTGAAAATTTCAATCTGGCGCAAATTTAGTGACATGCGCGTGACTTTAAATGTTTTTGCAGGCTGAATTAACAAAATGTTAAGGGCGCAGCACAAATCGGCAAGGCGCAGTTTGTACAGCGCGAGTAGAGTCAAAAACATTCAGGAGCACCAACGTGACCCATGCAAACAACGAACAACCCACCATTTATGTCATTAACCCCAACAGCACCGTCGCCGTCACAAAGGGCATTGACGCGGCCATGGCGCCGCTGCGTATGGCGGGCGGCCCGGCTATTGAATGCCTGACGCTGGACGCTGGCCCACCCGGCATACAAACCCAGTTTGATGTGGAATCAGTCACGTTGCCACTGGTGCAACTGGCACGCTCGCTGGCCCAGCAAAAGCCCCCCGCCGCTGCTGTGGTGATTGCCTGCTTTAGCGACCCCGGCCTGTTTGCAGTGCGTGAAGCGCTGGCCCAATCCGCCAGCAACCCGGTGGCCACGCCGGTGCTGGGCATCATGGAATGCGGCTTGCTGACCGCCCTGACCATGGGGCAGAACTTTGGCGTGATTGCGATTCTGGACGGCTCCATACCCCGGCACTTGCGCGCCTACGGTGCCATGGGTTTGATGGACCGCTTTGCCGGCGAGCTGGCGATTGGCCTGAACGTGACCGAGCTGGGCCAGTATGACGCCACGCTCTCGCGCATGCTGGCCACAGGCAAACGCCTGCGTGACGAAAAAGGCGCCAACGTGATTGTGATGGGCTGCGCCGGCATGGCGGTTTACCAGGCACCTTTGCAAGCAGCCTTGGGCATCCCGGTGATTGAACCCAGCCAGGCGGCAGTAGCCATGGCGATTGGCCGCGTGCAACTGGGTTGGCACCTTACCCGCACCGATGTCTAACGCAGCCCTGCTAGACCAGCTGCTGGCCGTCGTTGGCCCAGCGGGCTTGGTAGTCGATTCCGAAGCGCAGGCGCCCTACACACGCGACTGGCTGGGCAAATGGCAAGGGCGAGTGCCTGTGGTGGTACGCCCTGCCAATACGCTGGAAGTTGCAGCCGTTGTGCGCGTGTGCAACGCCACGCACACGCCCATCGTCACCCAGGGCGGCAACACTGGCATGAGCGGCGGTGCCACGCCCGATGCCAGTGGGGCGCAGGTGCTTGTGTCAACCACCCGCATGAATCAGATTCGTGCCATCGACGCCATCAACAACACGCTAACGGTTGATGCGGGTGTGATTTTGGCCAACGCACAAGAAGCCGCGCGCAGCGTACAGCGCTTTTTTCCATTAAGCCTGGGCGCAGAAGGCAGTTGCACCGTGGGCGGCAACTTGGCCACCAACGCGGGCGGCATTGCGGTGCTGCGCTACGGCAATATGCGCGACCTGGTGCTGGGCCTTGAAGTGGTATTGCCCGATGGCCGCGTCTGGGACGGCTTGCGCGGCCTGCGCAAAGACAATACCGGTTACGACTTGCGCGGCTTGTTTGTCGGGTCTGAAGGCACGCTGGGCATCATTACGGGTGCGGTTTTAAAGCTGTTTGCCGAACCCACCGCACGCGCAACCGCCTGGGTTGGTGCGCACAGCGTGGCGCAACTCGTCACCCTGCTCAACCAGCTACAGGCCCGTTGTGGCGAAAGGCTGTGCGCGTTTGAAATGATGTCTGCCGCATCGCTGGCTTTGGTGTTGGAGCACGTCACCGACACACGCGCTCCGCTAGGCACAAGCACACCGTTTAACGCATTGATAGAACTGAGCGATACCGAAGACACCGGCCTGCAAGCGGTGCTTGAAAGCGCGTTAGCCAGCGCCATGGAAGGTGACTGGATACTCGACGCCATCGTCGCCAGCAGCGCCACACAGGCCAAAGCACTGTGGAAGCTGCGTGAAGGCATCTCGCAAGCGCAGGTGCGCGCTGGCGCTGTCGTCAAGCATGACATCGCCCTGCCAATATCGTCACTCGCCGCGTTTGCTTTTGAAGCAGACGCGGCGGTGCTGAAAGCCAGCCCGCAAGCGCGCATCATCAACTTTGGCCACCTGGGCGACGGCAACCTGCACTACAACGTGCTGCTGGGCCCCTGCGCGTCGGCTCAAAGCATCAAAACCGAAACAGCCCTGCTCAACCGCGTGGTGCACGATCTGGTGGTCAGCTACAAAGGCAGCATCAGCGCCGAGCACGGCGTAGGCCAGCTGCGCCGCGACGAGCTGCGCCACTACAAGTCCCCGCTTGAGATGGAGCTGATGATGAGCATCAAGCGCGCGTTTGACCCCAACCACCTGATGAACCCCGGCAAGCTGCTCTGACACCTGAACCTGTCAACGGTTTGTGAGATGAAGGTTGCTACAACTTTAGTAGCTGTTGACGCCCGTATTCATTGGGCTAGAGCCCTATTTAGTGCCTGAAATTGGCCTCAAAACCTGTTTTTGAGCGTTTTTTGAGCAAATTAGCCCAAGGCTTAAACTCAAACGCTGATTTCCATTCCCTCACCAAAGTCTTCATGCCATTTAGCGCCCTCGGTTTTTCACCCGCCATCCTGCCTGCGCTCCAGCGTGCGCTGACTGAAAAGGGCTATGCAGCGCCCACTGCCATTCAGCAGGCCGTCATCCCGACGATTCTGCAAGGGCGCGACGTGGTCGGCTCCGCGCAAACCGGCTCTGGCAAAACCGCCGCTTTCGCGCTGCCCATGCTGCAACTGTTGATGGACGCACCACTCACCAAAACCCGCATCGTGCGCGGCCTGGTGCTGGTGCCCACGCGCGAGCTGGCCGCGCAGGTGGGTGAAGCCATCGTGGCTTTCGGAAAATATTTACCACAGTTGCCCAAGGTCACCGTCGTTTTCGGTGGCGTGTCGATCAATCCGCAAATGATGGGCCTGCGTAGCGGTGCCGACGTCGTGGTCGCCACACCTGGCCGCCTGATTGACTTGCTGGCACACAACGCCCTCAAGCTTGATGGCGTGCAAATGCTGGTATTGGATGAAGCGGACCGACTGCTGGACCTGGGCTTTGGCGAAGAGCTCAATCGCATCCTGGCCCTGTTGCCCGCCAAGCGGCAAAACCTGTTTTTCTCAGCCACTTTCCCGCCCGCCATCGAAGTGCTGGCCGCAAGCCTGTTGCACGAGCCGCTGCGCGTCAATGTGCAAACAGAAGATGAGACAAAGCTGGACATTGCCCAGCGCGCCATCGAAGTAGACGCGCCTAGACGCACCCAGCTACTGCGGCATTTAATTGAGACTGAAAAGTGGAGCCGTGTGCTGGTGTTTGTAGCCACCAAACACGCCGCAGAAATCGTCGCCGACAAACTGCGCAAGGTACACATTGAGGCCGAGCCCTTCCATGGAGAACTAAGCCAGGGCAAACGCAAGCAGGTGCTAATGGACTTCAAGGCCAAAATCGTACAGGTAGTAGTAGCCACAGACGTAGCCGCCCGCGGCCTCGACATTGCGCGGCTACCGGTAGTCGTCAACTACGACCTGCCCCGCTCGGCAGACGACTACACCCACCGCATAGGCCGCACCGCACGAGCAGGCGAAGCAGGCATCGCCATCAGCTTTGTCAGCGCATCGACAGAAGCGCATTGGCGCCTGATAGAAAAGCGCCAAGGCATCAGCGTGCCGCGTGAGCAGGTGGCAGGGTTTGAGCCTGTGGAGGTTGTGCCTGTGAATGCGGCTGATCCGGCTGGGACGGGGGGCGTTAAGGAGACGCGGCTTAGCAAGAAGGATAAGTTGCGAGCTGCTATGAGCAACTCACAATAAATATCGAGGATGATCTAAAACAGACGCATGGACTAACCTCACGTACTAGTTACTTTAAGCGACCC
>JBBRQQ010000011.1:0-63646 GCA_038226155.1 Burkholderiales bacterium
GGCAACATCGCGGGTATGTCGCCAACGGGCGACGCCACTTGCTGCCAGCGCCCCCGCGCCTTGAGCTGCGGATGCGCCCACAGATCGGCCATGCTGTTCATGCGGGCGTTGGCAATCTGCGCTTCGTCGAGTCGCTCCACAACTTGCGCACTACTCATCGCAGAAAAGGTCTGCAAAATAATGGTTTTAAGCGCATCACGGTGCTGATTGCGCCGCGCGTTGCTGTCAAACAGCGGGTCTGTCGCCAGCTCAGGTTGGCGCAACACGGTTTTGCAAAAGACCAGCCACTCGCGTTCGTTTTGCAGACCCAACATGACTGTGCCGCCGTCGCCAGCCGCGAACGGGCCATAGGGGTAAATCGTGGCGTGCGAGGCAGCGCTGCGCGGTGGCGCGGTCGCACCGGCGTAGGCGTAGTACAGGGGGTAGCTCATCCACTCAGCCAGAGATTCAAGCATGGACACATCGATGTGCGAGCCCCGGCCGGTGCCGCCCCGCTTGTCGCGCTGTAGCAGCGCGGCCAATATGCTGCTGTAGGCATACATGCCAGCGGCAATGTCGGCAATCGAGTTGCCGGCCTTGCTGGGCTCGTCTGGCGTGCCGGTTACCGACAGAAAACCGGCTTCGCTCTGGATCAACAGGTCATAGGCCTTTTTATCGCGGTAAGGGCCGTCATCGCCGTAGCCCGATATGTCGCAAACGATCAGCTTTGGATTGCTGGCTGCCAGCTCGGCAAAACCCAGGCCCATGCGCGCCGCCGCGCCAGGTGCCAGGTTTTGCACCAGCACGTCGGCAGTGGCCAGCAGCTCTTTGAGCACGGCCAGCGCTGCAGTCTGCTTGAGGTCTAGCGTCAGACTTTCCTTGGAGCGATTGACCCAGACAAAATGCGACGCCATGCCATCCACACGCTCGTCATAGGCGCGCGCAAAATCACCAGCGCCAGGGCGCTCAACCTTGATGACACGAGCCCCCAAATCCGCCAGTTGACGGGTGCAAAACGGCGCGGCAATGGCATGCTCAAGCGAGACGACGGTAATGCCGTCCAGAGGTCTGTTTGTTGGGTTCATGGATAAAAAAATTCCTCCCTTTTTTCAAGCTGTGGCGCTGACTGGTTGTGGCGCGATCAGCGCCCTGTCCAGACCGGGCTCTGTTTGGCAACAAAGGCGCGCACGCCCTCATGAAAGTCATCGCTGCCGTAGCAGCGGCGGATCAGGTCGTGGTCGTCCGGCAGGCTGTTGGCGACCAGCCGCCGCAGGCTTTCCTTGGTGACGCTCTGGGTGAGCGGTGCCAGCGCCAACAGACGGGCGCAGAGCGCGGACCCCGCAGCATCGATATCGCCCGGCTCACAGACCTGGCTGAGAAAGCCGACTTCAAGCGCCTCTTCAGCGGCCACGATGTCAGCCAGCATCAGCATGCGCCGCACCCGCGCCATGCCAAATGCTGCCACCAGCCGCGCCAGGTTGGCGACCGACAGGCAGTTGCCCAGCGTTTTGGCGATCGGCACGCCGAAGCGGGCGCTGGTCGAGGCGATGCGAAAGTCACAGGCTGTGGCCAGAATCAGCCCGCCGCCGACCGCCCAGCCCTCGACAATCGCCACGGTCGGCATCGGCAGCATCTCGAACGCGGCCACGCAGGCCTCGATCTTCTGCTCGTAGGCGACGCCGTCGTCGCCGGTCTGGAAGGTGGTGAACTGCTCAATGTCAGTACCCGCCACGAAGGCAGCATTGCCCGCGCCGCGAAAGGTCACCAGCCGCACCGATGCGTCGCTGCGCAAGGTGCTGCAGATGTCTGAAAGCTGGGCATACATGGCCCAGGTCATCGCGTTGCGCGCCTCCGGGCGGTCGAATACCACCCGTGCGATGGCACCCTCGCGCGAGAGCGTGACCCGGCCTTCACTCATGCGCTTCATTCATGCGCTGAAGGCGCCCTGCGCCTCAAGTTCTGCACGCTCGGCCGCGGTGATGCCCATTTCTCCCAGCACCTCGGCGGTGTGTTCGCCCAGTAGCGGTGGATGGCGCCTCACCTGCTGCGGCGTGCCGGAGAGCTTGACTGCAAATCCGATATTCGGCACTTTGCCTTCCACGGGGTGATCGATTTCCATGCGCATACCGCGAGCCGCGGCGTGCTCACTGCCAAAGGCCTCCGGGTACGAAAGGATGGGGCCAGCCGGAATGCCGGCATCGAGCAGGGTGCTGACCCAGTAATCTTTGGGCTGCTGGCGAAAGTTGCGTTCAAGCTCGGCCTCCAGTGCCGGGCGATTGGCCAGTCGCAGGGAGATCGTCAAAAATCGTGGGTCGCCTGCCAGATCGGAACGGCCCAGCAACTGGCAGAGTTGCAGCCACAGCTTTTGGTTGTTCGCGCCCATGACGAAATAGCCGTCGGAACAAGCCATCGCCTGATAAGGCGCGGTCATCTTGTTCGAGGTTCCCAGCGGCTCCGGCGGCTTGCCAGTGCCCCAGTAGTCGCAAATGTCCCAGACTGAAAAGGCCAGCGCAGAGTCGAACAGCGAGGCGTCCACATGCTGTCCCTGCCCACTTGCTTTGGCGCCGATGTAGGCCGACAGCGTGGCGTAAACGGCGAACAGCGCGCAGCCAATATCCGCCACCGGCACGCCCGCTTTTACCGGTGGGCCGCCCGGATAGCCGGTGACGCTCATCACGCCGGACATGGCCTGCGCCATCAAATCAAAACCGGGCCTGTCCGACCACGGGCCGGTCTGGCCAAAGCCGGAGATGCTGGTGTAGACAAGGCGGGGATTGATGTCCTTCACGACGTCGTAGCCCAGACCGAGCCGCTTCATGGCACCGGGCCGGTAGTTCTCCAGCAGGATATCGGTGTCCTTGACCATGCGCAGCAGCACATCGCGTCCGGCTTTGGACTTGAGGTTGAGCGTGACGCTGCGCTTGTTGCGGTTCATATTCAGAAAGCCCAGGCTGTCGGCGCCCTTCATCTTGAAACCCATGGCGCCGCGCGTCTGGTCGCCGCCGCCGGGCGGTTCGATCTTGATGACATCCGCGCCCAGATCGGCCAGCAGCATGCAGGCATAAGGTCCAGCCATGACCTGGCTGATGTCGAGCACACGGACACCTGCTAGCGGGAGCGCTCTTGTGGAGCCTTGCTGGGTCACGCATCACCCTTGACGCCACCGTCCTTGATGATCTTGGCCCACTTGATCTGCTCTGCGCGCATGAAGTCAGCGAACTTTTCGGTAGAACCGCCACCATCCTGTGCGCCCGAGGCAGCAAACCTTTCCATGACATCAGGCATGAGCATGACCTTGTTCAGGTCTTCGTTCATGCGCTTGGCCATGGCTACAGGCATCTTTGCAGGTCCAGCCAAGCCGTACCAGGTGGTGGCCTCAAAGCCGGGGAAGCCTGACTCGGCCATTGTCGGCACGCTGGCGTAGGCGCCCACGCGCTGCAGGCGGGTTTGCGCGATGGCGATGGCTTTGCCGCTCTTCACATGGGGCGTTGCCGCCGTCATGGTGTCAAAGCTGTACTGAATGGTGCCGCCTATCAAATCGGTCAGCATCGGCCCGGAACCCTTGTAGGGCACATGAATGGCCTTGACCTTGGCGGCCAGCATGAACATTTCCAGCGCCAGGTGCTGCGCGCTGCCTGTACCCGCAGACCCAAAGCTGATCTTGCCGGGGTTGGCGCGGCACAGCTCTACCAGGTCTTTCACGGTCTTGGCGGGCTGACTTTCGTTACAGATCAGCAGGTTGGGCGTCACACCCACCAGCACCACCGGCTGGAAATCCTTGGCCGGGTCGTAGTTCACCTTCTGCAGGGCGGGCGTGATGGCCTGACTGTTGATGTGTGCCATCAGCAACGTCGCGCCGTCACCCGGCTGTTTGGCCACATAGTCGGCGGCAATGGTGCCGGACGCGCCGGCCTTGTTCTCGACGATGACCTGTGTCTTCCATATGTCCCCGAGCTTTTGCGCGATGACACGCGCCAGGATGTCGGTGCCGCCGCCCGGCGCAAAGCCAACGATGATGCGCACCGGGCCGGTCGGCAGATTTTGCGCCCGCAGGATGGGCGAGGCGATGAGTGCGGCACCAGCAGCTGCGGCGGTGAGAATGGTTCTGCGTTGCATGGTTTTGTCTCCTTGAATTTTCACGATCTCTTTATGCTGCTTTTTTCATGGGTACCAAAGCGGCATGGCTTGCAAAATAATCCATCGCCGCCTGCACACCCGAGCCTGCGAGCTTCACCCCGGCGAGTCTCAGGCCCATCTCGCAACCTGCCATCGCCGCCATCAAAGTCAAATCATTGGAGTCGCCCAGGTGGCCAATGCGGAACATCTTGCCCTTGACCTTGCCCAAGCCCGTTCCGAGCGAGCAGTCAAAGCGCTCATAAATGATTTTGCGCACGGCATCTGCGTCAACACCTTCCGGCATCATCACGCCGGTGAGGATCGGTGAATACACGGCTGCATCGGCACACTGAATTTGCAAGCCCCAGGCCTTGACAGCCCTGCGAACGCCTTCTGCCCAGCGCTGATGGCGGGCAAACACTGCGTCCAGGCCATGCTCCAGCAGCATGTCGCAGGCTTCGCTCAATGCGTACAGCAAGTTGGTGTTGGGTGTTGACGGCCAGTAGCCGGTTTTATTCATTTCAATGATCTCGTCCCAGGCCCAGAAGGCTTTGGGTAGCATGGCTTTTTTGCTGGCCTCGATGGCTTTGATGGACAGCGCATTGAAGCTGAGGCCGGGTGGCAGCATCAGACCTTTTTGTGAGCCGCTGATGCTGACATCAACGCCCCAGTCGTCATGGCGATAGTCGGCAGAACCGAGGCCCGAAATGGTGTCCACCAGGAGCAGCGCCGGGTGCTTTGCCGCATCAATGGCTTTGCGCACCGCAGCGATGTTGCTGGTCACGCCAGTCGAGGTTTCGTTATGCACTACGCAAACAGCCTTGATGGTGTGTGCGGTATCGAGCTTTAAGCGCTCTTCAATCAAACTGGCCTGCACGCCGTATCTCCAGGGCTCTGCCCCGGGCGTGGTGATGATTTCAGTTTTAAGCCCCAGGCGGGCAGCCAACTTTTGCCACAGCGCAGCGAAGTGGCCAGTCTCATACATCAGAACATGGTCACCCGCGCTGAGTGTGTTGACCAGTGCCGCCTCCCACGCGCCTGTACCCGAAGCCGGGTAGATGATGACAGGTTGCCTGGTCTGGAAAACTTTTTTAATGTCAGCCAGCACCTTCAGTCCCAGCGCCGCAAACTCCGGGCCACGGTGGTCAATGGTGGGGTAGCTCATGGCCCGCAAAACGCGGTCGGGTACCGGCGAAGGGCCGGGGATTTGCAAAAAATGTCTCCCGGTGGGATGAAAATCAAGCGTCAACATACGCGGGTTCTCCAGAAAATATGGGCTATTTTTTGCATACAAAGTTTATTTTTCAATCAAATAGAGTCTAACCAAAAGGTAAACACTGAATTTGACAGCAGTAATTTTTGCATACAAAATTTAATAATGACTGCTGAAATCATTTCCATCCCGCGCGCCGCCCTGCATGAGCAAGTTACCCACCGCCTGCGGCAGATGCTGGTTGAAAACCGTATTGCGCCTGGTGCCAAGCTCAATGAACGGGCGCTGAGCGACGAGCTCAATGTGTCGCGCACACCGCTGCGCGAAGCCATCAAAATGCTGGCCGCAGAGGGACTGGTCGAGTTGCTACCCAACCGCGGTGCCATCGCCGTAGAGCTGACCGAGCAAGACGTGATCAATACCTTTGAAGTGATGGCCATGCTGGAAGCGCAATCGGGCGAGCTGGCAGCGCAGCGCATCACTGACGCAGAGTTGCTGGAAATAAAAGCCCTGCATTTTGAAATGCTGGCAGCGCACACCAGGGCAGACCTGCCAGCTTACTATCGCCTCAACGCCACCATACACAGCGCCATCAATGCAGCGGCCAAAAATACGGTCTTGAGCTCGACCTACAAGCAGGTCAATGCACGCCTGCAGGCGCTGCGGTTTCGCTCGAATCAGGATGAAGACAAATGGAAAGCCGCCGTGAAAGAGCATGAGCAGATGATTCACGCACTGGAGGCGCGCGACCCGGTAGCCATGCGCAGCGTATTGCTGACACACCTGCACAACAAGCGCGATGTGGTGGTGGCGCAGTTGCGTGCTGATGCCCATACTACAAGCGGCAAGGCCAAAGCATGAACGCCCCACTCCCCCTGAAAGTGACGCGCGACGTTGCAGCGCGCGCCTATGACGATGTAGCCAAAGTCACCAACGAAGTCGCCGGCAAGTTAGCCGCGCGACTGGCTAAAGAGACACAAGGCGAGGTACTTTTCTCCAGCGCTGATAAAGGCCGCTACGCTACTGACGCATCGATTTACCAGATCATGCCGGTGGGTGTTTTTGTGCCCCGCTCCGCTAGCGAGGTGAAAACGGCGCTGGCCATTTGCCGCGACCTGAATGTTCCCATCATTGCGCGCGGCGGCGGTACCAGCCAGTGCGGACAAACCGTGGGCGCAGGGCTGGTGATTGACCATGCTAAATATGTGCGCAATATTTTGAATGTGGATGTGCAACAGCGCAGCGCAGAGGTCGAGCCGGGCATCGTCCTGGACCACCTGAACGCTGCGCTCAAGCAACACGGACTTTGGTACCCGGTTGACGTGTCTACGAGTGCGCAGGCCACACTGGGCGGCATGGCGGGCAACAACTCTTGCGGCAGCCGCAGCATTGCCTACGGCAACATGGTGCATAACGTGCTGGGCATAACAGCCTGGCGCTCGGATGGCGGCCTGCTGGAGCTGGGGCGCATGGATGCCGCCAGCGGCGAAGCACGCGCACTGGGCGACTACGTTAAAACGTTGTCTGACGCTCTGCGGCCAGAGCTTGTTGCACACTGGCCTAAAGTTATGCGCCGCGTTGCGGGCTACAACCTCGACATCTTCAACAACCAGAGCGAAAAGCCTTACACGCAGGACGGTTCGGTCAACCTCGCGCACCTGCTGGTGGGCAGCGAAGGCACGCTGGCGCTGACCAAATCACTCAAGCTGCGCCTGAGTGAACTACCGCGCAGCAAGGTACTGGGCGTGGTGAACTTCCCGACGTTTTACAAAGCGATGGATGCGGACCAGCACATCGTCAAAATCGGTGACGGCACGCTCACGGCGGTCGAGCTGGTAGACCGCACCATGATTGAGCTGTCACTGCAAAACCCGGCCTTCGCACCGACGGTACGCACGGCGTTGATTGGCCAGCCTGACGCGATATTGCTGGTTGAATTTTCAGGCGTATCAAAGACTGAACTAATACCCAAAATCAAGCAACTGGTCGAGCTGATGGGCGAGCTAGGCTTGCCGGGCTCAGTCGTTGAAATGATTGAAGACGCACCACAAAAAAACCTGTGGGAAGTGCGCAAGGCAGGCCTGAACATCATGATGAGCCTGAAAGGTGATGGCAAGCCGGTGAGCTTTATTGAAGACTGCGCCGTGCCGCTGGAGCACCTGGCTGAATACACCAGCGCGCTGACAGAGGTTTTCAAAAAACACGGTAGCAAGGGCACCTGGTACGCCCATGCGTCAGTCGGCACGTTGCATGTACGGCCGATCTTGGACATGCGGCGCGAGGGTGCCACAAAGATGCGTGCGATTGCAGAAGAAGCCTCTGACCTCGTGCGCCACTACAAGGGGGCCTATAGCGGCGAGCACGGCGACGGACTGTGCCGTGGCGAGTGGATTGAATGGCAGTTTGGCCCAAAGATCACGCAAGCGTTTGCGCAAATTAAAAACCATCTTGACCCTCTTAATTTGCTGTGCCCGCAGCGCATGATTGACCCGCTAAAAATGGACGACACGCGCCTGATGCGCTTTGCCCCCAGCTACAAAGTCATACCGATTAAAACGGCGCTTGACTGGAGCGCATGGAACGTGCAGAACGACCCGGTCACCGAGCAGACCAGCGCACCCGGCAGCGGCGGCGACCCCGCCAATGGTTTAGCAAAAGCCGTGGAAATGTGCAACAACAATGGCCATTGCAGAAAGTTTGATGCGGGCACCATGTGCCCCAGCTACCGCGTGACCCGCGACGAGAAGCATTTGACGCGTGGCCGGGCCAACACGCTGCGGCTGGCCTTGAGCGGGCAACTACCAGGCATGAAAGCCGAAGACGCCTTCACCAGCGAGGCGGTGAAAGACGCGCTCGATTTATGTGTCGGCTGCAAGGGTTGCAAACGCGATTGCCCCACCGGTGTGGACATGGCCAAAATGAAGGTCGAGTTTTTGCACCACTACAAGGCACGGCACGGCTACACCTTCAAAGACAAACTCGTTGCTTATCTGCCCGACTACGCGCCATGGGCCAGCCGTTTTGCGCCGCTACTCAACCTGCGTGACAGGCTGCCGGGCTTGGCATTCTTAACCGAAAAGTTGATGGGTTTTTCAGCCAAGCGCACTTTACCGCGATGGAAAACCAAAACCTTCTTCAACACGCCGCAAGCAATTGCAACGCGCGCTCAAGTGTTAGCCGCCACAAAACCCGTGGTGCTGTTTGTCGACACCTTTAACGGTTACTTCGAATCTGAAAATGCCAGCGCTGCATTAAAGGTGCTGCAAGCCGCGGGCTACACCGTCCACATCGCCAGCAAGGCACAGCCAGAGGGCAAAAGCCTGTGCTGCGGCCGCACTTATCTTGCCAGTGGCATGGTCGATAAAGCAAAAGCCAAAGCGCGCGAGGTGGTCGATGCTTTAAGCCCATTTGCCGAAAAAGGCATTGCCATCGTTGGGCTTGAACCGTCGTGCCTGCTCACGCTGCGCGACGAAATGCTGGTGATGGGCTTGGGCGATAGCGCAAGAACCATCAGCGAACACGCTTTGTTGCTGGAAGAGTTTTTGGCACGCGAAGCAGCAGATGGCAAGCTTGATGCGCTTAAAGCCGCTTTAAAGCCCATCAGGCAGCCCATCCTGTTGCACGGCCACTGCCACCAAAAGGCGTTTGGTGCAGTCAGCCCGATCATCGATGTGCTCAGGCTGATACCGGGCGCGAGTCCTGAGTTGATTGAGTCCAGCTGCTGCGGCATGGCGGGCACCTTTGGCTACGAGGCTGGGCACTATGACGTGTCGATGCAGATGGCTGAGCTCAGCCTGTTGCCGGCGGTACGCAAGCAGCCTGATGCGCTGGTGGTGGCCGACGGTACCAGTTGCAGGCATCAGATCAAGGACGGTGCGCAACGGGAAGCTATACACGTTGCGGTGCTGCTGGCCAGACAACTTGCCTAGACAGGAACGATGGGTGCTAATTTTGCTTTCAAAGCCTCCTGAATGCCCAAAAATCCGATTTTCGATGCCATTTTATGGCTATAGCCCAATAAATACGGGCGTGAGCAGCTACTAAATAAATAGCAGCTACTCGCGGGGCCTGGCTTTATTTTGCTGGCAAATACTTCGCCGGGTCCACCGGCTTGCCTTGGCGGCGCACCTCAAAGTGCAGCTTCACGCGGTCTGCATCGCTGTTGCCCATCTCGGCAATCTTCTGGCCTTTTTTGACAGATTGGTCTTCTTTGACCAGCAGGGTCTGGTTGTGCGCGTAGGCCGTCAGGTAGGTGTTGTTGTGCTTGAGGATGATGAGGTTGCCGTAGCCCCGCAGGCCGGCACCGGCGTACACCACCCGGCCATCAGCCGAAGCCAAAATCGGATCGCCCGATTTGCCAGCAATATCAAAACCCTTGTTCTTCACATCATCAAAGCTGCCTATCAATGGGCCCTGCGCAGGCCAGATGAAGACCACCTCATCTTCACCTGCCGATGCAGGCGCAGCCGTGCCGCTGGCTACCGAGGCCGGGCGCGCCGCACTGGCTGCCGCCGTTGCGCTACCAGGCGCTACCGGGCGAGTCGCCACCTGGTTGTTGTCGCTAGTGGGTGGTGCTACGCGCAGCACCTGGCCGACTTCAATAAGGTTGGGGTTTTCAAGGTTGTTCCAGCGCACGATGTCGCGCCAGTTCTGGCCGGTGTCGAGGCCAATTCGAATCACGGTGTCGCCCGGTTTAACGGTGTAGTAGCCGGGCTTGCCAGCGTTTTCAGCACCGGGCAGCGGCTTGCCCGCAGGGTCAGTTGCGCCCGCCACACCGTTGGACGAACGCATCGCGCCACGGTCTTCTACTGGTGCGGGACGCAGCACACGGGGGCTGCAACCTGCTGCCAACAAGGCAACGGCCAGCACACAGGAAGCGCCTCTGAGGCCATTTATTAAAGATCGGGTCATGAAGTTCGCCATGTTGCGCCCTGTCGTTTTGGTTATGCTACTTGTCAATTTAGATCAACTTATGCCTGATTTTAGAGGTACAAAATGCACCGCTTCCAGCAAGGTCTGCTTGATGCCCTGCGGGGTCTTGTCAACCACCACCAGAGCCTGCAAGCCGTTGGCCGCCTGTAGGGGTGCAACCAGCCTGCCGCCCACGGCCAGCTGGTCTATCCATTGCTGCGGCAAGGCCTCACCACCAGCGGCTGAAATGATGGCTGCATAGGGCGCGCCTTTGGCATAACCAATCATGCCGTCACCAAACAGCAGATGCACATTCGGCAGCCTGAAGGGGCGCAGGTTCTCGCGTGCCTTGTCGTGCAGGCCACGCAGCCGCTCGATGCTGTAGACCTCGGTAGCCAGTTGCCCAAGCAGCGCAGCCTGGTAGCCACAGCCCGTGCCGATCTCCAGCACACGCCCGAGCTTGCCCGGCCTGCCCTGCAAAATCAGCTCCAGCATACGGGCCACCACATTTGGTTTTGAAATGGTTTGCCCCAGACCAATCGGCAGGCTGGTGTCTTCATAGGCCTGGTTGCCCAGCGCCGAGTCAACGAAGCGATGGCGCTCGACCCGCCCCATAGCAGCCAGCACCTGCGGGTCTGTTACGCCCTGCGCAGCAAGCTTTTGCACCATGCGGGCGCGAACCGCCTGTGAATCGAGCCCCAAACCGCTTGAAAGGGGTTTTTGAACGCTATTTTGAGGTACTTTTATGGCTGCAGCTCCCTGTTTACGGGCGTTAACAGCTATGTTTTTTGTAGCAATCTTGGTGGCAGTGGGTACTCCCGCATCGGGCTTTAAACGCACCGGAAAGCCGGGACGAATGGTTGAAGAAGGCGGCTTGCCAGCTGGCATCATGCGGCGGCTTTTGTCGCTACAGGCATATGCGCAAATGTTTTCGACCAATAAGGCAGACGCTCATGATCGGTCAGGTCGACATGGAGCGGGGTAACCACCACACAGCCCTGCTTGGTCGCATGAAAGTCAGTGCCCTCGCCTTCGTCCTTGGCCGGGCCAGCGCCACCTATCCAGTACATGGTTTCACCGCGTGGGCTGGTTTGCGTGATGACGCGCTCGGCGGCGTGGCGGCGGCCCAGGCGCGCGACCCTGGTGGCTTTGAGCTGGTCGTAAGGCAAGTTGGGAATATTTACATTAAGTAACCAAGGCGGCACCGTGGGGGACACGCCCGCTACCACCACTTCAACCAGGGGCAGCAGTTGCTCGACCATCTCCCGCGCACGTCGCGCCGCCGCATCGATATGCGCCCAGCCTTTTTCAGTTTGCGAAAACGCAATCGCCGGAATGCCAAACAAATAGCCTTCCATCGCCGCGCCCACGGTGCCCGAGTAAATCGGGTCGTCGCCCATGTTGGCACCGTTGTTGATGCCTGATACCACCAGGTCAGGCCGGTAGCCTAGCAGGCCGGTCATGGCGATGTGTACGCAATCAGCCGGTGTGCCGTTGATGTACCTGAAGCCGTTGGCCGCCGTTTGCACGTACATGGGTGAATGCAGCGTGAGCGCGTTGGATTTGGCGCTGTTGTTTTGCTCTGGTGCAACCACCTCCACATCCGCGCCTGGAATATCCTTCAAAGCCTCATACAAGGCCACGATGCCCGTGGCTTGATAACCATCGTCGTTCGAGATCAAAATTTTCATGTGGTGATTTTAGGTCACGCGGGTGACAAATCCGGGTTGCCTGGGTATTTGCCGACTGATGACTTGCCTATGATGTCGCCTGACATCCATCTTGCAACCAATACCCGAAAAAACTGGAGACTGCCATGCACGCCTGGCTATGTGAAACCCCCACGGGCGTTGATGCCCTGACCTGGCAAGAGCTGCCCACACCCACGCCCAAAGCGGGCGAGGTGCTGATCGAAATAAAAGCTGCCAGCCTGAACTTCCCCGACCTGCTGATCGTACAAAACAAGTACCAAGTGAAGCCGCCTCTGCCTTTTGTGCCTGGCAGCGAATATGCAGGCGTAGTGCAGGCGGTGGGTGAAGGCGTCAAACATCTGCAGGTTGGCCAGCATGTGGCCTGCCTGTCAGGCACAGGCGGCTTTGCCACGCACACCATCGCGCCCGCAGCACTCTGCATGCCCCTGCCAGCAGGCTTTCCGTTTGTCGATGCAGCCGCCTTCATCATGATTTACGCCACGTCGCACCATGCGCTGATCGATCGCGCACAACTCAAGGCTGGCGAGACCGTTCTGGTGCTGGGCGCAGCAGGCGGCGTGGGCACGTCCGCCATTCAAATTGCCAAAGCTGCTGGCGCCAGAGTAATTGCCGCCGCATCAACTGACGAGAAATGCGCGCTGTGCAAATCAATAGGCGCAGACGCAACGATTAACTACAGCGTTGAAACCGTGCTTGACAAGTTCAGGCAAGCCATCAAAACACTCACAGACGGCAAAGGCCCCGACGTGATTTATGACCCTGTGGGTGGTGAGTTTTCCGAGCCCGCTTTCCGCTCGATTGCCTGGCGCGGCAGGCACTTGGTGGTCGGCTTTGCATCCGGCCCGACACCGTCGATACCGCTCAACCTGCCGCTGCTAAAAGGCGCATCCATCGTTGGCGTGTTTTGGGGTGGCTTTGCCAAACAAGAACCCAAAGCCAACGCTGCAATGATGGCCGAGCTGGCCAGCTGGTACGCGCAAGGCAAGATCAAACCCGTGATAGACCGCACCATGCCCATGGCAGAGCTGAAGGCAGCCTATGCGCACATGGGTTCGCGTGGGGTCATGGGCAAGTTGGTGATGGTGAATTGAGTGTGGTGTGCGGCTACAAGCTAATCGCAATTGCAAGCCGTAACGCTATGCGATACAATCTCCTATGATTAAAACATTCCGGCATAAGGGCCTGAAAGCTTTTTTCGAAAAAGGAAGTATGGCAGGCATTCAACCCGCCCACTCGCCGAGACTGGCCGCCATGCTGCGACGCTTGAACGAAACGACCAATGCCCAAGGAATGAACCTACCAGGCTGGAAGCTGCACCCGCTAAAAGGGCGCGATCTAAAAGGGCATTTTTCGGTTTGGGTAAATGGCAATTGGCGGATGACGTTCACCTTCGACGGCACTGATGCCGTGCTGGTGAATTATCAGGACTACCACTGAACAACTGGAGCAACAAAGATGGTACGCATGTTTAACCCACCGCATCCCGGCTTGACGCTGAAGGATGATGTTTTGCCGGCACTAGGGCTGTCGGTGACCGAGGCTGCGCAGCAGCTTGACGTTTCACGCGTGGCGCTGTCGCGTGTGCTCAATGGCCGCGCTGCCATTTCACCTGAAATGGCGCTTCGCATTGAAGCGTGGTTGGGAGTCGACAGGGGTGGTGAAGCCAGGCTGTGGCTGGCAGAGCAGAGCGCTTACGACATTTGGCAAGCCACGAAACGATTTAAAGCCACGCCCATGCACGTTAAGCCTGCGCCTATAGCAATATGAAGCACGAGCACGCACCATCGCGGCCAATGGCATAAGATTTGCATGCATTCTTAGCGTAACTGACAATCCATATTTTCGTTTCTCAACTCTGTTTTCAGGAATACGTAATGACCATTTTTAATTCACGCAGGCGCTTGATTGCAGCCTCGCTCGGCGCCGCAGTGTTGCTTCAAGGCACGCTGGCCCTCGCCAAGGACACTGTCAAAATTGCATTCATCGGGCCCCTCACCGGAGGAGTCGCGGCCAACGGCATTGGGGGGCGCAATTCAGCAGACCTCGCGGTGAGGCTGCGCAATGAAGACCCGAAGGCGAAATACAAGTACGAGCTGGTTTCCCTGGACGACGAATGCAAGCCCAACGTCGGCGTACAGGTCGCTACCAAGGCCGCTGCCGATAAATCCATCATCGCCGGCGTGACCCACTATTGCTCTGCAGTAGCCATGAGTACAGGCGATGTCTACCGCCGCTTCGGACTGCCGACCATCGTATGGGGCGCGGTGCTGCCCGAGATCACTTACGGCAATGACTTCAAGGAAGTGCACCGCGTCAACGGCACCATGATCAACCAGAACGAAGTCGCTGCGAAATTCATGACCGGTCTGGGCTACAAAAAATGGGTGGTGATTCATGACACGACCGATTACGGCAAGGGCCACAACAAGTATTTCAACCAGTTCGTCACCAAAGCTGGCGGTCAAATTGTTGGTACTTTCGGCGTCACCGCTGACCAGCAGGACTTCACGGCCGAGCTGACCAAAGTCAAGGAGCTCAAACCAGACGTGGTCTATTTCGGGGGCCTGACACCAATCGGCATCCGCATACGCAGCCAGATGGACAAACTGGGTATCAAGGCTGCTTTTGAAGGCACATCAGGCATCAAGTCTGCGGCCTATCACGACGGCCTAGGAAAAGACCTCGCAGAAGGCTCTTTGTCCTTTATCGAAGGCGCGCCCTGGGAAAAACTGCCAGGCGGCCTGAACTTCATTGCGAAATACAGCCAGGCCAAGTATGCCGAGCCGCCTGAAGCCTATGGTCCCTTTGCCTTTGCTGCAACCACGCTGATCATGGCCGCGATCGACAAGGTCGGTCCGGACCGCAAGAAGGTGCGTGACACACTCAACGCCACCCGTGATGCGGAGACCATCATCGGCAAGGTGACTTTCGATGACCATCGCCAGAACATCGTGCCGCTGATTTCCAAATACGTGGTGCAGGACAACAAGTGGGTGCTGTGGGAAGACAGCGAATACGCCAGCAAAAAGCGCAAGCTGCCAGGTCTGTGAGGGTTTTTAGGCCTGCTGGGTCGCCCTTGCGCGGAGGGCGACCATGAGCATTGACGTTTTTATCCAGTACGTTCTGAACACGCTGATGCTGGGCATGATCTACGCGATGGTGGCAGTTGGATTCACACTATTTTTCGGCGTGCTCGACGTGATCAAGTTTTCGCATGGAGATGTGTTGATGCTGGGTGGCTTCACCGCGCTGGCCAGCTATGTTGGTTTGCAGGCAGTTGGCATTAGCAATCCGTGGGCCTTGCTGACCATCATGCTGGTCGCGTCGCTGGTGGTGACCGCTGGCGTGGGCGCATTTGTGGCGCGCTTTCTGGTGCTGCCCTTGAAAAACGCACCGCCCCTCAACACCCTGCTGGTCACATTGATGTTTGGCCTTGCCCTGCGCGAGTCGGTTCGCCTGTTCTACCCGAACGGATCCAATCCCAAACCTTTCCCCCGGCTTCTGCCGGAAAACACACTGAGCCTCGGCCCGCTAGCCTTGCGCGCTGACAGTCTTATCCTGTTGACTGCAGGACTTCTGACCATCGTCGGCGTGCATCTGATGATTACGCGCACCAAGCTTGGACTTGCGATACGCGCTGTGGCGCAGGACGGAGAAACCGCAAGGGTCATGGGCATCAACTTTCAGCGTGTGGTGCTGTTTACCTTCGGCCTTGGATCAGCACTTGCCGCCGTGGCAGGTGTCATGAACGGCCTGTACTACAACGAGATCAATTTCGGCATCGGCCTGCTGCTGGGTGTGATCGGCTTTTCCGCCGCCATTCTCGGTGGGTTGGGAAATTTTCTCGGTGCCATTATTGGTGGCTTTCTGTTCGCTGCATTGCAGACTTTTGGAGCGGTAGCGCTTCCCATGATTACGCCTTCCATTCCCAGTTCCTACAAGGACGTTTTTGCCTTCGTCATGGTAATTTTGCTGATGGCCTGGAGGCCCACAGGGCTGATTGCCGAACGCTCAAGCGAGCGCGTCTGATATGGAGAACAAACTTAAACCCCGCCTGATCCTGCTGGCGGCGATGACGGCAGTCTTCATCTATATCTGGGCATTGCTTCATGCCGAGAGCCAGCTTGCTGTTGGCGCTCTGCTACTACTGGTTGTCGGCATCATGCTCGGCCTGCGCAAACTCAACTGGTCCGCGCCACTGGGCATGGCGGCTAATGCCTCGCCAACGCTGTTAGGCGCTGGCTGCGCTGTCGGCGTACTGGCGCTCATTGCTGCCCTTTACGACGTGCACTTTGCCCTGCTGCTGCTAAGCACCGTGCTGCTCTACGCAGTGGTGTGCCTGGGACTCAATGTGCAGTTCGGCTACGTCGGCGTCGTCAACTTTGCCGGAGCGGCTTTTTTCGGCATCGGAAGCTACACCGCCGCCACGCTTGCGACCCACACAGCCGTGCCGCATCTGCTGGTACTGGTGGCAGGGGGCGCAGTTGCCTCAGTCATCGGCTCACTGCTGATCTGGCCGGTGCTGCGCACACGCGGCCACTACGCTGCGCTTGTGACGATTGCGTTCGGCATTCTTTTCAAAAGCTTTCTGGAAGTTAACGACACGCTCGGCGGCCCGCAAGGTCTGCGCATCCCCGGCCTGAACCTGTTCGGCTGGCAGCTCAATGAAGGTCTGACGGTAGCAGGTGTTGAAATATCTTTTTATGCCAACTACGCGCTGCTCAGCCTGCTGATCTGCCTGCTGGCTTTTGCGCTGGTGCGCAGAATCGAGCGTTCATGGATAGGCCTGTCGATGGACATGATTCGCACTGACGAGGTCGCAGCCAGCGTATTTGGCGTGGCCATCGCGCGATGGAAAATCGTCGCCTTCACGTTCGGCAACTTTCTTGCTGGTCTTGCAGGGGCGGTGTACGGCATGATGACAAGCTATGTGGCGCCGAATAACTTCACCTTTGCGGACTCCCTTATTCTGGTGTCTATTCTCATTCTCGGCGGCATAGGCAACCCTTGGGGAATTTTGCCCGCAGCACTGGTGGTATTGATTCTTCCGGAAAAGTTTCAGTTCATTCAGGAATACCGGTTTTTACTGTACGCACTGCTGGTGATCTTCATTCTTTTATTTCGTCCCGACGGCCTGGTGCCGCGCACCGTTCGAAACTACTTTCCGGGCCGGAGGTTGCCATGACCGTGCCCTTGCTGGAAGCCCGCGCCCTGACCATGCGCTTTGGCGGAGTTACCGCGCTCGATGCGCTTGATCTGGTCGTCAACCAACACGAGATTCTCGGCTTGCTCGGGCCCAATGGTTCGGGGAAAACAACTTTTTTCAACGTGGTTACGGGCCTTTATGCTGCCTCGGGCGGAACCGTTTTGCTGGATGGCAAAGAGCTGACGCGCCAGTCGCCGCAGGCGGTTTACCGCGCAGGCGTGACTCGTACCTTTCAGCGCTCCCGCCTCTCGCTGCCGCTGACAGTGTTTGACAATGTCGCCATCGGCCAGACGCAGCACTTCAATACCGGGCTGGTGTTTAACCTGCTTCAGCGCAAGGCACTGCGAGCGCAATTCGACCACACGGTAGCGCAGGTTGATGCGCTCCTGCGAACCTTCAGCAGCAGCATGGCTGAAAAAATGTGGCTTCCTGCTGGCAGCCTCAGCATGATTGACCGCCGCCGGGTGGAAATTTGCCGGGCTCTGATATCGAACCCGCGACTGGTATTGCTCGACGAACCTTCAGCTGGCATGACACACGATGAGACACGCGAGCTGATGGATGACATTCTTAAAGTGCGCGAGCGGCTCTCGCCTTTCACGATCGTCATCATTGAGCATGAAATGGGAGTCATCCAGCGCATCACGCAGCGCTGCGTGGTACTTAACTACGGCAAGAAAATTGCTGAGGGCAGTTTTTCCGAGATCACCCGCAACCCGGAAGTACAGGTCGCATATCTTGGCCAGGAGATCACCACATGATCGGCACTATCGGCACAGGTGCCCTGCTGACCATTGACGGCATTTACACGGCCTATGACCGCGTCGATGTACTGCACGGGGTGTCGCTGACCGTCACTCAGGGAACCATCACCTGCATACTGGGCGCCAACGGAGCTGGCAAGTCAACACTGATCCGTTCCGTTTTAGGCCTGACGCCGGCCCGTTCCGGCACGATTGAGTTCGATGGCGTACCCATAGGCCATCTGCCTACGCATCGCGTGATCGCTTGCGGCATTGCCTGCATACCGGAGGGCCGCAAGGTATTTCCCAAAATGACGGTTGAAGAAAACCTGAGGGTAGGTGCCTACCAGGAGCGCGACGAACGCGAGGTCGCGCGGCGCATGGCAGAAACTTACGAATTATTTCCCCGGCTTAAAGAACGGCGCACGCAACTGGCGGGAACCATGTCGGGCGGCGAACAGGCGATGGTATCCATCGGGCGGGGCCTCATGGCCAAGCCGCACCTGCTGATCATTGACGAACCTTCGCTCGGCCTGTCGCCGCTGTACGTCAAGGAAAACTTCCGGATCATCAGCGAGATCAATCGACTCGGCATCACGGTTTTGCTGGTTGAGCAAAACGTCCGCCAGACGCTGGCCATCGCGCATTACGGCTATGTTTTGTCTCAGGGCCGCCTGGTAGCGCAAGGTACGGCCCAGCAACTGGGCGACAACGAGGAAGTTCGCGCTGCATACTTTGGCTAAGCTGGAGAAATCATGACACTACCAGACCCTGTTGCACTTACGCAGGCACTTGTGCGAATGAACACTGTGAATCCTCCGGGCAATGAGGATCGCTGTGTGCAATTGCTGGCAGACCTGCTTTCAAGTGCCGGCTTTTCATGCCGTACACATGAATTTGCGCCGCACCGCACCAGCCTGGTCGCGCGTATCGGCGGCTTGCCCTCCGGCACGGGGGGGAAGGCTCCGCTTTGCTTTACGGGACACGTTGATGTCGTTCCGCTCGGCGGCGCAGCGTGGCAGCACGATCCCTTTGGCGCACACATTGTGGACGGCCGACTATACGGACGCGGCTCGAGCGATATGAAAAGCGGCGTCGCAGCCTTTGTGACGGCCGCCATATCGCGCGCAGATCAACTGCGCGAGGGTCCGGGAGTCAGCCTGGTCATTACGGCAGGTGAAGAAACTGGCTGCGAGGGCGCGTTCGCAATGGCTTCGTCGCCCGAAGTCCGGGAACTGCTGGGCACTGCCGGCGCACTTGTGGTTGCCGAACCCACAGGCAATCTGCCACTGCTAGGCCACAAAGGCGCGTTTTGGGTCGCTGCACAAGCTGCCGGAACCACGGCGCATGGCTCGATGCCGGAGCGTGGCGATAACGCGGTCTACAAGATAGCCCGCGCGGCATTGGCGCTTGAAAAGTTTGAGTTTGAAACCGGCGCACCTGCGCTGATGGGGTCGCCGACACTTAATGTGGGTACTGCACGCGGAGGCCTGAACATCAACTCGGTGCCTGATGCCGCGGAGCTGGGAATTGACATCCGGACGGTGGCGGGTCAAGACCACGCGCAAGTGCTTCGCTGCCTGTGCCGCGTGCTGGGGCCGCAAATCAGCCTTCGCACCCTGCTGGACGTCAACAGCGTCTACACGGTGCCAGAAGATGCATGGATGCGCAGGGTGTTCGCCATCTGCAAGGCGCGCAGTGGCCTGGAACCGGAACATCTCACTGTGTCCTACTTCACCGATGCTGCAGCACTTCGCGCGCCGCTCGGCATGCCGCCAGTCGTCATTCTTGGCCCTGGAGAAGCAGACCTGGCGCACCAGACCGACGAGTATTGCCGCGTCGACCGGATTGGCGAAGCCACGGTACTGTTTGCTGATCTGATTGATGACTGGCTGGACTCAAAGGCATGAGTAAATCCAGACTGAACGAGATGCCTGCCTGGCGTGCTGCAGAGTTACTGGCGAGCCGAGAACTGAGCGCCACTGACCTGATGCGCGCCTGCCTGGACCGTGCCCTGGAACGGGATGCTGCAGTACATGCGTTCGCGCACCTGGACCCTGATGCAGTTTTGGCCCAGGCGCACTTGCTTGACGCAGGGCCGATTCGCGGCCCTCTTCACGGGATTCCGCTAGGGGTCAAGGACCTGTTCGATACCGCTGACATGCCCACCTCCTACGGCTCAGGGATTTATGCAGGCCATCGTCCCAAGGCTGATGCGGCATCTGTGGCCCTTTGCCGCGAGGCGGGTGCCCTGGTGTTAGGCAAGACTGTGACCACCGAGTTCGCCTACTTTCAACCCGGGCCAACCCGAAATCCGCACAATCTTGCACATACGCCGGGCGGTTCATCGAGTGGCTCCGCAGCAGCGGTGGCCGACCACATGCTGCCGCTGGCCTTGGGCACGCAGACGGCAGGCTCCGTCATACGTCCGGCAGCCTATTGCGGCGTGGTCGGCTACAAGCCCACCATAGGCCGCGTATCGAGAGCGGGCGTAAAAAGCTTGTCGGAATCGCTGGACACCGTAGGTGGTTTTGGTCGCTGTGTACGCGACGTCAGCATGCTTGGCGCCGTACTCACCGGCGATAGCCGCCTGAGCCGCTTGCCCCACGTCGACGCTCCGCGCATCGGACTTTGCCGCACCCCCGAGTGGTCGCGGGCTGATCCGGACGCACAACGCGCCCTGGATCAGGCTGTTTCGGCCCTGTCGCCAGCGGCCGCTTCCCTTGCCGACATTGATTTGCCGCACGATTTACCCAATCTGGTGGTATTGCAAAAGGCGGTGATGTCTTTTGAGATGTCCCGCGCGCTCAGCCACGAACGCATCTGGCATCGCAACAACCTTAGTGAACAATTGCGGGCATTGCTCGATGAGGGTATTGCAATCAACGGTGCAGAGCACAGCGCGAACATCGCCAGGACAGCTTTTGCCCAACGAAGCATGGATGCGGTATTTGACGGTTTTGACGTGCTGATGTCACCCAGCGCAACCGGTGAGGCGCCAGCTGGCATCGACGCAACAGGTGATCCCGTTTTCTGCCGGGGCTGGACACTGCTCGGCCTGCCCTGTGTCCACCTGCCTGTTACCCAAGGCACGAATGGCCTGCCAACCGGAATACAGCTTATCGGGCGTTTGGGTGAGGACTGCCGCCTGCTCGCTATCGCCGAGTGGGTGCAGGGCCAATTGCTTTGGTAGGTATGCCGGCAATCCGTAAACACCTCGCAAGCCCCGCTTTATCAAGGCCTCAAGGCACAAACAGAAAGACCCCGCTACTTATTCAATAGCAAGGTCTTCAATTTTTATATGGGGTGGCTGATGGGGCTCGAACCCACGACAACAGGAATCACAATCCTGGACTCTACCAACTGAGCTACAGCCACCGTAGAGATAAATTATAACGGCTACTTCGCTTCGCGTTCAGGCCCATTAAGCTTCTCGCAGTTGAAGCCCTAGCGCGAGGTGGCGTTTTCTGCATTGGCTTGCTGGCCAGCAGCAGCCCGAACCGGCTTGGCGACTTTCATTTCCGTCTTGAATCGCTCCTTCAGCACGTTGTAAAACGCCAAACTCTCGGCTGATGTCCACCATTGTGCGTACTGCAGGCGCTCTTGCTTTGCGGTGGCTTCCAGTGCCGGGTCGCGTGGCAAGACCTTGACGACCTTGACGATGGCATAACCCTGTGTGCCCAGGTCTACGCCAGCAAACACGGGCAAAGCACTAGCATCGGTACGCAGCGCTGCCTCGACCACTTTTGGTGGTAATTTTTGCGTCTGGTCTCGCGACACCACCAGAGTTTCCTGCAAGGTGGCCGAGCCAGGCGCGGCTTTCCAAGCGGCGAGTTTTGCGATGCCTTCCTTGCGGGCTTCTTCGGCACCACGAACGGCAAGCCAGCGCTGGCGTACCAGTTCTTTCACCTCCAGCAGTGGCCTTGTACGGGCCGGCGTGTACTGAGTGATACGACCAGAAATGAGCTGGTTGGATGCCACTTCGACGGCCTCGGTATTACGCTTTTTCTCAATCGCATCAGGTGAAAAAATTGCGTTCAAAAACTTCGGGTTTGCCAATGCGCCCATAGCACCCGGCTGCGGTGTGCGGGTGATGCCGCTTGCGGTTTTGATTTCAAGCTTCAAGCGCTCTGACACTGGTTTCAGGCTGTCTGCCTGCTCGTACACGCCGTTGGTAAAAGCCTCGGCAGTTTCAGCAAATTTCTTTTGCGCCTGCTGCTTTTTAACATCAGCCGTCAGGTCTGGCTTCATCTCTTCAAAGCTGCGCTGCTTGGGGGCCTTGATATCTGTGAGCTTGATGATGTGGTAGCCAAACTCGGACTCGACCACATCGCTGATATCGCCTTTTTTCATGGCGAATGCGGCATCGGCAAATGGTTTGACCATGGCACTGCGTGCAAAAAAGTCGAGGTCACCGCCGCCAGGAGCAGAGCCGGGGTCCTGCGAATTCTTCTTCGCCACGTCTGCAAACGAGTCGGGTGATTTTTTAACCAGCGCCAGCAGCTCGGCGGCTTTGGCTTTGGCTTTTTGGCGCTCTGCCTCCGGGGCACTTTTGGGTGAGGCAATCAAAATGTGGCTGGCACGGCGCTCTTCGGTACCACTCAGGCGGGCTGCGTTCTGGTCGAAGTACTCTTTGAGTTCGGCTTCACTAACCGTAATACCTTTTTTAATCGTCTCGACATCGAGCAGCACATATTCAATATTGGCCTGCTCGGGTGCCTGGAACAGGCTTTCGTTGGCCTTGTAAAACTGCTCAAGCTCTGCGTCGGTAGGAGTGAGCTTGGCAGCGTATTCGGTGGTGGTGAAGCCTGTGACCTGAATTTCGCGCTTTTCAAAATAGGCGTTCAGCGCTGTGTCGGCAGCCGTGTTGGCAGAAAATCCGCTCCCGGCAATGCCTGCCAGCACCTGCCTGCTGGACAAGTCGGCGCGCACGTTGGCTTCAAACATCTCGGGGCTCAAGCCCTGGGTCCCTAGCATCTGGCGGTAGCGCTCCATGTCCAGCGTACCGTCGGCACGGCGCAAAGAGGCAATATCGGGGTTGTCCTGCAAATCGCGCGCCAGGCGCTGGTCGCTGGTACTGAGCTTTGATTTGTTTGCAGCTGCCGTGAGCACGCGGTCGCGCACCAGCTTTTCAAGCGTGGCGTATTTGGCTTCCGGGGAATCGAGTAACTTCGGGTCTAAAGACGGCATCGAGGCCTTCAGGCGCTCTACTTCACGCAGGTGGGCCCTGTCCCATTCGGTTTGCGTAATTTCCTGACCATCGACCTTGGCGACAACCGCAGCCTTGTCTTTGCCGCGCGTGTAGCCGTCCAGCCCGAACAAAATAAACGAGGGGACTATCAGCAGGAACAGAAACCCCATGACGATCTTGGTGTGCTGGCGAATGAAATCAAACATCTCGAATTTCCTGTGTGGTCAACAAGGCGCAAAAAATAAAGACGGAACAAGCCCGCAATGGTGACCCAATAAAAAAGGCGAACTGGTCAAGTTCGCCTTTGTTCTGGATTGTCAGAGTCTGTGGTGGGTGCTGACGGGCTCGAACCGCCGACCTACGCCGTGTAAGGGCGCTGCTCTACCAACTGAGCTAAGCACCCCACAAACTTTTCAAACCATATCAACCCATCAGTTCAAAGCGTCTTTGAGCGCTTTGCCCGGACGGAACTTTGGAACCTTGGCTGCCTTGATTTTAATCGCATCGCCGGTACGCGGGTTACGTCCGGTACGGGCCGCGCGTTTGCCAACGGCAAACGTGCCAAAACCCACGAGAGACACGGAGCCTCCTTTTTTCAGGGTTGCTTTAACGGCGCCAATGGTAGCTTCCAGCGAACGCGTTGCCGCGGCTTTGGAAATGTCAGCATGTTTGGCAATGTGCTCGATCAGTTCAGTCTTGTTCACAAGGGCCCCTCGTTGATGTTGATTAATTTGGTTGTGTCTAAAAAATATCTCCCGGGACATCCATAAACGATATCAGCGGGAGTCAGCATGTGCAGGTTGCCTGCTGATCACCATTAAAGCCATGGACTTCCAGCGTGTCAATACAACAGACATTTTTTTTACAACGTGCGGAGGCGGATTCTAGTCTTTTTTCACACCCTGCCAGCCGGTTCGTCTGAACGCCTTGTAATTTTCACGCTCGACAAAAAGGCCCAACACCACACGACAAGCTAACCCAGCGCCGCGGCAATAGCTTTGCCCACGTCTGCCGTCGAAGCGTTACCCCCAAGGTCGGGTGTGCGTGGTGCACCACTGCCCGCAGCAAGAACCTTTTCAATCGCCGACAACACAGCATCATGTGCATCTTTATGACCCAGAAACTCCAGCATCATCGCGCCACACCAGATCTGCCCTATGGGGTTGGCCACCTGTTTGCCTGCAATGTCGGGTGCAGAACCATGTACCGGCTCAAACAGCGACGGGAATTTCCGCTCGGGGTTCAGGTTGGCGCTGGGCGCGATACCTATGGTGCCAGTACACGCCGGCCCGAGGTCGCTGAGAATATCGCCGAACAGATTGCTGGCTACCACCACATCAAAAAAGTCAGGGCGCTGCACAAAGTGCGCCGTCAAGATGTCGATGTGAAATTTATCCACGTTGATACCTGGATAGTTCCTGGCCATTTCAACGACGCGCTCGTCCCAGTACGGCATTGATATTGAAATGCCGTTGGATTTGGTGGCGCTGGTCAAGTGCTTTTTGGGCCGAGACTGCGCCAGCTCGAATGCAAACTTCAACACCCGGTCGACACCAATGCGGCTGAACACCGCTTGCTGCAGCACAAACTCGCGCTCAGTGCCGGGAAAGGCTCTGCCGCCAATGCTGGAATATTCGCCCTCGGTATTTTCACGCACGATATAAAAGTCAATTTCACCGGGCACACGGGCACTGCCGTCACGGCGCACCACGGGTGCGATGATGCCTGGCATCAAGCGAGCGGGCCGCAGGTTGATATATTGGTCGAACTCGCGTCTGAACAAAATCAAGGAACCCCACAGCGAAACGTGGTCTGCAATTTTTTCAGGCCAACCGACAGCGCCAAAATAAATGGCGTCGTGCCCGCTGATCTGGTCTTTCCAGTTGTCCGGCATCATCTGCCCGTGCTTTTCAAAATAGTCCCAGCTTGAAAAGTCAAAATGGTCAAAGTGCAAATCAATGCCAAACTTGCGCGCCGCCGCATCCATCACGCGGATGCCTTCGGGCATGACTTCCTTGCCAATACCGTCGCCAGCGATCACTGCGATTCGTTTTTTACCCGTGCCCATGTTTTTTCCTTCAGCAAGTTTATGGATGGTTCAATTTTTAAAAAATTCAAGTGCCTGCGCCAACAGCAGCTCTGGTGCTTCTTCAGCGATGTAATGACCACACGGCAGGCTTTGTCCTGATACGTTGGCAGCACGCTCATGCCATAAGGCCAGAACATCAAAACACTTGCCGACCGCGCCATGCTCGCCCCAGAGCACCCTCACAGTCTGTTGCAATTTATGACCCATGGCAACATCTGCCTGGTCATGAACAAGATCAATGGTGCTGGATGCCCGGTAGTCTTCGCAAATGGCTTGTGCAGTTCCGGAAATTTTTGCGCAGCGTTCATATTCAGCCAGCGCCTGCGGTGCAAAAGCAGCCATGCCCGCGTGGCGTTTGCCCATCACACTGTGCAGGTAACGGACCGGGTCAGAGTCAATCAGAGCCTCGGGTAGCGGTGGCGGCTGGATCAGAAAAAACCAGTGCCAATAGGCGGTGGCAAAAGCTTCGGTGGTGTTGCTGTACATACCCAGCGTGGGGGCTATATCGAGCAGCATCAGGCGCTCTACTGCTGCGGGATGATCGGCAGCCAGCCTGTGCGCCACGCGCGCGCCACGGTCATGGGCCAGAACCTGGAAGCGGTCGTGCCCGTAGTGCTGCATCACCGCGATGGCATCCAGCGCCATTTCACGTTTTGAATACGCGGCGTGCTGCGCGTCGCTCGCAACCCTGGCTGAATCGCCATAGCCGCGCAAGTCCATCACGACGACCGTAAATTTCTTCGCCAGCTCTTCGGCAACTTCATGCCACATCGCATGGGTTTGGGGATGTCCGTGTAGCAGCAGCAGAGGTGCGCCCGTGCCGCCACGCAGGGTATTCAACTTGCCCGCCGGGCCATCAACAGCACAAGAAATAAAACCCTCAAACATCAATCGGCCTCCATGGTCCTAGGCTTTGCAGCCCGCACGACCATGCTCACGCCGAGCGCCGTAAGCGCAGTGCCGATAACCGTGCTCAGGGTGATGGATTCGCCAAACAGCGCCCAGGCCATCAGCGCTGTTGTAGGCGGCACCAGATACAGCAGGCTGCTCACGGCAGTCAGTGCGCCACGCTGAATGAGCAGATACAGCAACGAGCTGCCACCCAGCGTCAAAGCCAGTACCGCCCACGCCAGGGCACCGACGAAATGGTAGTTCCAGGTAATCGCTTCGCTTTCAAAAAAGGTCAGCGGCAGGGTCACCAGCAAGGCAGCGGCCAACTGAATGACATTGGCAGTGCGCACGTCAGTCGGCTTGACAAAGCGCTTCTGGTACAGAGTGCCCGCAGTGATACTCAGGAGCGCGATCACCGTGGCCCCCAGCGTCAGGGCCGTGACTTCATTGCCGGTTCCAAATTTACGTGACACCACCAACAGTAAACCACCAAGACCCAGCGCCAGGCCCAGCCATTGCCTGGAGGTGACTTTCTGATCACTTTGGCTAGCGTCACCTGAAGCTATCCACGACACCCACAGCGCAGTCAAAACGGGTTGCAGACCAACGACCAACGCCGCCAGACCAGAACCCATACCGCCCTTGATGGCGACCCAGACACCGCCCAGATAACCGGCGTGCATCAGCACCCCCGTCACGCCAAGATGCAGCCATTGCCTGCTTTCATTTGGCCATCTGACGCGCGCCAGCCCTATCCAGATCAGGAAACAGGCAATGGAAAAGAAATAGCGAATAGACAAAAAGCTCAAGGGCGGCGCATACGGCAGCCCGAATTTAGCCACGATGAAGCCGGTACTCCAGATGAGCACAAACACGGCGGGCATGACCCGCAAAAACACGTTGACTAGGGTGCTATTAGCACCGCTGGCAGAAGACGTAGAGCTCACGGACAAACTTGATGGGAATGTATCAGGGCAAGAATTACTTGGCCCGTGCCCGAATTTCAGGAATGGCTTTTTGCAAGTAATAAACCATAGACCAAACCGTGAGGATGGCCGATATCCAGATCAGCCAGGTACCCCAGAGATGCGTGTTGACCAGGCCAAACAAGCTGCCGTCGTAGAGCAAAAACGGAATCGCAATCATCTGCACCGTCGTCTTGATCTTGCCCAGCATGTGTACCGCCACGCTTTTGGTCGCACCTATCAGCGCCATCCACTCACGCAAAGCTGAAATCGCGATCTCGCGGCCAATGATGATGAGCGCTACAAACACATCGGCTCGCTGCAAATGCACCAGCACCAGCAGCGAGGCACAGACCAGGAATTTGTCCGCCACCGGATCAAGAAAGGCACCAAACGACGAAGTCTGGTTCAGCTTGCGGGCCAGGTAGCCATCCAGCCAGTCAGTAGCCGCAAACACCACAAACATCACCGTAGCAATCAGGTTGCGCTCAAGGGGCGGGATGTTCAGGTAGAAAACGCCAACAATTAATGGAATCGCAATAATGCGAGTCCAGGTCATAAGGGTCGGGATAGTCCAAAACATCTGGCCGTATTTTGGCATGAGCCAGCAATCAGGGCTGTTTCGGCCAGCAACCCAGTGCAATATCAATGCAGCGCCCGGTAAATCTCGTCGGCCAGTTCTTTTGAAATTCCGTCAACCGTAGCAATGTCTTCGGCGCTGGCCGATGCGATGGCTCGAATGCCGCCAAAGCGTTGCAGCAGGCTGGCGCGACGCTTGGGGCCTATGCCCGCTATGTCTTCCAGTTTGCTGCTGCCCGTGCGCACGCTGGCGCGTTTGGCGCGCATACCGGTGATGGCAAAGCGGTGCGCTTCATCGCGTATCTGGGCGATCAGCATCAACGCTGCCGAATCGCGGCCGAGATAAATTTTTTCGCGGCCATCGGCAAAAACCAGCTCTTCAAGGCCGACCTTGCGGCCTTCGCCTTTTTCAACACCGGCAATCAGCCCAAGGTCCAGGCCCAGCTCTTCAAATACTTCGCGGGCCATCGACACCTGCCCTTTGCCGCCGTCAACCAGCACCAGGTCGGGCATTTTGAGCTTGCTATCCGGGCTGTCGGGGTTACGCACTGCTTCAGCCAACTTGCTGTAGCGCCGTGTCAGTACCTGCCGCATGGCGGCGTAATCATCACCACCCGTGATACCGTCAATGTTGTAGCGGCGGTATTCAGAACTTTGCATCTTGTGGTCATGGAACACCACGCACGATGCCTGGGTTGATTCACCCGCGGTGTGTGAAATATCAAAACACTCAATGCGCAGCGCACTCAGGTCTTCCAGCTTCAAATCCATCGCTTCGGCCAGCGCACGGGTGCGGGCTTGTTGCGAGCCCTGCTCGGCCAGCAATCGCGCCAGTTGCAGGTCAGCATTTTTTTGCGCCATGTCCAGCCAAATGCGGCGCTGCGCCCGTGGCTGGTGAATCGCCGTGAAGCGCACACCCGACTGAGCCACCAGCGCGGCCACAAGATCTTTGTCAACCGCCTCACTGCATACGAGCGTCGGCGGCACTGGCACGTCGATGTAGTGCTGGGCAACAAACGCTTCGAGCACCAGGGCCTCAAGCGACTTGGAACCTGGCGCCAGGGTTTCTTCGGCGTCGAGTTCGGCGTCCAGCTCTGCTACGTCCACCGCGTTTTCAATATGAGTCGGAAAGTACGGCCTGTCGCCCAAATGCCGGCCTCCGCGCACCATGGCCAGGTTAACGCAGGCTTTGCCGCCCTGCACTTTCACAGCCAATATGTCCACGTCTTTGTCACCCGCCAAATCGCCTGTTTCCATAGACTGCTGGTGCAGAACTTTGGACAGCGCCGACATCCGGTTGCGCAGCTCGGCAGCTTGCTCAAACTCCAGTTTTTCGGCGTGGACCAGCATTTGCTGCTCAAGGCCAGTCAAAATTTCCTGCGTCTCCCCGAGCAAAAATTTCTCGGCGTTTGCCACATCTTGTGCGTACTGCGCAGCCGTGATGTGGCCTACGCAGGGCGCAGAGCAACGCTTGATCTGGTACAACAAACAAGGCCGCGTGCGGTTGTTAAAAACCGTGTCTTCGCAGGTACGCAGCTTGAATACTTTTTGCAGCAGCAAAATGCTTTCCTTGACTGCCCAGGCACTGGGGTATGGCCCGAAGTACCGATGCTTTTTCTCAACTGCTCCCCGGTAATAGGCAATTCGTGCAAACTCGTGTGAGGCGAGCTTTAAGTAGGGGTAGCTTTTGTCATCCCTGAACAATATGTTGAACTTCGGATTCAGCGTTTTGATGAGATTATTTTCAAGAAGCAGCGCCTCGGCCTCCGAGCGCACCACTGTGGTTTCCATGCGCGCAATTTTCGTGACCATGTGACCAATGCGCGTGCCGCCATGGTTTTTTTGAAAGTAGTTGGCAACCCGCTTTTTAAGGTTGCGGGCCTTGCCCACGTACAAAACGCCGCCCTCGGCGTCAAAGTAGCGGTACACGCCGGGCAGCGCTGGCAGCGCTGCGACTTCACTCAGTAGCTGGGGGTCGAATTCGTGGGCCAATGTATTAACGCCAATCAGGGAATCAAAATTGCAAGCATCCCGTATTGTGGACAATCCTGCCATGCAGCGTAGTGTTACCTCTTTGCAATGGGATATTTTTTGCAAAGTCATAGACAACTTTGGCGACATCGGCATCTGCTGGCGGCTGGCTGCCGACCTGGCATCACACGGCCAGCGCGTCCGCTTGTGGGTCGACGATGGCAGCGCGTTGGCGTGGATGGCTCCGCTTGGCTGCGAAGGCGTGCAGGTATTGCCGTGGGCTGCCAGCATGAGTGCGGCGTTACACGCCGCTGACGTGCAAAGCGTGGATGCCACGCCGCCAGACGTGATGATTGAAGCCTTCGGTTGTGAGATTGCTCCTGAATTCGTAGCTGCATGCGCTTGTATTCAGGGCGCTACAGACCCTAAGCGTGCAAGGCCCGTGTGGATCAACCTCGAATACCTGTCTGCCGAGCCTTACGCAGAGCGTAATCATGGCCTGCCTTCCCTCGTACAACATGGCCCCGCCGCAGGCTGGACCAAGTGGTTTTTTTATCCCGGCTTCAGCGCTAAAACAGGTGGCCTGCTGCGAGAGCCGAATCTGGCAGCGCGGCAGGCCAGGTTCGAGCGTGAGCCCTGGCTGGCTGGCCATGGCATTGAGTCTGAAGGCGCAACGCTGGTATCGCTGTTTTGCTACGAGCCACCGCTACTCACCGCGCTCCTGCATCAATGGGCAGAATCGGGCATCGACGGCAAGCCCGTACACCTGCTGGTGGCCAGCGGTCGGGCAACCGGGGCTGTTTTGGCTGCGCGGAGCAAAAATGAGCCTGAAAATGCCATTTTTAACCCCTTAAAACAGCCAAAGCCCAATGAATACGGGCGTGGGCAGCTATCAATTTCATATCTACCACTTTTCAGCCAAACTGATTTTGACCACCTGCTATGGGCCTGCGACATCAACTTTGTGCGTGGTGAAGACTCCATCGTGCGGGCCATCTGGGCGGGCAAGCCCTTCGTCTGGCAGATCTACCCGCAAGACGATGGCATACACAGTGTCAAGCTGGATGCGTTTCTGGACATGCTGCACGCACCACCATCGTTACGAGACTTTCACCACCGCTGGAATGCGGCCGATGCAGGCGCAACTAACCCCCGGCCATGGCAAGCCAATACCCTAACGGCCTGGCAAGAAACGGCCAGTGGCGCACGAACCCGCCTGATGGCTAATCACGACCTGACCAGCAGCTTGATGGAATTCGTTACCAAAAACCGTTAAAATGAAGGGTTTTGTAGCGTAAACAGGGCATTTTTTTCGTCCTGACCACACTGCACACCGTCCTCAGCCGCACAACCTGCCTGTCTCGCTAACGCTTGGCAAACCAGCTAAACGGCCTACTTTTTTTCAAACCGTAAGCACACTGCATCAATCAACTGCTATGAAAATCGCTCAAGAAATTCGCGCCGGCAACGTCATCATGCACGGCAAAGACCCGATGGTTGTGCTCAAAACTGAATACAGCCGGGGCGGCCGCAACTCTGCCACCGTGCGCATGAAACTCAAAAGCCTGATCGGCAGCTTTGGTACTGAAAACGTTTTCAAGGCTGACGACAAGATTGACCAGGTCATGCTGGACAAAAAAGACTGCACCTACTCCTACTTTGCCGACCCGATGTACATCTGCATGGACAGCGAGTACAACCAGTACGAGGTCGAAGCCGAGAACATGGGCGACTCACTGAGCTATCTGCAAGACGGCATGGAACTGGAAGTCGTGTTTTATGAAGGTAAAGCCATTTCAGTAGAGCTGCCAACCAACGTCGAGCGTGAAATCACCTGGACCGAGCCAGCCGTCAAGGGCGACACATCGGGCAAGGTTTTAAAGCCTGCCAAAATCGCCACCGGTTTTGAGATCGGCGTGCCAATTTTCGTAGCGCAAGGCGACATCGTTGAAATCGACACCCGCACGGGCGAGTACCGCAAACGGGTTTGATCGACTCAAGACAGTGACTCAGGAAAGGCTCCTTGAGGGGCCTTTTTCGTTTATTCAATAACAATTGCCCATGGACCAAACACAAGACTTATCCGGAAGCCGCCTCGCACACGCCTGGGCCGAGCTGCACGCCCTTGCGGACGATGACACACCACTGGTTGCAGAAGCCTATCGCCTGGCTTTTGCTGACCCTGAATTTTTACTGCGCCGTGAAACGCGCGGCATACGCTTTCAGCTGGAAATGCTCAAGCCCGATCTTGGCCACCATGCCCAGGGCATTGAGAGCACGGTGGTGGTTTTTGGCAGTGCGCGCTTCTCCGCGCCCGAGCAAGCTAGCGCAAGCCTCGAACTGGCCGAACACTCCGGCGACACGGCTGCGCTCATGCTGGCACAGCGTCATGTACGCAATGCCCATTACTATGACCAGGCCCGGATGTTCGCCCGCCTTGTGGCGCAGCACAGCAACGCCTGCCCAGCGGCAGAAAAACTCTTTATCTGCACTGGCGGCGGCCCCGGAATTATGGAAGCGGCGAATCGGGGAGCGCATGAAATGGGTGCGCCCACCGTGGGCCTGAGCATTGCCCTGCCGCACGAACAAGGCACCAACCCCTACGTGTCGCCGTTGCTGAACTTCAAGTTTCACTATTTTGCGCTGCGCAAAATGCACTTCATGATGCGCGCCAAAGCCTTGGTCGCCTTCCCCGGCGGGTTCGGCACGCTGGACGAGCTGTTTGAAGTCATCACGCTGGTACAAACCAAAAAGTCAAAGCCGGTACCGATCATTTTGTTTGGCTCCGACTACTGGAAGCGGCTTGTCAACTTTGACGTACTGATAGAGCAAGGTACGATTTCACCAGAAGACCTCAAGTTATTCCAGTACGTTGACGACCCCCAGGTGGCATGGGACGCCATCAAGACGTTTTACCAAATCTAGATTTTTTCCTGTGGCGGCGCGCGCAGGCCCCACACAGCGCGCGTGCCAGCAGCAACCACACCGCCAAAAAGCCAGAACACGCCGGCCACGCCGATGACCGTACCAGCAGCACCGAACAACATCGGCATCACCACGCTTGAAGCGTTGATAGTCATCAGGCGCAGGCCCAGCGCCTCGCCGTGCCGCGCATGTGACGTGATCTGGTGCAACATGCTCATCACCATGGGCTGCACGGCGCCTAGCGCCAGCCCCAGCAGCACCGAACATGCAGCCATGCCAAGGGCTGACGTCATCATCGGATAGACCGCAAATACCAGTGCCGTCACAACATTGGCCGCAGTGATAACGCGGCGTTCGCTGACACGCGACGCTATCAGGGGCAACAGCAGGCGCACCGCAGCGGCAGCCAGCGCAAAGGCACCGAGAATGGAGCCGATGCTGGAGGCGCTTAAGTTGCGCTGATGACCCAGGATGGGCAAGACAAAAGTATGCACATCCCACGACGCAGACTGCAGCCAGTTGACGAACAGCAGACGGCGAAACAGCGGGTCTGCCAGCAAGTCCCAGACGCGCGGTTTGATGGCGCCAGCAGGCGCTGGCGGCAAGGGCAACTCATGTGTACTGCGGGCCAGCAACCAGCCAGTAAGCGGCAACAGCGTGAGCAGCACAAAAGCGGCGCGGTAGCCCGTCAGGTCACCGGCACTTCGGCCTGCATGGTCAATCAACAAGCCCGCCGCAAATGGCCCGACAAAATTGGCCGCAGCCGGCGCGATGGCGAGCCAGCTGAACACCTGCCGGAGCTGCATCGCATTAGCCGCCGCGCGGCCCACGTGGCGCTGCAAGGCAATCACCGCAATGCCGGTAGCGCCGCCAGTCAACAGCGCAGAAATACACAACACTGCAAAAACAGGCCATGCAGCCGCCAACGCAGCGCCAGTGGCGGCTGCAAGCACCGCAAAGCCCAAGGGTCTGCGCAAACCATGCCTGTCGGCATAACGCCCCGCAGGCAAAGCCAGAAACACCTGGGTCAATGCAAACAGCGCAAGCAGCACACCAACCGCTGCCGGGCTGTAACCCTGCTGTAGCGCCAGCAACGGCGCAGCCAGGCGCGTACCCGTCATGGCGGCGTGCAGGCAGACCTGCGCAAAAATCAGCCTGAGCAGCTCCGGGGTCATGGAGTGCAGACAGCAAGCGGCCTGTGGCGCCCGTTCGACGGCGAAAGCCATCGATGGCCGTGATGGTTGCGCCCGGTCACGACCCGTTGTCTTCGCTGTCTGCAGTCGGCGGTAACAGGTCCTGGGCCTGGGCTTCGGGCAGCGCTTCAACCTTACGCAAGGCCAACCGCATCTGTTTGGCGCGGGTATCAGCCTTGTCCAGTGTGTCGGAGGCCTTGGCCACCTGTTCCTTGATGCGTGCCACCCACTCGCCGTAACGCTCGAACTCAGTCTTGACTGCGCCAAGCACCTTCCAGACCTCTGAGGCCTGCTGTTCCAGTGCAAGCGTGCGAAAACCCATGTGCAGGCTGTTGAGCATGGCCAGCAGGGTGGTGGGGCCCGCCAGCGTCACACGGTGCTGGCGCTGAATCGCGTCCATCAGGCCAGGGCGGCGAAGCACTTCGGCGTACAGGCTCTCGACTGGCAGAAAGAGGATGGCGAAATCCGTGGTGTAAGGTGCCGCCAGGTAGTTCTCTGCAATCGACTTGGCTTCGCTGCGAATGCGCGCTTCAAGAGCCTTTCCGGCCGCCTCTACGCCTGCAGTATCAACCCGTTCGTGTGCATCAAGCAGACGCTCATAGTCGTCACGCGGAAACTTCGCATCGATGGGCAGCCAGACCGGTGCGCCGTCATCGCCGCGGCCGGGAAAACGGATCGCGAAGTCCACGCGCTGGCCGCTGCGGGGCTTAGTCTCCACTTGCTTGGCATACTGGTCGGCCGTCAGCACCTGCTCCAGCAGGGCCTCTAACTGAACCTCACCGAAGATGCCGCGCGTTTTAACGTTGGTCAGTACGCGCTGAAGGCTGCCGACGCCCTGCGCCAGGGTCTGCATTTCACCCAGGCCTTTGTGAACCTGCTCCAGCCTGTCCGCGACCTGTTTAAAGCTTTCACCGAGCCGTGTCTCCAGCGTAGTTTGCAGTTTTTCATCCACTGTCTTGCGCATCTCGTCCAGCTTGGCGGAGTTGGTTTGCTGCAATTGCGCAAGCTGCGTTGCAAGCGTTTCACGCACCTCGACCATGCGACGCGCGTTAGATTCACTCACCGATTGCAGCTGCGTCGTTAGCGTGTCTGCCAGCGTTTTTTGCAACAAAGTAAGCTGCTGGGCGAACGCGTCGAGTTGCGTGTTTTGGGTACGAATCGCCTCGCCACTTTGTTGCACGACAGTTTGCTGAAAAGTTGCGAAGGCAGTCGCCAGCTCTTGTCTGCCGTCTCTGGCGTTATCGCCCATCTCACGGCGGAGCTCGCGCTCCAACTTGTCGTTGCCCTGCGTGATGCTGGACATTAATGCGCTGCGCCCGTCGTCGTCGCTGACTGGCTTGCGCACGAGCAGCCACACCAGCAAGAGCAGGTTCAGAACAAGCAGTGCAAGCAGCAACCAGGAAGGAATGGATGACATGCTTCTATTTGCTGGACCGCACCGATGGATTCAGCATAGCTGGTGGCGGTTTTCCGCTGAAAAAAGCAATCAGATTATCAGCCGCCAAGTTGGCCATTGCCAAACGCGTAGGAATGGTGGCGCTGGCAATGTGCGGTGTCAGCACCACGTTCGGCACCGTCAGCAAGTCGGGGTTGACCTTGGGTTCACCTTCAAACACATCCAGCCCGGCGGCGGCGATGCGCCTGTCACGCAAGGCAGCCGCCAGCGCGGCATCGTCCACAATGCCGCCGCGCGCAATATTGACCAGCGTTGCTGTAGGCTTCATCAGTGCGAGTTCTGCTGCGCCTATGGTGTGGTGTGTTGCGGGTGAATAAGGAATGACGAGTACTACATGGTCGGCGGTTTTGAGCAGCTCATCTTTGGCGACATAGCTGGCTTTGCACTCGGCCTCAAGCGCTGCGCCAAGGCGCGAGCGGTTGTGATAAATCACCTTCATGCCAAAGCCATGTGCACCGCGCCTGGCAATGCCCTGCCCTATGCGGCCCATGCCCAAAATGCCCAACGTTGATCCGTGGATGTCAGAGCCAGCAAACATGTCGTAGCTCCACTTGTTCCATTTGCCAGCGCGCAAATAGCGCTCGCTCTCAGTCATGCGGCGCGCCGTCGCCATCAGCAATGCAAAGCCGAAGTCGGCGGTGGTTTCGGTCAGTACGTCGGGCGTGTTGGTAGCCAGCACGCCACCTGCTGTCATCGCGTCAAGGTCAAAGTTGTTATAGCCAACGGCCATATTGGCGCAGATTTTCAGATCGGGGCAAGCTGTAATCACTTTCGCATCGATACGCTCACCACCCGTGGTGAACGCCCCGCTCTTGCCGCGTAAGTATTCAATCAATTGCGCCTGCGACCATGCTTGATCACTCTGATTGGACTCGACTTCAAAGTACTGTTCAAGCCTCGCGATGACTTCAGGAAAGACTGCCCGCGCAACAAGAATTTTTGGTTTTGACATGATTCCGTAAACTCTCTTTATTAAAACCAGATGAAGGTCATGATGACAAAAAGCGGAGTCAACACCGCGCCCGACCAGGCCATGTAGCCAAAAAATCCGGGCATCTCTACACCGCGGTCTTCCGCAACCGCTTTAACCATCATATTGGGCGCGTTGCCGATGTAAGAGATGGCCCCCATGTACACGGCCCCCGCGGATATGGCGGCTAGCGTGGGAGCCAGGCTAGTCATCAGCACCTTGGCATCACCACCAGCGGTATTGAAAAACACAAGATAGGTTGGCGCGTTGTCCAGAAAGGAACTCAAAATACCTGTAGCCCAGAAATACATCGCTGGATCGGGCTGCCCATCTGGCTGGGTTACGGCAGCAATGATTGCCCCAAAGGGCCCTTGCGTGCCCGCTTTGAGCATGGCAATCACCGGAATGATGGTCAAAAATATCCCCGCAAAAAGTTTGGCCACCTCTTGCATGGGACCCCATGAAAACTGGTTGTCGCTATGCACTTTTGCAGATGTGATTTTTAGCGATGCAAACGTGACCAGCACCAGCCCCACATCACGCACCAGCCCGGGCAGGCCAACTTCAGTGCCCAGAACATTCAGGACCAGCGCCGACTTCCAGAACCCACTAAGCAATACCAGCACCACCACTGCAGCCAGCAGCCAGAAGTTGGCCGCACCGTCAAAGCCGATTCGCTGCTTGCCGGTGGTATCCGGCGTGGGGTCGACCGGCAGCACACTTTCACGCTTGTAGTACCAGCTATCGATCAGATAGAAAATGAGCAACAGGCTGCCCACCAGAAAGAGCGTTTCAGGGAAAATATGCCCGACAGTCCAGAAAAAATCTACGCCCTGTAAAAATCCGAGAAACAGCGGCGGGTCACCCAGAGGGGTTAGCGAGCCGCCTGCGTTAGATACCAGAAAGATAAAAAATACCACCACATGGACCTTGTGATTGCGATTGTCGTTAGCGCGAATCAGCGGGCGAATCATCAGCATCGATGCACCTGTGGTTCCCATAAAACTGGCCAGAACGGTGCCGATCGCGAGAATGGTGACGTTAAGCAGTGGGCTGCCATGCAAGTTGCCGCGAATAAAAATTCCGCCTGACACCGTGTACAGGGCGGTGAGCAAAACAATAAAGGGGATGTATTCAGCCAGCAGCGCATGCACAAAGCTTGTGCCCGCATTTGACGCGCCAAACAGCACTGCAAATGGCAGAAAAAATGCCAGCGTCCAGGCCGCTGAAATTTTGCCGAAATGGTGGTGCCAAAAAGATGGCGCCAAAAGCGGCATGAGCGCAATTGACAGCAACAGCCCGGCAAACGGAATGCCCCACAATGCCGACAGTTGCCGACCATCAACATCAGCCGCGAAAGCAAACCCCGGCAAGAGAAAACACACTGCGAGCGCCCAGCGAAAAAACTTCATCTGTATCTCCTGGTTTGACTTGCACTGCCTGCGGTCATGCAGACATCAGGTAATTTCAAAAACCTGACGCAAGTACGCCAGGTATTTTTCGTCATCACACATATTTTTAGACGGTGTGTCTGACAGCTTGGCTACCGGCTGACCGTTGCAGCGAATCATTTTTATGACTATTTGCAGCGGCTCGTAGCCCAGGTCGTTCGTCAGATTGGTGCCAATACCAAAAGCCAGTTGGCAACGCCCTTTGAACTGCTGGTACAGCTCTACGGTGCGCGGCACAGTCAGGCCATCGCTGAAAATCAGCGTCTTGGTTTTCGGGTCAACGCGGTTTTTAACGTAGTGCGCAATCATGCGCTCGCCCCAATTGAAAGGGTCACCGCTGTCATGACGGGCCCCATCAAACAGCTTGCAGAAGTACATGTCAAAGTCGCGCAGAAACGCACTCATGCCGTACACATCGGACAGCGCAATACCCAGGTCACCACGGTACTCTTTGGCCCAGGACTCAAACCCGAACACCTGGCTGTCACGCAACCTTGGCCCCAGGCCTTGACAGGCCTGCAGGTATTCATGAGCCATGGTGCCCAGTGGTGTGAGGCCCAGCTTCATTGCAAACAGCACATTGCTGGTTCCGGCAAACTGGCCCGCCAGACCCGTACCTAACCGCGTACTTAGCGTACGCAGCACTTCTTCATGCCAGGCCTTGCCAAAACGGCGGCGCGTTCCGTAGTCAGCAATCTTCAGCAGCGCAAGGTCATCGGTCTGCAACTGGCCGATCTTGGTGTCCAGCCGCTTGCGCCCTTCTCCAAGGTTGGGCCGCTTTTGGGTGTTGCGAAAGTAGACCTCATTGATGATGGCCAGCACGGGAACTTCAAACAGGATGGGGTGCAGCCAGGGGCCTGTGATCGACACCTCAATTTCGCCAGATGGCAACGCAGTAACGGTGACGTACTTTTCATTCAGGCGGAAGATGCCGAGGAAGTCGATGAAGTCGCTTTTTATAAACCGCATCGCCTTGAGGTATGCCAGCTCGGCATCCTGAAAGCGCAGGCTGCACAGGCCGCGAATTTCTTCACGGATCTCAGTCACGAAGGGCGCCAGGTCCTTCACCCCCGCAGCACCAGCGTTGCGGCACTTGAAGCGGTACTCGACTTCGGCACCCGGAAACTGATGTAGCACCACCTGCATCATGGTGAACTTATATAAATCTGTATCCAGCAAGCTTGTGATGATCATGGGCACTAACTGAAAAGCAAAGACTCAGAAGAGCAAAAAAATTCAGCCTAAAAAATCAACTTCAAACAGCAGCGTTGCGTTGGGTGGAATTACGCCACCTGCGCCCCGTGTGCCATAGCCCAGTTCTGCCGGAATCACCAAACGGCGCGTACCGCCCACCGACATGCCCTGCACGCCTTCGTCCCAGCCCTTGATGACCTGGCCTGCACCCAATGAAAACTCAAATGGCTGACCACGGTCTTTGCTGGAGTCAAACTTGGCGCCCTGCACGCCATCGTTGTACAACCAGCCGGTGTAATGCACTTTGACCTGCTGCCCGGACTTGGCAATGGCTCCGGTGCCCAATACAGTGTCTTCGTACTGCAGTCCGGATGGATTGGTGTTCATGGGGAAATCTTTCTTTGAAAAATGATGGGATTAATTGAAATCAATCACTGACTTTACCCGGACATGCGATCAAATAGGCACTGGTACATGCAAGAGCTGTTTAGTCAGTCCAGCCAGGTCGTGAATTCACTGGCAGGTAAGCGAGGTGTCCTGAACGTGTTTACCAGCGCGGTTTCATCCGCATAGCCCAGTGCCATGCCGCAGACCAGCATTTCGCCTTCGCCCGCGCCTATTTGCGGCAGGATGATGTTGGCAAAACCATTCCACGCGGCTTGCGGGCAGGTGTGCAGACCGTGGCCGCGCGCAGCCACCATGATGTTTTGCAAAAACATGCCGTAGTCCACGAGTGAGCCACGGCCCATGACGCGGTCCAGCGTAAACATCAAGCCGACTGGCGCATCAAAAAACTCGTAGTTGCGCTGGTGCTGGGCGTGCATCTTGTCTTTGTCGCCTTTGGTAATACCGAGCAGCCCATACAGGCCCCAGCCGTTTTCACGCCGGCGCTCTACATAAGGTGACACCCACTTCTCAGGGTAGTAGTCGTATTCTTCCCGGTACTCTGCGGCCAGTGCCGGGTTGGCACGCAGGGCATCATGCGCCGCGCAAACCCTGGTCACCAGCGCATCGCGGCTGGCACCCTGCAAGACATAGGTTTTCCAGGGCTGGGTATTGGTGCCCGATGGTGCCCGGCAGGCCACTTCAAGCAGGTGCGAGATGACCTCACGCGGCACCGGTTTGGGCAAAAATTCGCGCATCGACTGTCGGCTGTTGATGGCATCGTCAACAGCCTTCGCTGAGTTACTTGTATCGATAACGGTCAATTCAAAGTCTCCAGTACAGACAGAAATCGCGGCGGCAAGGCCACGGGTTTGCGGGTGAGGCGGTCAACATAGACATGAATGAAATGGCCCTTGGCCGCACAAACATTGTCGTCTTCGGAAGCGAATAGACCAATCTCATAGCGCACGCTGGACGAGCCGATCTGCGCCACACGAATGCCTGCCACAACCGCTTGCGGAAAAGCCAGCGCCGAAAAGTAGTTGCATTGGGTTTCAACTACCAGCCCAATCACCGACCCGGCATGAATATCAATCGCCCCCTCCTCGATCAACAAACCATTGACGGCAGTGTCAAACCAGCTGTAGTAGACGACATTGTTCACATGGCCGTAAAGGTCGTTGTCAGACCAGCGGGTGGCAATGTTGCGAAAGGCCTTGTAGGCGCTTTTAGGTTCGGGTTGGGGGCGTGGGACAGGAATCATCACCACTGATTTTGCCACTTGCGCCAATACGCCAGCGCCACCTTGTAGGTGTTCATCTGCACCTGTACCGTCTCGTCGAGATTGATGCCGTAGCCACCCGCCATGGCAAATGCCAGTGGAATGCGGCGATGCCAGGCCCAGTCGAAGACGCGGCGGTCACGGGCCTCCAGGCCGTCGTAGCTCAGTTTAAGCCGGCCCAGCCTGTCGCCTTCAAACGGGTCGGCACCCGCGAGGTAAATCACCAGGCCAGGCTCAAAGCGCCGCCCAAGCTCGTCCAGCGCGTGTTCCAGCGCCTGCAAGTAAGGGGCGTCCTGGCAGCCGTCTGGCAGCTCAATGTCAAGGTCGCTGGCCTCTTTGCGAAACGGAAAGTTTTTTTCGCCGTGCATTGAAAGTGTGAACACACTGGTATCGCCTGAAAAAATACTGGCCGTGCCATTGCCCTGATGCACATCCAGATCAATCACCGCTACGTGGAGCGGTTTACGCTCATGTTTATATACCCTGGCCCATTCGGCCTGCATCAGTCGTGCGGCAACGGCTGCGTCATTGAAAACGCAAAAGCCGCCGCCCTTGTGGGCATAAGAATGGTGCGTGCCGCCTGCAATATTGGCTGCTATGCCAGGGCACTTCACACTGGGTTTTGAATAGATACCCAAAGCCACTCTTGCAGCAGACACCGTGGCACCCGCAGAGCGGCGCGCGCGTTCAACCATTTCCAGGCTCCAGGGAAAGCCAATTTCGCGTTGCGCTGCGGCGCTCAAAGTGCCATGGCTTATGGCATCTATGTAGGTCGGGGTGTGCGCCAGTGCCAGCTCACCGTCGCTGACAGCCGGTGCCTCGGCCAACACGATGCTGGGTAACTCCTGCACCAACCGGTCTCGCAGCAACTGGTACTTTGCCATCGGAAACCGGTGCCCGACCGGGAGCGGCAGAACGAAGTTGTCAGCGTAAAAAACTTGCAATTGAGAATGCCGCGAATACTAAAAACCCAGATTGTGGCCTGAAGCACCGTCATGACCACAGGCCAAACTGAAACCCTGATTTTGACCCTGGAAACTAGGCCTTCATACCTAAAATGGTGCAGTGCAGCAAAAAACGCTTGCAATCCCGTGGGTATTCCCTATACTTGGGGTCATGTTGCAGTGCAGCAAATTAAAGCAAAGCAACAGTTTTCCCTCGAAACTTTTTTTCTTAACTACACCGGAGATTAATTATGCTGACTGCTGAACAAATCATGGCATCCCACAAAGCCAACATCGAAACCCTGTTTGGTCTGACCCACAAAGCCTTTGAAGGCGTTGAAAAGCTGGTCGAACTGAACGTACAGGCCACCAAGGCTGCCCTGGCTGAAAGCGCCAACCACGCACAAGCTGTGATGGGTATAAAAGACGCGCAAGAACTGTTGGCCCTGCAAGCCGGTATGGTTCAGCCACTGGCTGAAAAGACTGCTGCTTACAGCCGTCATCTGTATGACATCGCCACGGCAGCTGGTGCTGACCTCGGCAAGACGTTTGAAGCCCAGACGGCCGATGCACAGAAGAAAGTCATGGGCCTGGTTGATAGCGCGACCAAAAATGCACCTGCCGGTTCCGAGACCGCAGTAGCTGTCATGAAAAGCGCCGTGGCTGCTGCCAACAACGCTTTTGAATCCATGCAAAAAGCTGTCAAACAAGCCAGCGACATGGCCGAAGCCAACTTCACCAAAGTCACAGAGACGGCCATGAGCGCCACCAAGACGGCTGCTAAAAAGCGTTAAACCAAACTCCGGGTAAAAGCCCTTACAAGTTGTCTCCTCGGACTCTTCCTGAAATTAACTTTTCACGAGTCTTAGTTAAGCCCAGTCGCAAGACTGGGCTTTTTTTATGGGCGATCGCTCTTATTTACGTCCGACAGCGGTCATCAAGTCACTGGTCGCCACCATGCGGCCGTGCAATGGCAGGATTTTGTCAACCGCGAGTTTGTTTTGCTCGATGTTTTGCACCAGGTTGAGGTTGTTACCAAGGACCTGCGGGGCAGCAGGCACGTTGGCTGCGCCGGGGGTGTAGGCATCGGCCTCAACCAGGATTTTTTCTTTTGGCAGATACACCATCATCAAGCCCTGCGCATGTACGCTGCCTTGCATTTCGGAAATCTCCAAAGTGCGCACGCCGTCGGTCAAGACCCGCTTGCCATTCACACTTTCAATCGTTGCAATGCGGCCCGACTTGGCCAGCGCATCGCGGTTGATGGCGTTGGGGTTGGCCAGTACCTTGTCATACCAGGGTTTGGCACTGGCGCTCGTTATCAGAATAATACCGTCTGCAACTGCAGTGCGCAAGCCGCCTGCATGGTCAAAGTGGTGGTGTGAATTGATCACGTAACGCACGGGCTTGCCAGGCACCAGGCGCCGCGCCTCGGCCAGCACGGCAGCCGAGCGTGCGTCGTACAACGGCGTTTCGACCAGCACCGCGTAGTCCTTCATTTCGATCAACACGCTGTTGTGCGAGCCACCAGCCAAAAACCACACACCATCGGCAGCCGAAGCGCTGGCGACGTTTTCCTTAAATTGCTTAACGCCATCAGGTGCTGGCACGCCCCCAGGCACGTTGGCTTGCACTTCCGAGATGTTTATGTCCAGCACATCCGCCCCGCCCATGGACTGGCGAATGCGGGTAGGAAACTTGACCCCGCCAAAGTCCTTGTAGCCCGAATAGCTGATAGTCGATGCCGTGTCTCCCATCACCGGGCTGGGCTGGCGTGAATCCACCCGCTCCACCATGCCGTCAGCATTGACGTACGCGATGGCCGAAAAATGCCCTGGCTCGGCAAATGACAGTGCAGTGTAGGTTTTGCCGTCCAGCGTGGCTGTGGTGGCGGTAGCCTTGTTTTTCATTGCGGCCTTAAGAACGCCGTGCGGTGAAGTCCATAGATCATGCACACGGCCATCAAGCGCAACAGGTGCGGCGCTAGCCGTAGTACCCGCCAGGTTCCAGGCCCAGTCACCTTGCAGCAGGGCCACCGCAACCTGCTCGCCAGTGCCCATCAGCGGCACTGCGCCGCCACCATTGGGCTCGGCACGCGACAGTGCGGTGTCTTGCCGCATGGCGGCCGTTTCAAAATCAAGTGCGCGTGAAAATTTTGAATAGGTGATCTTCGGCCACGGCGTCCCCGCCACGTAGGCCTGACCAAAAGTACCGCCGCTACCCGTGCCTGCAAAACGCAACGTTTTAAGACCGGCGCCACCCATGGCCGCTTCGGCTCTGGCGATGGCGGCCCCTGCATCAACTGGTGGCTGGGTGGCGCAACTGGCCAGCAAAAGGGTGCTGCCAGCGATGGCGGCAGCGGCTAGTGACAATGCGTGGCGACGATGGATTTTCATGGCGAATTCCTTATTGTGGGGTGAACATTGAGCAAAACACGCAGCTTCGCGCACCACGCCGATCCCGGCAATCGGTGAAACCCTAGCGTTTTACTCGTTTTACCGGGAACTTTCCAGTCTGGCCCTGAGTGCAGGCAATGCCGCCAGCATCGCTGCCCTGCCGGCATCTATCGCGCGCTGACGAGCTGAAAAATCAGCGCTCTTGAGCCCCGCCAGCGAAGGCCGTACCACCACATCAGCGTTCTTCAGCTCATACTGGTTGATGCTTTTTCCCATGATGGCAAAGGTCTGCAACAGGATTTGCAGCGTATCGCCGGCCGGGTTGGCCTCGGGCGGGTTTGAGATGTCCACGGCTATCACCACGTCAGCGCCCATCTGCCTTGCAAAACGCACCGGCACGGGCGACACCAGCCCGCCATCGACATATTCACGCGCTCCGATTTTGACCGGCACAAACACAGCCGGCACAGCACTCGATGCCCGCACCGCCGCGCCGGTGTCGCCACGCTGGAACAGCACCGCCTGGCCGTTACCCAGGTCAGTTGCCACTATGCCAAGCGGAATGACCATGTTCTCGATGCTGCGGTTGGCCACCAGTTCATTGACGTAGCGGGCCAGCGCCTCACCCCTGAACATGCCACGGCCAAAAATCGGCAGCATCCAGTCGGTGATGGCGACCTCCTCCATGTTGAGTGCAGTCTGCTGTAGTTGTGCACTGGTCTTGCCGCTGGCGTACAGGGCAGCGACCAGGCTACCAGCCGAAGTCCCCACCACCAGTTGCGGCTTGAGTCCGGCTTCTTCCAGCACGGCGATCACGCCCACATGTGCAAAGCCGCGCGCCGCACCGCCGCCCAAAGCAAGGCCGATTTTCAATGGCTTTTTTATCGCGACCACAGGTGCAGGTTGCACGGGTGTGGTGACGACTGGCGCGGTTGAGCAGGCCGACAACAGCACAGCTACGGCCAGGCAAAACGAATAGTTGAAGTAACGAGTGGCGCTTGGGCTGAAGTGAGGCATCAGCCATTTTGCCTTGCGCCATAATTGTGGGCTGAATTGACCTTAACGTCACCATGAGCGTCAACCCAAGTCAACATCATCAAGCCAACCCATTCACATTCAAGGAACAACATGGACATCGCAGGCAAAGTATTTATCGTCACGGGCGGCGCATCAGGCCTGGGTGAAGGCACCGCCCGTATGTTGACAGCCAGCGGCGGCAAGGTGGTTATTGCCGACATGCAGGTTGAAAAAGGCGAAGCGATCGCCAAAGAGCTTGGCGGTGCGTTCGTGAAGTGTGATGTCAGCCAGGAAGCTGATGGCATGGCGGTGGTGGCAAAAGCGGCCAGCATGGGCAAGCTGATGGGTCTGGTCAATTGCGCAGGCATTGCAATCGGTGAAAAAACAGTTGGTAAAAACGGCGCGCACAACCTGGGCGTGTTCAGTAAAACCATCACCGTTAATTTGATTGGCAGCTTCAACATGATTCGCCTCGCGGCCGATGCCATGTGCAAGAACGAGCCCGAAGCCACGGGTGAGCGCGGCGTGATGATTTCAACCGCATCGGTAGCCGCATACGACGGCCAGATCGGCCAGGCCGCGTACAGCGCATCGAAAGGCGGCATCGTCGGCATGACATTGCCGATTGCCAGAGACCTGGCGCGCAACGGCATCCGCAATATGACGATTGCCCCCGGTATCTTCGGCACGCCCATGATGTTCGGCATGCCGCAAGAGGTGCAGGACTCGCTGGCCGCCGCAGTGCCCTTCCCTAGCCGACTGGGTACGCCGCAGGACTATGCCAAACTGGCCAAGCATATTTTCGAGAACGACATGCTCAATGGAGAGGTGATTCGGCTGGACGGGGCCATTCGCCTGGCACCACGCTAATTGATTTTGCTATTTTTTTAGTAGCTGGTCACGCCCGTATTTATTGGGCTGCAGCCGTTTTTAAGGGTAAAAATAGGCACTTTTCAGTCATTCTTGGCTGAAAAAAACCTTTTGGAGAGAAATCACATGAAACGATTCGCCAACCCCACGGCTTGCATGACTATCGCGGCGCTTCTGCTGGCAGCGTGCGCCAGCACCCCGCCGCCCTTCGTTTACACCGCGCCGCTGCAGCCCGAGGGCTCTTCGGGTTACACCGAAAAGCCAGGCTGGGCCACGGCGAAATTTTCAGTTGCTGCAGCCAACCCGCTGGCTACTGATGCGGGCTATCAAATATTGAAGGCCGGCGGTTCTGCAGTTGATGCGGCCATCGCCGTTCAGATGGTCTTGGGTCTGGTCGAGCCGCAGTCCAGCGGCATTGCAGGTGGCGCTTTTTTAATGCACTTCAATGGCAAGGATGTTGAAGCTTTTGACGGCCGCGAAACAGCACCCGCATCAGCCACCGAAAACCTGTTGATGGGTACTGACGGCAAGCCCTTGTCTTTTTACGACGCAGTGGTGGGTGGCAAATCTGTCGGCACGCCGGGCGCAGTGCGAATGCTGGAGATGGCGCACAAGCAATATGGCAAGTTGCCGTGGGCACAGCTGTTTGTGCCTGCCATCGCACTGGCCGAAAACGGGTTTAACGTCAGCGCAAGAATGAACGGGCTGCTTCTGCCCGAAGTGCATCTAAAAAAGGATCCGGTCGCCCTCGCCTATTTTTACGATGCAAATGGCAAGCCCTGGCCAGTGGGGCACCTTCTGAAAAATCCTGAATTTGCCGCCGTGCTCAGGCTGATTGCAACTGGCGGGTCAAAGGCGCTGCTTGAAGGCGAAGTGGCCCGGGCGATTGTTGACAAGGTACAAAAGCATCCGACCAATCCCGGCGCACTCGCGATGTCTGACTTGACGGGCTACGAGGCCAAAAAGCGTGAACCTCTTTGCTACGACTATGCGGCAGTAAGTAAAAGCTACCGCATCTGCGGAATGCCCCCACCGAGCTCAGGCACGATTGCTATCGGGCAGATTTTGGGGATGTTAAGCACGACCAATGCAGCATCTTTTCAGCTTGCCAATGGCCTGCCTTCTGCCTCCTGGCTACACCTTTACACCGAAGCCTCTCGACTAGCCTACGCCGACCGTGCGCAATACCTTGGCGACCCAGACTTTGTGCAGCCACCTGCTGGCAACTGGATGAGTTTGCTCAATCCTGATTACCTCGCTGCCAGAGCAAAACTGATAGGGCAGCAAAGCATGAAGACAGCTACCCCCGGCAAACCGGGTGGCGCGCAAACCAGCTACGCGCCAATGCCCACCCAGATGGAATACGGCACCTCGCACATTTCAATCATTGATCCGTTTGGTAACGCCATCGCCATGACCACCACGATTGAAGACGTTTGGGGCTCGCGCCAGATGGTCAACCGGGGTAAGGGCTTGGCTGGCGGCTTTTTACTCAACAACGAGTTGACCGATTTCAGCTTTGCGCCCACCGACGCAACCGGCACTTCAATAGCCAACCGGGTTCAAGGCGGCAAGCGGCCACGCTCGTCGATGGCGCCCACGCTGGTGTTTGACAAAGCCACGGGCCAGCTCGTACTGACCACCGGCAGCCCCGGTGGCGCAGTCATTATCCACTTCACCGCCAAGACGGTTTACGGCGTTCTGAACTGGGGGCTGAACATGCAGCAGGCGATTAACCTGCCCAACTTCGGCTCCCTCAATGGCCCAACGCTGCTCGAAGAAACGCGCTTTCCCCCTGCCACCGTCGAAGCCCTGCGTACACGCGGCCATGATGTGCGAGAACTCAACATGACCAGTGGCCTGCAAGGCATACAGCGCACACCAAGCGGGTTTTTCGGCGGTGCCGACCCACGGCGCGAAGGCATTGTGATGGGTGACTAAAGGGTACTTCTATAACCCTCTTTGTGCGAACATAGCTGCATACCCTTTTATCTCTGGAGTTACCCATGCCAAACCTCATTCAAAAAACCAGTGTTGTCGCCGCAATGTTGCTAGCCTTGGCTGCGACTGCTCCCGCCTATGCCGGCAAAACGCTGGATGCCATCAAGGCACGCGGCCAACTGGTGTGCGGTGTGAGCAGCGGCGTGGCGGGTTTTTCACAGGCTGACAGTGCAGGCAAATGGTCTGGCCTGGATGTTGACGTGTGCCGCGCCATTGCCGCCAGCGTGCTGGGGGATGCAAACAAGGTCAAGTATGTGCCGCTGGTGTCGCAGCAGCGTTTTGCAGCGCTGCAATCAGGCGAGGTCGACATCCTCTCGCGCAACACCACCTGGACGCTCACCCGTGACGCATCGCTAGGTTTGGTCTTTACCGGCGTGATTTACTACGATGGTCAGGGGTTCATGGTGCCCGCCAAGAGCAAGGTCAAAAGCGCCAAGCAGCTTAAAAACGCCACCGTGTGCGTGCAGTCTGGCACCACCACTGAAAAGAACCTGACCGAGTTCTCGCGCGCCAACAACCTCAATATCAAACCCATCGTGTTTGAGAAGTTTGATGCCGCCAACGCGGCGTATTTTTCGGGTCGATGCCAGGCCTACACCACCGACGCTTCTGGCCTTGCATCGGTGCGCAACAAGGAAGCCAAGAACCCGGCAGAGCACGTTGTGCTGGCAGATTTGATTTCCAAAGAACCGCTTGGCCCCGCTGTGCGCCGTGGCGATGACGAGTTTTTTGCCATCGCCAAATGGGTTGTGTTCGGATTGATTGAGGCTGAAGAGCTTGGCCTGACGCAGGCCAATGTTGAGGCCATGCAAAAGAACAGCAAAGACCCCGCCATTGGCCGACTGCTGGGCAGCACTGAAGACACCGGTAAGCTGCTGGGCCTGGACAAAGAGTGGCTGGCACACGCCATCAAGGCCACTGGCAACTACGGTGAAATTTTTGAACGCAACGTCGGCCCGAAAAGCCCGCTGGCTTTGCCGCGCGGCAGCAACAATCTTTGGTCTAAAGGCGGGTTGATGTACGCCCCTCCCGTGCGTTAATGGCGGAGTTGATACCGCCCCGGCCAGCGCCACCGAAAAAAGATCGGACTTTCTCGCTACACAGCCGGGCGTTTCGTGGTGTCATTTACCAGCTGCTCGCAGTCATGGTCGTTGTGCTGCTGGTCTGGCTATTGGTCAGCAACACGCTGGCCAATATGCGCTTGCGTGGCATACAGAGTGGTTTTGATTTTCTAACGCAACCTGCTGGCTTTGATATCGGCGAAAGCTGGCTGGGTTACGACGGGGCCAGCCCCTACTGGAAGGCCTTTCTCGTCGGACTGATCAACACGTTGCGCGTTGCATTGATCGGCTGTGTGCTGGCTACCGTGCTCGGCACCCTTCTGGGCATAGGACGCTTCTCAGCCAACGCGCTGGTACGTGGCATCTGCTACGGCTATGTCGAGCTGTTTCGCAACATCCCGTTGCTGTTGCAATTGCTGATGTGGTACCTGATAGTCATTGAATACCTGCCGCTGGCGACTGACGCACTAAGCATTGGTAACGCCATTTTCTTGAGCAAAAGCGGTTTGTCATTTCCCTGGTTTACCAGCAGCGGTCAACTTGAATTGCCAACCCTAAGTGACGAGCAAATACAAGGTGGCGTAACGCTCAGTCCCGAGTTTTCAGCAGTGCTGCTCGGCCTGGTGCTCTACACCGCAGCCTTTATTGCAGAAGTCGTGCGAGCGGGCATCGCGTCTGTGCCCAAGGGCCAGCAGGAAGCAGGCGCGGCGATGGGCCTGAGCCGGAGCAAAACCATGCGCCTGATTGTGTTGCCACAGGCGCTGCGCCTCATCGTTCCGCCCCTGACCAATCAGTACCTCAACCTCACCAAAAACTCATCGCTCGCAGTGGCCGTTGGCTACCCCGAGCTGGTGTCGATTGCCAACACATCGTTAAACCAGTCGGGCCGCGCGGTGGAATGCATAGCCATCATCATGCTGGTTTACCTGCTGTTATCGCTAGCCACTTCGTTACTGATGAACTGGTTTAACCGCCGCGTCGCAATCAAGGAGCGATGAGTCAATGGCGGCAACGTTCAAAGCCATTGCGGCAAGGCCTGTACCCGCGCAAACTGGAGGCATTGTGAGCTTGCTGCGCCAGCATCTTTTCTCAAACCTGCCGAACGCGCTGCTCTCCATCGCCCTGATCGCCGTCACCCTTTATCTGGCGTTCAAAGGCGTGCGATGGGGCGTATTCAATGCCGTGTTTGCAGCCAACGCAGACCAGTGCCAGGCCGCGCGCGGCATCGGTGCCTGCTGGGGTGTGGTCAATGAAAAAGCTCGCTTCATCCTGCTGGGCCGCTACCCGCAGACCGACCAATGGCGGCCTGTGCTGGCGACATTTGCCTTGATGGTGCCGGTACTTGCAAGCTGCCTTCAACGCTTCTGGAAGCCGTCATTGGTGTGGATATGGATTGTTGGCGTTGCCCTGTTTTTTGTTCTGATGGGTGGTGGCGTGTTCGGCCTTGGCACGGTGCCGACCGACCTTTGGGGGGGCCTGCCGCTGACGCTCATGCTCAGCGTGTTGTCTATGGTGCTTGCCTTTCCGCTCTCAGTGCTCGTCGCACTCGGCAGGCGCTCCAACATGCCAGCGATTCGTTCGCTGTGCCTGGTCTATGTCGAACTGGTGCGCGGCGTGCCGCTGATATCGGTGCTGTTCATGGCATCGTTCATGTTTCCGCTGTTCATGCCCGTCGGCAAATCGCCCGATGTGCTGATTCGCGTCGTTGTCGGTATCACGCTGTTTGCTGCGGCCTATATGGCCGAGATTGTTCGTGGTGGTTTGCAAACCGTAGGCCGTGGTCAGGTCGAGGCATCAGCCAGCATGGGTCTGACGTACTGGCAAACGCAACGCAAGATCGTGCTGCCGCAGGCACTGGGTGCGGTGGTACCCAGCATGGTCAACAACTTTATCTCGCTGTTCAAAGACACCTCACTTGTCACCATCGTCTCGTTGTATGAGCTGACCGGTGCGCTGGGTTTGGCGCTGGGGTCTGATCCCAATTGGCGGCCTTTCAAAATCGAGGCCTACCTTTTCATCGCAGCCATCTATTTCACTTTTTGCTACGCCATGTCACGCTACAGCCTGGCGCTTGAAAAGCGGCTGGCGCACGGCAAAGGCAATTGATAAATGAACACTCCCGTGATTGAGACTGCCATCAAATTTGAGAAGGTCAACAAGTGGTTTGCCGACGGCCTGCATGTGCTGCGCGACATTGATTTGACGGTGACACCAGGCGAACGGCTCGTGATTTGCGGGCCATCAGGCTCGGGCAAGTCCACGCTGATCCGCTGCATCAATGCGCTTGAAGACTATCAACAAGGCACACTAACCGTTGCAGGTACCGTGCTGGGTGATGACATCAAGGCGATTGAAGCCGTGCGCCGCCGGGTCGGCATGGTGTTCCAGCAGTTCAACCTGTTCCCGCATTTAACGGTGCTTGAAAACTTGACTCTCGCGCCTGTGTGGGTGGCGGGTCTACCCAAAAAAGAAGCCGAGAGTATCGCCATGGTGCAGTTAGAACGTGTGCGCATTGCCGAGCAAGCCAACAAGTACCCGCTGCAACTGTCAGGCGGCCAGCAGCAGCGCGTAGCGATTGCGCGTTCACTTTGCATGAAGCCCAAAATCATGTTGTTCGACGAGCCCACATCAGCACTCGACCCCGAAATGATTAAAGAAGTACTCGACGTGATCGTCAGCCTGGCACACCAGGGCATGACCATGCTCTGCGTGACCCACGAGATGGGCTTTGCACGCGCAGCTGCCGACCGCATCGTCTTCATGGACGAAGGCCAGATTGTTGAGGAAGGATCGCCTGAAGCGTTTTTTGTCACGCCAAAGACTGATAGGGGGCAAAACTTTCTGGCCAAGATTTTGGGGCACTGAGAATGGCAAAAAACGGCAGAAATAGCCGTTTTTTTTCTATCACCAACCTGGACCTAGCCAAAAAAAGCCTCTGAGTATCGCTACCCAGAGGCCTTTATCTTATTTACTGGTCGGTGTGAAAGGATTCGAACCTTCGACCCCTTGCACCCCATGCAAGTGCGCTACCAGGCTGCGCCACACACCGAAACACCACAAATTATAGCGCGCGCAGAAAGAGCGTCAGCGTGCAGCAGCCAGCAAATCGCGGATTTCAAACAGCTCGCGACGCACCAGTTGCAGGCGCTGTTGTGCAGCGCTGCCGCTAGGCAAATCAGCGCCGTCATGGACGGGCTCGCTGTCTTCAAAGTCGTCCGAATCAGGAAAGTCAGAATCGCTACCTTCGATCACATCCATTCCGTCCAGCATGACTTCGCCGTTACGGCGTTTGTCGCTCTCAACTTGCACAATCTCGTGCAGTTTGTTGCGCGCGCCGCTGATCGTAAAACCCTGGTCGTATAGCAAATCGCGGATTCTGCGGATCATCAGCACTTCATGGTGCTGGTAGTAGCGGCGATTGCCGCGCCTTTTCATCGGGCGCAGCTGCGTGAACTCTTGCTCCCAATAACGGAGCACGTGAGGTTTGACACCGCACAAATCGCTCACCTCACCGATGGTGAAATAGCGTTTCGCGGGAATAGGTGGAAGAGATTTCTCCAATTAAATCAATGCGCTAAAGCGTAAACCTCCAAATCTACTCTAAGTCGAAACTTAGCGCAAAGGGGTTTTTGAACTATTTGAAATGTGTTGCGCCGTTACACAAGCGACGAGTGCTAGCGCCTACTCAGCCAGGCCGTTACCCTGAATCTGGTCTTTGAGCTTGTGGCTGGCGTGGAAGGTCACGACGCGCCGGGCTTCGATAGGGATGGCTTCGCCGGTGCGCGGGTTACGACCTGGACGCGGAGCCTTGGTGCGGATTTGAAAGTTGCCAAAGCCGGAAATCTTCACGTCTGTCCCGTCCACCAGGCTGTCTGAAATGAGGTCAAAAAACGCGTCGATCATGTCTTTCGATTCGCGTTTATTGAGCCCGATTTGCTCAAACAGCAATTCCGCCAGATGCGCTTTGGTGAGCGCCGGGGTTTCCAGACTTTCAATCGAAAATTCCATGTCCTCTGCTCCGCGTGATTATTTTTTTTAGGGCTTCACCCGTCGATCTGGATAATCAGGCTCGCAAGCGAGCCTGTAATTGAAGCTGAAGATTAGCCAGCACTGCCTGAACAGCCACTTCTATCTCCTCATCGGTCAGTGTAGCGGTGTCGCTCGTCAGCACCAAGCGCACAGCCAGACTTTTCTCACCTAACTGCATGGCGCTACTCGCCTGTTGTGGCCTGTAGACATCAAACAGCGTTGCGCTTTTGAGCAAGCCCTTGGTCAATTTGCTATCAGCACCTTCAATGGCGACCATCAGCGCAGCGTGGGTAGTGCTCTCTGGAACGATGACGGCGATGTCGCGCTCCACGGGCTGGAGCTTGCTGACCGCCGCAAAAACGGGGATCCGGCGTTGCAAGACGGCATCCAGATCCAGCTCAAATAAAAGCGGCGCCTGCGCCAGCTCGTAACCCTGCCGCCACTTGGGATGCAGCTCGCCAACAAAGCCAATCTGTTTACCGGCAACCGACACGCTGGCGCAACGGCCTGGGTGCATGGCCGGATGCTCTGCAGGCGCAAATACCGCCTGCAGGGGCGCCAGCAAGGCATCTACATCGCCCTTGATATCAAAAAATTCCACGGCTTTATCAGTCTGCGCCCAGCCCAAGGCCGCACGCGGGCCATAAGCCAGGCCAGCAACACGCATGGGCTGATTGAACCCGGCAACCGTGGTGTCGGTGTTCTGGCTCTGTGCGTCGCGCAAAAATACCCGGCCGAGCTCAAACACATTAACGCGAGGCGCTTTGCGGTCAAGATTGAATTTCAGCACCTGAATCAGCGATGCGAGCAGGGACGAGCGCATCACGCTCATCTGGCTGGCAATGGGGTTGAGCAGCTTGATCGGGTTGGCGTTGCCAGCAAGCTCATGCTCCCAGCGCTCTTCAACAAAGCTGAAGTTGATGGTCTCCTGATAGCCCAGCGATGCCAGGGCACGGCGCACGGCAAACGGGCTGCGCTCGGCTTCTGGCCGCAGCTTGGCCGTGATGGGCGCCAGCGGTGGGGTATCTAGCAGGTTGCTGTAACCCACCATGCGCACCACCTCTTCTATGAGATCTTCTTCAATCTGCAGGTCAAAACGGTAGGCGGGCGGCGTGACGGTGAGGGTGCCCTCGCCTTCTGCAACATCAAGACCGAGGCGCTTGAGCGCGTCAAGGCACTGCGCTTGCGTGAGCGGCATGCCGATGACCTTGGCTGCACGCGCCACACGCAACGTGACGCTCTGCGCCTTGGGCACGTTGGGCTGCTGGTCGTCGATAGGGCCGCAGACAGTGTCGGGCGTGCCGCAAATATCAATGATGAGCCGGGTGATGCGTTCGATGTGCTCAACCGTCTGGGCGGGGTCTACGCCGCGCTCGAAGCGATGACCTGCATCAGTTGAAAAGTTAAAGCGGCGTGAGCGGCCTGCAATGGCTTTGGGCCACCAGAAAGCGGCTTCTACATACACGTTTTGTGTGTCGTCTGACACCGAGGTGGCATCGCCGCCCATGATGCCGGCGAGTGACTCGACCTGGGTATCGTCAGCAATGACGCCGACTTTTTCATCCACGGTGACCGTGTTGCCGTTTAGCAGCTTGAGTGTTTCACCCAGCTTGCCCCAGCGCACATCAAGGCCACCATGGATTTTATCGAGGTCAAAAATATGCGACGGGCGGCCCAGCTCAAACATCACGTAATTGGAAATATCGACCAGTGCCGTGACGCTGCGCTGCCCGCAACGCGCCAGGCGGTCAACCATCCACTGCGGTGTTGCGGCTTTGGTGTTGACATTGCGAACGACGCGGCCAGAGAAGCGGCCACACAGATCAGGCGCGCTGATTTTGACTGCAAGTTTGGTCTGGTCAGACACTGCCACCGGTGGGAAAGTCGGTGTGTTCAACGGTGCGCCAGTCAGCGCCGCGACTTCACGCGCCACGCCATAGACGCTGAGGCAATGCGCCAGATTGGGCGTGAGCTTGAGGGTGAACAGCGTGTCGTCGAGCTTGAGGTGCGCACGGATGTCTTCGCCAAGTGGCGCATTGGCGGCAAGTTCAAGCAGGCCGCCGTGGTCTTCGGACAGCTTTAGCTCACGCGCCGAGCAAAGCATGCCCTTGCTTTCAACGCCACGCAGCTTGCCAACCTTTATTAAAAACGGCTTGCCGTCTTCACCCGGTGGCAACTCGGCACCGACCAGGGCGCAAGGCACTTTGATGCCGACACGCGCGTTAGGTGCGCCGCAGACGATGTTGAGTAGCTCGCCCTGCCCTACGTCCACTTTGCAGACTTGCAGGCGGTCAGCATCCGGGTGTCGCACCGCCTCTTTGATTTCGCCGACCACAATTTTGGTGAATGATGGCGCGACGGGCTTGAGCTCTTCAACTTCAAGCCCGGCCATGGTCAATGTGTCGGCGAGTTGCTGGGTCGTGAGCAGCGGGTTGCAGAATTCGCGCAACCAGGATTCTGGGAATTGCATGTTCTTACCTTGTTGTTGTTCTTATGGGTTTTATGACTGGAACTGCGACAGAAAACGAATGTCGCCATCAAAGAACAGGCGCAGGTCATTGACGCCGTAACGCAGCATGGTCAGGCGGTCTGGGCCCATGCCGAAGGCAAAGCCAATGTATTTTTCAGGGTCCAGGCCCATGTTGCGCACCACGTTCGGGTGCACTTGGCCGGAGCCTGCCACCTCAAGCCATCGCCCAGCAAGCGGCCCGGTCTGGAACTGGATGTCGATTTCAGCACTGGGTTCTGTGAAGGGGAAGAAGCTGGGGCGGAAGCGCAGCACCAGGTCATCGCTTTCAAAAAAGGTACGGCAAAAATCGGTGAAGACGAACTTCAAGTCCTTGAAGCTGACGTTCTCGCCGATCCACAGGCCTTCGCACTGGTGAAACATCGGCGAATGGGTTGCGTCGCTATCGACACGGTAGGTACGGCCAGGCGCGATAACGCGAATCTCTGGCATCCGGCCGCCAGCGTCGATCAGTGCGCGGTGTTTTTTGACGTGCTGCACCGCATAGCGGATCTGCATCGGACTGGTGTGGGTACGCAGCAGATTCGGCGCAGTCTCGGTGCCGCCTTCGACATAAAAGGTGTCGTGCATGGAGCGCGCGGGGTGGTCTTCTGGCGTGTTGAGCGCGGTGAAGTTGAACCAGTCGGTTTCGATCTCGGGGCCTTGGGCCACATCGAAGCCCATGGAGCCGAAAATCGCCTCAATGCGCTCCAGCGTGAGCGAGACAGGGTGCAAGCCGCCCTGTGTACGTTGGCGGCCCGGCAGGCTGACATCGAGTGCCTCGGCTTTGAGCTGCTTTTCAAGCTCGGCATTGGCCAACGCGTTGCGACGCTCGTTAAGGGCCGCTTCAATCGCCTGCTTGGCGATGTTGATAGCTGCGCCGCGAGACTTCTTCTCGTCTACGCTCAAAGCTGCCATGCCCTTCATCAACTCTGTGACCTTGCCTGCCTTGCCGAGAAACTGCGCCTTGGCGTTCTCAAGATCGGCAGGCGTTGCGGCTTGCTCAAAACTGGTTTGGGCGCTTTGCACCAGCGCGCTTAGCGTATCAAGGGCATCGGGTTGAGTCATGTTTTTTTTGCGAGTTCCAGCTAATCAACAAAATCAGTATTGAGCACGGTTTGATACCTGCACAAAACAAAAGGGCCAGAGCTTTTTCAAGCCCTAGCCCTTTATTCTCGAACGTGACCAGCTACTGTTTTAGTAGCAAGTCGCGCTGAAAATTACGCGGCCAGCTTGGCTTTCACCTGTTCAACGATGGCACCAAAAGCGGCGCTATCGTGAATGGCCATATCAGACAGAACCTTACGGTCAATCTCGATACCGGCTTTTTTCAGGCCATTGGCAAACTGGCTGTAGGTCAGGCCGCAAGCGCGGCTTGCAGCATTGATACGGGTGATCCATAGACGACGGAACACGCGCTTTTTGGTACGGCGATCACGGTAGGCATATTGCCCGGCCTTCATCACCGCTTCTTTGGCGATTCGGAAGACATTACCGCGGCGACCACGGAAACCTTTTGCAAGGGCTAAAACTTTTTTGTGGCGGGCGCGAGCCGTTACACCACGTTTGACGCGAGGCATGTGATTACTCCTTGTTCGTCGTTAAATTAAATGCCACGGCCGGGCAGCATCTGTGACATGCGACCCATATCGGTCGAATCAACAGTAACTGCACCACGCAAATGACGCTTGTTTTTGGTGGTCTTCTTGGTCAGGATGTGACGCTTGAAGGCTTGACCGCGCTTGACGGTTCCACCGGGACGAACGCGGAAACGCTTTTTGGCGCCGCTCTTGGTCTTCATTTTGGGCATATTAATGCTCCTTTTCGTTTGTGCTCGTGAGGCGTTTGCAAACTGTTTGCAACCTTGATGGCCCCGAGACACTTGTTAGCAGGCAGTTTTAAAACTCCCCACAGATCGCAGAGAGTTTCAGGTCTCTACTTTTGGAAATCCGGCTGTTCACCAGACTTCACAGGAGCGCCTTGCGGCACCCCTTAAACTTACACAGCCTCTATGCAGACGCCACTGGCGCAACCTCAGCAACCGGTTTTGCGGCACCACCACCAGCCTTCTTACGGCCCGGCGCGATCATCATGACCATCTGCCGACCTTCAAGCTTGGGGAACTGTTCCACCACAATCAAATCTGCCAACTCGTCACGAATCCGCGCCAGCAGGGCCAAGCCCAGTTCCTGGTGCGTGATCTCTCGACCCCGAAAGCGCAAGGTGATCTTGCACTTGTCGCCCTCTTCCAGAAAGCGCTTGATATTGCGAACCTTGATGTTGTAGTCACCATCATCAGTGCCGGGCCGGAATTTGATTTCCTTTATCTCGATCACTTTTTGCTTGGACTTCGCTTCCGCTGCCTTCTTCTGCTCCGCGTACTTGAACTTGCCGTAATCCATCAACCTGCACACCGGGGGTACCGCCGTGGGGGAGATTTCTACGAGGTCTACGTCTGCCTCACCGGCAAGGCGCAAGGCCTCCATGATGCTGACAACGCCTAAAGGCTCGTTGTCGGGGCCCGAGAGTCGTACTTCGGGGGCCATGATTTCACGGTTCAAGCGGTGCTTGCGTTCTTCGCGTTGGCGGCGGTCACGAAATTCAGTAGCGATGGTTCTAGTCCTTAAATCTTGCTATAAAAGCTATAGCGGCTCACGCCCGTTTTCATTGGGCTCCAAGTTGATCGATTAACCGAAATGATCAACAAAACTTGTCAAAAATCAGGTTTTTTGTGCAATGTCGGCAGCTATTTGCTGTGCAAACGCTTCGATGGACATCACGCCAAGGTCTTTGTTGCCCCTGGCACGCACCGCAACAGTTTTGGCATCCCGCTCCTTGTCGCCTACAACAAGGATAAAGGGAAGCTTCTGAAGCGACTGCTCTCGTATTTTATACGTTATTTTCTCATTGCGCAGGTCCACATGCACCCTAAGCCCTTGATTTTGCAGCGTTTTAGCAACTTCCCGGGCGTAATCAGCCTGGGAATCGGTGATATTGAGGATGGAAACCTGCACCGGAGCCAGCCAGGTTGGCATCGCCCCGGCGTGTTCCTCGATCAAAATACCGATGAATCGCTCCAGGCTGCCAACAATCGCGCGGTGCAACATGACGGGGCGATGGCGTGCGCCGTCTTCGCCAACGTACTCGGCATCAAGCCGCTCGGGCATTGAGAAATCGACCTGAATCGTGCCGCACTGCCACTGGCGGCCAATCGCGTCTTTGAGGGTGTATTCGAGCTTCGGGCCATAAAAAGCGCCGTCGCCGGGCGCTATCTCATACTCGCAGCCTGACTGGCGCAGGCTCTCAATCAAAGCCGCCTCAGCCTTGTCCCAGCTTTCGTCAGAGCCAATGCGTGCCTCAGGGCGTGTCGCCACCTTGTAAATGATGTTTTTAAAACCAAAGTCGGTATAAACCTTTTGCAGCAGCGTGGTGAAGTCCACGCACTCTCGCAAAATTTGGTCTTCGGTGCAAAAAATGTGGCCGTCATCCTGCGTGAACCCGCGCACCCGCATGATGCCGTGCAAGCCGCCTGTGGGCTCGTTGCGGTGGCACTGGCCAAACTCACCGTAGCGCAGCGGCAAGTCGCGGTAACTCTTGATGCCCTGCTTGAAGATCAGGATATGGCCGGGGCAGTTCATGGGCTTTAAGGCGTATTCACGCTTTTCGCTCTCGGTGGTGAACATGTTGTCGCGGTACTTGTCCCAGTGACCGGTTTTCTCCCACAGCGTCTTGTCAATAATCTGCGGCCCTTTGACTTCCTGATACCCGTTGTCCTGGTAGACCTTGCGCATGTACTGTTCAACGCCCTGCCAAAGCGTCCAGCCCTTGGGATGCCAAAAGACGAGGCCCGGCGCATGGTCGTCGATATGGAACAAATCAAGCTCTTTGCCTAATCTGCGGTGGTCGCGCTTTTCGGCTTCTTCAAGCTGCGTCAGGTATTGCTGCAACTCGTCTTTGGTGGCCCATGCTGTACCGTAAACCCGCTGCAGCATTTCGTTGCGGTGATCGCCGCGCCAGTAGGCACCGGCGAGTTTCATCAGCTTGAAAAACTTCAGTTTGCCCGTGCTGGGCACGTGCGGGCCACGGCACAGGTCTTCAAAATTTCCTTCGCGGTACAGCGACACGTCCTCGCCCGCCGGAATGCTGGCAATGATTTCTGCCTTGTAATGCTCGCCAATGCTTTTGAAATGCGCCACCGCTTCATCACGCGGCAACACCCGGCGAGTGACAGGCTCATCCTTTGCTGCAAGCTCGGCCATGCGTTTTTCAATCGCCACCAGATCGTCAGGCGTGAACGGCCGCTTGTATGAGAAATCGTAGAAAAATCCGTTCTCAATCACTGGGCCAATCGTTACTTGCGCGTCAGGGAACAATTCTTTAACCGCATAAGCCAGCAAATGCGCCGTCGAATGGCGAATTAAATCAAGCCCGTCTGCATCTTTGGCGGTGATGATGGCCAGCGCGCTGTCTTTTTCTATTCTGTAGCTGGTGTCCACCACTTTGCCCGAATCTTCGGGCGCACCTGCGATGCGGACCTTCCCACCTAGCGCTGCCTTGGCAAGGCCAGCACCTATGGATGCTGCGACCTCTGCGACGGTGACAGCTTGAGGAAACTCGCGTTTTGATGCATCGGGGAGCGTAATTTGAATCATGAGTGAGAACGGAAATAAAAAAGCGCGGTCAGTGCCGCGCTTGAAAGAACAAAAAGCCGGGGACTAATGATTTTACGCCGCCCCGGCTTGTGATCTATCTTGGTAAAACGATCAGTGAAACTGCTCTTCCTCGGTCGAGCCAGTCAGTGCGGTCACGCTGGACTTGCCGCCTTGAATCGCCGTGGTCACTTCATCAAAGTAACCGGTGCCCACTTCTTGCTGGTGCGACACAAAGGTGTAGCCGCGGTCACGGGCTGCAAATTCAGGTTCTTGCACTTTCTCGATGTAGGCCGTCATACCGCGTTTGACATAGTCTTGCGACAAGTCGTACATGTTGTACCACATGGAATGAATACCAGCGAGCGTGATGAACTGGTACTTGTAGCCCATTGCGCCGAGCTCGCGCTGGAACTTTGCAATCGTTGCGTCGTCGAGGTTTTTCTTCCAGTTAAACGATGGCGAGCAGTTGTAAGCCAGCATTTTTCCTGGGTGAACCTTGTGCACAGCATCAGCGAACTTCTTTGCAAAGTCCAGATCGGGCGTGCCGGTTTCGCACCACACCAAATCCGCGTACTCGGCATAAGCGTTGGCGCGGGCAATAGCCTGGTCAATACCTTTGCGGGTCTTGTAGAAGCCCTCTGCAGTGCGCTCGCCCGTCAGGAAAGGCTTGTCGATCTCGTCATAGTCAGAGGTCAGCAAATCAGCGGCTTCTGCATCGGTACGGGCAATCACCAGGGTAGGCACGCCGCACACGTCAGCCGCCATACGCGCAGCGATGAGTTTTTGGCACGACTCGCGGGTTGGCAACAGCACTTTGCCGCCCATGTGGCCGCATTTTTTAACCGACGCCAATTGATCTTCCCAATGCACGCCGCCTGCACCCGACTTGATCATGGCTTTCATCAATTCAAACGCGTTAAGCACGCCACCAAAACCAGCTTCAGCATCGGCCACGATAGGCGCGAAATAGTCGACGTAACCTTTGTCGCCGGCATCAATGCCTTTGGAGTGCTGGATTTCATCTGCACGGCGGAAGGTGTTGTTGATGGTTTCGACGACTTTAGGTACCGAATCAACCGGATACAGCGACTGGTCGGGGTACATCGCTGAATAGGTGTTGTTGTCAGCGGCAACTTGCCAGCCCGACAGATAAATCGCTTTAACACCTGCTTTGACCTGCTGCATGGCTTGGCCGCCCGTCAGCGCGCCCAGGCAGTTCACGTACGGCTCGGTGTGCAGCAAGTCCCAAAGCTTTTCAGCACCCCGGCGGGCCAGTGTGTGCTCAATCGGGAAGGAGCCACGCAAACGCACCACGTCTGCAGCGCTGTAGCCGCGTTTGATACCTTTCCAGCGCGGGTTGGTAGCCCAGTCTTTTTCAAGGGCTGCGATTTGTTGGTCACGGCTTAATTGTTCGGTCAATGATTGCGGCATGGTGTGCTCCGAGGGTTACGAAAGATTAAAAACACGGTTGCTGAGAACTGGCAGTAGTTTAAGTCTTGTAGAAGAATTTTTCAATCTTATGTCTTATATAAGATATAAATTAAACTCAATAAAATCAAATACATTTTAAATATTTTCCACAATACGATATTTAATTTCTCGTATTGAGAAATATTTTGCACCGCAGCATTTCTATATTTCACATCAAGAGGTACAAATACTGAATTGTGAAATCCGCAGTCAGGTGGCACTGACGATATGCAAAAAGTTTTTGAATGACTCAGGAGGCCTGGGTCAAGCGATGCACAACCCAGTCACCACCAGCAATCAAAACCCTGCCTTTGCTTCTGGCAGCATCAATGTCATAGACCAGACAGATAACGACAAAAGGCGAGCAGGTTTCATGCCCGGGTAGATCCGCAGGCAGGTTATCAAGCGTTACTGCCACTTCACGCTTGGTGTACTCGCCCGTCTGCTGCGGCCATACTTCCTCAATCTCGTCGAGCACCTGTTCCAGCGCTGCAGTAATGGCGTAAACCTCCCCACGGACTACGCCACCGTCACCCTCCCCTTCCTCTGCGTCCAGCAGAACGCCGGGGTAGGTTCCCAGGTCATACAGTGCACCCCTGATGCTGCCCGATCCGACCCATCTTGGTGCCGGATGCAGTAAATTGATATCGCGCTGCTCGCCCCGACGCAGGGTGCCGTAAACAAAAACATGACGGGGGTTATTGGGGTCAGAGTCCAAATTCATCGTGCCTTTGGCACGCCCTTCGGGTGCGATGCTTTGCATCGTAATGAAATTGGCGTCTGACCCCAATAACCCCACTACAGCGCTGCCACACGAATGTCCCGGTCAATACGCCTCTGGTACCGCAGCATGGCCACGCTATAGGCAATGATGCCCAACGAGACCACAGCAATCAGCAGGGTTGCTGCCGCATAAATCGACGGGTTCACGCCGCGCCGCGCGTAGCTGAATATCACCTGCGGCAAAGTCGTGACACCAGGGCCTGACAGGAATTCTGAAATAACGACGTCATCAAACGACAGCGTGAAACTCAAAAGCCAACTGGACACCAGAGCCGGGGCGATATTCGGCAGCGTGACAAGAAAAAATACCTGCATCGGCCTGCAACCCAGATCCATCGCGGCCTCTTCAATTGAACGATCCATCTCGCTCAGGCGCGACTGGATCACGATGGTGGCATAGGCCATACCCAGAAGCGTATGGCCCAGCACAATGGTGACAAAGCCGCGATCTGGCCAGCCCATCGCTCTCTGCACCGCCACCATCAAAAGCAGCAGAGACATGCCGATGATGACCTCGGGCATCACCAGCGGTGCATTGACCAGCCCGTAGAACAGCGTACGCCCGAAAAAACGTGTGTAGCGCACCAGCACAAAAGCGGCAAAGCTGCCAAGAATGACAGACAGCGTAGCCGTCAGCAAAGCAACCTTGAGCGAAAGGAAAAAACCTTCAACCAGCCGTGAATCATCCAGCAGTGCCGCATACCAGCGCAGTGAAAAGCCGGTAAATACGCCGTCCTGCCGTGTGCTGTTGAACGAGAAAACAATCAGGAAAAACAACGGAATATAGAGAAACAGATACACCGCACCAAGCCAGGCACGACTCGCATTTTTTTCCAAGAAGCGGCTAACAGCTTTCATGTGGTGATTTGTTTGTCTGTACGCCGGTAATACCAGGCCATCGGCACCAGAATGGCCACAATCATCACCACCGATATGCTTGCAGCGCGTGGCCAGTTATTACTGCTGAACATCTCGTCCCAGACCACGCGGCCAATCATGATGTTCTCGGCACCGCCCAGCAGCGACGGAATCACAAACTCGCCCACAGCCGGAATAAACACCAACATACAACCAGCAATGATGCCGGACTTGCTCAGTGGCACGGTCACCAGCCAGAAGGCCTTCCACGCGCTGGCACCCAGGTCGTGCGCGGCCTCCAGTAAACGCACATCCATCTTCACCAGGTTGGCATACAGCGGCAAAATCATGAAAGGCAGATACACATACGTCATGCCGACCAGCATGGACACATCGGTGTACAGCATGACCAGCGGCTCATGGATGATGCCAAGCGAAAGCAGCAGGTTATTGAGTACGCCCTGATCCGCAAGAATGCCCTTCCAGGCATAAACGCGCAGCAAAAATGAAGTCCAGAACGGCAACATCACCAGCATCAACAGCGCCGGGCGAATGGACGCTTTCGCCAGCGCCAGGAAATACGCAAACGGGTAGCCAATCAACAAACAAAACAGCGTGGTCAGCAGCGCGTACTTCAA
>JBBRQQ010000012.1:0-62559 GCA_038226155.1 Burkholderiales bacterium
GGCAACCTTCTGATTGGGGGGCTGGCTGCCTGCGGCATTCCGGCTAGCTGGGACTATGTTCATTTCATGAACCGCGAGGGCACGCCAGTGCTAGGTGTGCCTTTTATGTGGGTGTTTTTACCGTTTGTGTTGCTGCTGGCGGCGCTGGTGTGGCGTTCAGCATTCGCCATTTGGCGCGCAGCACGCGGCCTGGGCCTTGAAAACGAGCTGCGCTTATGAGCACCGCTTTGATGGTGCTGGTGGGTGTGCTGGTGCTCTGCATGTTGCTGCGTATGCCCATCGGCTTTTCAATGCTTGCCTCGGGCATTGCTTATTTGCTGGTCAAGCGGCAAGAAGTTGGCCTGGTGGCCGAGCAAGTGGGCAATGGCCTGTACAACAGCTATGTGCTGCTGGCAGTGCCGCTGTTTGTGTTTGCTGCCAACATCATGAATGCCGGGACGGTGAGCGAACGCATATTTGACTTTTGCCGCATCCTGGTTGGGCGTATGCGCGGCGGGCTGGCGCAGGTAGATATTCTGGTGAGTGTGATTTTTTCGGGCATGAGCGGCAGCGCCATCGCCGATGCCGCCGGGCCGGGTTTGGTCACCATCCGGCAGATGCTGAAAAAACCCGAATATTCACGCGGCTTTGCTGGCGCGGTGGTGGTTGCCAGCGCCACACTGGGGCCCATTATTCCGCCGTCCATACCGATGGTGATTTACGCCATGGTGTCTGGCGCATCCGTAGGTGCACTGTTTTTAGGCGGTGTCGTGCCAGGCTTTTTAATGGCCATTTTGATGATGGTGGTGGTTCACTTTATTGCCGTCAAACGCAACATGCCGCGTGAAGAAAAAATACCGCTACGCGAATGGCCCAACATCATCTACCGGGGTGCGCTGCCACTGTCGATGCCAATTGTGCTGCTGGGCGGGATCTACTCAGGGGCCTTTACCCCGACCGAGGCGGCGGCGGTGGCGGCTTTTCATGCGCTGGTTTTGGCAGGTGTGGTGTACCGCGCATTGACGTGGCGAACCTTCTGGTGTGTGGTGATGGAGTCCACGCGGGGCAGCGCGGTCATCACCATGATTTTGGCTGGATCGTTTGTACTCAATTACGCCTTCACATCCGAAGGCGTGCCGCAAGCGATGGCGCTGTGGGTTGACAGCATGCACCTGTCGCAAATCAAGTTTTTGCTGCTGGTGAATGTGATGTTTCTGGTGCTGGGCTGTTTTCTGGATGTGTCGGTACTGTTGCTGGTGTTTGTGCCCATGCTGCTGCCCGCGGCCAAACTGCTGGGTGTTGACCTGGTGCATTTCGGTGTACTGGTGGTGCTGAACATGATGATTGGTCTGATTCACCCGCCGTTTGGCATGCTCCTGTTTGTGACCAAAGCGCTGACCGGTATCCCGATCGGCGAGATGATGAAGGAAGGCTGGCCTTTTCTCGTGATGCTGCTGGCGCTACTGCTGGCGATGACGCTGTTTCCACAAATCGTGCTGTGGCTGCCGCAGACCATGGGTTACGGCGCGGCTATCGGAGTGAAGTGATGTTTTGACCCTTGGAGTGCCAAAATGGGTATTTTTGCTCAATTTTGAGGGTTAAAAATAGCCAGAACCCAATAGATACGGGCGTGAACAGCTACGAAATAAATAGCACCCGGAGCCAGACAGGCATCAAAATCAGGCAAGAACCGCGTCGGCTACGCGCTGCGCACAGGCCCTGGCCTGCACCGCATCGCGCGCCTCGACCATCACCCGCAGCAATGGCTCGGTACCGCTGGCGCGTATCAATAAACGGCCGGTATCGCCCAGCTCGGCTTCCACGGTTTTGGTCATGGCTGCAAGCTTGGCGCTGCTTTGCCAGTCCTGCCCGGCCTTGAGCTTCACATTGATGAGCGTTTGCGGAAACAGCACCACATCACCGAGCAGCTGCGCAATGGTTTTGCCGCTGCGTACACAGGCTTGCAGCACTTGCAGCGCGCTGATCAAGCCATCGCCTGTGGTGTGTTTGTCGAGTGCCAGCAAGTGGCCAGAGCCCTCACCGCCCAGCAGCCAGTCGCGTTTTTCGAGTTCTTCGAGCACATAGCGGTCGCCGACTTTGGCGCGTATAAACTCAACGCCTTTGCTTTTGAGTGCCACTTCAACTGCCATGTTGGTCATCAACGTGCCGACTGCACCGGGTACCTTCTCGCCACGCGCAAGGCGGTCATTGACCATCAGGTAAAGCACCTCGTCACCATTGAAAAGTCGCCCCGTGTTGTCCACCAGTTGCAAGCGGTCAGCGTCACCATCGAGGGCAATGCCGTAATCGGCCTTGTGCAGCTTGACGGCATCAATCAGGGCTTGCGGATGCGTTGCTCCGACCTTGTCATTGATGTTCATGCCGTCTGGTGCACAGCCAATCGCAATGACTTCAGCACCCAGTTCATGAAACACCATGGGAGCGATATGGTAGGCCGCGCCGTGCGCGCCATCAACCACAATTTTCAAACCCTTGAGCGTCAAGTCGTTTGCAAAAGTGCTTTTGCAAAATTCGATGTAGCGGCCTGCGGCATCGTCCAGCCTGCGGGCTTTGCCTAGCGTGCTGGAGTCAGCCCACACGGGCGCTTCTTCCAATGCGGCTTCAACGGCCATCTCCCACGCATCGTCCAATTTGCTGCCCTGTGCACTGAAAAATTTGATGCCGTTATCGGGGTAAGCGTTGTGGCTGGCGCTGATGACCACACCCAGGCTGGCCCGTTGCGCACGCGTCAGGTAAGCCACGCCTGGTGTGGGCAGGGGTCCAAGCAGCACCACGTCAACACCTGCCGAGTTAAAGCCCGATTCGAGCGCACTTTCAAGCATATAGCCCGAGATACGGGTGTCTTTGCCAATCAGTACCGTAGGGCGTGACTCGGTGCGCTTGAGCACGCGACCCACCGCGTGCGCCAGGCGCAGCACGAAGTCTGGCGTGATCGGTGGCTGGCCGACCGTACCGCGGATGCCGTCTGTGCCGAAATATTGTCTGGTCATTGGTTATTGTCTCTGGATGAATTTTTAGTCAACTCGTTGCTTGAATTTTAGGCTGCGGCTGACCACACTTTTATAGCTTGCACCGTCTCGCGCACATCATGCACCCGTACGATGCGTGCGCCACGGTCAACGGCCAGCAGAGCCGCCGCCACGCTGGGCACCATGCGGTCAACCACATCGAGTTGCGCTACCGATGCCAGCGACGTACCGCATACCGCCGCTAATGACGATTTGCGCGACCAGCCAGCCAGCAGCGGATGCGCCAGCGCAAGCAACTCGCGTTGTCTCGCCAGCAATGAAAAGTTCTGCGAAACGGTTTTGCCAAAACCAATGCCGGGGTCAAGCACGATGCGCGCCGTGGCAACGCCCAGCGCCTCAAGCTGAGTCACAGCATCTTTTAAGAACTCCAGCACCTGGGTCAGCACGTCCCCATCCATAGGCGCAGTCTGCATGGTGACAGGCTCCCGGTGCATGTGCATCAGGCACACGCCGCAGGCCGGATGCCCGGCCACTACCTCTCTGGCGCCCGGTTTGCGCAGCGCCCAGATGTCATTGATGATGTCAGCGCCCATGTCCAGCACGGCCTGCATCACTTCAGGCTTGTAGGTGTCTACCGATACAGGAACGCCCAGCGTCACGGCATGCAGCACCACAGGCAGCAGACGCGCCAGTTCCTCGCCAACTGGCACCGGCGCAGCACCGGGGCGGCTTGACTCGGCGCCAATGTCCAGAATGTCTGCACCGTCTTCAACGAGTTGCTCGCAGTGCTGTATTGCACTGGCTGTAGTGGCGTGCTGCCCACCGTCCGAAAACGAGTCAGGGGTAACGTTGACGATGCCCATGACGCGAGGCTTGGTCAGATCAATCTGAAAACGGGAGGTTTGCCAAAACATCGCAAGTCCAGGAAGAAAGTGGTCAAATAAAAATTCAGAAAAAGAAAACCCGGGACCAGCCCGGGTTCTGCTTGATGAGTGGTTGCTACCCAGCGCTTCGCTCAGGCTGCCGTGGGTGCCGGGTCGGTTGTCACCGCTGGCGTACCACCGCTAGGCCCGCTACCGCTGCTACCACCGACCGAGGCATTGCGCGGCGTCCAGTCTTTCGGTGGGCGTGGCTCTTTGCCGGCAATGATGTCGTCGAGCTGCTCGCCATCAATGGTTTCCCATTCCAGCAAGGCCTTCGCCATGGCGTGCATTTTGTCTTTATTGTCTTCAATCAGGGTGCGTGCGACTTTATATTGCTGGTCAATGATGCGGCGGACTTCACCATCGACTTTTTGCAGCGTGGCTTCGCTCATGTTGTTGGTCTTGGTAACCGATCGGCCCAAAAATATTTCGCCCTCATTTTCAGCGTAAACCATGGGGCCCAGGGCTTCAGTCATGCCGTAACGGGTCACCATGTCACGGGCCAAACCGGTGGCGCGCTCAAAGTCGTTGCTGGCACCTGTGGTCATCTGGTTCATAAACACTTCTTCGGCGATACGGCCACCAAACAGCATGCTGATCTGACTCAGCATGAACTCTTTGTCGTAACTGTAACGGTCTTGCGCGGGCAGGCTCATGGTGACACCAAGAGCGCGGCCACGCGGAATGATGGTGACCTTATGCACCGGATCACACTTGGGCAGCATCTTGCCAAGCAGCGCATGGCCGGACTCATGGTAAGCCGTATTGCGACGTTCTTCTTCAGGCATGACCATGCTTTTACGCTCTGGCCCCATCAGGATTTTGTCTTTGGCTTTTTCAAAGTCCTGCATTTCAACGGTGCGGGCGTTGCGACGCGCAGCCATCAAGGCGGCTTCGTTGCACAGGTTGGCCAAGTCGGCCCCAGACATGCCAGGCGTGCCGCGTGCGATGGTCAGCGCACTGACATCTTGTGCCAACGGCACTTTGCGCATGTGCACGTTCAAAATTTGTTCACGACCACGAATGTCGGGCAGCGTCACGTAGACCTGACGGTCAAAGCGACCTGGGCGTAGCAAAGCAGCATCCAGAATGTCAGGGCGGTTGGTGGCTGCGACCACGATCACACCGACATTGGTTTCAAAGCCATCCATCTCGACCAGCATCTGGTTCAGCGTCTGTTCGCGCTCATCATTGCCACCGCCCAGTCCAGCACCGCGCTGGCGACCTACGGCATCAATCTCGTCGATAAAAATAATACAGGGCGCGTTTTTCTTGGCGTTGTCAAACATGTCGCGCACGCGGGACGCGCCCACGCCAACGAACATTTCAACAAAATCAGAGCCTGAAATTGAAAAGAATGGGACTTTTGCTTCGCCAGCAATGCTTTTTGCCAGCAGGGTTTTACCTGTTCCCGGAGGGCCAACCAGCAGCAAACCACGCGGGATGCGGCCACCAAGTTTTTGGAATTTTGTAGGGTCTTTCAGGAAATCAACGACCTCCTTGACTTCTTCTTTGGCCTCGTCGCAACCGGCCACGTCGGCGAAGGTGACGGGGTTGGTGGATTCATCAAGCAAGCGGGCTTTGGATTTACCAAAGCTGAACGCCCCGCCCTTGCCACCGCCCTGCATTTGCCGCATGAAGTAAACCCACACGCCAATCAGCAACAGCATGGGACCCCAGCTCACGAGCAGGGTCATAAGAAGCGAACCCTCTTCGCGCGCCTTCACATCAAACTTCACGTCGTTGGCGATCAGGTCGCCAACCAGCCCACGATCAAGATAAGTGGCAGTGGTGCGAACCTTGCGGTCATCAGTAGTGGTGGCCGCAATTTCGGTACCGCCCTGGCCTTCAGCGATGGTGGCGGTTTTGATGCGTTTGCCGCGAACCTCTTCCAGAAAATCGGAGTACCCGAGGTAGGTAGCACCAGCGCCGCCCCGTGTATCAAATTGCTTGAATACGGTGAAAAGAACCATGGCGATTACCAGCCAGATTGCAATTTTTGAAAACCACTGATTGTTCAAGGAGGACTCCTATTAAAAAGCTCAGATGCACTGAGACGGCACGTGCGCCTGATTTTAGGCCTTTCAAGGGCTAAAACCGCATAAGCCGTGGCAACAGCCCCTTGCTTGTGGAGGAATAGAGCTATTTAAGCCCCAAACCCACCAAAAAAGTCTCGGAAGAACCCGAGCGGGATGCCTTGGGCTTGAAGCGCTTGACCACCTTGAAGGTGTCTTTGAACAGCTTGACCATGGGGTCATAAGCACCACCGTGAAAGAGTTTGACGACCAGTGCACCGTCTGCTTTGAGATGCTGGATCGAGAACTCAACCGCCAGTTCAATCAGATCGGCAATACGCGCGGCGTCGGCTGACTCTATCCCCGACAGGTTGGGCGCCATGTCAGAAATGACGGTATCGACCTTTTTTTGCCCCGCATGGGAAAAAACAGTTTCTTCGAGGGTTTTTAAAACCTCCGCTTCGCGAAAGTCTCCTTGAATGAACACAACCCCTTCAATCGGTTCCATCGGCAGCAAGTCCAGCGCAATGATGGTGCCGTTCAAAGCTCCGGCGGCAGCCCCGGCAGGTGACATTTTGCGGCGCGCGTACTGGCTCCAGGCACCGGGCGTGCTACCCAGATCGACCACCAGATCACCAGGCCAGATAAGACCCAGATTTTCGTCAATTTCTTTCAACTTGTAAGCCGCGCGGGCCCGGTAACCCTCTTTTTTTGCGAGTTTGACGTAGGGATCGTTGATATGGTCGTGCAGCCAGGCCTTGTTGACCTTGCCGCCTACTTTTGCAGGCTTGGCAACAGACTTGGCATCTGGCTTTGTATTTGCTTTCATGCGCCTGATTGTCCACTCATCACAGCAGAGCCAAGTCAACCGATAATGTCAACATGGCTCAAATAATACTTACCCCCGCCCAGCGCAAAGACCAACGCGCCGAGGCGCACCATCTGAATGCGGTCGTGATGATCGGCTCCGACGGCCTGACAGCCAATGTCAAAAAAGAAACCGATGCGGCCCTCAATGCCCACGGGCTTATCAAGGTGCGGGTGCAGTCAGACGACCGCGTCGGCCGTGAGGCCATTTTTCAGACACTGGCCAATGAACTCAATGCCGCACCCATCCAGCATATCGGCAAGTTGCTGGTGCTGTGGCGACCCAAGCCGGAAAAGGAAAAAAAGATTGACGAAGACCGTATGCCTGGCCCGCGCGACATCAAGGTGCTTAAAAACAGCTCGCGCTACGGTCAGCGGCCCGAGGTCAAAGTGCTGCGCGTGCTGGGCAACCAGCGCCTGACACCCGGCGGTACCGTCAAACGTGCCAATCCACGCAAGCAGAGAAGTATCAAGAAGCGCTCACAGGACTAAACGGGTTATTGGCGTCAGACACCAAAAACCCACTCTTTATTTACGGGCAAACAGCCCATAGCTACCCGTCATGACAAATCCAATCCTAGACTTTTCTGACCTCCCGCTGTTTGACCGCATCAAGCCCGAGCATGTCGTCCCTGCCATCGATGAGTTGCTGGCGGCCGCCGGAGTAGCGCTCGAAAAAGTCACCGCACCAGACTTCCCGGCCAACTGGACGGGTATTGCAGGCACACTCGACGTAGCCACTGAACAGCTGGGCCGCGCATGGGGCGCTGTCAGTCACTTGAACAGCGTAGCCGACACGCCAGAGCTGCGCGCCGCCTACAACGCAGCCCTGCCCAAAGTCACCGAGTTCTGGACCCGCCTGGGTTCAAATGAAAGGCTATACGCCAAGTACAAGTCGATTGACGTCGCCAGCCTGAACGCCGAACAACGTCAGGCGCACAAAAATGCGGTTCGCAATTTTGTGCTGTCAGGCGCAGAACTCACCGGTGCAGCCAAGGAGCGCTTTGCCAAAATCCAGGAGCGGCAAGCCGAACTGAGCCAGAAATTCAGCGAAAACGCACTCGATGCTACCGACGCATTTGCCTACTACGCCAAAGGGGGCGAGCTGGCTGGCGTACCTGCTGACGTGGTGCAAACTGCGCGAGAGGCAGCCATTGCTGAGGCCAAAGAAGGCTACAAACTCACGCTGAAAATGCCCAGTTACCTGCCCGTCATGCAGTTTGCTGACAGCAGCGCATTGCGTGAAATCATTTACCGCGCCTACAGCACCCGATCCAGCGACCAGGCCCCTGACGAATTTGCCAAGTTCGATAACAGCGTCATCATGCAGGAGATATTGGCGCTGCGGCTTGAAGAAGCGCAGCTGCTCGGCTATCGCAATTTCGGTGAAGTTTCAGTGGTCGCCAAAATGGCCAAGTCACCTGAAGAGGTTGTGAGTTTCTTGCGCGACCTCGCGCACCGCGCCCGCCCTTTCGCCGAAAAGGATGTGGCCGACCTGAGGGACTTTGCGGCTAGGGAACTCAAGCTGAACGCTATTGAAGCCTGGGACTATGCCTACGTTGGCGAAAAACTCAAAGAAGAGCGCTACGCGTTCAGCGAGCAGGAAGTCAAGCAATATTTCACTGCGTCCAAGGTGCTGGCCGGTCTTTTCAAGATTGTTGAAACGCTGTTTGAAGTTGTCATCCGCAAAGACGCTGCACCGGTATGGAATTCAAAGGTCGAGTTTTACCGCATCGAGCGTGCAGGCGAACTCGTCGGCCAGTTCTACCTCGACCAGCCCGCTCGCACCGGCAAGCGTGGTGGCGCCTGGATGGACGACGTACGCTCGCGCTGGCTGCGCCCCGACACGGGCAAACTGCAGACGCCTGTGGCGCAACTGGTCTGCAATTTCGCTGATGGCGTGGGCGGCAAACCTGCCCTGCTCACGCATGACGACGTGACTACCCTGTTTCATGAGTTTGGCCATGGCCTGCACCACCTGCTTACACAGGTGAACGAGCACGATGTGTCTGGCATCAGCGGTGTCGAATGGGATGCGGTCGAGCTGCCCAGCCAGTTCATGGAAAACTTCTGCTGGGAATGGGATGTGCTCAAACACATGACGGCCCACGTAGATACCGGCGAGCCACTGCCGCGCGCACTGTTCGACAAAATGCTGGCGGCCAAAAACTTTCAGAGCGGCATGCAAACGCTGCGCCAGGTCGAGTTTTCGCTGTTCGACATGCTGCTCCACACCAGCTTCAAACCACTAGATGACGTGATGGCCCTGCTCAATGAGGTACGCAAGGAAGTGGCGGTCATCAAGGCCCCACCCTACAGCCGCACCGCACATACCTTTAGTCACATTTTTTCAGGCGGCTATGCTGCAGGTTATTACAGCTATAAATGGGCTGAAGTACTGTCGGCAGATGCTTATGCAGCTTTTGAAGAAACTGCCGCATCAACACCCGAAAGCAGCCCGGACAGGACGACCGTAACGGTCGAAACCGGCAGAAAATACCGCCACGCGATCCTGGAAGCGGGCGGTAGCCGCCCTGCCATGGAGTCGTTCAAAGCATTTAGAGGCCGCGAACCATCGATTGATGCGCTGATGCGTCATCAAGGTATGGCATCAGCACGTTAAGCATCCTGGAAGCAATAATTAGTCATTGATTTATACGACCCAAGGGCAACTAACATGACCTCATTCGTTCTCAAATTTTTAACCGCTAGCGCAGTGGCCGTGGCCGCCCTTGGCACACTATCCCCGTCGCTCGCACAGCAGGTTTACCGCATCGTGGGACCAGACGGCAAAGTCACCTACTCCGACAAGCCGCCGCCGGTTACCACCAACGCCAAAGTAACTTCAGGTACAGGTGCATCGGTTGGTGGTTTCGCCAGTAGCAGCCTGCCTTTTGAGCTTCGCCAAGTCGCATCGAAATACCCCGTCACGCTGTACACCGGCGACAACTGCAGTCCCTGTGGTTCGGCTCGTGCATTGCTCATGGGCCGAGGCGTGCCGTTCATAGAAAAGACGGTCATCACGGTTGACGATGCAGCAGCCTTGCAGCGCCTGAGTGGCGAAAATTCACTGCCCTTTGGCACCATAGGCGGCCAGCAACTCAAGGGGTTTTCAGACGCTGAATGGACACAGTTTTTAAACGCGGCTGGCTACCCTGCAACTTCGATTTTGCCGCCCAACTATCGCCAGCCACCTGCAGCGCCAATGGTTGCGATTGCGGTAGCGCCTTCTGGCGGGCCTGCCGCTGCGGCAGGCCCGGCGCCAGCTCGCACCACGCCCACACCTGTTCAGCCTGGACCTACGCTGAACAATCCAGGTGGCATCCGGTTCTAAAAAATCAAAGTTTTAACGCCGTTTGCACCACCCAGCAAACACACATGGGCCTTCTGAAAAGCAAACACGCCCACGGTTACCACGCCTGGCCATTGGCTGACGGTTGACTCAAACCCCAGCGGATCGGTAATCGTCAAGCCAGTCACATCCAGAATGTGCTGACCGTTGTCGGTTACAAGTGGCGTGCCATCTTTCAGCCGCAGTTTTGCCGAACCGCCCATCGCCAGAAACTGGCGCGTAATGCGGCTCGATGCCATCGGGATTACCTCCACCGGCAACGGAAATTTACCCAGTGTTGCCACCAGTTTTGACTCGTCTGCAATGCAGACAAACTTACGCGACTGCGCCGCCAGAATCTTCTCCCGCGTCAGTGCTGCACCACCGCCTTTGATCATATAGCCCGAGTGGTCAATCTCGTCAGCGCCGTCGATGTACACCGCAAGTTCGTCCACCTCAGCCGCGTCAAAGACCTTAATACCCAGCGCAAGCAAACGCTCAGTGGAGGCGACCGAGCTAGACACCGTCCCGGCAATGCTGCCCTTCATGCTGGCTAGTGCGTCAATGAATTTGTTAACCGTCGAACCGGTTCCAACGCCAATAATGCTGCCGGCTTCAACATAAGCCAGTGCGGCTTGGCCAACCAGGGTTTTAAGTTCGTCTTGGGTCATTTTTTAAAAATCAGCGATGGGTTTGCGACAATGGTGATTGATCTGATAACAATCCAAATTATCCAATGTCTCTGCTTCAAAAGATCCCCTATGCTCTGGCTCGTCCGTTTTTATTTGGTCTTGACGCGGAAGTCGCGCATGAGCTGACGATGAGTACGCTTGAAAGAACCCAACGCACACCTCTGGCTTGGGCATATTGTCCTAATCGCGTGAATGACCCGGTTGACGTCGCTGGTCTGCATTTTCCAAACCGCGTCGGCCTGGCCGCCGGACTGGATAAGAATGCGCGCTGTATCGACGGGCTGGGCGCCATGGGGTTTGGTTTTTTAGAAGTGGGTACCGTCACGCCAAAACCGCAGGTAGGCAACCCCAAACCGCGCATGTTTCGTATTCCAAAAGCCAACGCACTCATCAACCGGCTGGGATTGAACAACGATGGCCTGGAGGCTTTTGTAGCCAACGTGAAGAAGGCTACTTTTCGCCACACTTCAAAGCCACCGATGTTGCTGGGTCTGAACATCGGCAAGAACGCAAGCACCCCCATGGCAAAAGCGACAGACGACTATTTGCTGTGCCTTGACGGTGTTTACCCACATGCTGATTACGTCACCATCAATATTTCAAGCCCCAACACTAAAAATCTACGCGACTTGCAAGCCGATGATGCACTGGACGAGCTGCTCGGCGCGATGGCCGAGCGGCGCGAGGCGCTCGCGCAAACACACGGTCGGCGAGTACCCTTTTTTGTAAAAATTGCGCCAGATCTTGATGTCGAACAGATCGACATCATCGCCCGCACTTTGCAGCGCTACTCAGAAGCAGATGCGAAAAAAAGCAATCTGGGTTGGGGTCTGCTAGCAACCAACACCACCATCAGCCGTGAAGCGGTAGTTGGTATGCCAAATGCTGTGGAAGCGGGCGGACTGTCGGGCTCACCCGTTCTGGATGCCAGTAACCGTGTCATCCGGCATTTGCGCAAAGCCTTGGGAAGAGGCTTTCCCATCATCGGTGTCGGCGGCATCTTAAGCGCGGCAGACGCCATCAGCAAAATTGACGCTGGTGCCGATGTGGTGCAAATTTACACTGGCTTGATTTACAAAGGGCCAGACCTGATTCATCAATGCGCCCAAGCCATCAAAAACCACTGCCAGTCTGCTTGATTGTTAAAACGCTTTTTCCTGAGGCGCTTCAAATAGAACATCCTGGGCACCCTGCCACAATACCTTGCGTCCGAGTTCAGGTAATTGATCGCGGCCCTTTACGATGGTTAAAAAATGGTTGCCAGCCAGTGGCCCCATTTTACTGGCGAAGCTGCAGCCTCCGTAAGCCCAAATAATTTCAGTTTCGCTATAGCCACCGGGGTAGAACAGGATGTCGCCAGCCGACGGATGACTGGTGTGGTTTTCAAACCCGACACCCAACTGAAAATCGCCGAGCGGGACCCAACAGGCCTCGCCACTCCAGCGCACGTGAATCAGCTTTTGGCGATACGGCAGCAACTTGCTAAAAGCTGCTACTGTGAGCGGTGCATCTGCATGGGTTTCGGCAACAAAACGCATGCTGCCAACGGTAATTTGTATGTGGCTCATTAGAAACTTTTTTAGCTATCGAAATGTGAGTTGTGGTGATCTCAGGCCATGGCCAGATCGGTCTTGCGCTGTGCCCAGCCCGTCATGCGCATTTCAACAAACGATGACAGTGCGTACAGCGCAATGCCCATTGCCGCCAGTAAAAACAGTCCTGCAAAAACCAGTGGCACATCAAAGTTACCACTGGCAATCATCATCACCGTACCTATGCCTTTATTGGCTGCGACGGTCTCACTCAAAACAGTTCCAACAAAAGACAATGTGATCGCGATTTTGAGTGATGCAAACAAATACGGCAGCGCGCGCGGCAAACCAACATTCCACAAAATATCTCTTTTGCGCGCACCCAGCACCCGCAGCACATCTTCAAGTTCCGGCTCGGTACTCGCCAGACCAGTGGCTACATTAACCACCACTGGGAAGATACAGATAACCAGGGACGTCAAAATGGCAGGCACAGTTCCCGCGCCAAACCACACGACAAAAAGTGGTACCACGGCGACCTTGGGAATGCTCGAAAAGCCGACCAGTAGCGGGTAAGTTACGTCATAGGCGAGCTTTGATGAGCCGATCATCACGCCGATCAAAATACCAGCCACCACGCCAAGGACAAAGCCGGCAATAGTGGTGTACAAAGTTTGCACGGCATGCGGCCAAAGTAGCGGCATCTTTTGAAACAGCACCCGCGCGATCTGGCTAGGCCTTGGCAATATGAGGTCTGAAACGCCAAACGCCAGGCAAGCAATTTCCCAGATCAAAAAGAACCCGATCAGCGCAGATGCAGACAGCAGTCGCTGGCGCGCCTTGGGAGATATAACAGACATGGCAGACATTTCTTTCATGCAGCGACCCCTTCAGGCTGGCTGGCGATGGGAGCGGCATCACTGCCCTGCCGCGCGTCAGCTATACGCATTCGCAGCTGCTGCACCAGTGTTGCAAATTCAGGTGAATAGCTGCTCTCCAGCGTACGGGGCCGCGCAAACGGCACACTGCGGGTTTCAAGAATACGGCCCGGCCGGGCGCTCATCACGCAAATGCGATTGGCCAGATACGCCGACTCGCGCAGATCGTGCGTCACCAACAGCACTGTAGGCCTGCGTACCATCCAGAGGTTTTGCATGATGTCCCACAGTTCTTCTCGCGTGAACTGGTCGAGCGCGCCAAAAGGTTCATCCAGCAGCAACAACTCAGGGTCATGGATTAGCGCACGGCAGAGCGAAGCACGTTGCAGCATGCCACCCGACAATTCCCATGGCCGTTTGTCGCCAAACCCTTTGAGGCCTACCTGGGTTAGCAATGCTTCGACCCGGTCAGCATATTCAGTTTTTCTCTTCTGTCGAAAGTCGCGCCGGAAAGGATCCACAATTTTCAAAGGGATCATCACGTTGTCGCGAATGGTCAGCCAAGGGAGCATGGTCGGATTTTGAAACGCCAGTCCGATACGCAGGCGCGGCGAAGTAGCAGCGTGCATTGACGCGCCTTGCGCAGCAGCGGTGCCCACTTCTCGCCCCCCGGCAATCACGGCACCGCTGGTGGGCCTGAGCAGCCCTGCTACCAGCTTCAATATGGTGGACTTGCCGCAACCACTCGGGCCAACCAGCGCAACGAAGTCGCCCTCATCAATGCCTAGCGTGGTGTGGTCAAGTGCTACAGTGCCCACGCCATAGCGAAGCGTGACATCAGACAGCTGGATAAATGCATTACTCATGAAGTCTTTCAAGAATGATCTGTTCAATCGGTCACATGCGCACAATCGCGGCAACAGGGCCACCACCGGCTGGCCCCTGGTGTTCAGCGCCGCCCGATACATAAAGCGCTGTGTGACCAGTCACTGATGCGAGCACGCCACCCACCGCTGCCCGCGCATGACGGGTTGAATGCAGATCAGAGTCGTTCAGCATGGTGTGCCGTACATCGCGCACCCGTCCGTTGGGGCTGGCTTCGGCCTTGGCCAGCAAGTTGAGCAATCGGCTGGACAGCGACTGCATGTCCCCGTCTGCATCAAGACCAAAGGTATCGCGAAGCAGACTGCGCACGCTAGCCGCGTCAATAGCGTCTTTCATCACAGTATGGGCGATACGAAAAGCGGATGCACTGCCGTCGGCTTCACCCAACACAATCACGACATTTCCCTCAAGCTCAATGCCCGCAGACACCGAGGCTCGCGCGGAATAAAGGCTCCAGTCACTCAGCACGCTCTCAAACTGAATCGCCTCACGCCTTACCTCGCCCAGCGCAACGGCCACACCAAGCGCCGACGCGCCACGTGAATATCCCATCGATTCATAGCTGTCATGCGTGACCGGATCGGCGCCGCGCGCCAAGGCCATCGTGACTTTGCCGGATGTCAGCAAAGGGCACTTGACCTGAACAAAATGGACATCGGCTGCGCTGGTTATTCCAGCATCCTGCATGGCCGCCTCGACGGCCCTGGCAGTTGCATCAATCTGCGCAGGCCGCCCCATTTCTTCTGGCAGAAAATCACGGGTATGGGCAATGCCAATGACAAGTCTCTTGTCGGCTGGTATGGTAATGCCCGGAGCATCCAGCCAACGCCTTGAGAAAACCGTGAAATGGGGTGATAGCACGCCCTCAGTGCCACCGGACATTACCAGTGCCACCCGCGCATGTACCGCTGCCGGAGTACACGACAGGTAAGGCGACAGCAGATGACACCACGCAGCCGCAGCATATTCGCGCGTGAAGTCATTGACGCAGCCGTTACCTTCGGTCTTGCCCATCACGGCAACGATGTCGGACGGGATCAGTTCCCCTGACTCAATCAGCGCCTGCACAGCGCTCAGGTCACCAGGCCCGCTGCACGGCACACGCCACACGCCAACCTGCTGAACGCGGGTATTGGTTGAAACAGTCATGTTGCGTCCCATGCAACTTCGCCTGTAGGCAACGCACCAGCCGACACGCCCGCTGGCTGCTGCAAAATCGCGCTACTGTAATGTTCAGTATTTTTCGGCTTTGGTGTTGGCATTTTCTGTATGGTTTTGACCGACCTGCCCCAGCCAGACGCTTCACTCACCAGCTTGCCGTCGCGCATGACAAAACGGCCGCGCAACAAGGTATGCAGCGGGTACCCCACCACTGGTCGGCCGTTCCATGGGGATATTTTGCTGATACTTTGCAGCCGGTTTTGTGACAGTACGCCCGCTCGCGCCATGTCAACAATCGCGATATCTGCATGGGCACCGGGTGCAATCACGCCTTTGGTGCCGTAAAGTCCCCAGGCCTTGGCCGGGGCGACTGAACTCCATTTAACGTAATCCATCAATGTGGCACGACCACGGTTGATTTCGGTCAGCATCAATGGCATCTGGGTTTCAACACCAGGAAAGCCGCAATCACAGTCCCAGATGCTCTCACGCATTTTTTCGTCTGGCGCGTGCGGCGCGTGGTCAGTTGCAATCATGTCCAGTGTGCCGTCCATCAGCGCGTCCCACAACGGCTGGTTGTGGCGCGCCTCACGTATCGGCGGGTTGACCCGCATCACACCGCCCAGTTTGAGCATATGGTCCGTGTTGAGCAGTAAATATTGCGGACAGGTTTCTGCCGTAACGTCGACACCGCGCAGTTTGGCTTCACGCAATAGAAAGAGTGAATCTGCCGCACTGTGATGCGCAATATGCACGCGCGCACCAGTCCATTCGGCGAGTGCCAGCACACGGCCAATCGCCTCGATTTCTGCAATCGCGGGACGCGCAGCAAGATGCGCCAGCGCGTCGTTACGGCCCGCATCCTGCAAGTGCTTTTGCCGCCTGAAAAGGATGGAGGAATTTTCGGCATGCACAACGGTGCGTATGCCAAGCGGTGCCAGCTTTTCGAAGCCCTCTAGCAACGCGCCGTCGGTCGGGGCGGGTAAATTGCCAAAGGTGTTTCCGACAAAGGCCTTGAAGCTGGTAACGCCTGCGTCCAGCAGTTCTTCAAGCCGGTCAATCGTGTCATCCCCCAGCAGGCCGTGGATGCCGTAGTCCACGTATGACGATTCCGCTGCCTTTAATTTCAGCCGCAACGCCTCAATCGTCGAGGTCGGCGGGTTGGTGTTGGGCATCTCAAAAACGGTGGTGACGCCACCGCAGGCGGCGGCTGCCGAGCCAGACTTCCAGGTTTCCTTGTTCGGGTAGCCCGGGTCCCTGAAATGTACGTGGCTATCAATAGCGCCCGGCAGTAAATACAAGCCATCAGCCCGCATCTCCTGGCGCGCGGACGGCATCAGGTCGTCATGGCCAACAGCCACGATATGCTCGCCTGAAATAGCAACTGATGCCTCAATGATTTGATCAGGCGACACCACACGGGCACCCCGGATGACAAGGTCAACTTCTTTCATCATGCAGTCCTTACAACATGGCCCAACCACCATCAACTGGAAGATCAACACCTGTGATCTGCCGCGACACGTCACTGGCCATGAACAGGCAGGCGTTGGCGACATCTTCATCAACCGTCACCCGTTTGAGCGCGTAATCGGCCGCGTGACGGGTCATGGCTTCCTCGAGCGTGATGCCGAGTTTTTCAGCCATATTCGCGCAAACTTTTTCACGAAAGCGGGGGCCGTCGACCATACCCGGTGCAACGTTGTTGACGTTGATACCGTATGGTCCGGCCTCCAGCGCAAAACTTTTGGTGATGCCGCGCAAGCCCCATTTCGAGGCGGAATACGCAAGCCGACCAGCACGGCCCCGCATACCAAAGGTACCGCCCACATTGACGATTTTCCCGCTCTTGCGCTCCATCATGGACGGCAGTACCGCATGAATGGTATTAAAGCAACCGGTCATGTTCAACTCAACGATCTCGTTGAACTCTTCAGCCGACGTTTGCACGCCGGTTTTACCAATCGGTCCAGAGCCGCCAGCCACATTGACCAATACGTCAATGCGGCCAAAGGTCTTGAGCGTCGCAGCAGCCAGGGCTTCGGTTTGTGCGGGTTGCGTCAAGTCACAAGACACCACCAGCACCTCGACGCCCATGGCACGCGCTTCGTCGGCCACGGGCTCGATGGCTGACAGGTCGCGACCTGACAGCACCAGCCGAGCCCCCTCACGGGCAAATGCCAAGCTGACGGCTCGGCCCATGCCTTTTGCCGGCCCGGTAATCACCGCCACTTTGTCTTTGAGCTGTAGATCCATAAACGTTAACTTTCCAATACAAATTCAAAAGCGACAGAATTCACAGCTTTGCAGGGCGGTCAGCGCGCGCCGGCAGAAAGCTGCGATCAAACACCTCAGAGACCACTGGCGTGCGTGGCAACTGGTTGGCCTCAACGACAGTGGCGATGCTGCGCTTCAAGCGCTCATCATCCACATCACCCAGGCCGATGCGTGCTATTTCTGGATGGCTCATGTCGTTGCGCAGCGTTGCAATGAGCTTTTCCTTTTCAACATCTCGTTTTAGTAACGGTTCCCGCCTGATGGCAAAGTCAACGCCTGCATCAGGATTTGCCACCACTTCCTTGATCGCACGGTTCAGCGCTTTTACAAACCCCTGCACAGCCTTGGGGTTTTCCTTGATAAAGTTCCGCGAGAAAAATACGGTGTTTGAATACAGGTCCATGCCGTAGTCGCCGTAACGAATGAAGCGCAGGTCTTTGGCGGGGTCCATGCCCATCGCCTTGGCACTGAACGACACAGTTGTCACGTAGCCGAAGGCCGCATCAATCTGGCCACGCGCGAGCATTTGTTCGCGCAAGTTTGGGGCCATATTGGTGATGGTGATCTTGCTGGCATCAATCTTGGCAAACTTGGTGAATGCCGGAAATAGCTTGAGCGCCGCATCATTAGCCGGGCCACCGATGGTTTTTCCTTCCAGGTCCTTGGGTGTTTTGATAGGGCTGTCCTGCTTGACCACCACGGTAAATGGTGGTGTGTTGTAGAGCATGTAAACACCTACCGGCGCTTCGGCAGGGCGCTTGGAAGCCAGATCAATCAGCGCATTGATGTCGCCAAAACCGGCCTGGTAGGCACCAGAGGCCACCTTGGGAATCGAGGCGGCAGAACCCTCGCCCTGATCAATCTCCACATCCAGCCCCTCGTCTTTGAAGTAGCCCTTGTCCTGCGCCAAAAAGAACCAGGCTTGCGGGCCTTCGTATTTCCAGTTTAAAACCATTTTTATTTTGGTCTGCGCCATTGCAGTAGCGGGCAGTAAAGCCATGCACAGGCTGAGTACGGTCAGGCGACGGTTAAATAGCATGGGGAGTCCTTCTGGTTGAGTTGATAGGGAAAAGTTGACGAGGTGACAGATTCGGGAAAGCGCATTTATGAAAGCATTAATTAAATATTGGCAATGACCCGGCAACTTGCTGCCCGGCTTTAAACACAGCCAGCCGGGTGGCCTGCTGCAAAACAGCCCCTGATACTGACGGTGCATCCAGCACGACCAGGTCAGCAGCGCAACCAGCAGCCAGGCCGTAGCTACCCAGGCGCAGCATGCGTGCTGAATTCGTCGTCATGGTTTGCCACACTTTCTCAAGCCCGGCGTTGTGCAGTTGCTTGGTTAATTGCGCCAGAAGCAGCATGGCTTTGAGTGGGTCTGCATCACCAAAACGTACAAAAGGGTCACGCATGTTGTCAGTACCGCAAGCCACATTGACACCCGCCTCCATCAGCTCCAGTACGCGCGTCAGGCGTATGCGGGTTGGCAATATGCAAACCTGTAGGTCGGCTCTTTTCATCAAATCAATCGTGCTGGCTGCCGCAGCATTGCTGACGCAGGCCAGTGACGCAATATGCGATACGGAAACGCGGCCTTGCCAGCCTTCGTCTATGGTTTTTTGGGCAACGTAAGGTAGCGTGAAAGCCTGGTCGGTGTCCCAGTTGTCAAGGTGATAGTCGATGTCGCAGTTGTAATGTTTTGCCAGCTCAAAGGTTTCATCCACCTGGCGCTCGGGGTCTGATGGCCAGATCGCACGATTGACGTTACCCCCCACAATTCGCATCCCGTCCTGCAACGCTTGCTCGATGAACGGGCCAGCACCATCTTCTAATGAACCTGCTGTTTCAAACCATCCCTCTTGCGGAAACGCGGTAACTTGTACGTCCACCTTACCTGCCAGCGCGATGGCTGCGGCCTTGATTCCCTGATAGGCGCGCTGCCCGACGAATCTGTCCACTTCACAATTGGTACGAACCGTGGTCGTACCATGCGCAAGGCCCATCTCCAATGACCTTCGTGCGCGGTCAGCAACATCAGCCACGGTGAAGTCAGACTTGAGTCGGCGCACCGCGCGTATCGCCTCACTGAGACCTGCTACATCTGCACCGTCCGATACACGATCACTGGTCAACGCTTTGTCAACGTGGACATGAGGATCTACAAAACCTGCCGATACGAGTCTGCCATCAGCATTCCAAGTATGGGCCGCGTCGGCAGTGGTGGTAATTCCTCCGTCTGCTAACACCTGCTCAATGCAACCTGCGGAGACGCTAATAGACCAGCGGCCGTCCCGCCCCGGTATTGCTGCATTTCGAATGGCCCAGCTAGTGGTCATCTCAAAGTGCCGACTTGACCATACGGTCAGCTTTAGGTGGCAAAAAGCTGCGGTTGAATATTTCTGCGGGCACCGGGCTGCGCGTCAACTCATAGCTTTCAACAATTTGCGTGACAGACCGCGCCATCCGCGCGTCATTGACATCACCCAGCCCCAGTTCGGCAGCCTCTGGCGTCAATACGTTACTTTTCAGCACATAAATCATGCGGCGCTTTTCAATGTCTTTGTTCATCAAAGGCTCGTTTTTTGCAAGGTTGTCAATGCAAGGGTCGGGTTGTGCGATGCACTCTTTCATGGCGCGGTTGATTGCCTTGACCAGCCCTGTCACTGCTTTTGGGTTCTCTTTGGCCAGCTTGCTGGATACCAGCACGCCGTTGCTGTACAGGTCCAGTCCCTGGTCGTTGTAGAAAATCCAGCGGATGTCTTTGTCAGGGTCAACACCCATCGCTACCAGGTTCATATAACTGGTCGCCGCAAATACCGCCGACGCTTCTACCTGGCCGCGCAGCATCATTTGCTCCTGCAGGTTAGGGGCCATATTGGTCCAGGTGACCTTCTTTTCGTCAATACCGTTCTTTTTTGCCAGCGCCGAAAACACCTTTAATGCTGCACCGCCCGCGGGCGAACCGAGTGTTTTTCCTTCGACGTCCTTAAGGGTTTTGATAGGGCCACCCGCTTTGGTGATCAAGGCAAAAGGAGCCCGGTTGTAAATCATGTACACCATCACCGGCGCTTCACCAGGCTTGGTTGATGCACCTTGAATAATCGCGTTCATGTCGCCCACGCCCGCCTGGTAAGTGCCGGACATAACCTTGGACACGGCCGCCGCCGAGCCATCACCCTGGTCTATCGTCACGTCCAGGTTTTCAGCCTTGAAGTAGCCCTTGTCTTGGGCGAGATAAAACCAGGCATGTACGCCCTGAATCTTCCAGTCGAGCGTGAATTTGATTTTGGTCGGCTCCTGGGCGATGGCTGGCAACACACAGGCGAGTGCTACGGTACCTATGACGAGGGAGAGTCGGTTGAATAGTTTCATTGGGCATCTTTCAGGTTGGTTGCCGCTTTGACGGTGGCAGTGGTGGTGACGGACTTGATGATTGCGTTGCGCGTCTTGCGCAGCGGACGGGAAACTTTCGGGTGCTTCAATGCCTTCAATGCGTTCAGGGCAGGCAACAACGCGGTAGTCGAGGCCACAAAACCATGCAGTCGCTGGACGATGAAATGAATTGCTTTGGTCACATATGCAGGAGACGGTGTGCTGCACGCGTCAGACAGCAGCACGCAGTCGTAACCCAAAAACCCCGCATCTTGCAGCGTTGAAAAAACGCAGCGATCGGTGTTAACGCCCGCGAAAAGCAAAGTCCTTATGCCCTGCTGGCGCAAGATGCTGTCCAGCTCGTTGTCCCAAAAACCACTCAGCCGGTGTTTGAAAACCGTGATGTCTTGCGTCGCTACGTGCAACTCGTCCACCACCTGTGCACCCCAATGACCCTGTACCACCGATAAGCCATGGTCTTGCGGCGAGCGTTCTGCATACCCGACACCATCAGCCGAGCGCTTGCCCGTGAACTGCACCGTCGGGCTTAAATTAAGCCGGTCCGGCCGCACACCCCAGTTAAGCCACAACACCGGTCCGCCAGCTGCGCGCCAGGCGGGTAGCAGCCCGGAAATGGCAGCTATCGGCTTGCGCATCGGCTTGACGCTGATACCCTTTTGTCCAAACCAGCCCTTGGGGTGACAAAAGTCGTTTTGCATGTCGACCACGATTAGCGCACTACAGGCAAGGTCAATTTCAACGGCTTGGGGCTGGGCATCAAAACGTAAGGGGATCTGTCGGCGGGCCTTACGCACCAGACTGATACCCAAGCTACCGACTTGCCAGGCATTGTGCGGGGCCGGGCCAAAGGAGACAATTGGGCTGGCTTCAGCTTTCCCCAAAACAGTGCGCAAAGATTTGCTGGTGCGAGTCATGCCCTGAACACCGCAAGTGCCGTGCCTGTAAATGCTCTGAATATCGCCCTTTTCGCGTACTATGCGTTGCCGTAATGGCAACACTCTGGCATCAATCCTGCATAACACTGGTTGCCTTGAGGATTAATCCATGAACCACTTGCGTTTTCTAAGTTACGTCGATGAAGTTGCCCGCGTAGGCTCCATCCGACAGGCTGCAGATCGGCTGCACATCGCTCCATCAGCCGTCAACCGGCGCATTCTGGATATTGAAGAAGAGCTAGGCACGCCGCTTTTCGAGCGTTTGCCACGTGGCGTCCGGTTGACCGCGGCGGGGGAGTTGTTTGTAGCCTACATCCGCAGCCGGTCGGCGCAGCTAGAACAGGTGCGCTCGGAGATCGAAGACCTGCAAGGCCTGCGCCGCGGTAGCGTCAAGCTGGTGGCCAGCCAGGCACTGGCACCGGCTTTTTTACCCAAGGCGGTAGCTTCTTTCCGCTCTACGCACCCACAGGTTGGGGTGCAACTGAGTATCGCTGACCATTTGCAGGCCATTCAGTCACTTCGCAACTTTGAAACAGACCTTGCGCTGGTCTTCAATCTGGCACCGGACTCGGACATCGAGCGCATTGCAGAGATTGAGCAGAAGCTGGTGGCCACCATGCATCGAAACCATCCCCTCGCTAACAAGAGCGACTTACGCTTGCGTGACTGCCTGGAGTACCCGCTGGTACTGCCGATTCGCGAGCTCGGCGGGCGCCAGTTGCTTGAGCAGTTTTTGGTACGCGGCTCCATCAAGCTGCATCCGGTGGTCGAAAGCAACAGTTTCGAGTTCATGCGCAGCTACCTCAGCTACGAACAGGGGATCTCATTCCAGATTGCCATAGGCGCCGTCACGGCAGGAGATGACCTCGTAGCGCGGGAGATCGCAGACCGGGGCTTCCCGCGTGGCCAATTGGTACTGGCTAGCCTGCGTGGTCGGCAGTTGCCTGTGATTGCTCATGCGTTTGCCGAAGACCTCATAAGGGCACTGAATGTCGATGGGAACGCTGCAGCCGACGCTTCAGGCTAGACGCCGGACCAAAAATCAATGCCGGGATCAATGTGGTTCAAATTGCCCTACGCGTGTACGCCTCTTCAGAGTTTGCGGAAGCGCAAGAGCCACAACGCCGCCCGACAGCGAGGGGCGATTTTCAGTAAAAACCCTCTAATTCGAAATATTTTTGATCGTTTTGGCTCTCAAAACTTCAAACGCGATAGACGGAGTTGTGCTGTGCCGCACATAATTTCCCGTGTCCTGTTGCCAGCGCGTGCAGCTAACAAAATGGACTTCAAATCAACTTTAAAAAGTATTTATGAACGCTATTAAAAAAGCCCGCAAATTAATAGAGGCCGATCACACTTCCCAAGCTGCACAAACGCTGGCTAGCCTGGTTCGTGCGCTGGAGTCAGATGAGGCGTTCGCGCTGACTAGTCTGTACAAGCTGGACTATGAGACGTTCAACCTGGCAATAGATGTTCTGAAAGAATGGCGTCTTGATCGTTACTACATGAGCAAAATCAAGCTGTACGATTTTTCTTTGCAGCTTGCAAACGCATAAGGCAAATCACTGTATTTGCTGCCTGGGCGATAAAAAATGACTATTTTTTAAGGCTAAAAATAGCTCCAAGCCAATCCACACGGGTGTGACCAGCTACTTTTTTAATAGCAAACACAGAAGCGAAGGCCCTGCACTATCCCAAAAAACAGCCCGCTAATTGCTGGTGATCCCCGCCGTGTGGCAGGCGGCCCTGATGATTTGTGCCGCCGGGTTTGGGGTGATATCGCGAAAACGCATCGAGCGGGTTTCAGTCGGTTCGTACCGGGTGGTCGCATGTGGCTCGCCTTTCCAATTTGGCTGCATGAAGTATTCCATGGCCACATAGCGCGCATTGTTGTCGTTGCAGTTAAACAAAACCTCTGCAATATATGAGCGATACAGCAGACCGTCCCAATTTTTGCGTTCGACAGATCTGCTGACCCTGACGCGCATGGTACGCAGAGGCCCGTTGACCGCTACGGTTTCAGGATTAACTTCAATCGTGTCAACCGCAGCGTCGCTCGCGTCGCCCTGAATATTGAGCCAAGAAGCCGCTGGCCTGCCCTGAGCCAGGACGGGCGCCGGGATGGCAGACAAAAGTGCAGTGCAGACAACTACCACGGAGCGCACATGGAAATTTTTCAAACAGACTTCCTAAAAAGTGAAATGATTGTCACCTCAACATCTGCGCGACACAATCCCCCAGTGCCAGCGAGCTGGTCAGCCCCGGCGACTCAATGCCAAACAAATTAACCAACCCAGGCACGCCATGAACGCTGGGGCCCTGCACAACAAAGTCACTAGCGGGCTCACCCGGTGCATTGATTTTGGGCCTGATACCGGCGTAGCCGGGCTGTAAGGCGCCATCAGGCAGCGCTGGCCAATACCTGCGCACCTCGGCATAAAACGAATCGCCCCGCGCTGGGTCAACCACCAAATCGTCTGGCGAGTCCACCCACTGCACATCAGGGCCAAACTTGGCCTGGCCGCCGAGGTCAATCGTAAGGTGTACCCCCAAGCCCGCAGCCTCAGGAACGGGGTACACCAAGCGGCTAAACGGGGAGCGCCCAGCCAGCGTGAAGTAATTGCCCTTAGCGAAGTATTCGCGCGGTATGTGGTGCGGAGCAAGTCCGTTAAAGCGCCGTGCCAAAGCAGGTGCCTGCAAGCCAGCCGCATTGATAAGCGTTTTAGCCTGCAAACGGGCGCCGCCACCTTCCCCTCCTGCCAGCAAGGTAATGGCAGCCTGCCCGCACTCGGCAGACAGCAGCGGGGAGTTGAACACGACCACGCCGCCAGCGTTTTCAATATCTCCCTGCAACGCGAGCATCAATGCGTGGCTGTCGACAATGCCGGTGCTGGGCGAATGGATGGCGGCCACGCATTCGAGTTGCGGCTCCAGTGCCCTGGCCTCATCACGGCTCAAAAGCACCAAGTCACGTACGCCGTTGGCTGCAGCTTTATCGATGATGCCTTGCAGCTGCAAGGCTTGCGCCGCATTCGTAGCCACCATCAGCTTGCCGCAGCGGCGATAGCCAATGCCGCGCGCTTCGCAGTAGTCATACAGCAACTGCCGCCCCAGCACGCACAGCCGGGCTTTGAAGGAACCCGTCGGGTAGTAAATACCAGCATGAATGACCTCGCTGTTGCGCGAGCTGGTGCCAGTGCCAATGGCCGAGGCCGCTTCAAGCACCATCACCTCGCGGCCTTGTAGGGCCAACGCCCGCGCCACCGCTAGCCCCACCACACCAGCGCCTACGACAACACAATCGACTTGATCCAAACCAACGCCTCCGTACAAAGAAGCCTTGACTTTAATCGCTAAAAATCAGCGCTCTATCTCATCTGCACCGAGCCACTCACACTGACCAGCACCGTGCTCTTGCCCGCCTCGACTGAAACAGGCGTATCCGACATCTCGGACTTAGCCGCCATGGCCATCGTGCGTGGGCGAGGCGGGTAGCCCTGCTCATTGGCGTTTATCGACACTTCACGCAGGGTGTAGCTGGTAAAGCCAAAACTTCTGGCAATGTCTGACGCCTTAGTCTTGAACCGTTCAATGGCCTGGGTTTGCGCCTCGCCTTCGACGCGCGCGCGCTGCTCCCGGCTCAGGGAAAAACTGACATTGCCCATCGTCAGCGTCTGGATCTTGCCCGCTGCGGTGGTGATGCGGGCAAAGTCCCGGCCTTCCAGAACCAGCTCGGTTGAACCCTGCCAGCCGTTGATTTTTCCGTCCTTGCCATAGCGCGGGTACAAACTGAAATTGCCGGTACGCACATCAAGCTGCCCAAGCAGTGCAGCCTGCTTGGCGACAGTCAAAGCCGCATCAAGCGCCTGTTTGAGCTGGGTTTGTACCAGCCCTGCATCTGGCCCATCTCGCGTCGTGTTCATGGAAATCGACAATACATCCTGCTGCACCTCTACCGAGCCGTTGGCCGAAAGCTGGGCCACGTTTTGTGAGGCCGCCTGAAATACCGATTGCGCCATCGCGCCGCTGGGCCCAAACGTCATGGCGACCAGAGCGCAGCATGCAATCAGTTTTTGTTTGAACATTAGATGTTTCCCTTCAAGAATTTCAATAAGCGAAAGACACGGCATTGTGGCCCTGGCCAACACGCCACCCGTCAATAAACGAATATCACCTACAAACCACGGTACACGGCAGATGGTAAAACTTGCTTTCAACCGCAACTCCTGTAACAGTGTGTCAGCGTGACCCGAAAACACTGTAGTTCTCGTTTTCAGCCCGCAAAATGGTCCTGTTACAAATTACGAAATTCCAATGAACCAAGCCACTACATCTGCCCGCGCCGACAAAATCCTGATCGTTGACGACGATGCCCGCATCCGCGACCTGCTGCGCCGCTATCTGGCGCAGGAGGGTTTCGAAGTCATACTGGCCGAAGACGGCAAGGCACTGAACCGCATCATGCTGCGCGACGCGGTTGATCTGATCGTGCTGGACCTGATGATGCCTGGTGAAGACGGCCTGTCTATCTGCCGCCGCCTGCGCGCCGCAAACGACCGAACGCCTATCATCATGCTGACCGCCAAGGGTGAAGACGTGGACCGTATCGTTGGCCTGGAAGTCGGCGCTGACGACTACTTGTCCAAGCCCTTCAACCCGCGCGAGCTGCTGGCCCGGATTCATGCGGTGCTGCGCCGCCGCCCCGCGACTGAAGTACCCGGCGCGCCATCAATTGACCAGGAACTGGTGACATTTGGGCCGTTCTCTTTTGACATGGGCTTGCGCACACTGCAAAAAAATGGCGAAGAGCTACCGCTGACGACCGGTGAATTTGCCATGCTGAAAACCCTGGTGCGGCACCCGCGCCAGCCGCTCTCGCGCGAAAAATTGGCTCAACTGGCGCGTGGTCGCGAGTTTGAGCCGTTTGACCGCAGCCTGGATGTGCAGGTGTCCCGCCTGCGCAAGCTGATAGAAGTGGATGCTGCGGCACCGCGTTACATACAAACCGTCTGGGGTGTCGGCTATGTTTTTGTGCCAGATGGCACCAACTAGATGCGCGCTTTTATGGCCGTTTTACGTGGGGTGCCAAACCACACCCTGCCTGAGCTAGACTTCGCAAGTGCCTGATAACGCCAGTTACCACACTAACGCCATCCAGCCTGAAACCGCTCCAGCCCCGCTGGAGTCGCGGCCACGCCGGGGCTTCAGCCTTTTCTGGCGAACCTTTTTCTTCCTGGCACTGCTGCTGTTTGGCTCCATCGTGGCGTGGCTGCAAACGTACCGCTCCCTCGAATCTGAACCACGCGCCATTCAAAGTGCGCAGCAGCTCGCGTCACTGGTCAATCTAAGCCGTGCCGCGCTGCGTTACTCCGATGCGATAGCCCGTGTCTCGCTCATCAAAACCCTGGCCGATGAAGAAAAAGTACGCATCACCATGCGTGAACCCAGTGACCGTTTCGATATTTTTGAAAGCGACGCGCTAGGCCAGCGTATTAGTGAAGAACTCAAGGCACGCCTGGGCAGCAACACGGTTGTGGCCAGTGATGTCAATGGCGTCAAGGGTTTATGGATTGGCTTTTCAATCGACAAAGACGTCTACTGGCTCCAGACCGACGTGTCACGGATTGGCCCCTCCCGCGGCAGTACCTGGTTGATCTGGCTCATCACAGCAGCTGCGCTTTCGCTGGCGGGCGCGGCCCTAATTGCCCGGCTCATCAACCGCCCGCTCAAGCTGCTCTCATTTGCTGCGAGCCGTATGCGCGATGGCGACTTTGATGCCAGTCTGCTAGACGAAAAAGCGGCTACCAGTGAGATACGGGAAGTCAATATTGGTTTTAACCGCATGGCAGAACAGCTCTCGAAAATCGAACAGGACCGTGTCATCATGCTGGCCGGGATTTCGCATGATTTGCGTACGCCGCTGGCACGTCTGCGGCTGGAAACCGAAATGAGCGTGGCCGATCCCGAGGCGAGAGCCCACATGGCCGCAGACATCACGCAGCTTGATGCGATCATCGACAAATTTCTCGACTACGCGCGCCCTGACCCTGCGCAACTGGCCCCGGTCTCGCTCAACGCCATCGTCGAGGCGGCTGTGTATGCAGTAGCCGACTATGACGACCTGCGCGTCACTGTCACCATGCCCGACAACCTGAATGTGCTGGCTGATGAAGTGGAATTGCTCCGCGTGTTGTCCAACCTGATCGAAAACGCCCGGCGTTACGGTAAAACTCCCGAAACCGGAATTGCCCTGGTAGACATTGCCGCCAAAGAACGTGACCAATGGGTGCGTATCAAGGTGCGCGACCACGGCCTGGGGGTGTCCGCCGAGATGCTACCCAAACTGACGCGGCCTTTTTTCCGCGGCGATGCGGCCCGCACAGCGGCAACGGGTGCAGGCCTGGGCTTGGCCATTGTCGAAAAAACCGTACAGCGTATGGGCGGAATATTCGGCCTGGCCAACACCGCATCGGGTGGGCTGGCTGCGCACATCAAGCTGCGTGCAGGCTGAACTAAAACAGCAGTACAACCGCCCGCGCCTCCATGCTCAGGCCTTGCCCCACTGGCCCCAGCTTCTCGGCGGTTTTGGCTTTCACATTGACACGGCCCACATCAAGCCCCAGGGCCAGTGCAATTTTTTCCCGCATAGCGGGTATGTGAGTTGCCAGCTTGGGTGCCTGCGCAATCACGGTGCTGTCGATATTGCCAATGCGCAAACCGCGCTCTTTGAGCAAGCGTGACGTTTCAAGCAGCAACGCCATAGAGTCAGCGCCCTTGAAGCGCACATCGGTATCAGGGAAGTGCGTGCCAATATCCCCCAGCCCGGCAGCGCCCAGCAGCGCATCAATGATGGCGTGCAGCAGCACATCGGCATCCGAATGGCCAAGTAAACCCATCGTGTGTGGTACCTCAACGCCGCCAAGAATAAGTTTGCGGCCCGGCACCAGCGCGTGGGTGTCCCAGCCTTCGCCAATACGAAATGAGGGAAATGAAGGCATGTTCGGAAAATCAGGCGTGGTCATCAACGGTGTTCCTTCTTGTCAGTAACAGCTCGGCCTGCCAGCACCGCCTCGGCCAGCGCAAAGTCTTCCGGATAAGTGACCTTAAAGTTTTGCGCGCTGCCAGGCACCAGTAGCGGCCGGTGGCCCAACGCCTCCATTGCAGAGGCCTCATCCGTCACCGTGTCGCCAGCTCGCTCAAGCGCATCAATCAGCGCGCCGATGCGAAACATCTGCGGCGTTTGCGCCAGATATTTGTCGGTGCGGTCTATCGTGGCTGAAACGCGTCCGCCAGAAGCCTGCTTGAGCGTGTCTGGCAAGGGCTGCGCCAGCAAGCCGCCTACTGCATCGTTCTGGCAGACATCCACCAACAGCATGATTAGCTCAGGTGTAATGAGGCAACGTGCCGCGTCGTGTACCAGCACCCAGTCCTCAGAACTGGTAACGACAGCCATCGCCTTCAACCCATTAAGCACAGAAGCAGCCCGCGTAACGCCACCACCTTTAAGCAGCACCTCAGAGCCCGCGCCAAAGCCGGGGCAAGCGTTTAAAAAACCATCCTCGTCTGGGGACACCACCACCCACAGCCCGGAAACCACATTGCCCAGCGACTGAAAAGCATGCAATGTGTGGGCCACCATCGCCTGCCCGTGCAAATCCTGGTATTGCTTGGGGCCTGCGCTTGAAGCGCGGCTGCCGTTGCCAGCACACGGAATCAGGGCAAATATCCGGGGTTTGTCAGTCGCTGTCGTCATAAGTTCATCATAGATTCTAAAATGGAGGTGTTTTACGCCGCACCCCACCTTTTCCGAGTTGGGGTGCTTGTGTTTTTCTGCTGATTTTTCTGCTGATTTTTGCTCTCTATTTGTTAATGCAATTACCCAAACTAAACGTCGGCAAACGCCACACCCTGCCCCAACCTGTCGGATCAGCCGACTCGTTGCTGATCGCGCAGCTCGGCCTGAGGGAAAAAGCTGCGGGTAAGCTAACCGCCATCATCACGTCAGACGCAGTCACGGCGCAGCGCCTGCTGGATGAGCTGGCCTTTTTTGCACCCGACCTGCGTTGCGCGCTGTTCCCCGACTGGGAAACCTTGCCTTACGACACCTTCTCGCCGCACCAGGATTTAATCAGCGAGCGCCTGGCCACGCTGTGGCGCATTCAACAGCGCAACAAGGACTCCGGCGCAGATGTCGTTATCGTGCCCGCCACCACCGCGCTGTACCGCCTGGCACCGCCAAGTTTTCTGGCGGGCTATACCTTTGAATTCAAGGTCAAACAAAAGCTCGATGAAGCACGCCTCAAGGCGCAGCTCACGCTGGCTGGCTACAGCCATGTCACGCAGGTCGTCAGCCCCGGCGAATATGCCGTGCGCGGCGGGCTGATTGACCTCTTCCCCATGGGCAGCCTGGTGCCGTATCGCGTTGACTTGTTTGACGATGAGATCGACAGCATCCGCACGTTTGACCCTGACAGCCAGCGTAGCCTGTACCCGGTGCCCGAGGTACGCCTGCTGCCGGGCCGCGAGTTTCCGATGGACGACGATGCGCGCACGCGCTTTCGCAAGCGCTGGCGCGAGTTGCTTGAAGGCGACCCGACTAAAAGCCGCATTTACAAAGACATCGGCAATGGCGTGGCGACGGCCGGCATCGAGTACTACCTGCCACTGTTTTTTGAAGAAACGGCAACGGTGTTTGACTACCTCGGAAGCGACGCAACAGTCATTTTGCATGGAGATCTGGAGCCCGCCTTTCAACGCTTCTGGCAAGACACCAGAGACCGCTACCGCTTGGTGCGTGACGCGCCAGATCGCCCTGCCTTGCCGCCCGAGTCACTGTTTTTAAGTGCCGAGCAGTTTTATGCGCTGACGAATCACTATGCGCAACTGGCATTCAAGCCATCCGCCGAAGACGTTGTAGATAACGCGCAGTTTCAAAAGCTGGGCGAGATGGCCGTGGTGCGCGGTGCTGACGACCCACTCGTCAAACTCAAGGGCCACATCCGCAATACGCCGCACCGCGTGCTCATCCTCGCTGAAAGCGATGGCCGCCGCGAGAGCTTGCTCGACTTTCTACGTGCCAGCGGCGTTAGCCCACCAGCCTTCGACTCCCTCGAAGATTTTCAAACCAGTTTAGAAAAGCTCGGCATCGCCACCGCTGCACTCGACGTGGGTTTTAGCTGGCACGACCCTGATGGGGGGGATATTGACTTCATCACCGAGACCGAGCTGTTTGCCGCAGGCACCTCCATACGCCGCCGCAACAAAAAGCAGGAGCAGGTCAGCGACGTTGAAGCGCTGATCAAAGACCTGTCAGAACTCAACATTGGCGACCCGGTCGTTCACAACGCTCACGGCATTGGCCGCTACAAAGGCCTTGTCAATATGGACTTGGGGCTGGGCACAGACGGCGCGCCCTCGGTTCAGGAGTTTTTGCATCTGCAATACGCCGACAATGCAATGTTGTACGTGCCCGTCAGCCAGTTGCAGCAAATCAGCCGCTACACCGGCGTTAGTGCTGACGAAGCACCATTGCACCGGCTGGGCAGCGGCCAATGGGAAAAAGCCAAACGCAAGGCCGCTGAACAGGTACGCGACTCGGCTGCAGAACTGCTCAACATCTACGCCCGGCGAGCCGCCCGTGAAGGCCATGCCTTCCGCTATTCGCCCAACGACTACGAAAGCTTCGCCAACGACTTTGGCTTTGAAGAAACCGCCGACCAGCGCGCCGCCATTCATGCGGTGATTCAGGACATGATCTCGCCGCGCCCGATGGACAGGCTGGTCTGCGGCGACGTGGGCTTTGGTAAAACCGAAGTCGCCTTGCGCGCAGCCTTTATCGCCATCACAGGCGGCAAACAGGTCGCCCTGCTGGCGCCCACCACGTTGCTGGCCGAACAGCACTACCAGACGCTGGTAGACCGCTTCGCCAAGTGGCCAGTGAAAGTGGCAGAGATGAGCCGCTTCAGATCCGGCAAGGAAATCACCGCCGCCATCAAAGGCCTGGGTGACGGCACAGTAGACATTGTGGTCGGCACGCACAAGCTGCTCAGCCAGGACGTGAAGTTTGAGCGCCTGGGCCTGCTCATCATTGACGAAGAACACCGCTTTGGCGTGCGCCACAAAGAGGCCATGAAGGCCATGCGCGCCGAGGTTGATGTGTTGACGCTGACCGCCACGCCGATTCCCCGCACGCTGGGCATGGCGCTTGAAGGTCTGCGTGATTTAAGCGTGATTGCCACCGCCCCACAGCGCCGCCTGGCTATCAAGACCTTTGTGCGCAGCGAGAGCAACGGCGTGATCCGCGAGGCCGTGCTGCGTGAACTCAAGCGCGGTGGTCAGGTTTACTTTTTGCACAATGAAGTCGACACCATTCAAAACCGCCGCGAGAAGTTGGAAGCACTGTTGCCCGAAGCGCGCATTGCGGTCGCCCACGGTCAGATGCCGGAGCGCGAGCTTGAAAAAGTCATGAAAGACTTCGTCGCCCAACGCTACAACCTGCTGCTGTGCTCAACGATTATCGAAACCGGTATTGACGTGCCGACGGCCAACACCATCGTCATGAGCCGCGCCGACAAATTTGGCCTGGCGCAGTTGCACCAGCTACGTGGCCGTGTAGGCCGCAGCCACCACCAGGCCTATGCGTATTTGATGGTGCCCGATATCGAGGGCCTGACCAAGCACGCCAGCCAGCGGCTGGAGGCCATCCAACAAATGGAAGAGTTGGGCTCGGGCTTTTACCTCGCCATGCATGACCTGGAAATACGCGGTACTGGCGAAGTGCTGGGTGAAAACCAGTCCGGCAACATGATGGAGATCGGCTTTCAGCTCTACAACGAAATGCTCGGTGAAGCCGTGCGCTGCCTCAAGGCAGGCATTGAGCCGGATTTGCTCAACCCACTCACGGTGACCACCGACATCAACCTGCACGCCCCCGCCCTGCTGCCAGACGACTACTGCGGCGACGTGCATTTACGCCTGAGCTTTTACAAAAAGCTGGCTACCGCCAAAACTACAGACCAGATCGATGCCCTGCTTGAAGAACTGGTCGACCGATTCGGCAAAATGCCGCCACAAGCCCAGACGCTGATCGACGTACACCGCCTGCGCGTCATCGCCCGGCCTTACGGCGTGGTCAAGGTCGACGCCGCGCCCGGCTTAATCAACATCACCTTCAAAAAAGACCCTCCCATCGACTCCATGGCCATCATGCATTTGATCCAGAAAAACCGGCACATCAAACTGGCCGGTAATGACAAGCTACGCATCGAGCGCGCCTTGCCGGAAGCCAAAGACCGGGTGCAGATGGTGCGGGATGTTTTGAAGAGTTTGGGGCAACCGACAGCAGTGGAGACTGCAAAGATATAGGACAATTCAAGCATATGCTTTAAACATATGCTACAGTTTACCACTGGAAACCGATAGATTCAAGTCAAAGGAGACCCATCATGGACATGACCATTCCTCCCCGAGAAATCAGTCTTTTTCGCAACGGTGCAAACCAGGCCTTGCGCATACCACGCGATCTGGAACTCCCCGGTAAAAAAGTCACCATCGAGCCTATGCCAGATGGGCTGTACATCCGGGTCTTACCCCAAAAGCATGACACCTTGGCCAGCCTGCTAGCGTCATGGGAACCGATGGACTTTGACTTTCCGAACGTTGACGAGGGTATGTTGCCGCTCGACGACATCAATCTGTGATGCCCGGCTCAAACACCGCCCAAAGATGGCTGCTTGACACCAACATCTTGTCAGCCATCATCAAAAATCCCACTGGTAGCGCTGCCAAGAAGGCAATGGCTATCGCACGCGCACAACCCGGCCAATTGGTCACCAGCGTCGTGGTTGAATGCGAACTTGCATTCGGAGCCCACCGCATCGGGTCAACAGCGTTAGTAGAAAAAATTTCACAACTTTTGCAGTTGATAGCGCCGCAGCCATTTGGTCAGGACGGCGTCGGGCATTACGCCAATATCCGCACGCAGCTAGAAAAATCCGGCACGCCCATAGGCCCCAACGACACCTTCATAGCCGCACACGCCTTGGCCCTGGGTGCAACGCTGGTAACAGACAACGAAGCAGAGTTTCGGCGCGTACCAGGCTTGCAGGTTGAGAACTGGTTGCGCCAAGGCAGCACGCATAACACGCCGTAAAAACCTGAAAACAAGCACTCAACAGCCAAAAATAACCCTTAAAAATGGCTGCAGCCCTTTAAATACGGGCGTAACCAGCTATAAAAATAATAGTGAATAAAGTTTAGCAAAATGCCCCACCAGCTATGAGCACACCACAAGGCAGCCCCCTTCAAAACTTAGATGGCCTCAGCGCCGCGCAACTGCGTCGCCTGCTGACCGAGCACCTGACGAAGCAAAAGTTAGGGTTGTATTGGGAAAACAGCGCCATTGATCGCGACGCGGCACTCAACGCCAACATTGTGTTGCCGCGCCTGGTTGACGAGTATTCACATGGCTTGCAAGACTTGGCTGCGCAGGGCACGCCCAACCTGATTATTGAAGGCGACAACTACGACAGCCTGCGCCTGCTCAAAAGTACGCACGCTGGCAAAGTCCGCGTCATCTACATTGACCCGCCCTACAACACCGGCAACAAAGACTGGGTTTACAACGACCGGTATGTAGGCGTCAATGACCGCTGGCGGCACAGCCAGTGGCTGGAGTTTTTGTACCGCCGCTTGCTGCTAGCCAAAGACCTGCTCACGCAGGATGGTGTGATCATGGTCAGCATCAATGATGAGAACCGGGCGCGGCTGGAGCTGTTGATGGATGAGGTGTTTCCGGGGCGCAAACTGGGAAGCTTTGTCTGGCGAACCCGCCAAGGATCGCAAGATGCAAAAGGCGCGTTTCTGTCTGGTGACCACGAACATGTCCTCGTCTACGGAAACGCAGGGTTTAGTTTCAAGGGCCACGTAAAGACTTTTTCAACTTACGCGAATCCAGATAATGACCCTTCAGGCGATTGGTCTTCGGACACGCTGTCCTGTGCGAAGAATTATTTAGAGCGGCCGAACCTCTACTACCCAATTGTTGATCCAGATACAGGTATTAACTACCCATGTAATCCAGAGCGAGCATGGGTGTATGCCTCAAAAAATAGAACAACTGCAGCACAGACTTTGCGCTCTGACTTTATGGAAGACCATATCGCAAAGGGTCGAGTCATTTTTCCTAAAGCTCAAAAAACTGCGATCTGGAACACGCTTGATGAGCTCTATGCAGCAATCGACAGCGGTTCAGTTCCAAGTAGTGGAAAAACCCAGATGCTAAGGCGTGAGTTACCCAATATTGAATACTGGGTAGGAAAGCAAGTTGGCTTTGGCCGCCCACGATACAAGCGCTACAAGTCGGATTTGGTCAACGATACCAAACCACTTTCCAGTTGGATTGTTCCTACTTTTGAGAGCGGTGATTACGAGGCGGAAGGAAGTCTAGTCACTGGTACCAATCAAGAGGGTGCTCGGGATATGCTGGCAATATTCGGGGCCAAAGCGTTTCAATACCCCAAACCGTTATCTCTTATCCAAGGCCTTATTGACCAAGCCAGCCGCCCCGGCGACACCATCCTCGACTTCTTTGCAGGCAGCGGCACCACGGGCCACGCGGTTTTGAACTTGAATGCGCTCGACAATGGCAAACGCAAATTTATCCTCTGCTCCAGCACCGAAACCACCGACAAAGAGCCCGACAAAAACCTGTGCCGCGATGTGTGTGCAGAGCGCATCAAACGCGTCATTCAGTCAAGCCCTGAACTTGCCGACAACAGCTTTGCCTACCTGCAGCTCGACAAACTGGCCCCAGGTGATGCGCCTTTTGACTCTAGCTGCGCCCACGCCTTTCAATTGCTTACCCTACGCCTAGGCCAGGTGGCGCGGCCTGTGCCAGCGGCTGACAGTGGAGTGAAAGTACTGGTGCAGAACGCCGATGGCGTGCTAACCGTGCTGGTTCGTCAATTGACGCGAGCGGCCTTAGACGTGCTGACCGCCCTACCCGGCAAGCAGTTGCGGGTGTATTCCACCCGGCCTGCAACGGTACGCGAGCATTTCAATGCGCTGGGGCGAGAGGTTGAAAGCCTGTCGCTAGCGCGGGCGCTGCTGCATGGGCAGCAGGTGCGCAGGGCGAAACCTAAGTCAACCTCTGCGGTTGATGCCAACGCAGGAGGTGCGTTGTGAATCAACCCCTAGTTACAACCGCTGCGCCCCGCCCTTTCACCGCCCCCCAGTCAGCGGGCATGGTGCCCAAACACTTTCAGGCCCGAATCATTGAAGGCGTGTGCGAAGCCTTGGCTGCCCAGCCGCGCGCGCCGTGCCTGCTGCGCAGCCCTACCGGCTCGGGTAAAACATTTGTTCTGACGCAAATTCTGGAAAACATCAGCAAGACCAGCCCAGTGTTGTGGCTCTGGTTTGTGCCTTACGTCAACCTGGTGGCGCAAACAGTGGACACACTGGACAGCCAGTCCAGTGAAACAGGATTAATGGCCAAGCATTTGAACCTGGCAAAAAACGAAGCACCCGAGGCAGGCCATGTATTGGTGTCTACCGTGCAGGGGGTGGCCAGCGCCAAGTCTCGCAAACTGGGCTATGCCGACAAGCAAGACGACGAAACCCGCAGCCTGGCCGCTTACTTCGAGCTGGCCAGGGCGCGCGGACTGGAAATTGGCTTGGTGGTTGGCGAAGCCCACATTGCACTAGACAGCGCCACAGAGTTCGGCCAATTTGCAAAGTGGTTAAAAGCCGACTACTTGTTGATGTCCAGCGCCACACCCAAGGACGCTAGGCTCAATGAATTTATTGCCAGTGCGGGCAATATCGCCTTCAAGGCTTTCAGCGTTAGCCGGGGCGACGTGGTGGCTGAGCGCCTGAACAAGCCATGGCTGGAAACCGTGGTGTATGACCTGCGCGAGTCCATGCAAGGCATCACCGATTTAAAACTCACAGTCCTGCGCCGTGCCTGGCGGCGTAACCAGCACATTGCGCAAATGCTGAAGACACGTGGTTTAAAAACCGTGCCGCTGCTGCTGGTACAGGTAGCCAATGGGGACGAGGCGATTCGTGAAGCCTATGATTTTTTAACCAAAGAGCTGGGTATCGCGCCCAACGCGGTGGGCATGCATTCGGCCAGTGAGCCTGACCCGGTGATGATGGCGGCCATTGCGGTCAACACCATGATTGAGGTGTTGATCTTCAAGCAGTCGGCAGGCACGGGCTTTGATGCGCCGCGCGCTTTTGTGCTGGCATCTACCAAGTCAGTTAACGACGAAGACTTTGCCATGCAGTTTATTGGTCGGGTCATGCGTGTGCCGGGTGAATTGCAACGCGCTTTCCCTGAACCGTACAGCGCACCGACAGAGTTGGACACGGCCTATATTTTCTTGGCCAACGAGCAGTCGCAAGCAGGTTTTGCAGACGCGGCCAAGGCAACACAGGCCGTGATGTCGCAGCTTGAAGGGCAAATTGAAGAGCTGGTAGCGCGGCGCACAGCCTATGGCGGTATGGCGTTGACCAACCGTGTGTCAGACCAAACGCCTTTGGGCTACGACATCGGCCTGCTGCCTACGCGCGCACCGGACGGCACGATACGCCAGCCCGCGCCATTGACCCCGCAAGCAGACGAGGGGAAGGTCACATCAGCAACGCCTGATATTGAGCGGGGTGTGACTTCGGAGTTATTTGGCTCAATTGGCAATGTGGGTGAGCTGGACGCTCTGGATTACCTGGAAGCCACCAGCGGCAATCTGCCAAAAATCAACCGTCATGCGCCTGCCAATCGGGCAGAGCTAATAGCGGCGCTGGAAGCACAAGGGCTCCGAGCGTACCCAAGGCTGCAAGCCGTTGCTGCGCGGGCTACACCGGTGCAGTTCACAACTGAGATCAAACCTGTTTTTGATGTTCTGGAACTCGACATTCGCCAGGCCGCGCGGTCGTTGCACCTGTCGGAAGAAATCAAAAGCGTTGCCACACGTGCGACGCTCAACCTGCTTACAGAAACCGAAATTCGTACAGAACTGTTTGGTGGCGTGCAAACCGAAGAAAACGTGCAGGTCGTGACCGACCGCACGGCACTGATGGAGCGCACACAGGACGCGCTTCATGCGATTGGACTGGAAGAGCAAGACCTGATTGAAATGATTGACGAGCTGGCCAAGTGCCTGTTGCCCGAAATCGAACGCGCACACGCCTACCGCGAGGGCGATGCAAAAACGCAACCCGGTCTGCTGCGAACCCAGGCGCGAGATGCCGCCTGCTGGGTGGTACACAAGCAGCTGCCTGAGCTGCAAGAAGCGCTGCAAGCGCAATGGGCCAGCAAAGCAGTTGAGGCACAAGCCAAGCCCTTACCCGATGTGCTGTTGATGCCCGTCGGTAAAACGCTTTCGTCCTCGCGTAAAAACATTTACGGTGTTCTATTCCCGGAGACAGACGGTGTCGCCATTGCTGCGAGCACTCTGCCATTAACCGCACAGCCTTATTTCAAAAATGAAGACTATGTATTTACGCTGGATGCAAAAGGCCTGCCAACAGGCGATTTGTTCACAACGGCCCGGTTAGACGCAACTTACGAATTCAACTCGCAAGAATTGGCATTCGCCAAAGCGCTGGACAGAGCCGACTTTGTAGCCTGGTGGCATCGCAACCCGCAAGGCAAGCCGCACAGCATTGCTTTGATGCGCACCGACAGCCGCCATATGTTTTATCCCGACTTTGTGGTTTGCCTGCACCACGAGCTAGACGACGAGCCGCTAACCCGGTTGGTTGAAACCAAACATGATGTCAAAGACGCGCTGCGCAAAAGTAAGCACCAGTCAAAGACTTACGGCAAAGTGCTGTTTTTAACCAAAGATGCAAGTCGCTTCAAAATCGTCGATGACGATGGGAGAGTAGGCGACGTGGTGGACTTTGACGACCTAAGCCGCTTGAAGGCGTGGATGCGTGAGACCCAGCCTTCAGTCTAATAACAACGTGAGCAAGCGACGATTAAAAAGAGCAATCCATGAGTGAAAACGAAATCTCTACTAGCCTGGTGATTCAAGGCTTCACACCGCCATTAAGTTTGTCCAGCTTCAAGCTGATCGCGTTTGACATGGACTCGACCCTCATCAACATCGAGTGTGTAGACGAAATTGCCGATGCCGCTGGCCTGAAGCCCGCGGTCGCCGCCATCACCGAGGCCACCATGCGCGGCGAGATCACCGACTTCAAGGAAAGCCTGCGCCGCCGCGTTGCGCTGCTAAAGGGCGTAACAGTTGCGCACATGGAGCAGATCTATACCCAGCGCTTGCAGATCAACCCCGGGGCGGGAGAGCTGGTGGCGGCGTGCAAAGCGGCAGGCCTGAAGGTGCTGCTTGTATCGGGCGGCTTTACTTTTTTTGCTGACCGTGTCAAGGCGCGGCTGGATATCGACTTTGCACGCTCCAACGTACTGGCCATTGAAAACGGCGTGCTGACCGGTACGATGATCGACCAGCCTTGGGGTGATATTTGCGACGGCTACGAGAAGCGCCGCACGCTGCTGGAAGTTGCGAGCCTGATGGGCATAACGCTAGCGCAATGCATCGCTGTCGGCGACGGCGCAAACGACTTGCCGATGATGGGTGCGTGCTCCGAGGCGGGAGGCCTTTCAGTGGCCTACCACGCAAAACCCAAGGTGCGGGAACAGGCGATGGTGTCGATTAATTCGGGTGGTCTGGATCGGTTGCTGGAAGTTTTTGCGTAGAAATTTTTAACCATTCAGAAGCGACTGCAACACGCCCGCATCAAAGTGTTGCTCGACGTAGTCTGCCAGTCCGTCAAACACGCTGTCAAGCGTAGGCACACTCGCACCAAACATTACTTGCAGCACCTGCGGGTCTTCAAACATGCCGTGCAGGTAAAGCCCCAGCACATTGCCCGCCGGGTTCTGCCAGGCTAGGCCATTGGGCATCACAGCCTTTGCAATATCGCCAGCAGCGGCCATGGCGGCATGCGGTGCAGTCTGGCCGTGATGAATTTCATAACCCGCAACTAGCACGTTTGAAAGCGATGACCACATGCCATTAAGCACTGTAAACGTCGCTTCCCTGTACTGCACTGTTTTGTCCAGATCAAACGTCGTTACCACGGGCAGCAGACCCAGGCCGGGTGCATTGCCGTCAATACCGTGCGGGTCTATCAGCGCCTCACCCAGCATTTGCAGCCCCCCACAAATGCCCAGAACCGCCCCACCCCGCCCTGCGTGCGCAGCAATCGCCGCATCAAGCCCCTGCGCGCGCAGCCAGGCGAGGTCGCCGCTGGTCTGCTTGGAGCCGGGCAAAATAATCCAGTCCGCGTGCAGCACATCAGCCGGGTTGCGTGCCCAGACCAGCCGCACACCAGGCACATTTTTAAGCGGCTGAAATTCGTCGAGGTTGCTGATGCGCGGATAGGCCACGATAGCAACTACCAAAGTAGACGAACGCCGCGACGGGCCGCCCCTAGCAAGTTCAGCCCCCTCGGGGGGCAGAGAGGACACGCCAGTGCCGAACGTGGGGGCATGTAAGTCAAAAACACCATCTTCTTCAGGCAAACCATGCTGCCACCACATCGGCAGGGTCGCTACCGTGGGCACACCCGTCAAGCCATGCAACATCTGCGGGCCGGGTGCGAGCAGTTTGGCATCACCTCGGAATTTGTTTAAAACAAAACCCTTGATGCGCTGTTGCTCTGCTGCATCCAGCATGGCCCAGGTGCCATAAAGGTGCGCAAACGCGCCGCCCCGGTCAATGTCGGTCACCAATAAACATGAGGCCTGGGCATGCAAGGCCACCCGCATGTTGACGATGTCGCTGGCCTTCAAATTAATTTCTGCTGGCGATCCTGCACCTTCAATGACCACCACATCGTTTTCAAGCATCAACTCATCAAGCGCCTGTGTGATAAAAGGCCACACCTTCTCGCTGCGGCCACGCCAGTCCATCTTTGAAAGCTCTGCGTTGACCTGCCCCATCAGAATCACCTGGCTTTGGGTGTCTTTTTCTGGCTTGAGCAGCAGCGGGTTCATCCGGACTTCAGGATGTCGATTCGCAGCCAGGGCCTGAAAATACTGCGCGCTGCCGATTTCACCGCCCTCTACAACACGAGCGTTATTGCTCATGTTCTGCGCTTTAAATGGCGCAACTTTCAAACCCTGGCGCGCGTAGTAGCGGCACAGTGCAGTGGCCAGCCAGCTTTTACCGGCGCCGCTGGTGGTGCCTAAAACCATGACGCACTTTGCACTCATTGATGACCTTTGACGATGTGTAGCCACGCATTGTGTAGTGCATCCTGCGCTGCCGGTGCCAGCACACCAAGGCGCACATGGTCGGGCAGACCAAACGAAGTCGCATCACGCAGCTTGATACCTTGCTCACGTAGCCGGCCCAACGCCTCTGGCAAGCCTAGCCCTGGCGTTAACGCTGGCTTGGTGCAGAAAAAGTTCGCATCGCCTTGCAGATTAGTCCAGCCCATGGATTCACACAGCGCCAGCTGCCGCGCTTTCCATTCGCGCAGGGTACTCAAGCTGCCAGCCAGCCATGACTGGACCGCAGTGCTGGTCCAGGCTTGCAGCATGGCAACGCCATGCGCGCCTATGGGCCAGGATGGGCACAGTGCTTCCATCGCTGCCGCATCAGGCGACTGGTGCGGTGCGATGGCATAGGCCGCCCGCACACCGGTCAGCCCAAGCGCCTTGTTGGGTGTCCAGAGTTGCCAGACCCTCTGTAATTGCGCGACTGTCAATGTGATGGCAGCCCCAAGACGCAGCGGCTCGTAAGCCCGGTCCAGCACCACGATGGCAGGTGCCTTGAGTGCGCCTGTCATGGCCTGCAGTCCTGCATGTGCGGCGCCCGTAGGGCTGGAAGGATCACAACTCCAGACCAATTGTGCAGCGCTAGCATTGGCGGCCACCGGCAACCCATGGGCCATCGCCGCTTGTGCGTAATCGCCGTAGGCATGTGGCGGCAACCAGACCGATGCCTTGCTGTTCTGCGCCACCAGGGAGGTGATGCGAAAAATAAATTCGCTGGCGCTTGCTGCAAGCACAATGCGCCCCACATCCACCTGATGAAAAGCCGCCAGTTGCGCACGCAGTGCGGCATAACTCGAATCGGGATAGGTCGTCAGATCTGCGCTGTTGATGGCCAGCAGCGCTTGCGGGCAAGTCCCACAGGCATTGCTGTTGGTTGAAAAGTCATACCGCGGCACCCCGTGTTCGTCAGGCCCACCGTGAATACGTAAGCCAGTCATACAGAAAATTCCGCTATAAAAATAATAGCTGCTTGCGCGCATAAACAGGCGGCTACAACCACTTTTAAGGCATATTTTTGGGCTAAAACTGTGTCTGCGGCCTTAGGTTGGTGGCCATCAGGGTTCAAGACGTACACACCGAGCTTGCGCAGGCTGACGTTAAGCGCCAGCGCCATCGCTGCCATGGGCCAGCCACTGTTGGGTGACGGAGTTTTGTGGGCCTCCTGCGTAAGTTTTTTCAAACTTAATCCACCTGCAACCATCGCCAGCAACAAGGCCGTGATACGCGCCGGTAACCACGACAACACATCATCAGCACGTGCCGCCCACTTGCCAGCCCACTCCCAATTGATACCGTCACGCGAACCTTTGTAGCCCCACATCGCATCAGCGGTGTTGGCAAAGCGGTAGAGGGCTGCACCGGGCAGGCCAAACAGCACAAACCAGAAGATCGGTGCCACGACCGAATCGTTCAGATTCTCAGCAAGTGATTCGATGGCGCTTTCTCGCACTTCGCTTTCGCTTAAGCACGAAGTGTCGCGGCTGACCAGCATTGAAAGCCGCTTGCGACCCAAATCAAGCGACTTCCCCAGGGCAGCCTCGACAGCCTGAACCTCAGACCGCAACATTGCCCAGGCCAGCATCGGCTTGAGCGCCAGCCCGAGCAACAGCACAGACAAATACCAGGGTAGCTGAAACGCTGCCCATTGCGTAGCCCAGGCAACTATCAAAACCATAGCTGCTCCCGCCCACCAATAGGCGGCTGCAAGCCAAAATGACTTTAAATCGTGAATCGGGGGTGAAGGATTCGTCCGAACCTGGCCAGCAGCCCAATTCAGGTAATTGCCCATCCAAACCACCGGGTGCAGCCGTGCGGGTGGTTCACCCAACCAGCGGTCAATGGCCAGCGCCGCAAGTAGTGCAACGCTGCAAACCAGTGCGGTGACCACCGCAATCAATCCTCAATGCCGCGTTGCGCAGGTATGCCGGCTTTGAAAGCATGCTTGACCATGGTCATCTCGGTCACGGTGTCGGCCAGCTCGATGATCTCTGGCGGGCAGCGGCGACCCGTGATGACGACGTGCACGTCGGTGGGGCGGTCAAACAAGGTTTGCACGACTTCTTCAACGCCGCCCAGCGGTTCCATCCAGCCATAAATCAGCGGGTAGGTGAATTCATCGAGTACCACCATGAAGTACTCGCCGCTCTGGATAGCGGCCTTGACCTTGGCCCAGCCGTCACGCGCGAGTTGGGCCGAGTGTTCGAGGTCCTGGCTCTTCCAGCTGAAACCGTCACCCATTCCCTCAATCGGAATGCCCAACTGTTCGAACATGCGGTGTTCGCCAAAGCGGGCGGTGGGTACCTTCATAAACTGAAAAATCTTGATCTTTTTGCCATGCACATGGGTACGACCAAACGCGCGCAGGGCCAGACCAAACGCTGCCGTGCTTTTGCCTTTGCCGTCGCCTGTGTTGACGATGAGCAGGCCACGGCGCTCACCCTCGGGTTTCTCGTAGGGCTTGTCAACAGGTGGGGTTTCGATTTGCATGTTTAGTCCGTTGAACTTTTGCTAAATTCTGGGAAGTGCAATCCACTGCCCGGCAAGCTGGTGTATCGCAATACGCTGGTCAAAAACCGTCTCTAACGCTTGGTGCGTCAGGGCATCACTGCAACTACCCTGATGCGTGACCCGGCCAGCATCCAACACCACTATCTCATCGGCTTGCAGCGCAAAAGAAATCTCATGCAGCACGCTGATAACCGTTTTTCCGCCTGCAACCAGTTCCCGCACCATGAGCAGCCAGTCAGTCTGATGCGGTGGATCAAGATTGGCCAGTGGCTCGTCCATCAGCAGCACCTCGGCCTCGACCGCAAGCGCGCGTGCCAGCAGCACACGCTGACGTTCACCGCCCGACAGTTGGCCCAGCGCACGGTCGCGCCAGTCCCAGGCCTGGGTGCTTCGGAGGGCGCGCTCGACTGCAGCCCTGTCGCCCGGCGATGGTGGTGCCAGCCATGGCTGGTGCGGCAAGCGGCCCAGCATGGTGACGTCATACGCAGTGAGGTCGTCTGCAGAAGCCTCGTTTTGGCCCAGCCATGACAGCTGCTGCGCTCTGCGCTTGGCGGGTATCTGCAAAAGCGGCTGGCCGAGCAACGTTACCTCACCCGTGTGCGCAAGTAAACCTGCCAGCACTTTGACCAGCGTGGACTTTCCAGCGCCGTTGGGGCCAACAATGCTGGTCCAGCCGGCACGCGGGAATTGAATGGAGATACCGTGCAACACCTCTGCATTGCCCAGTCTGGCGTGAACAGCTTGCGCACTCAATGCACTTGTTGACAGGCTCATCACAGCCCTGCCCCACGACCGGTGTACCGATGCATCAGCCACAGCAAATAGCCGCCGCCCAGCACGGCAGTAAGCACGCCTACCGGTAGCTCTTGCGGCGCAATCAACCAGCGCGCCAGGATGTCGGCAGCCATCAGCAGGACCGCACCCATCAGGCTTGACAGCACAATCAACCGCCCATGCGTTGTCTTGACAACCGAACGCACCAAGTGCGGTGCGGCCAGGCCGACAAACGCAATCAAGCCGGTTTGCGCCACCGCAGTACCCGTTGCCAATGCCAACACTCCCACCAGCGCAGCGCGCATTTGTGGCAAACGCAGGCCCAGGCTTTGGGCCGTGGCTTCGCCCAGTGCCAGACCATCGAGTACATGGCTCATTAGCCATGCCGCCAGCAGACTAGCTGCAAAGGTTACCAGCATCACGACGCAAGCATTCCAGCCAACAAAGGCTGTGCTGCCCAGCATGAAGGACTGCATGGCCTGCATGAGGTCGGGGCTAAACAGCAAAATCAAAGATGTAGTCGCACCCAGCACCACGCCCACCACCACACCGGCCAGCAGCAAGCGCAGTGTGTGCTGCACGCCTTTGGCGAGCAGCAGCGTCAGCAAAACTGCCGCCACTGCGCCCAGAAATGCCGCCCCCGTCAAGCCTATGCGCGCGACCCAGTGTGTGGCCAGTGGCGACACGCCAAAAAGCACCATCGCACACGCCACACCCAGCGACGCACCCGAGGCACTACCGAGTAAATAAGGATCGGCCAGCGGATTGCGAAACAGGCCTTGCGCCACTGCACCTGCAAGGCCTAGCAGTGCACCAGCCAGCCACGCGCCAGCAGTACGCGGCAAGCGAATATCCCAAATGATCTGCATGGCCTGCGGATCGCGCTGCATGTTCAGCACGCTTTCAAAGCCAGTACTACCCACGGTGACCCCGAGCAGGAGCAGCAACGCAGATGCAAGCAACAAAAAGCCCGCCAGGACGATGGCCTTGCGGTGTTGATGGCTTGCAGGCAGGTTCATCGCACCTTCACTTCGGTAGCTGGATTGGCAGAGGTGTCAGCATATTTTTCAAGGCACTTCGCCATCAGGCGGGCTGCCTCCGCCATGCGCGGGCCAGGCCGTACCAGCACATCAGACTCCACCACGCCAAACACACAGATGCGCTGGTTTTTCACGGCCTTGATGCTGCCCCAGCCCGGATAAGGAACCATGTCCTGCATGCTGCGGTTGCCCATCATGATGAGGTCAGGGTTGGCGCGCACGACAAACTCGGGATTGAGTTTGGGGAAAGGGCCTAGCGTTGCGGGCACCACATTTTTAGCGCCCAAGCGCTTGAGCGTTTCGCCGATGAAGGACGACTCACCCGCCGCATAGGGGCCACGGCTCACCTCGAAATACACGCGGGTGTTTTTGGCTTGGGGCGACAGCGACTGGCTGGCAGCCGAGACGCTGCTGTCGATGATGCGCCACAGGCGAGCAGCGCCTTGTTCGTCGGGCACGCCCAGCAACACGCCCAGCGTTTGCAACACTCGCTTCACATCAGCATGGCTTTTGGTCTCCAGAGCAATCACCTTGATACCGAGCGCCTCCAGCCGACTGGACGAGCGCGACGACGATGACACCAGCACCACATCAGGTTTGAGGGCAACGATGGCTTCGATGTTGGGGTCCATGCCACCACCCAGCTTGGGCAAGCGCTGCAGGCTGTCGGGGTAGTTGGAATAGCGATCCACCCCAACCAGGCGCTGGCACTGGTCCATGGCGCAGACGCTTTCGGTCAGCGAGGGCAACATGCTGATGATGCGTTGCGGCGACTGCACAAAGTTGACGGTAATGCCCCTGTCATCAGTGATTTGCAGCGCCTGCGCAAGGTTGCCAAAGGCTGCAAGGCAAAGCAGCGCGGTCATCAGTAAACGCTTCATGGCTGGCCTTTCAATGTGAGAGGCAAACCCGCCGCCATGAAGGTGACGCGCGCGCAAACCGCGGCGACTTCCTGGTTGAGCCGCCCCAGCTCATCCACAAAGGCCCGGGTCTCGCGGCCCATCGGAATCACGCCCAGGCCGATCTCGTTTCCAACAAAAACAACTGGGCCTTGAGATTTTTCAATTGCTATTAAAAACGTAGCTACTCGCGCCCGTGTTTGTTGGTCTACAACCATTTTTAGGGGGTATTTTTTGTCATTTTCAGCACTTTTTTGCTGATTTTCATAAAAACACGCCGGGTTAGTTGTGGCTTCAGGTGGCATCAAAAGGTTGGTGAGCCAAAGCGTCAGGCAATCGACCACCACCAGCGTATTGGCATCGCCGTGCTGCGTGATGGCATGCGCCAGTTCAAGCGGCTCTTCAACGGTTTGCATCGCCGGCACGCGTTCGGCCCGATCTTGCCTGTGCTGCCTGATGCGCTCTACCATCTCGTCGTCCCAGGGCTGTGCGGTAGCAATCAACACCGCCTTGTGCTCTGGCGACTGCGCCAGCCAGGTGCGTGCCAGTATCTCGGCACGGCGTGACTTGCCACTGCGCTGGCCACCGAGTATGAATTCGCTGCTGGCTAATGGGAGGTCTACTGCATCAGACATGGGCCGAGCCCCACGACATGATGATTTTGTGAATCTGCTCTACGCCGTCGGTCAACGCTGCCGGGCCAGGCTGCAAAATTTCAGCCGACTTGATTTCAAACAGCTGGTCGTTTTTTACCGCGTTCACTTCTTGCCAGTCAGGCCGCGCGCGCACATGTGCAGGCCTGAACTTGCGGCCACACCATGAGCCAAAAATAATATCGGGATTGCGCCGCACGATGTCCAGGCCGTCCGCAATGATGCGGCCTTTGCCCATGGGCTCCTTGGCCAGTTCGGGAAAGCAGTCGTCACCGCCAGCGATGCCCACAACTTCAGACACCCATGCAATGGCGCTGATATGCGGGTCGTACCACTCTTCAAAAAATACCCGCGGGCGGCGTTTAAGAGCGGCAGCGGCCTGTTCTATTTCAAGCAAGCGACGCTGCATACCGGCCATCAGCTCAAGCCCGCGCGCCTCCTGGCCAACCATCGCAGCGAGCTGGTACATCATGGAAAAAATCTCGGCCACGCTGCGCTGGTTGAAAATGGTGACCTGTATGCCTTTTTTCACCAGTTGCGAGGCAATGTCGGCTTGCAGGTCTGAAAAGCCGATTACGCAATCGGGCTGTAGATCAACAATCTTGTCTATCCTGGCACTGAGGAAAGCGCTGACCTTCGGCTTTTCTTCCCGCGCACGCGGAGGCCGCACGGTGTAGCCCGAGATGCCAACGATGCGTCGTTCTTCACCCAGCATATAAAGCCACTCGGTCGGCTCTTCAGTCAGGCAGACGATGCGCTGCGGACCATAGTCCATGCCAGATGATTGAGTTCGCCAGTCGATTGTTTTGTCAAGCATCGGTATCCTTTAAAAACAAGTTCGCTGCAGCGAGTGGGTTAGACGCAAACCATGCATGAAAGTAGCTTGCCCTGACCGATTTCGTAGAGCCTGACACATACAAGGCTTCGCCCTCCCCACGCAGTTTGTGCCCTGCTGCGGCTTGCGTGCGGGTAGCTGCTGGCATGGTGGTGGCGCAGGTGGAATAGTGAAAGGTATGACCGCGCAAGACCTGGCCTGCTATATCAAGTTGCTGTGGCCCCAACGCCGCCAGGCGTTTTTGCAGCGTGACCTTGCCGGGCAACACACCCCACATCGGCCACGTAACGCCATCCAGCGCCGTCAGTTCATCAAACAAGGCCATCATGCCGCCGCACTCGGCCCAGACGGGTTTACCCGCCGCCACATGCGCTGCAATGCTGGCCTTCATGGCGATATTGGCACTGAGCTTTTCACCATGCAGCTCAGGGTAGCCACCAGGCAACCACAGCGCGTCGCAGGACGGCACCTCGCTTTCAGCAAGCGGTGAAAAGTACACGACGTTTGCGCCCATCGCGCTCAAGCAATCAATGTTGGCGGCGTAAATAAAGCAGAACGCGGCATCGCGCGCAATAGCAATAGTTTTGCCCTTCAGTGCGCTATGGGAGCAAACTGTGGCTTTTGAATCTGAAACCTCGAAATCAACCGCGCAAGTCTGCCAATCAGCCATCGACATCTGACCCAGCGGCGTTGTGGCGAGGGCATCCGCAGCTGCGTCCAGCCGCCCCATGGCATCACCCATTTCGCCCGCCACCACCAAACCCAAATGCCGCTCAGGCAGCGTAAATGCCTCGCTGCGCATCAGCGCGCCCTGCCACTGCTCGGGCGCTCTCAAACTGGTTTGCAGCATCTCTGCGTGGCCCTGCGATGCCACACGATTCGCCAGTACACCCGCAAAACGCAGACCTTGGCGAAAAGTTTGTAAGCCCCAGGCCAACGCGCCAAACGTGCCCGCCATGGCGCTCGCATCAATCACAGCTAGAACAGGCAAACCAAAGCGCTGGGCCAGGTCAGCCGCGCTGGGGTCACCATCAAACAGTCCCATGACACCTTCAACAATGATGAGATCTGCATCCCGTGCGGCATCATGCAAGCGCTGCGCGCAGTCAGCCTCGCCTGTCATCCATAAATCAAGCTGATGTACCGGGTTGCTGCTGGCCAGCGTGAGCCAGTGCGGGTCGAGAAAATCCGGACCACACTTGAACACCCGTACACTTCTGCCAGCCCGCGTGTGCAGCCGCGCCACCGCACACGCCACCGTCGTCTTGCCCTGGCCAGAAGCCGGGGCAGCGATCAAGATAGCCGGGCAGCGGTGAGTTGTCATGGTTTTCTCACATAGACCAAGATACGGACAAGAGCGCGTTACGCCCAAGCGTCGAGAACCCGTTGGCCAGCATGTACTGCTTGTTCGTGAGGTTGTTGACGCGTACCGAAAGTGCGACGTTCTTGTACATTCTCCAAGTCAACCCTGCATTGAGCAAGCTGTAACCTCCCAACACGTCACGACCTGCGCCCACAACCTTGGCATCTTCTCGGTTGCCCGACATCTTCAATTCGCCGTACAAACTAACGCTGCCAATGCGGTGGTTGATGCGCGCGTTCAGTACATTCTGCGCAACCCTGACGAGTCGCAAGTCATTGGAAGCGGCAACAGAACTGTAGGAACGGGGGTCCGCATAGTCGTATGAAATCGCGTAATTAGTATCTCCACTCTGAACGTCTGCACTAAGCGTTACACCGCGCAATACTGCCAGCGAACTCTGTACATTGGTAGAGGGGATGATGAAGCCCTGAATGTTGTTCCGGTAGACGACTGCACCAAGGGACACCCCGCCCTCCTGGTACTTGAGTCCAGCTTCAAAGGCGCGATTTTTTTGTGGCACCAGCGTTGGAGTGCCAAAGCCTGGGAAGTAAAGCTGGTTGAAAGTTGGTGCCTGAAAACTGGTACCGGCGCTGGCGACGGCGCGCAGCGTTGGACTCAAGCGATAGCCGCCTGCCAGCGACCAGTTCCTGAAGCTGCCAAACTGCGAGTTGTTGTCATTGCGCACGACAGCCAATGCGTTCCATTCGTCCCGATTGAGCGCATACGATGCCAGAACACTGCTGATGCTTCGCTGGCTCACCGTGTAAACGGTAGAACTGTCAACCGACTCGGACCGATTTTCAGCCACGAGAGACAGCACATCCTTGCCCAGCGAGAAATCGTTTTGAAAGGTGTATTGCCTGCGAGCGGTATTGAACCGGCTGCTGCCGCCAGGTTGGCCATCTGAAATACGGTAGTAGTCGCTGACGGACTTTTCATCACTGCTGCCCAGGGTCAAAGTAGATTTCCATGTCGGCAGCCAGTTGGCTTCCCACTTGACGGTGGCATTACCGAGCCTCGCCTTTGAGCGCGCATCGGATGCCAGTGCCGTCAGACCCAGAGGATTGGGAAACGGCGTACCGTCAAACTGGTATTCGGTATCGCTGCGCAGCAGGCTCAGGGTGACTAAATGATCACGATTGAGCTTAGCGACAAGCTTGGCATCAAAGCTATTCGATATAAACCCGTCATTGTCTGGGTTGTAGCTGGGGGAAGCAGGGTTGATGATGGTGCTGATACCGGTGGCTTTTTCACGAGACGCGCCCAGGCTAAAACCAACTGCACCGTCTGCACCAAAACTGCCGCGCAGCGACGCTGCCGACTGGCGCAGGCCGTTGGATCCAAAGCCAATACTGGCATCAGCTGCGAGCCCCTCGGTCGGTGCGCGGGTAAATATCTGAATAACACCACCAACTGCGTCGGGGCCGTAAAGGGCGGAAGACGCACCGCGCAAAATTTCGATACGCTCGATTCTTGCCAGCGGTATGTTCTCGAAGGTTGCCGTGCCGAGCGTAGCGGAACCCACGCGAATGCCGTCGATCAAAACAATGGTTTGCGCACTGCTTGCACCACGCAAAAATATGCCTGTTGATGAGCGGTAACTTCCACTAGAAACCATCTGAACACCGGGCTGCTGAGCCAGAAGGTCTCGCAGCGACGACTGCCCCGCACGCTCAATCGCTGCGCGGTCGATGATAGACACGTCTGCAATCACGTCTGTGATGGGCGTTGCCACCCGGCTGGCAGTCACCACTGTCTCTTTGAGTTGTGGCGCAGCGGCGGTTTGCGAAAAGGCAGGGAAAGTAGCGGCCAACGCCGTCGGAAGCGCAGCACGGATTGCGCGTAAAACACGATTTTTCATGAATGAGACCAATAACAACATGCTCTCACCGGCTTCCCCGCCAGTGCATGAGCGTTACGAGCAGCGGCCAAATCAATGACGCGCACACCCACCTTGTTGGCCGGTATCCGGGCTGACGGAGCTACCTTCATCGCCTTCCCATGCGCTTGTTCAAGGCGCTCAGTGGCTGTGATGAAAGCGGAATGCACCGGCAAGAAAAGTCTTGCCGGGCATTCGTCCGTTTTACCGTTGCGGGGGCAGCGCAGGTTAAAAGTCTCGGCGCTTTTGAATCCGGGTTGACCCGAACCAGATGGCTTTGACTCTCTCCTGCTTCCCGTTGAACTGCGGCGTGTGAACCACACCACGAGCACCAACAGGCAAGATTCTACGCGACAGCAGGCGGTAAACCCTACAATCTGACTTGCCATGCCTAACCAAAACTCCAGCGACCAGATTGCCGAGCGCGTGATTGAGCAAGTTTCCGAACGGGTCGACAGGCTCTTGCTACGCCATGAAGAATTGCAGCGTACCAACACCCTTTTAGGTGAGCAGCTCGCCATGTTGACGCAAGAGCGCGATTCGCTCAAGTCACGGCTGGGAGCAGCGCGCGCCAGGGTCGATGCCCTGCTGGAGCGCCTGCCTGAAAACGCCAACAGCGACCTGCCATCAACGGCTGGAACTGACCGATGAAACAACTCGAAGTACAAATCATGGGGCAGAGCTATTTGCTGGGCTGCCCTGAAGACGGCGATGCCCTGATGCTTGATGCCGTCAACCGGGTTGACATGGCCATGTGCAAAATCCGCGATGTCGGCAAGATCAAGGCGCGTGATCGCATCGCTGTGCTGGCCGCACTCAATCTGGCTTTTGAGCTCTCCGAGCATTCCATAGCGGGGCCCCTTGCGGGCACATCAGCAGACCGTAAAGCAGGGGTACCCCAATCCGTCCATGCAGACGGGGCTGCAACGCAGGCACACCCACAGCTTACAGCGCTGTTGCAGCGACTCGATGCGGCACTGGACGCCGACGGACAACTGCTCTAGGCCGAGATCCAGGCCCATACTGAGGCCAAGCATCGATTCGTCAATTGCCACAACAGCCTACAATCCAGTGGTCTGCGATGCACATTGGGCTTTATATTTCCTTGTACCAATGCTCTTAGAGCACGGGCTTGGTAAATTGTCTGGCAGGCGTGATCGTCTCGCGTTAGACGAACCCGAAACCGGACTGCCCTCGCCCACCTGAACCCTGGTTCAGGATGACGGCCCAGTGGCACTCGCAGACACCTTATCACCTCTTACGGCAGACTTGATGGCCGCACTAAATCTCACCTGACATGCCCATAGAACCGCTTTTGATCGCCGAGCTTGCGGCCTTGGGAATAATGACCGGATTTCTCGCAGGCTTGTTAGGCATTGGTGGCGGCATGATCATGGTGCCTGCCATGATCTGGGTACTGGAGACCCGACACGCACCGGCAGAACATGTGGTCAAAATGGCTGTAGCTACATCGCTGGCCAGCATTTGTTTGACGTCTATTTCATCGGTGCGCGCACACCATGCGCGCAAGGCCGTGTTGTGGCCAGTAGCGCTGTCCCTGGCACCGGGTATTGTGGTGGGCTCGCTCATTGCCTCGCAAGTGGCTATCTCCGTATCGGGCAAGGCTTTGAGCCTGCTGTTTGCAGTTTTTGTAGCGTTTTCTGCAACCCAAATGCTGCTTGATCGCAAACCAAAACCAAGCCGCACCCTCCCTGGGCCGCTAGGGCTTTTTGGTGCCGGGCTGCCGATTGGCGGACTCTCAGCCCTGGTTGGCGCGGGTGGCGCGTTTATCTCGGTGCCTTTTATGACGTGGTGTAACGTCAACATTCATAAAGCAGTCGGTACGTCAGCCGCGCTGGGCTTCCCCATTGCTGTTGCGGGCACTGTGGGTTACCTGTGGTCGACCTGGGATATGCAAGGTTTGCCGCCAGGGTCTTTCGGATACTTGTACATACCGGGCCTGGTGGTGGTATCCATCGCCAGTTTTTGCATGGCACCCGTAGGCGCGCGCGTCGCCCATGCGATGGACATCAGGCCGCTTAAAAAGGCCTTTGCCATTGTTCTATACCTCCTTGCTGCGTATTTTTTAATACGCTAGCAGGTTGCCTGCTGGCATTGCAGCGCGGGAAAACCCCGAGGGGTCATTGCGCCATATCTTGACCGCAGTCAAGACTAGCCACTAGCAAATTTAGTGTCGTCTCATAAACTTGTTTCACGTCGTTGGCCGCGTTGGGCAGCCGCGATATTTACAACGATTGGAGACGTCTGTATGACATCAATTACCGCACAACCTGATCTTGCGGTTCAGGAATTGGGGCCTATTTCAGGCAACCGTTGGTTCCAGCTCGCAGCTGGCGTGCTGGCGATGATCGTGATTTCAAACTTCCAGTACGCGTTTACCTTGTTCACGCCCGGCCTGAAAGAATCGTTCAAAGGCGTTCCGTATTCCGATATCGCGCTCATCTACACGCTGTTTATCCTGTTTGAAACCTGGCCTGTGCCGTTAGCAGGCTACTTCATTGATAAATTCGGCATTCGAAAGCTGATGATCATCGGCGCGATACTGATTTCGCTGGGCTGGGTTGGTGGCGGCTTGTTCGCAACCTCACTGTTCCACCTGTACCTCTACTACGGTGTGCTGGCTGGGACAGGGTGTGGCATCATTTATATCGCCACCGTTGCAAACGCGGTGAAGTGGTTTCCAGACAAGCGCGGTTTGGCCGCAGGCCTGACCGCAGCCGGCTTTGGTGGTGGTTCAGCACTGACATTGATCCCGATAAGTAACACCATCGCATCTATAGGTTGGGCGGGTGCGATGACCTGGTGGGGTCTTGGTCAGGGCATCGTGGCGATTCTTTGCGCATTGATTTTGAGTCATCCGCCAAAAGGCTGGTCGCCTGCAAATTGGGTTCAACCCAAGGCTGTGGCCCAGACGCGTCGCGAGTTTACGCCTGGCCAAATGATGTCACAAAAAGAGTTCTACATCATGTACGCCATGTTCTTGATGGTGTGTACCGGGGGTCTGATGACTACTGGCAACATGTCTCAGATTGCCAAGTCGCTGAACGTGGCTGACGCGACCTTCATGGGCATCGCCATCGTGCCACTCACCGCCACCATCGCGGGCGTGATGAACGCATTTGCCCGCATCATGTGGGGCGCGGTGTCTGACCGCGTTGGTCGCGAATACACCATGGCTTTTGCCTTTGTCCTCGAAGGCGTGCTGATTTTTCTGATGACGACGATCTCCGGCAACCCCATCGCCTTCATGTTGCTCATGCCATTTGTGTTCCTGGCCTGGGGCGAAATTTACGCCTTGTTTTCTGCAATCACCGGCGACGTGTTCGGTCCGAAAAACTCGTCTGCTAATTACGGTATTTTGTATACCGCCAAGGGCATGTCGGCAATTTTGGCGGGCTGGGGTGCGGCGGCTTTGGCGGCCATGTACGCAGGCTCGTTCACGGTTCCATACTACATCGCTGCGGCGGCTGACATAGTAGCTGCAGTACTCGCACTCTATGTGCTGCGTCCGATCATTCGCAAACGGATTGCTGGCGAAAAGTAGTCCCCCGGCATACAAGCAAAAAACCCGCATATGCGGGTTTTTTTTAATGGGAGACTTAAATTTTCCCGCGATGTTTCAAACGACTGAGGGTTTCGGCTGACAAATTCAAGTAAGAGGCCAATTGCTTTTGCGGAATGCGCTCCACCAAATCAGGGCGTTTGCGCCAGAAGCGGTGTACTCGGCCCGGAGCGTCTAGCAGATGCAACGTAATTGTGTGGCTCATCACCTCGGTCATCAGGCGCATCACACTGGTTTCAAAACACTCTTTAACCACCGGGTAGCGCTGCAAAAAGTCTAACCAATCGGGTAAGGGCAAGCTCACTACCCTCGCTTTGGTCACACAGACAATGCCATAGGGTGTGGGGGTACCCATGCGCCAGGCGGCGTAGCTGGTTTCCATGTCACGCTCTGCGGCAAAGCGCAAAATCATCTCCTTGCCGTCCGGGTTGGAAACCACACGTTTGAGAACGCCATCAAGAATGAAGTACTGCTCCATCTCGCGTACCCCCTGGCGCAGCAAAAAGTCTCCCTTGTTACCGTCCACCACCTGCAGGCACGACTCCAGGTCTTCACGGCCTGCCGCGGAAAGGTCTTTGAGCACTTCGTTTTGCCGAAGTTGGGCACGAATGATGTTTTTGTCGGGGTGGGCTTGGACGTAAGACATGGCGCTATGTGAAAGCGAGTGGCACTCGCCTAGGACTGGGAAAAGCTAATAAAAAGTCCAGAAAATTGACCCCGGTCAATGATGATCGCAGAGCCCAATCCTTATGATACCGCGGTGGCTGCACTGCATTCAGCTGGGGCCTGGGCAAACCAGTGATAGCCAAGGCCGACACCACCTCGCACCAAGACACACAACCGACCATAAATATTGACTATGACAACACCTACCGCCAACGTCGCAACCATCGACGGCTTTCAGCTCGTTATTGACGCACTCAAGCTCAACGACATTGACACCATTTTTGGTTTGCCTGGCATTCCAATTACCGACCTCACTCGCAAAATGCAAGCCAATGGCATGCGTATGATTTCGTTTCGTCACGAACAGCACGCGGGTAACGCTGCTGCGGCAGCTGGTTTCATTACCCAAAAGCCTGGTATTTGCCTGACTGTCTCGGCCCCAGGTTTCCTGAACGGCTTGACGGCGCTTTCAAACGCCACAACCAATTGCTTTCCGATGATTTTGATTTCAGGTTCTTCCGAGCGCGAAATCGTCGACTTGCAGCAGGGTGACTACGAAGAGATGGACCAACTGGCCATTGCCAAGCCTTTGTGCAAAGCAGCTTTTCGCGTGCTGCATGCGCAGGACATTGGTGTCGGTATTGCTCGTGCCATTCGTGCCGCAGTGTCCGGCCGTCCGGGTGGTGTGTATCTGGATTTTCCTGCAAAGCTGTTTTCTCAGGTTATGGATGCGGTGGAAGGCCAGCGTTCGCTCATCAAGGTTGTGGACGCAGCGCCGCGCCAGTTGCCAGCACCAGAGTCTGTGCGGCGTGCGCTGGACTTGCTCAAAACCGCTAAAAAGCCTTTGATTCTTTTGGGTAAGGGCGCAGCCTATGCGCAGGTAGACGCCGATATTCGGGCATTTGTCGAGCAGTCGGGCATTCCCTATTTGCCAATGTCGATGGCCAAGGGCTTGTTGCCCGACACCCATCCACAGTCAGCATCGGCCGCGCGCTCGTACGTGCTGGCGGAGGCCGATGTGGTGGTGTTGGTAGGCGCCCGCTTGAACTGGCTGCTATCGCACGGCAAAGGTAAAACATGGGGCGGCGCAAATGCCGTCAAGCGTCAATTTATCCAGATTGACATTGCACCTACGGAGATGGATAGCAACGTGCCTATCGCCGCGCCTTTGGTGGGCGATATTGGCTCTTGCGTCCAGGCACTGTTGGCAGGTATGGGCACACAGTTTGCCAAACCGCCTGCAGAGTGGACGACTGAAGTCTATGCACGCACGAGCAAAAATATCGCAAAGATGGCTGAGACCCTGAAGCTCGATCCGACGCCGATGAACTTTCACAGTGCGTTGAATGTCATCAAAAACCAGATCAGGGCGCGCCCTGATGCCTATTTGGTCAATGAAGGCGCGAACACGCTGGACTTTGCCCGCTCGATCGTCGACATGTATGAGCCGCGCAAGCGCCTGGACGTGGGCACCTGGGGCATTATGGGCATTGGCATGGGGTTTGCCGTGGCTGCGGCTGTTGTGACTGGCAAGCCAGTCATTGCGGTCGAAGGAGACAGCGCGTTTGGTTTTAGCGGCATGGAAGTCGAAACCATCTGCCGCTACAACCTGCCGATATGTGTTGTCGTGTTTAATAATAACGGCATCTACAAAGGTACCGATAAAAACGCGGGTAGCAGTGGCGACCCGGCGCCCACGGTGTTCGTCAAAAAGGCACGCTACGAAATGATGATGCAGGCCTTTGGTGGCGTAGGTGTTGTGGCAAACAACCCGGCGGAACTTGAGAAGGCATTGACCGAAGCGGTGGCCTCTGGTCGTCCCACGCTGATCAATGCCATTATTGACGAGACCGCAGGTACGGAGAGTGGCCGCATTACCAGCTTGAACCCCACTAGCGCAGCCAACAAAAAATAATTTTTAACGTTTTATTGTTTCAAAAAGGAAATCACCATGAGTAACCAACCACTCGCAGGCATCAAAATCATCGACTTCACCCACGTGCAAGCGGGCCCGGCCTGTACACAGATGTTGGCGTGGTTTGGCGCTGACGTGATCAAGGTCGAACGCCCCGGCTCCGGCGACGTTACGCGCAGCCAGCTGCGAGACATCGAAGGCGCAGACGCGCTGTACTTCACCATGCTCAACAGCAACAAGCGCGGCCTGACGCTTGACACAAAAAAGCCTGAAGGCAAGGAAGTGCTGGAGCGGCTGATCAAAGAATGCGACGTAATGGTCGAAAACTTTGGCCCGGGCGCGCTGGACCGCATGGGATTCACCTGGGAACACATCCAGTCGCTCAACCCCAAAATGATCTTGGCATCCGTCAAGGGTTTCTCTGAAGGCCACCACTACGAAGACCTGAAGGTCTACGAAAACGTAGCCCAGTGTGCAGGCGGCGCAGCGTCCACCACCGGCTACTGGAAGGGCGAGAACTCCGGCCCTACCATTTCGTCTGCCGCTTTGGGCGACAGCAATACCGGCATGCACCTGGCTATTGGTATTTTGACGGCCTACATTGGTCGCCAGAAAACGGGCAAGGGCCAAAAGGTTTCCGTGTCCATGCAAGACAGTGTGCTCAACCTGTGCCGCGTCAAAATGCGCGACCAGCTGCGCCTCGACAAGTTGGGCTACCTGGAAGAGTACCCACAGTACCCGCACGAAATGGAAGCCTTCAAGGACGGCGTGGTACCGCGCGGTGCGAATGCGGGTGGCGGTGGCCAGCCGGGCTGGATTTTGAAGTGCAAGGGCTGGGAAACCGACCCCAACGCTTACATCTATTTCACAGTGCAAGGCCATGCCTGGGAGCCGATTTGCGACGCGCTGGGCAAACCGGAGTGGAAGACCGACCCCGCCTACACCACGGCCAAAGCACGCCAGCCGCACATCATGGACATCTTCGCCACGATTGAAGCATTCATCGCTGACAAGACCAAATTCGAGGCCGTAAACATCTTCCGCAAGTTCGACATTCCTTGCGCGCCTGTGCTGTCGATGAAAGAGTTGTTGCACGACGAATCTCTGCGTGCCAGTGGCTCCATCGTTGAAGTGCCACACAAAGTTCGCGGCAGCTACTTTACTGTGGGCAGCCCGATCAAGTTCTCTGACACCAAGCCCAAAGTCACTGCATCACCCCTGCTGGGCGAGCACACTGACGAGGTACTGGGAGAGTTAGGCTATAGCAAAGATCAGATTGCGGCTATGCATACTGCCAAAGCGGTATAAGCTGTAAATTTTTGAAACGATCTTGAAAGCGGCGTCCGGTGTGGACGCCGTTTTTACTGGTGAGATTGAATTCTGAGTGGTCTTAGTGTGTTTTGAATCTATTAGGAATTTAATTTATGAAAACTGACATTGACCTGCATCAGCTCTTAACCGCCGTTGGCGACGCGGTGGTTGTTTGCGATGCTGCGGGCGTCATCACCCTCTGGAACCCCGCAGCCGAATACCTGTTCGGACATACGGAGAGCGAAGCGATGGGGCAGTCGCTTGACATCATCATCCCCGAGCGCTTGAGGGCACGGCACTGGGACGGCTACCACCAAACCATGGCGTCCGGCAAAACGCGATACGGCCATGACACCCTGCGCGTACCTGCGATTCACAAAGATGGGCGGGCCATGTCGATTGCCTTTACCGTTGGCTTGATTTACGGCGCAAATCACGAAGTCAGTGGCATTGCGTCAATTATTCGCGACGAGACCAGCCGCTTTAACGACGAGCGCGCCCTGCGTAAACGGCTGACAGAGCTGGAGGCCCTGGCCGGGACCAAAATATAATCACAGCCTTCCAGGCGAAACGCAAAAGTCAGCCGGTTTATTTTCTGAAACAAGGGACAGTTTGATGAGCAAGGCACTCGACGGCGTACGCATACTTGACTTCACGCATGTGCAGTCAGGCCCCACCTGCACCCAATTCCTGGCTTGGTTTGGAGCCGACGTTATCAAGGTGGAGCGAGCCGGCGAAGGCGATGCCACGCGCGGGCAGCTCCGCGATATTCCTGATGTGGACAGCTTGTACTTCACCATGCTGAACCACAACAAGCGCTCGATCACGCTGAACACCAAAACCGCCAAAGGCAAGGAAGTTCTCAACGACCTTATCAAGCACTGCGACGTGATGGTGGAAAACTTTGCACCCGGCGCGATGGATCGCATGGGGTTTACGTGGGAGCGTATCCAGGAGCTCAACCCCGCCATGATTGTGGCTTCGGTCAAAGGCTTTGGCTCTGGTCCCTATGTGGACTGCAAGGTTTACGAAAATGTTGCCCAATGCGCTGGTGGTGCTGCTTCAACCACAGGTTTTGACGATGGCCCTCCGCTGGTAACCGGCGCACAGATCGGTGACAGCGGTACTGGTTTGCACCTGGCGCTGGGTATCGTTGCCGCGCTGTACCAACGCAAAACAACCGGGCGCGGGCAGAAGGTTCTAACAGCCATGCAGGATGCCGTGCTGAACCTGTGCCGCGTCAAACTACGCGACCAACAGCGACTGGAGCGTACCGGCGTGATGACAGAGTACCCACAATACCCCGACATCGAATTTGGTGATGCTGTACCGCGCGCCGGCAACGCCTCTGGCGGTGGCCAGCCTGGTTCGATTCTTAAATGCAAAGGCTGGCAAAAAGACCCCAATGCCTACATCTACTTCATCACGCAGGCCGCCGTGTGGCCAGCCATTTGCAGGATCATCGACGAAGAGGCGTGGATTACTGACCCACACTACGCCACGCCAGCGGCCCGCTTGCCGCACCTGAAATCGATCTTCGCCCGTATTGAAGAGTGGACCAAGACCAAGACCAAGTTCGAGGCAATGGACATCCTCAACAAATACGACATCCCTTGCGGCCCGATCCTGTCAATGAAAGAAATAGCTGAGGATCAATCACTTCGTGCTACCGGAACGGTGGTTGAGGTCGATCACCCCACGCGCGGCAAATATCTGACGGTGGGCAATCCGATCAAGATGTCAGATAGCGCCACGGAGGTGACCCGCGCACCTCTTTTGGGTGAACACACTGACGAGGTCATGGAGCAGTTGGGCTACAGCGCAGCGCAGATCGCAACATTACGCACCGAGCGCGTGATCTAGCGCTTGAAGGTATGGACGTCTTTGGTCATCACGACGATGCCGTCTTCATCGGCATACAACCAGTCACCCGGACGAACCCATACGCCCTGGATCTGAACCGCTACATCACGTTGCCCCTCGTTGCGCTTTTCAGTCGGCAGCGGCATGGCGGCCAGCGCTCGTATGCCGGTATGGCACTGCGCCAGTTCGGCCACATCGCGTACGCAGCCATCAAGCACAACGCCTACCCAGCCATTTTTTGCAGCCGCCGCACCGAGGTTGCCACCCAGCAGCGCGCGGCGCAATGACGCGCCACCGTCCACTACCAGCACGCGGCCTTCGCCAGCGGAGTCAACAGCAGACTTGACCAGTGAGTTGTCTTCAAAACACTTGACGGTAGCCACTGGTCCGCTGAATTTTTGAACCCCACCAAAATCACGAAAATCAGGCGGTAGCACGCGGAAGTCACCAGAAGTGTCGTTTTTATGGGCGTCGCACAGATCACAAGTGGCAAATTTGATGTTGCTGGTATTCGGCATTTCCCGGGCACTCTATGTTGATGAAGAAACCCGCATTGTGCGTTGTCTGCAAACCAGCGTGCTGATGCGCCCGCCGTGCAGCATGCGCCAGGCTACGCATAGCGCCAGACACCCGGCTAGCAACGGGCACTCTGCCCGGTTTATCACGACTGCCCGGCAAATGCTGAATGCTGGCGCGGTGTTAATGGCGCTACCTCCTGTGCTGCGTGAGCATGAGGCCGCACGTGAACCCGGGAAACCAGAGCATTCGTTGGGCGGGCAAGCGTATTTTTTATGGCTCTCGCGAATACACATGGCATCACTTCCGCACGCGTTCTCAGCCGAAAAATTACCTCGCCACCATGTATTGCGCGCTTGCAAAGCAGGCTCTCAGAGGCCGCGTTTTCAATTGCTCAAAAAGAATCTGCAACACAAATGCGCAAAAAAAGTGCTTTTCCCCTATGAAAACACAGTTTTCTCCAGTAGCATCCGCAATGCCGCTGGTGAGTAGTTATCTCTGGCGGTGATTTATCAACTTCTAGAAGGAAAATCAATCATGGCAACTGCAAAAAAAGCACCGGCTAAAAAAGCGCCTGCAAAAAAGGCTGCTCCGGCAAAGAAAGTAGCTGCGAAGAAAGCAGCTCCAGCGAAAAAGGCAGCCGCTAAAAAGGCTCCTGCGAAAAAGGTAGCCGCGAAGAAAGCAGCTCCTGCAAAGAAAGTTGCGGCCAAAAAGCCAGCAGCTAAAAAAGCGCCCGCCAAAAAGCGTGTGCCCAATGCAGCGTTTATGAAACCGCTGACATTGAGCGCCGCACTGGCAGCCGTGGTAGGCGACAAGCCTCTGCCACGTACCGAGATTGTCAGCAAGCTGTGGACCTACATCAAGTCCAAAGGCCTGCAGGACAAGGTCAACAAGCGCATGATCAACGCCGACGAAAAGCTCCGTGCCGTATTCGGCAAGGCGCAAGTGTCGATGTTCGAGATGGCTGGCCTGATCGGCAAGCACGTCAAGTAATTCAGCTTTTGCTGAAATTAAAAAGGCCGGTTTTTACCGGCTTTTTTTATTTTTATTCAACTCAACGTACGCTCAAAAATCCCCACTAGCCCCATGCGCCAAACTCTCAAATTTGGTGATGCGGTTAAGGAACGTCAGCTTGACCGTACCCGTCGGTCCGTTACGCTGTTTGCTGATGATGATCTCGGCAATGCCGGGCTCCTTGCAGGCTTCTTTGGTGTAGTACTCGTCGCGATAGATGAACATGATGATGTCGGCATCCTGCTCGATTGCACCGGACTCACGCAAATCGCTCATCATGGGGCGTTTGTCGGTTCTGGACTCAACTCCCCGGCTCAGCTGCGACAGCGCAATGACCGGGCATTGCAGCTCTTTGGCGAGCATTTTCAGGCCTCGTGAAATCTCGCCGACTGCTGTAGCGCGGTTTTCTTCGCTCATGCTGCTTGAAACGCTCATCAGTTGCAGGTAATCGACGACGATCAAACCGAGCTTGCCGCACTGCCGCGCCAGCCGCCTGGCGTTGGCGCGCAGCTCGCTGACTGTGAGTCCGGGCGTCTCGTCAATATGCAGCGAGACATTGCGCAGTTTTTCAAC
>JBBRQQ010000013.1:0-61783 GCA_038226155.1 Burkholderiales bacterium
GGCTGGGGCGATGGGCGCATCTGACATCGTGCGCTGGGTGCAATCACACTAGATTCAAACTCGCTGCGGTGCCAGCGTTTTGGAGTAGAGCGAAGCGCCTGTCAAATCCTTCAGCATCACTGTCATGGCTTTGGTCCTGGCGTCAATATCGACCTGGCCAAAAAACTGTAGACCTGCTGTTGGCGCAGTGTTCTGCACTTGCGGCGCCTTTTGGTAAACCACCTGCATACCAAAAGTGCCGTCAGGTTTGTTCGGACCAAAGCTGCCCGAGTTAAGAGGGCCCGAGACAAATTCCCAAAACGGTGAGAAGTCGCTGAACCTGGCTTTGTTCGGGTCAAAGTAATGCGCTGCGGTGTAGTGCACATCAGCCGTTAGCCACACCACGTTTTTGATACCAGCGCGTTTGATCTCGCGCAGCAACCGGGCAATTTCAAGCTCGCGACCCAGCGGCGCGCCATCGTCGCCGTTTGATACCGCCTCCCACTTATCGCGCCCTGCTGCGTCTTTGCCATCACCGACGTGCAGGCCGATGGGCATATCGGCGGCAATCACCTTCCACACCGATTTTGATTTTTTCAGTCCATCGAGCAGCCAGGCAATTTGGGGGCGGCCCATGAAAGCGCTTTCTTCAGTTTCAGCCGTCTGCATGTTGGCGCTGTTGGGTCCACGATAGCTGCGCATGTCGACCACAAACATGTCGAGCAGAGGGCCTTGCGGCAGGTGGCGGTAAATGCGCTCGTTCTCGACATCTGCAGTGCGGCGTATGGGTGCATATTCAAGAAACGATTTGGTCGCGCGGGCCACCAGCAGCGGCACATTTTTTTCGGTGTAGCGTTTGTCACCGCTCACGTCCTTTGAGTCGGAATAGTTGTTCGAGACTTCATGGTCATCCCACTGCCAGATCTGTGGCACATCGGCGGCCATACGGCGAATGTTGGCGTCCATCAGGTTGTAGCGGTAACGGCCACGGTACTCGTTAAGGGTTTCGGCGACCTTGCTGACTTCTTCAGTCACGACGTTGTTCCACATCGTGCCATCGGGTAATTTGACCTGTGCCTGTATCGGACCGTCGGCGTAAATAGTGTCACCACTGTGCAAAAAGAAGTCGGGGTTGATCTTGCGGATCTGCTCATAAATCTTCATGCCGCCCCAGGCTTCGTTAATGCCCCAACCCTGGCCTGCCGTGTCGCCGCTCCACGCAAATCGGACGTCGCGCGCGGCCTTGACGTTTGAAGGTGCAGACAAACGCAAATGGCCGGGCACAGCTTCAGAAAGCACACGCTCGTTATGCAGGTCTTGCAGCACGACGCGGTAAAAAATCTCCTGGCCTGCGGGAAGTTGACTTAAATCAATGCGCCCTGTGAAATCGGTGTCTTCAAGCATGTGCGGGCCACGTACGCGCGTGGCGTTGGCAAAGCTGGGAGTGGTTGCCCACTCGAGCCACAAGCGCGCGGGGCGGTCGCTGCGGGTCCAGATGACGGCGCTGCTGGATGTGGGGTCACCACTTTGAATGCCGTGTGCCATTTGCGGCCGCATCGCCTCACGCGTGATGACAGCGGGTGCGCTTTGCGCCAGCGCCAGAGCAGGGGCCAAAGAGGCAGCACCGACAACGGAGCTGGAGTTTAAAAACAGGCGACGGTCCATCACAAAGTCCTTTGAGTTGCAGATGAACTGCACTATCGCCAGCAAATATGTCGGTGTGATGAAAACACCAGACCGGATGCGACTAGTGCCTATTCGTCCACTTTGCCGCGCAGGTTTTTGATCTCCGAGCGCTGGCTTTTGCCTTGAAGCCGCCTTTGTCTTGAGCCGAAGGTCGGCTTGGTCAGCCTGCGGATTTTGGGCGGTAATGCAACACTGTCCACCACCTCTTGAAGGCGCGCCATAGCGTCGCTGCGGTTCATCTCTTGCGTACGGTGCTGCTGGGCTTTTAAAACGAACAGGCCTGCGTCTGTGATACGGCTATCGTTCAGCGCTAGCAACCTTGCTTTGATGTCGTCTGGCAATGACGAGGCATTGATGTCAAAGCGTAAATGGATGGCGCTTGAGACCTTATTGACGTTTTGCCCGCCAGCACCCTGCGCGCGTATGGCGGTGTATTCCACTTCTCGTTCGTCAACAACAAAAAGCCGCTGCGTTGCCATATCTCACCGCGCAATCTGCTTCTTTGCCTATTTGCCCGTCTGCCGAATCAGGAAGATGCAGCCATGTCAGCCAGCGCGGCAATCGCATAGGCGTAGCCCTTGACACCAAAGCCGGCCATCACCGCCTTCGCTACGGGCGAAATGTACGAGTGGTGGCGAAAGGCTTCACGGGCATGTACGTTGCTGATGTGCAGCTCGATCAGCGTCACGCTTGAGCCCTTGATCGCGTCATGCAGCGCCACGCTGGTGTGGGTGTAGGCACCGGCATTGAGGATGACACCTGCCAGCGTTGCGGCGGCTTGAGCCCGACCTGCTTCCTGAATCGCATCAATCATCACGCCTTCGTGGTTGCTTTGGCGAAAGTCGAGTTTCAAACCATGGGTAGCACAGGCCTTGGCGCATAACGCTTCAACATCAGCCAGCGTCTGTGCGCCGTAAACCGATGGCTCACGCGTTCCGAGCAGGTTGAGGTTAGGGCCATTGAGTACGAGCACTGTTTTCATGAGGAGTTCTTTCCGTGAATGGTTGCTACCCCCATTTTGGCATCACACGCACCCCGTCAGGCGACCGCACGCCGCAGCTGGCAGACTCACCGGTTCACTGGCTCATTTCAAAAGGACACGTCCTGGTAAACCAGCTTACCGCCGATATACGTTGCTACCGCTTTCAGCGACTCGATCTGCTTGGCGGGCACTGAAAGGTAGTCGGCAGACAGCACGGCGAAGTCAGCGAGTTTGGCGGCTTCGATGGACCCCTTGACGGCTTCCTCACCCGTGAGTCTTGCGTTGTTAATTGTCATCATTCTCAGGACCGCGTCGCGCGAGGTGACGGCCTGGTTGGCTCCGTAGACCCCGTCCGATATCGTGTCGCGCGTGATGAAGTGGTACATCACCCAAAACGGACTAAGCGGGATCACAGGAGAATCGGTACCGCCCGCCAGCATGAAACCCTCGTCCAGATAGGTCTTCACCGGTGTGACCTGTGACGCGCGCGCCATGCCCCAATAGCCCTTCAATACCGGCGCGGCAAGATAGAGATGATCCTGTACGGACAGGTTGAGGTTGAGCCTCCTTATGCGCGGGTACTGGTCGGGGCGGGTAATAAACGCGTGCTCTATGGTCCACCCACCCCTGGTGATGTCTTTCTCCGCATTTGCGCGCTCAAGACCCTCAAGTACTTCGTCGACTGCCGCGTCGCCTACCGCATGCACGGCAGCGCGCCAGCCCAGCCTGTTGAGGCCAGTGACATAGTCATTGAAAGTCGCCTGGTCGACAGTACGCAAGCCGAAATACTTGCCACCGTCACCCAGAGCACCTTCATAAGCCTTTGTCATCAGGCCGCCTTCAAAGCCCCCATCGACTGCAATCTTGATGCCCCACATCCTGACCCAGTCGTCGCCCTCGTCTTGCTTGATGCCGGCATCAAACACACTGCTTTTGAAGTCGGCCAGGTTGCGCGGCCTGATCAGGATGCTGTAGCGGACCGTAGCCCTGCCGGTATCGCGCAATTGCTGAAATTTCCGGTAGTCGGCGACCGAAATTCCCGGGACACGAATGCTGGTGAGGCCGTATGAGTTAAGTATCTTCTGCTGATTCTCCAGGTCGGCTAGCGTCAGGGGCAGAGAGGGCGGAAGCTTGACCAGTGGCTTGGCGGTATCGGTGATTTCACCGGTCAGCTTGCCATCCGGCCCGACGGGAATGGCACCACCTGCAGGTACCGGCGTGGCTGTAGTGATGCCGTATTTGGCAAGCGCTGTGTTGTTCAAAAAGTAACTATGGCCGCCGCGCACCAGCACAACGGGAATGTTGGGCGCTGCGGTTTCAAGTTCGGCTGCGCTCGGAAGCCGCTGCTCACTGAACTGGGCCTCATGCCAGTCACTGTTGGACACCAGGACGTCGCCCGGCCTGGCAACCCTGGCGGCGTCGGCGAGTTTTGCAAAGACGTCGGCCAGCGATCGCGTCTTGGAAAGGTCTATGCCCGCCCCTCCGCCAGCGGTATGCAGGTGTGAATCCGCCAGACCTGGAATGGTCGTGCGGCCCTTAAGGTCCACAACCCGCGTAGCAGGGCCTGCGTAGGCCATCGCCTGGCTTGTGGTGCCTACGTAAATGAACTTGCCGTCCTTGACGGCAAAAGCCTGCGCGATGGAGGAGCGTGCGTCGACGGTCACGACTTTGCCATTGGTAAAGACGGCATCTGCAACGACTGAAGAGGGGCTGGTGGGGGTGTTTATGCATCCCGCCAGCAATGCTGACCCGATGGTGACGGCGGCAAGCACCGATCCAGTTCGTTTAAATTGGCCTGCAAACTTTGTCATCTGTGCTCCTGTGTGCGGTTGGCGTTGGCAAAGCCAACGAAGACAAAAATAATCTTAAGTCTTGAATACTTTACATGTCAAGTAAATTGCAATCCGGCCACCTCAGCCGGATGTGGCTGCATCGCTGCAGGCGGCACACCTTACGCCAGGTCGCCCACAATCATGGTCTTGCCTGTCGCAATCGATTGCCTGACGGCTTCCACGGCAAGCAGGCTTTGCAGGGCATCAGTCACCGAAACAACCGGTTCGGCCTTGCATGATGTTAGGCGTAGCCACCACCACATCCGCATTTTGCGCACGCTGCCTCAAAGCGTGCTCCATCACCACCAGGGCCAGCAACGCCTCGGCAATCGGGGTGGCGCGTATGCCCACGCAAGGGTCGTGGCGGCCTTTGGTGACGACCTCGGCAGGGTTGCCTGCTGTGTCAATCGACTGGCGCGGCGTGATGATGGAGCTAGTCGGTTTAATCGCGATCGACACTTCCAGGTCTTGCCCGGTGCTGATTCCGCCCAAAACGCCACCAGCGTTGTTCGACTCAAAACCATTTGGCGACAAGCCATCGCCATGCGTGGTGCCGCGCTGCATCACGCTGGCAAAGCCTGCGCCAATTTCAACCCCCTTTACGGCGTTGATGCCCATCATGGCGTAGGCGATGTCGGCATCCAGTTTGTCGTACAGCGGCTCGCCCAGGCCGACTGGCACTTTACTGGCCGTGACGCGAATGCGTGCGCCGCAGGAATCACCGGCTTTGCGCAGCGCGTCCATGTAGCTTTCAAGTTTTGATACGTCGGCTACCGGCGCGAAAAACGGATTTTGTGCAACATAGTCCCACGACTCAAAGCCAATCACTTCGTCGCCAATCTGCGTCATGCAGCCTTTGAAGGTAGTGCCGTATTTTTCTTTAAGCCACTTTTTAGCGACTGCGCCAGCGGCGACAGTGGGCGCTGTCAGGCGCGCTGATGAGCGCCCGCCACCGCGTGGGTCGCGCAGTCCATACTTATGCAGATAGCTGTAGTCGGCATGGCCAGGACGGAAAGTCTCCAGAATATTGCTGTAGTCCTTGCTGCGCTGGTCGGTGTTTTTTATCAAGAGGCAAATCGGCGTACCGGTGGTTTTGCCCTGGTACACGCCGGAAAGGATTTCAACCGTATCCGCCTCACTGCGCTGCGTCACGTAGCGGCTGGTGCCAGGACGCCGACGATCCAGGTCTGCCTGGATGTCAGCCTCGCTAAGTTCCATGCCCGGCGGGCAGCCGTCAATCACGCAGCCAATGGCCGGGCCGTGGGATTCACCAAAGTTGGTGACTGCGAATAGGGTGCCTAGTGTGTTTCCGCTCATGGGACGATTATCGGCGACGAGGAAGGCTACCTCAATCAATCTTCCCTTCTTCAACCTCGGGCCAATCGCGTATGTAGGCCTTCAGCATCTTGTTCTCAAAGTTCTGGCTGTCCACCACCGTCTTGGCAACGTCATAAAAGCTGATCACGCCCATCAGCATTTTCTGGTTCATCACCGGCATGTAGCGGGCGTGGCGGTCCAGCATCATGCGGCGGACTTCGTCGAGTTCGGTCTCTGATGTACAGGTAAGGGGGTGGTCGTCCATCGCCGTGCGAACCAGCGTCGCGCCAATCTCGCCCCCGTTTTTGACAATACAGTTAATCACCTCGCGAAAAGTCAGCATGCCGATAAGGTCACCGTGCTCCATCACGACCAGTGAGCCGATGTCTTTTTCGGCCATGATCTGGGTCGCCTTGGCCAGTGGTTCGTCGGGCTGAACGGTATAAAGCGTGTTGCCTTTGACCCGCAGTATGTCAAGAACTTTCATGGCGATCTCCTCGTTTTGTTCAGCTTGCTATTTTCCCACCTCAGTGCGCTGGCGGGGAGTTTTTTTCTCAATATAGCCCACAATAAGTAGCTGCGCGTTTCCAGCGCGGACTGATTTTGATTTTTTGATGGAGACAAAACCATGCCCGGCTATGCTGACCCCGGCTTTGACACCCTTGCGTTGCACGCTGGTGCAGCCCCTGACCCGTCCACCGGCGCACGGGCGGTGCCGATACATCTCACAACATCTTTTGTGTTTGAGTCGAGCGACCACGCTGCTTCTCTTTTTAACCTCGAACGTGCAGGCCATGTTTACTCGCGCATCAGCAACCCCACCAACGCGGTTCTGGAGCAGCGCGTATCCGCCCTGGAAGGCGGCATAGGTGCGATAACGACGGCCAGCGGCCAGGCAGCGCTGCACTTAAGCGTGGCGACGCTGATGGGCGCGGGCTCGCACATCGTCGCCAGCACCGCGCTGTATGGCGGCTCACAAAACCTGTTGCACTACACGATGCGGCGCTTTGGCATTGAAACCACCTTTGTCAAACCCGGCGATCTGGACGGCTGGCGCGCGGCCATCAGGCCCAACACCAAGTTGCTGTTTGGCGAAACCGTCGGCAACCCGGGGCTGGATGTGCTGGACATTCCTGCGGTCTCAAGCATTGCGCATGAAGCAGGGGTACCGCTGCTGGTGGACTCCACCCTCACCTCGCCCTGGCTCATCAAACCGTTCGATCATGGCGCTGATCTGGTCTACCACTCGGCCACCAAATTTTTAAGCGGCCACGGCACGGTAATTGGCGGTGTAGTGGTCGATGGCGGCAGCTTTGATTGGGAGAAGTCGGGGAAATTTGCCGAGCTGACCGAAGCCTATGAAGGCTTTCACAACATGGTGTTCAGCGAAGAAAGTACCATCGGTGCTTTCTTGCTGCGCGCCCGGCGTGAAGGCCTGCGTGACTTCGGTGCCTGCATGAGCCCTCACACCGCCTGGCTGATATTGCAGGGCATTGAAACCTTGCCGCTGCGCATGGCGCGCCACATGACCAATACTGAAAAGGTCGTGGCGTTTTTAGCCAGTCATGCGTTTGTATCGCGCGTCGGTCACCCGATGCTAGAGACGCATTCGAGCTACACCCTGGCCCAAAAACTGTTGCCGCGCGGGGCGGGTTCGGTGTTTAGTTTTGACCTCAAAGGCAGTCGGGAACAAGGCAAGGCTTTTGTTGAAACGCTTAAGGTCTTCAGCCACCTGGCGAACGTAGGGGATTGCCGCAGCCTTGTGATTCACCCGGCCAGCACCACGCACTTCCGCATGACAGATGAAGCATTGGCTGGAGCAGGTATCACGCAGGGTACGATTCGTTTGTCCATTGGTCTGGAAGATCCGGACGACTTGATTGACGACCTGAAGCGAGCGCTCAAGGCCGCAGAGAAGGCGGGAGCTTGAGCATGTATTTAACCGTCAACAGCCACAAAACCTACTGCTACACCGGCGGAAAAGCTTTAGATGCAGCGAAACCCACCATCGTGTTCATCCACGGCGTGCTGAACGACCACAGCGTGTGGGGGCTGCAAAGTCGCTACCTCGCCAACCATGGCTGGAACGTGCTGGCAGTGGACCTGCCGGGGCATTGCAAAAGCGAAGGGGATGCGCCGTCAAGCGTTGAAGAAGGTGCCGATTTTGTGGTGGCGCTACTAGATGCCGTAGGCGTTGCAAGCGCGGCGCTGGTCGGTCACAGCTGGGGCTCATTGATAGCGCTTGAAGCCGCATCAAAACTCAAAGCCAGGGCAAGTCACCTGGTGATGGTCGGCACGGCCTACCCGATGAAGGTATCAACAGCGCTACTTGATGCATCACTGAACGAGCCGATGAAAGCGCTGCAAATGATTAACGTGTTTTCGCGCAGTACGCTGGCACCGCCTCCTTCAGCCCTCGGTCCGGGTACCTGGGTTTATGGTGCCAGCATGGCGCTGGGCCGCCGTGTACTGGCAAGCAACCCCAAGGTCAACGTCTTCCATAGAGGCTTTAAGGCCTGCGACAGCTACGCCAACGGTGAGCACGCTATTGCCAACATAACTTGCCTGGTGCTGTTTGTGCTGGGCGAGCAAGATCAGATGACGCAGGCCAAAGCGGCGCAAACACTCATTCACAAGGCACGCGGCAGCGGTAAAACCGTGCAGGTGGCAACGCTTGCGGTGGGTCATCACCAAATGACCGAAGCGCCGGAAGAGACGCTGTTTGTAATAGCTAAATTTATCAACACATGAAGCAGAGCGAACCGCTGGAGCCACTTTCCCCCGAAGTCATCTCGCGCATCATCGAAATGGCATGGGAAGACCGCACCGCGTTTGATGCAATTGAGGCGCAATTTGGATTGAACGAATCGGCTGTGATCGCGCTCATGCGTCGTGAGATGAAACGCAGTTCTTTCAAAATGTGGCGCGAGCGCGTAACGGGCCGTGCAACCAAGCACGCCGCACTGCGCAACCCCGAGGTTGATCGCCATAGGGCAAGCCACACACGGCAGAGCTAGAGCCGAAGCTTGTGCATTGGCTTGGCGCACTATGGCTATCATGTCGATATACATTCCAGGAGACAAACCATGGACACAGCCTCGTCAAATGCGCAGGCAACTGCAACCGACCCCAAGGCCTTCAAAAGCTTTGCCGAGTTTTACCCTTTCTACCTCACCTAGCACAGCAACCGCACCTGCCGCCGTCTGCACTTTGTTGGCTCCAGCTTGACGCTGCTTTGCCTGCTGGCACTGGTGCTCACGCACAACCCGCTGTGGCTGCTGGCTGGTCTGCTATGCGGTTATGGTTTTGCCTGGGTTGGGCACTTTGGCTTTGAGAAAAATCGCCCCGCATCTTTCAAACGCCCGCTGTACAGCTTTATGGGCGACTGGGTGATGTACCGTGATATCTGGGTCGGACCGGTCAAACTCTAACGACGATAAAAAGTTATAGCACCTGAGACAGTTTGAGCCCGGGTAACTGCGCTGCGGTCCACAGCGGCAAAGTTGAATCGGTTTTATCAAGCAACAACTGCTGCATCAGCGGCTCAAGCAGTGTTTTGTCGGCATCGGCCAGCAGTATGTAGCGCGACTGACCACCATCGTCCTCGACCAATTGCCCCACCCACTCCAGCCCGACCAGCACTTCCAGCACCGGCTCGAGTTGTAGCACATCAATTTGCAGCACAAAAGCCAAGCTTGAGCTGCTGGCACCGTGCAGCGCGTTGCTGCGCCTTTTATGAAGTTGCTGTAGCACCTCAATGGCAATTTGAAACTGCCAGCCGTGCCCGCCACCGCGACGCGCCACGCCTGCCAGCAAGCTGGGCAAATACGCTGCAATCACCGCCCCCAGCAGCACAATGATCCAGGCTAGATAAATCCAGACCAGCAAAATGGGCAAGGTCGCAAACGCGCCGTAGATCAACGAATAAGTCGGCACATTGCTGAGGTATAGCCCCAGCATTTTTTTTGCAAGCCCAATGCCCGCCGCCACAAATACACCGCCGACCCAGGCGTGCGCCCACTTGACGTATGTATTGGGCACATAGCGGTACAACGCTGCCATGCCGCCAGCCACCAGAAAAAATTGCAACGCGTCCAGTAAAAAACGCACAGCCGCAGGCAGCGAGCCCACTTGCCCTGTGGAAAAGGAAACCACATACGAGGTGGCCGCCAAACTTGCAGCCAGCAGCAAAGGCCCAAGCGTGATGGCCGACCAGTAAATTAGCACGCGCTGGGTCAGCGAGCGCGTTTTTTTAACCCGCCAGATGCCATTAAGCGTACGGTCTATCGTCAGTATCAGGGCGATGGCAGTGACCAGCAACACAGCCAATCCCGCGATGCCCAGCTTGTTGGCTTGCTTGCTGAACTGCGTCAGGTAGCCCAGTACCTGGCGGGCAATGTCGTCGGGGATCAGGCTTTGAATCAGCCAGCCCTGCAGCGCACCCTGCAGCTTCGAAAACATCGGGAAGGCCGTAAAAATAGCCAGTGCTACAGTAAAAAACGGTACCAGTGCGATAGAGGTTGTAAAGGTCAAACTGCTGGCTGTCAGGCCCATGTGGTCTTCACGGAAGCGGTCACGCAAAGTAAGCGCAGTGCCGCGCCAGGGAAATCGCGCCAGGTCAAACCAGAAGGCCTTTAGGGATTGAAGTAATTGCTGAAATGTCATCCCCGGTATCATGCCATCGACACCCTATGAAGACTCAAAAAACAAATCAAATTGATGCTACCCGCTGGCTTGCCTTGGCCAGCATGATTGGCCTGATTGTGCTGGGGCTGGCCTGGGAGATGTGGCTCGCACCAATACGCCCTGGCGGCTCGCTATTGGCACTCAAGGTGCTGCCGCTTTGCCTGCCACTGGCCGGTATCCTGAAAAACCGCATGTACACCTACCGCTGGATGAGCCTGCTGGTGTGGGTTTACTTCACGGAAGGCGCAACCCGCGCCTGGAGCGACAGGCCTCCTGGCAACTACCTGGCGATGCTTGAAGTGCTGCTGTGCCTGTTGCTCTTTGCAGCCTGCGCCCTTCACGTGCGCTTGCGACTTAAAAATGCGGCTCCGCCCGCACCCGTTACTGAGGCTGTATGAGCGCAGAACTACTCGATGTATTAAGAGAAATCGTCGGCGCGGCCCATGTGCTGTCTGAAGGCGATTTGACTGCCTGGGAACTGGATTGGCGCAAACGCTCGCGCGGCAAAGCGCTGGCTGTGGTACGACCTGCCAATACCCTGCAGGTCTCCGGCATCGTCAAGGCATGCGCTGCTTCAGGTGTCAGCCTGGTAGCACAGGGTGGCAACACCGGACTGGTAGGCGGCTCGACACCCGATGCATCGGGCCGGCAAATCGTGTTGAGCCTGCAACGCATGAATGCTGTGCGCAACATCGACACAGCCAACCTGACCATGACGGTTGAGGCCGGCTGCATCTTGCAAACGCTGCAAGAGACAGCTGAGAAAGCAGGTTTTCTTTTTCCACTTAGTCTGGCTGCAGAAGGCAGTTGCACCATAGGCGGCAACCTGGCGACGAATGCTGGCGGCACGCAGGTAGTGCGCTACGGCAATGCGCGCGAACTCTGCCTGGGCCTTGAAGTGGTCACCGCACAGGGGGAGGTTTGGCAGGGTTTAAGCGGTCTGCGCAAAGACAATACGGGCTATGACCTGCGCGATTTGTTTATCGGCAGCGAAGGCACGCTGGGCATTGTCACTGCGGCAACCATGAAGCTGTATCCCATGCCGGCAGCGCAGCTAACAGCCTGGGCGGCCGTGCCGTCGATGCAACACGCTGTGACCCTTCTGGGTCTGGCGCACCAGCACCTGGGCGCTGGCCTGACAGGTTTTGAAGTCATGGGCCAGTTCGCATTGAGCCTGGTTGACAAACACTTCCCGCAGCAGCGCGTGCCGCTGTACAAAGACACCCCGTTTTGCGTGCTACTTGAAAATTCAGACCACGAATCTGAAAGCCACGCACGTGAGCAGTTCGAGCGCTTGCTGGAAACCGCGATGGAGCAAGGCTGCGTGACCGACGCAGTGGTCGCTGAAAACATCGCCCAAGCGCATGCGCTGTGGCACCTGCGCGAGAGCATCCCAATGGCGCAGGCAGAAGAAGGCCTGAACATCAAGCACGACATTTCAATCGCCGTGTCGCGTATTCCTGAATTTGTAGCTACTACTGATGCGCTGCTTGAGGCGGCGATACCGGGTGTACGCCTCGTTAATTTTGGCCACTTGGGCGATGGCAATTTGCATTACAACGTGCAGGCCCCCGCCGATGGTGATGCGGCGACGTTTTTGCGCAACGAAGAGGAAAACGTCAACACCATCGTGTACGACTCGGTGGCGCGTTTTGAAGGCTCCATATCAGCCGAACATGGTGTCGGCAGCCTCAAGCTCGACAAACTTGAGCAGCATAAATCGCCCGTGGCGCTGAGCATGATGCGCGCCATAAAGCAGGCGCTGGACCCATACGGCGTGATGAATCCTGGGCGGGTAGTGCGAGTTTAATGCGCTGTTACCAGTGCATGATATTATGCGCATACTTTATGGAGCATAAACATGTTGAATTTTGAACACGCATCCAAAAAAGCCACCAATCTGTCTCTCAATTCAAAAGTATTGGAAGCGGCACGCGAAATGGGTATGAATCTGTCGCAGACGGTTGATGCCTTGCTGGCAGATGAAGTCAAAAGGCGATATTGGGAGAAATGGCGCGAAGATAATAAACAAGCCTTTGCTGAATACAACAAACGAATTGCCGAGCATGGGTTGCCTCTAGCAAAGTACCGTACTTTTGGTAAAAGCTTAGGCGATGGAAAAGTGAAAACTATCGTCACTACCAAATTGAAAGCCTCAACTTAATGGCGCGGTTCGATGTCTACCAAAATCCTGATCTTGAAGAAAGAAAGTACGTCCCTTTTTTCTTGGATATTCAAAACACTTATCTAGAAATCGAAACGCGGGTTGTTATCCCGCTGCATGAAACAGCAGAGTTCGTTAATAACGTTAAAAATTTGAATACTGCGCTCACGGTTCAAGACAAACAAGTCATCATGAACACATCAGCTTTGGGCTCAATTCCCACATCAGACTTGCGCCGTCCGGTAGCAAACGTCGCAACACAGCAAGACATTATTCAAAACGCCTTGGACACTTTATTTGGCGGTTATTAAGATGTTGGATTTATCTAAAGCGGCTCCATCCCAATACGAAGACTTCATGCGCCACGTAGACACGCAGGGCGTGTTCAAAGCGGACCGCACGGGTACTGGCACCAAAAGCGTTTTTGGCTACCAGATGCGCTTTGACCTGAATGAAGGGTTCCCGCTGGTCACGACCAAAAAAGTTCATCTCAAATCCATCGTTGTTGAACTGCTGTGGTTCCTCAAAGGCTCAAGCGACAACAACTGGCTCAAAGAACGCGGTGTCACGATCTGGAACGAATGGGCACGCGAAGACGGCAACCTCGGCCCGGTGTATGGCGTGCAGTGGCGCAGCTGGCCGACGCCGGATGGCGGGCACATCGACCAGATCACTGATGTGATCAACACGCTCAAAACCAATCCTGATTCACGACGCATCATCGTCAGTGCCTGGAACGTAGCCGACCTGTCAAAAATGGCGCTGATGCCCTGCCACGCCTTCTTTCAGTTTTACGTTGCGCCCCCCACTGCGCCGGGCGGCAAAGGGAAGTTGAGCTGCCAGCTTTACCAGCGCAGCGCGGATATTTTTCTGGGTGTGCCCTTCAACATCGCCAGCTATGCGCTGCTCACGCACATGGTGGCGCAGCAGTGCAATCTGGATGTGGGCGACTTCATCTGGACCGGTGGCGACTGTCACATCTACAGCAACCATGCCGAGCAGGTTGCGCTGCAACTGAGCCGTACGCCCATGGCCTACTCCACCTTGAGCATCAAGCGCAAACCCGATTCGATTTTTGACTATGAATTTGATGATTTTGAATTTTTGAATTACCAGCACCACGCGGCAATCAAAGCGCCAGTGGCGGTTTAGTCGATGAATATCAACATGATTTTTGCTCGCGCAGCCAATGGCGTGATCGGCTACAACAACGCCATGCCATGGCACCTACCAGAAGACCTGGCACATTTCAAAAAGCTCACGCTAGGCCACCCCGTCATCATGGGACGCAAAACCTGGGACTCACTGCCCACCAAATTTCGTCCTCTACCGGGGCGTACCAATGTGGTCATCACCCGCCAGACGGACTGGCACGCTGAGGGAGCACAAACCGCTGGCAGCCTGAGTGATGCGCTGTCGCGCTTCCATGCGGTAAGTGATGTTTGGATCATCGGTGGAGCGCAAATCTACGCACAAGCCGAGCCTCTGGCAATCAGGATTGAAGTGACGCACATTTATAAAGACTTTGTGGGCGATGCATTTGCGCCCACACTCGGGACACAATGGGTGCAAAGCCAGCGCGAAGACCACATGTCTTCAACCGGGCTAAAGTTTAGCTTTATCACCTATACCAAAAACGCAGGAGCTTGATATGTCAGAAGGCGGATTTCACGTACACGGGCCACACGACCACGAGCTTGAGCATGCAGCCCAGGGTGGCCATGACAGCCATGAAAAAGGTGGTGGCATGATTGCGCAAATCGCTGTCATTACCGCCATCATTGCCACAGTAGGTGCCATCTTTTCCTATATGGGTGGTGCTACGCAGGCCAATGCGGGTCTGTATAAAAATAATGCGGCCATCAAGAAAACCGAGGCCTCCAACCAGTGGAATTTCTTTCAGGCCAAAAGCACCAAGCAGTCGCTCGCTGAGGTCTCGCGCGACCTCACCACTGCAGAGGCGGAAAAGACCAAGTACCAGGCCAAGATTGACCGTTACGAAAAAGAAAAAAACGAGATCAAGCTTGGCGCCGAAAAACTTGAGAGCGAAGCCACCGTCTGGGACAAATCATCAGACGAGCAAATGCACCAGCATCACCGCTGGGCACAGGCCACGACGGTGCTGCAGGTGTCGATTGCGCTGGCAGCCATTGCACTACTGACACGCAAGAAGTGGCTTGAATACGGCATGTTTGCGCTGGCAGGCGTTGGCGTGGTCATTGGCGCGCTGGCTGCACTACACATTTAATAGCTGGTCACGCCCGTTTTTATTGGGTTACGGCCACTTTGGCATGTCAAAAACATGAAAATTTCGACGTGGAATGTCAACTCCCTGGCTGTTCGCCTGCCGCAAGTCATCGACTGGCTGGCTGCCAACCCGGTGGATGTGCTGTGCCTCCAGGAACTGAAACTCAGCGATGAAAAATTTCCCGTTCAAGCTCTTGCCGACATTGGGTACAACAGCGCCTTTTTTGGCCAAAAAACCTATAACGGCGTAGCCATACTGAGCCGTGCCGAGTTGGGGCCTGTGCGCAATGTGGTTAAAAACATTACCGGCTTTGCCGACGAACAATCGCGTGTGATTGCAGTCACGCTTGACGCACCCGGTGGTGAACTGCGTGTGGTCAACGGCTATTTCGTCAACGGCCAGGAACCAGGTAGTGAAAAGTTTGCCTACAAAATGAAATGGCTCAATGGACTGAGTGCGGCGCTGCGTGATGAGTTGGCCGAGCACCCACGCCTGGTATTGGTAGGTGACTTCAACATCACCGTGGACGACCGCGATACTTATGACCCGGTGGCCCTGCGCGAGACCATTCACCATACCACCGAGGAACGCCAGCAGTTTCAGGCCTTGATTGACTTGGGGTTGACGGACGCTTTTCGCCTGTTTGAACAGCCGGAGAAAAGCTACTCGTGGTGGGACTACCGTGAATTTGCCTTTCGGCGCAACCGGGGTTTGCGTATTGACCATGTACTCGTGAGCCAGGCCATCAAGGAGATGGTCAGTAGTTGCGTGATCGACAAGCTTCCCCGTAAAAACGAGAGACCCAGTGACCACGCGCCGGTCACGGTAGACATCGCAATCAACCAATTGCTACAAGAATAGTAGCTGCTCGCGACCGTACGGCGAAAGCTGGATACCGATTTCATTCATCAACTGCGCGCCACCTGCCTGGGAAGCTCAGGGGATTCGGCCACGCTGTCCTTGGCCTGCCGCTGGTTGTTTCAGCGCTCTTGGCTGATCGCCAGGTTCGCGGTAATGGTTGTTACCGCCCTCACTTAAGGGCTGAATGTGCTCAAGCGTGGCCACGGCTGGCGCGGGGTTAGCATCGTCGTCACGACGGCCCAGCTGGGGGGGTTCGAGGATAGTTCGCAGGCCAGTGATGAGTCGGGCGCCGCGCTCGGAGCTGATATAGGACCAGAGCCACTGCGTCATGACAATCAGCCGGTTGCGCAGGCTGACCAAAAAGTAAATGTGGACGATGCCCCAGATCCACCACGCGAACCCTCCCTTGAGCTGCAGGCGTTTGAACGCGATGACGGCAGTTTTGCGGCCGACCGTGGCGAGCTTGCCTTGATCCCGATAACGGAAGGGTGGCGGCGCGGCCTTGCCGGTGAGGCACGCCTGGATGACTTGGGCCACATAGGCGCCCTGCTGCTTGGCGACCGGGGCGATCCCCGGCAGTGGCTCGCTGGCAGCGTCATGAGCGAGCGCCGTATCGCCGATGACGAACACGTCATCCATGCCGGGCGGCCGCAAGTCGTCCCCGACCAACACACGACCCGAGCGATCGCCAGCGACGCCGAGCCAGTCGGCAGCGGGTGAGGCGGCGACCCCAGCCGCCCAGATCAGCGTGCCTGCGGGCACATCATGATCACCGAGCGTGACCCCAGTCACAGCACAATGCGTGACTTTCTGTTTCAGGCGGACATCCACGCCAAGGCGACGAAGCGCCTGCTCGGCATGGCGCGACAGCGACTCTGGAAAGCTGGGCAGCAAGCGCGGCCCGGCCTCGACCAGCAACACGCGCGTCTGTTGGGGATCAATGGTACGAAAGTCGGCCGCGAGCGTTTTGCGCGACAGTTCGGCCACGGCGCCGGCCATCTCGACCCCGGTCGGTCCGCCACCGACAATGACAATGGTGAGCAGCCGTTCGCGCTCGAGTGCATCGGATTCCATCTCCGCACGCTCGAAGGCGAGCAGCAGACGGCGGCGGATATCCGTGGCGTCGTCGATCGTCTTCAGGCCGGGCGCATGAACGGCCCAGCTATCATTGCCGAAATAGCTATGCGTCGCCCCGCTCGCCAGCACCAGAACTTCATAGCCGATGTTGTGGTTTTCCAGAATGACGTGTTTACGCACACGATCGACGCCTGTGACCGCGCCCAGCAATACCCGGGTGTTGTGCTGATGCCGGACCAGACCTCGAATGGGCCAGGCGATGTCGGCCGGAGACAGTCCTGCAGTCGCCACCTGATAGAGCAGTGGCTGAAAAAGGTGATGGTTCTCGCGGTCGATCAGGGTGATGTCCACCTTTGCTTTAGCAAGCCCTTTAGCGACCATGAGGCCGGCGAAACCGGCGCCGACGATGACCACGCGCGGGCGCGCGCCATTCGCGGTGCCACCGGGCAAGAACTGAAGTCGGCTTTGCTCCAGCGACTGCGCAGGCTGAGATGCCATAGGTTTTTATTCCTTTTCGCGGGCATCGCCAGTCGGCGCCCACAAGGCGAGCGCCGCGTTGAATTCGGCAGCATGAAAAACCCTTGAGTCCGGTCCCGTTGCATCGCCAACGAAGCGACCGAGCCGAGCTGCACAGTCGAAGAAGCCAGGTGCCGGCAAGCCGTCGCGCCACTTGCTGATGACCATGGCCGCGATGAAGGGGCGGTCGGCCGCCGCGTCCTCGGCCATGATCTGCTCCAGCGCCTCGGTGACTTGATGAATAGTGTTCGGAGGCAAGAGCAGGTGCTCTTTGGCCACCTCCCGATAGGTGATCGGTAAGCGCTTGGTGGCGAGCGCTTGAAGGTGCGCGCGAATCCGGTGGGCAAGCGCGTTAGTCGGGTTGTCGTCGATAGTGATCGATGGTGCAGGAACAGGACTCATCGCGGTGCAGCTCCGGAGGCATAGCCCTTCATCGTCATGGGCTTGCCCGGGACGAAGTTGATGCAGACCCCGTCGAGCTCTTCCAGACGCAGCGGTTCGCTCGTGAACCCGCACGCATAAGGCGTCTGTCCCTCCCGGCTACAGCCGTCGCTTTCCAGATGTTGACACGACGTGCAGGTGCCGAAGGGTTGTTTGCCTCTCTCTTGCGCCACCTGACCGAGCATGCGCTGCAAGGCACTGGCGAAGTGGCCCTGGACACTGGGGGGTAAGGAGTCCGCAGCACGGACCAGCGATTCGAAAGGGTCGTTCGCAAGAATGCTCCTGGCTTTCTCGGTCAGAACGAGCTGGACACTGCGCCTGTCGTCCTCTGACTGCATGCGTGTCAGATAGCCCTGGGTTTCGAGGCTTTTGATTGTCTGTGACGCCGTACCCCGGGTCGTCGCATGAAACGCGGCGAAAGCGGACGGCGTTCGCGAGAAGCGGTTGGCCTGCGCGAAGTATCTGAGCACCGCCCACTGGGCCGCGGTGAGCCCCTCCACAAGCCCCTCCCCCGACGCTATGCGCCCCAGGTGAAAAACCAGCTCCGCAATAGAGCGACTGTTCATTTTCAGCTCCTTCATAATGCCGATATGATAGCGTTTAAAAACATTATTGACATGAATGTAATTTCGAATCGATACTATATCAAATTCTCTTTCTCGATTATTCTAACGTTCTCTTTGCTTACTTTGGAGCTTGATTCATGGCAATTACATTGACTGAAAATGCAGCAAAACAGATTAAACGCCAGCTTACAAAGCGCGGCAAGGGGATTGCCCTGCGCATCGGCGTGAAGAAAGTGGGTTGTACCGGCTTGGCGCACACCTTCGACATCGCCGACGAAATTCGCGCGAACGATCACACGTTCGAGTCGCACGACGCTCGTGTGCTGATCGATGCAGACAGCCTGGAATTTCTGGATGGCTCGCGAATCGACTTCGTCACAGAAGGACTCAAGCAGATGTTCAAGTTTGACAACCCCAACGTCGACAGCGAGTGCGGGTGCGGCGAGAGTTTCAACGTGAAAAAGCCCAAGCTTGATGTAAAAAACACAAAGGCAACACCATGAGCGCAGTTGCTGAAACCATTGAATTCGAAATGCCAGCCGCTCTTATCTTTACCGACAGAGCGTCCGCCAAAGTCGCTGAATTGATTGCCGAAGAAGGCAACCCCGACCTGAAACTGCGTGTTTTTGTTCAGGGCGGCGGTTGCTCCGGTTTTTCCTACGGCTTTACGTTTGACGAAATCGCCAACGAAGACGACACGACGATGACTAAAAACGGCGTATCGCTATTGATTGATGCGATGAGCTACCAGTATCTGGTGGGGGCAGAGATTGATTACAAAGACGATCTGGACGGCGCGCAGTTCGTCATCAAGAACAATCCCGGTGCTACCTCGACTTGTGGATGCGGGTCGTCCTTTTCGGCTTAATTTAGGAACAACACTCATGAGCGCAGTCCTGCAAAATCTCCAAAATCTCGTTAGCCAGCCCTACAAGCACGGTTTTGTCACGGATATCGAGTCCGATGTCGCGCCCAAGGGGCTCAGCGAAAACACCATCCGGATGATTTCGGCCAAGAAGAATGAACCAGCGTGGCTACTCGACTTCCGGCTCAAGTCCTATCAGGCCTGGCTTCAGATGAAAGAGCCGGCGTGGCCTAACGTCCACTACCCAAAGATCGATTTCCAGGCCATCAGTTACTACGCGGCGCCGAAGCAGAAGCCCAAGCTCAAAAGCATCGACGAGGTCGATCCCGAATTATTGCGTACCTTTGAAAAACTCGGCGTGCCGCTGCACGAACGGATGGCACTGGCTGGCGTTGCGGTCGATGTGATTTTCGACAGCGTGTCGGTGGCGACCACCTACAAGCGCAAGCTGGCCGAGGTCGGCGTCATTTTCTGTTCGATGTCGGAGGCAGTGCTGGAGCATCCGGAACTGGTGCAGAAATATCTCGGTACGGTGGTGCCGACCGGAGATAACTATTACGCCGCTCTGAACTCAGCGGTGTTCACCGACGGCTCGTTCTGTTTCATTCCCAAGGGTGTCAAGTGCCCGATGGATTTGTCGACCTACTTTCGCATCAACACCGAGGAATCGGGCCAGTTCGAGCGTACCTTGATCATTGCGGAGGAAGGGGCGTCGGTTTCCTACCTTGAAGGCTGCACGGCCCCCGCGTTCAGCAGCAACCAATTGCATGCGGCGGTGGTCGAGTTGGTAGCCCTCGACAACGCCGATATCAAATACTCGACGGTGCAAAACTGGTACGCAGGTGACGAAAACGGCATTGGCGGCATTTACAACTTCGTCACCAAGCGAGGCCTGGCCAAAGGCGTCAACTCGCGCATTTCCTGGACCCAGGTCGAGACCGGATCGGCGATTACGTGGAAGTATCCGTCCGTCGTGCTACGCGGCGATAACTCGGTCGGAGAGTTTTATTCGGTCGCCGTCACCAACCACCTGCAGCAGGCCGATACCGGCACCAAGATGATCCACCTGGGCAAGAACACACGCAGCACCATTGTCAGCAAAGGCATCTCAGCCGGGCGTTCCAACAACAGCTACCGCGGGCTGGTCAGGATTGCACCCACCGCCGCCGGTGCGCGCAATTATTCGCAATGCGACTCGATGCTGATTGGCGACCAGTCCGGCGCCAACACCTTCCCTTACATCCAGGTGCGCAACAATACGGCCCAAGTCGAGCACGAGGCGTCTACCTCGAAGATCGGCGAGGACCAGCTGTTCTATTTTGCCCAGCGTGGGGTCAGCGCTGAGGCAGCCGTCTCAATGATCATCAACGGATTTTGCAAAGACGTGTTTCAACAATTACCGATGGAGTTTGCGGTCGAAGCGACCAAGCTGCTCGGATTCAAACTCGAAGGAAGTGTCGGATGATCAACGCCAACAGCCCGGATCTGCTACAAGTGCGCGGCCTTTGCGCCAGCGTCAACGGCATCGAAATTCTCAAAGGCCTGGACCTCAGCGTCAGGCGCGGCGAAGTACACGCCATCATGGGCCCCAACGGCTCAGGCAAGAGTACCTTTGCCAAGGTTCTGGCGGGCCACACGGCTTATGAAGTCACTGCTGGACAGGTGCTGTTTGAAGGCCGGGATCTGTTCGCCCTGGAGCCCGAAGAGCGCGCCCGCGCCGGCGTGTTTCTGGCTTTTCAGTATCCGATCGAGATACCCGGTGTGGCCAACAGCCAGTTTTTGCGCCTGAGCTACAACACGTTGCAGGCTCAGCGCGGCAAGGAAGAGCTCGATCCGCTTGAGTTCGACGACTTCGTGCGCGAGAAGATGAAACTGCTCGACATGAGCCCGGATTTTCTGGACCGCAGCGTCAACGAAGGCTTTTCCGGTGGCGAGAAAAAGCGCAATGAAATTTTGCAGATGGCGTTGCTGGAGCCGAGCCTGGCGATTCTAGACGAGACCGATTCAGGCCTGGACATCGACGCGCTCAGAGTGGTTTCGCAGGGTGTCAACCAGCTGATCACCCCTGACAACGCGGTTGTTCTGGTGACGCACTACCAGAGGTTGCTGAACTACATCGTTCCCGACTTTGTTCACGTGATGGACGCGGGCCGCATCATCAAAACCGGCGGCAAGGCGCTGGCGCTTGAACTCGAAGAGCGCGGTTACGACTGGCTCAGCGCCGAGCATCAGGCCGCCCGCGAAACAAGGGCGGCGGAGGTCAGCGCATGAACACCGTCACCGCGCTTCGGCAACCTGCTGTCGACTATCTCGACGCGCTTCTGACTGGCCATGCGCACTTGTCGGCCAGCCCATGGGCGTGCATCAATACGCTGCGCGCCGAGGCAGTAGCCCACCTCGACACTTTGCAAATGCCGACGCTGCTCGACGAGGAATGGCGCTTTACCGACCTGACGCCCCTCACCCGCTTGTCATTCAAGCCATTGCACAGCGCCACCCCTTTGCTGTCGGCGGATATAGCGCCTTTTTATCTGGACGATGTGGCCACTCGACTGGTGTTCGTCGATGGCGTTTATGTGGCGCACCTGTCCAGCCAGGCCACGGAACGCGGCGTTGTGGTGACGAGCCTGTCGGCCATAGTAGCCGAGCATGCTTCAGCGATCGAAGCGCAGCTTGGCCATCACCAGGCGACAAGCGACAACGTCTTTGCCGCGCTCAACACCGCATTTTTGCAAGACGCGGCGCTTATCATCGTGAAGCGCAACGTGGCGCTTAAAGTTCCGCTGCATGTGCTGTTTATTACCACACAAGCCGGCGTTGCCAACTATCCGCGATGTCTGCTGGTCGCAGAGTCGGGCAGCAGCGTGACGCTGATCGAGGATTACGTTGCACTTCAGGATGGGCCCTACTTGATCAACCCGGTGACGGAAATCGTTCTGGCCGATCAGGCACATATCAAACACATGCGTGTACAGCGCGACAGCCAGCAGGCGTTTCATATCGCCAATTGCACGGTTTCGGTTGGGCGTTCAAGCAATTACCAGTCTGTCAGCATCGCCATGGGCGCGCAGATTTCGCGCTACAACTTGAGCGTGCTGCTGGGCGAAGGCGCCGAATGCGCAGTCGATGGGCTGGCGCTGATTGCTGGCAGCCAGCTGGCCGATACCCATACCAGCATTGACCACACCCAGCCGCACGGCGTGAGCCGCCAGTTGCACAAGTGCGTCGCTGGCGGCAGCGCGCACGCGGTGTTTAATGGCAAAGTTATGGTGCGCCAGGGTGCGCAGCATACCGACTCCGTGCAGTCGAACCGCAACTTGCTGCTCAGCGCCAAAGCCCATGTCGACACCAAGCCGCAACTGGAAATTTTTGCCAACGATGTGAAATGCGCGCATGGCGCGACTGTTGGCCAGCTCGACATCGAGGAAGTGTTTTACCTAAAGAGCCGCGGCCTGTCGGATGCCGCCGCCCGCAGTCTGCTGACCTACGCATTTGCCGGTGAAATCATCGACCGCATTCACGTGCCCTCGCTCAAAAACCATCTCCAGCAGCGAGTGCTGGAGCAAACCGGTAGCCAGTCATGAGCGCCGTCTTGGCCGAACTCACCCGCGCTTCGGTGACCGCTGCGCCCGTCTTCGATGTCGAGCTTGTACGCGCAGACTTTCCGATCCTGCAACGAAAGATCGAAGGCAAGCCGCTAATCTACCTCGACAACGCCGCCTCCAGCCAGATGCCTCAAGCCGTGATCGACCGCCTGGTGCGCTATCAGAGCACGCAGCACGCCAATATCCACCGGGCTGTGCATACCCTGTCTGAAATCGCCACCGCCGAATACGAGGAGGCACGTCGCAAGCTGCAGCGCTTCATCCATGCGGCTGACGAGCGCGAAGTGATCTTCACCAGCGGCACCACTGAGGCCATCAACCTGGTGATGCACGGCTACGGCCGCAAGTTCATCCAGGCAGGTGACGAGCTCATCCTGACCACGCTGGAGCACCACTCCAACATCGTTCCGTGGCAGATGCTGGCCGAAGAAACCGGCGCAACAATTCGCGTCGTGCCTGTCAACGATGCCGGTGAACTGCTGATGGACGAGTACGAAAAGCTGTTCAATGCGCGCACCAGGTTCGTCGGTGTGACGCAGGTCTCCAACGCGCTGGGCAGCATCAACCCGGTCAGGCAGATGATTGCGTTTGCGCATGCCCGCGGCGTGCCGGTGCTGGTCGATGGCGCGCAGGCGGTGCCGCACCTTCCGGTCGACGTGCAGGAGCTGGACTGCGACTTCTACGCCTTTTCGGGACACAAGTTGTGCGGCCCGACCGGCATCGGCGTGCTGTATGGCAAGACCGCACTGCTCGAAAAAATGCAGCCCTTCAAGGGCGGCGGCGACATGATCTTGTCAGTTAGTTTTGAGAAAACCGTCTACAACACCATTCCGTACAAATTCGAGGCTGGCACGCCGCCGATTGCCGCGGCAATCGCGCTGGGCGCCGCGGTCGACTATCTGTCTGGCATCGGCATGGCGGCTATTAGCGCGCACGAACTCGATCTGCTTGATTACGCGACAGGGCAGATGGCGTGCATGCCGGGCGTACGCATTATTGGCACCGCCACAAACAAGGCCGCCGTGCTGTCCTTCACGGTCGACGGCGTGCATCCGCACGACCTCGGCACACTACTCAATGAGGAAGGTATCGCGGTACGTACCGGGCATCACTGTGCGCAACCGGTGATGGCGCGCTTCAAGGTTCCCGCCACCTCGCGCGCCTCGTTTGCGTTTTACAACACCATGGCCGAGGTGGATGCCCTGATCACAGGCATACGCGGCGTGCAGAAAGTATTTGCGTGATGGCCAACTACAAGGCGCTGTACCAGGAGGTGATCCTGGACCACAACAAAAAGCCGCGCAATTTCGGTACGCTGGATCATGCCAGCCATCATGCTGAAGGGCACAACCCGTTGTGCGGCGATCACATCAGCGTGGCGCTCAATCTTGAGGGTGAATGCGTCGATTGCATTGCGTTTCAGGGGGAGTCGTGCGCGATTTGCAAGGCATCGGCGTCGATGATGACGGCCGCTGTCAAGGGCAAGACGCGTGCGGACGCGCAAACGCTGATTCAGGAGTTTCTCTCCATGGCTACCGGCAAGCTTGACCTTGACAGCCCGAATCACATCGGCCGGCTCGCGGTATTCGCCGGTGTGCGCGAGCTGCCCACGCGCGTCAAATGCGCGATCTTGCCATGGCACACGCTACACGCTGCATTCAATTCAGTCGCCAGCACGTCCACGGAAATCCAAGCTGATCCTATGCACGCGACTAACGGCAAGTGTGATGCAGCCCTTCCACCGAACTAACCCCGTAGGAGAACAAGATGCTGACAGCCCATGAATTGAAGAATTACATCGTGAATGGCATGCCGTGCGACCATGTGCAGGTGCTGGGCGACGATGGCCAGCACTTCGAGGCGGTGGTCGTTAGCCCCCAGTTCGCCGGAAAAAACAAGGTGCAGCAGCATCAACTGGTGTACGCGGCACTCGGCGATCGAATGCGCGCGGAAATTCATGCTTTGGCGCTACGCACCTTCACGTCCGAGGTTTGGGCGCAGTCGGAAATCACATAACTTTAAGAGAAGCAATATGAATATCCAGGAAAAAATTCACCAACAGATCAAGTCCAATGCCATCGTGCTCTACATGAAGGGAACGCCGCAGTCCCCGCAATGCGGTTTTTCGGCTGCTACGGTGCAACTGCTCCAGGCCTGCGGCGCGCATGACTGCGTCGCCGTGGACGTGCTGGCAGACCCGGAAATCCGCGATGGTATCAAGACTTACAGCAACTGGCCGACCGTCCCGCAGCTCTACATCAAGGGCGAGTTTGTCGGTGGCGCCGACATCGTGCGCGAGATGTATCAGCAAGGTGAATTGCAGAAGTTGATTCATTCAGCGCTAGCTTGATGACGGTAAACCCGTTTACGGGCGCAGTGGCGCCCAGTCAGGAAAGTAAATGCCAAAAATAGCAGAAATTGATGACACGCCCAATCCGAATGCGCTGAAATTCACCTTGTGGGAACCTTTGACCTGGGGCGTGACGCACTCGTACGAAAACGCCGCGCAGGCCGAAGCCAATGCACTGGCCAGCGCATTGTTCGCAATCGCGCATGTAAGCAATGTGTTTTACGTCGATAAATGGATTACGGTGACGCAGGACGGCGGCGCCGACTGGGCCGAACTGGCGCGTCTAGTGGCAGTGCCCATCCGCGCCGCGCCGGCGGCCGAGGCCCAATCTGCCGCAGCAGTTTTTGCAGCTCGTACGTCGATTGAAGCTCTCAGCGCTGAAGATCAAACACGCCTTGATGCGATCAACACGCTGCTTGACGAGGAGATTCGCCCTCACCTCAAAAACGACGGTGGAGACCTTCACGTGGTCGGTCTCGATGACAATCAGCTCAGCGTGCACTACCAAGGCGCGTGCGGTACCTGCCCAAGCTCGATATCCGGCACCCTCAGGGCCATTGAAAACCTGGTCAGGTCGATTGAACCGGACATCGAAGTCGTGGCGGTTTAGGTTGGAAATCAACTTGCCCACATTGAAGATACAAGGAGCTCAAGCCATGCAGGCCACTAACCCGAACCACAATCAACCCAACGCACCTGGCGCGTCATCTCCGTCAGCGGTTAGCGCCGAGAAGCTGCCGGGGATACGTCATATCATCGCCGTCGGCAGCGGCAAGGGCGGCGTTGGGAAATCCACGGTGAGCGTCAATCTGGCGCTCGCTCTGCAGCAGCTCGGGGGGAGTGTCGGGATCGTAGATGCCGACATTCTTGGCCCCAGTATCCCCGGCATGCTTGGCATCCCAACCGGTGAGCCGCCGGCGATGACCGCGGACAGCAAGATGATCCCGGCGGAGCGGCACGGCCTGAAGGTGATGTCGATGGGCATGCTCACCGGAGACGACAAACCGGCCGTCCTGCGCGGGCCGATGGTGGGAAAATACCTGAAGATGTTCGTCGACGGCGTGCAATGGGGGCCGCTGGACTACTTGATCCTCGACCTCCCGCCCGGTACCGGCGACACCCAACTGACGCTGGCACAGAGTATGCCGCTGTCGGGCGTGGTGATCGTAACGACACCACAGGCCGTGAGCCTCAAGATCGCCCGCCGAGGCTTGCGGATGTTCGAGAAGGTGCAGGTCAAGATTCTTGGGATCGTCGAGAACATGCGCACCTTCACCTGCCCCCACTGTGGCGAGAGCACGGACATCTTCCGTCACGGCGGTGGCGAGCGCATGAGCCAGGAGCTCGGCGTCCCCTTCCTGGGTGCCTTACCTCTAGCTGCCGAGGTCGTCACCTGCGGTGATGAGGGTCGCCCGATCGTGGCGGACCAGCCAACGTCGGTCAGCGCCAAGGTGTATGCCGCCATTGCCACGGCGCTTGTGGAGCAACTCCACAAGGCGGTCACCGTGTTGAAGCCATTCGTGTGGAAGTGGGACAGCAACGACGGCGCGCCAGCCTGGCTGGAAGGCGCTGCGCAGCCTGCCGGATCGCAGAACACCCCCATCGGTTTCCTGCGTCGCGATCCGCGTACCTTATCGATCCTTTGGGAGGACGGTCATCACGACGACTTTGACGTCCGCGACCTGCGGCTGGCATGTCGTTGCGCCCTGTGCGTCGAGGAGATGAGCGGACGCAAACTGCTCGATCCAAAGACGGTGCGATCTGATGTGAGCCCGCGACAAATCGTGAGCATAGGCCACTACGCGATCCAGTTCGATTGGAGCGACGGCCATAACAGCGGGATATATTCATTTACCGACTTGCGTGCCTTAGGCGCGCGCTCTGCGGCGAAGATGGTTGAAAATGTCTGATGCGCTACTTGCGGATCTGCCGGTCAGCATTCGCGCCGAGACTTCGCTCGCTGACCCCGACACCTGCAAGTTCATCGTGAGTCGACCCTTGCATCCTGGCGGCCCCTTTTTTTTCGGTAACAAGGAACGGGCAGTCGGTTCGCCGCTAGCCGAGCGACTGTTCGCACTCCCTGGCGTGGTCAACGTTCTTATTGCCGGGAGTGTGGTGACCATCTGCAAGGAGTCGATCGCCTCGTGGTCAGGACTGAACGCAGTCATCGGATCGGTCATCCGGATGCAGCTACTAACTGGCGTGCCGGCGATTCTGGAGATGAATGCCCACACCGGCGCGCAAGGACGATCTGATGCTGAGCTGAATACGGCTATTCAGGCACTTCTGGACAAAGAGGTTAATCGTTCAATCGCCAACCACGGCGGCAAGATTTCGCTGGTGGACATCCAGCATGGCAAGCTTTTTATCACCATGAGCGGTGGTTGCCAGGGGTGCGCGTCCTCTCAGGTGACGCTGCGGCAGGGGTTCGAAGTCATGCTGAAAAGAGTCGCCCCGGAAATCGAGGAGATTGTGGATGCGACGGACCACACAGCGGGCAAGCAGCCTTTTTACCCGCGCCATGACCAGCCCGCGGTGAATCGAATGTCCCGGTAAACCACCATGAAGCTCCACCAAAGTGGTCATTCAGGAAGCACATCATTCACATGACAACCGAAACCATCACCCTGTCGCCCACGTCCACCACGTCCACCACTTCCACTGCCACTTCATTGGGCAAACAAAGAGGCAGCCTCAAGACCAAACGCGAAGAAATTGATCCCTCTGAAAGGTTGCCAAAACCAGACTGGATTCGCGTCAAGGCGGCGATGCCTTCGGGGCGCTTCCGCGAGATCAAGGAGATCGTGCGCGCCAATAAGCTCGTGACGGTGTGCGAAGAAGCCTCCTGCCCCAACATCGGCGAATGCTGGGGTAAAGGCACAGCAACCTTCATGATCATGGGCGATAAATGTACACGCCGCTGCAGGTTCTGCAACGTCAGCACGGGACGCCCGAATCCGCTGGATCTGAACGAGCCGGAACGTCTGGCCCAAACCATTGCGTTGATGAAACTTAACTACGTTGTCATCACTTCGGTGGACCGCGATGATTTGCGTGACGGCGGAGCCGGTCATTTTGTCGAATGCATCCAGCGCATCCGGGCACTGGCGCCGAACACCTGCATCGAAATCCTCACGCCCGACTTTGGTGGACGGCTGGATCATGCACTGGACATTCTTGGCACCGCGCCGCCAGATGTGTTGAACCACAACATCGAAACCGTACCGCGTTTGTACAAGGAAGCGCGCCCCGGTGCGGATTTTCAAAACTCGCTCAACCTGTTGCAACGTTTCAAAACACAACATCCCACCATACCGACCAAGTCCGGCCTTATGGTCGGGCTGGGCGAAACCGACGACGAGATCCTGCAAGTTCTGCGTGAGCTGCGCACCCACCGGGTTGACATGTTGACCATCGGTCAGTACCTGCAGCCATCCGGCGGACACATGCCGATACGCCGCTATGTGCATCCAGACACCTTGAAGATGTATGCAGCAGAAGCCTGCAAGTTGGGCTTCCTGCACGCTGCATCGGGCCCGCTGGTGCGCAGTTCATACCATGCCGACCGACAGGCGCATGCGGCGGGTGTTTTTTGATTGGCGCGCTATGCCAGGAAAACTTCAGTTGCCGCGTGACATAACGCGTAACTGAATTCGCTATCTTTGAGTCCGCCAGAATTCATAGGAAGCTATTTTCACTCCAAATTCAATTCCTGAATCTTGCGCGTGATGGTGTTGCGACCAATACCCAGCTTTTGTGCAGCCTCAATACGTCGACCACGCGTACTGAGCAAAGCAGTCTGTATCAGCTTGGACTCGAACCGGCGCGTTAGCACGTCCCATACGTCGGTTCGCCCCGTTGCCAGCAAGGCCTGCGCTTCGACTTCCAGCCCCGACTCCCAAGCTTGATCATGCGCTTGCTCGCTACTCGAAAGGACATGACCGTTCAAACCCGTAACAGCCGCGGCAGCAGATGCGGCGTGCGCAACCACTGGAGGGCTGGCTTCATGATGACCACTGTCGTGCAGTTCAGTTGCATCGGTTTTAGCCTGCATGACTTTCGTGGCCGCCGCATCGACAGCGCCTTTACTTTGCTCGCGCACGGCACCCAGCACTTCAGGCGGCAAATCTTTGGGCTCAATGACCTGCGCTGGCGCCATCACTGTCAGCCAATGGCAAATGTTCTCGAGCTGGCGCACATTGCCGGGGAAGGCAAAGGTTGAGAGCTGCTGCAGGGCGGCATCTGAAATGCGTTTGGGCTCTACGCCAAGCTGCTTGGCGCTTTGTTGCAAGAAGTGGCGCGTTAAAGCAAACACGTCTTCACGCCGCTCGCGCAGCGCGGGCAAGCGCAGGCGAATCACGTTCAGGCGGTGGTAGAGGTCTTCCCTGAACACGCCTTCTTTCACGCGCTGCTCCAGGTCTTGGTGAGTGGCCGCAATCACGCGCGGGTTGGCCTTGATGGCGTTGTGGCCACCGACGCGGTAGAAGTGCCCATCACTCAGCACGCGCAGCAAACGGGTTTGCAAATCAAACGGCATATCGCCGATTTCATCCAAAAACAGCGTGCCGCCTTCGGCTTGCTCAAAGCGGCCACGGCGCATGGTTTGCGCGCCGGTGAAAGCACCGCGCTCATGGCCGAAGAGTTCGCTCTCCAACAAATCTTTGGGAATGGCTGCGGTGTTGATGGCGACAAACGGGCCATTGGCGCGGGTTGAATGCTTGTGCAGCGCCTTGGCAACCAGCTCTTTGCCCGAGCCGGATTCACCGGTAATCATCACCGTCACATTGCTCTGGCTCAAGCGGCCAATAGCTCTGAACACATCCTGCATGGCGGGGGCCTGGCCGAGCATTTCAGGCGCGGCAGCCATACGTTCTTCGGCGACTTCTTCGCGCTGACTTTCTTCAACCGCACGACGGATCAGCTCTACCGCTTTGGGCAAGTCAAAAGGTTTGGGCAGGTATTCAAACGCGCCGCCCTGGAAGGCTGAAACGGCGCTGTCGAGATCAGAGAACGCCGTCATGATGATGACGGGCAGACCGGGTAGTTTGGTTTTTACTTTTTCCAGCAGGTCAAGGCCTGAGCCTCCGGGCATACGGATATCGCTGACGAGAATTTGCGGGCCATCATCTTCGGTCGCAACTTCAAGCGCAGCCAACACCTCACGCGGATTGGTGAAGCTGCGGGTGGGCAGGTCTTCGCGCAGCAGGGCTTTTTCAAGCACAAACCGGATGGACTGGTCATCGTCAACAATCCAGATCGGTTTCATGTGTCTAGTCTCTCAATGGGGCAGACCCCGTGATCGTTCAAAAAATTGAAGCGACAAATACCAGGCTGGCACCCCATCATGGCAAGGGAATCAGCAGCTTGAAATCTGTTCGCCCCGGGACGCTGTCACACTCGATCAATCCGTGGTGTTGCTGAACAAAAGTTTGCGCCAATGTCAGTCCCAGCCCGGAACCGCCTTCTCGCCCCGATATCAGCGGATAGAAAATACGGTCTTTGATGGAGTCCGGCACGCCCGGTCCATTGTCGATGACATGCAATTCCAGTGCCAAGCGATAACGCTGCTTGCCAAAAGTTACCTGGCGGGCAATTCGGGTCTTGAAAGTGATCTGCGCATCACCCGCAGCAATGCGCTCGGCCAGCGCTTGGGCGGCGTTGTGGGCGATGTTGATGACAGCCTGAATCAGTTGCTCCCGGTCGCCCCGAAATTCGGGGATGGAGACATCGTAGTCGCGCACAAAGCGCAACCCCTTGGGAAACTCGGCCAGGATGAGCGAACGAACCCGCTCGCACACTTCGTGAATACTGACATCGCCCACGAGGTGAGGACGGCGGTGCGGCGCCAGCAGGCGGTCTACCAGCGTCTGCAGGCGGTCGGCTTCGTGGATGATGACCTGGGTGTATTCAGTCAACTCCTTGTCGATCTCCATCTGCAGCAACTGCGCGGCGCCACGAATGCCGCCCAGCGGATTTTTGATTTCATGGGCCAGGTTGCGAATCAGCTCCTTGTTGGCTTGCGCCTGGTCAATCAGGCGCTCCTCGCGGTCCTGCTTGGCCTGCTGCTCAAGCGGCAGCAGTTCGACAATCGCCTCGCCTGCTGTGTCGGTCTGCGCCACCACCACATGCACCGGCATCGGTTCGCGGTTCAGCGGCCTGAGCCATGCGTCGTAACGCAACGCCGCAAACTCATTACTACCAGCGCCTTCAAGTGCGTTTTGCAGTATGTGCGGCTCTGTGAAGCAGTCAGGTAACTGCGAACCTTCGATGGTGCGGCGGGAAGTGCCCAACGCATCTTCGAGGGCAGCGTTGGCGAACAAGACCATGCCATCTGTACGCACCACAGCCACCAAGGTGGCCAACAGGTCAAACGACTGGAAGCGGGGGGCACTGGCAGCAGGGTCAGCGGCAGGAAAATTAGGCTTTTTCAAGCTTTCTATTTTGGCGCAGAACCCGGTCGGGCAGATTTTTTAATTACTGGCAGGCAGACGCGAAATCTCGCGCTTCAGGCCTGCAATATCGCTTTGGTGACGCGAGATACTTTCTTTTAGCTCAGCAACCCGGTCAAGGTAGCGCTGGTAGTTGCGGCCTTCAATGCCCTGCTTTTCGACGTCGCCGTTGTTGTACTCTTTTTGCTGCTCGGCCAGTTTGGTCTCGGCTTTTTTGAGTTCCGATTCGAGGATGACGCGTGAATCGCTGTCTCTGGCTTTTTGGTCTGGGCTACCGTCATTGCGCGGGCCCGATGTGTTGGTAGATGCTACGCGAACCGCCGATTTTGAAGCGGGTGCGCCCTGCACCACGGTCACATTACCGCCCTCCATGGTCTTGCAGCCACGCTGCTGGGCTTCTTTGGCGTTGTTGATGTATTCAGGCGTTGTGCCACCAGCACCCGCACAGCGAAAAACCTGCGCCGCCGCTGGCGTGCTCATCAAAGGCGATAGCGATACGCAAGCTAATGCCAAAGACAAAAATGACGATTTGAAAGTTTTGGTGACGTTCAAGGTTTGATTCATACATAACCCCTATTGCCCAAAAAGGCTAGGCCGGTTTGTCAGTATGAGGCAAAGGCCCCCGAAATGCAAAGTGTGGGGATTCACGCAGAGATCGCCAAGAAAAAAGGACGGCGTGAGCCGTCCTTTTTTCACCACACTATGTAAGCAAAACTTACACTCAAGACGGTCGTTACAGGGAGTAGTACATGTCGTATTCGACTGGGTGTACGGCCTGGCGGAAGCGCGTGACTTCCTGCATCTTCAGCTCGATATACGCGTCAATCATGCTGTCGGTGAACACGCCACCTTTTGTCAGGAAGCCGCGACCGGTATCGAGGTAGTCCAGCGCCTGATCCAGGCTGTGGCACACAGTCGGGATTTTTGCGTCTTCTTCGGGTGGCAGATGGTACAAGTCCTTGGTGGCGGCTTCGCCCGGATGGATTTTGTTCTCAACGCCGTCCAGGCCAGCCATCATCAGGGCCGAGAAGCCGAGATACGGGTTGCACAGTGGATCTGGAAAGCGCGCTTCAATGCGGCGGCCCTTTGGATTGGCAACGTACGGAATGCGAATCGATGCCGAGCGGTTTTTAGCCGAGTAAGCCAGCTTGACCGGTGCCTCAAAACCGGGAACCAGGCGCTTGTAGCTATTGGTGCCGGGGTTGGTGATGGCGTTCAGTGCGCGTGCATGCTTGATGATGCCGCCAATGTAGTACAGCGCGAAATCTGACAGGCCTGCATAGCCGTCGCCAGCAAACAGGTTTTTGCCATCTTTCCAGATCGACTGGTGAACGTGCATGCCAGAGCCGTTGTCGCCAACGATGGGCTTGGGCATGAAAGTGGCCGTTTTGCCATAGGCATTGGCCACATTATGGACAACGTACTTGAGCAAAATGGTCCAGTCGGCGCGCTGAACCAGCGTGCTGAAGCGGGTACCCATTTCGTTTTGGCCAGCGCCACCGACTTCGTGGTGGAACACTTCAACCGGGATGCCCAGTGATTCGAGAATCAATGACATCTCTGCGCGCATGTCCTGCATGCTGTCAACCGGTGGCACAGGAAAGTAGCCGCCTTTGACGGTGGGCCTGTGGCCGCGGTTGCCGCCTTCGAGCTTTTTGCCGCTGTTCCATGGGGCTTCATACTCGTCAACTTCAAAAAACGCACCCGACATTTCATTGGCCCAGCGCACGCCGTCAAAAATGAAAAACTCTGGCTCTGGGCCGAAGAAGGCGGTGTCGCCCAGGCCAGTGGACTTAAGGTAGGCTTCAGCGCGCTTGGCGATCGAGCGCGGGTCACGGTCATAGGCCTTGCCGTCGGTCGGGTCAAGCACATCGCAGCTCAAAAACAGCGTGGTTTCTTCGTAGAACGGGTCAAGGTTGGCGGTGTTCGCGTCTGGCATGAGCAACATGTCAGATGCTTCGATGCCCTTCCAGCCTGCAATGGACGAGCCGTCAAATGCGTGGCCCGATGTGAACTTGTCTTCGTCAAAGTGGGATACGGGTACGGTCACGTGCTGCTCTTTACCCCGTGTGTCAACAAAGCGGAAGTCAACAAACTTGACTTCGTTCTCCTTGACCATTTTCATGACGTCTGCGACGGTCTTTGCCATCAAATTCTCCTGTTGCTGGGTGGTTTAAAAATATTCTCGTGAAGTGTGGATGCACTTTTTATGCCAAAGCAGATAGATGTTCAGCTTATTGGCGTATCGCTGATTGTGCCGCTAAATGGCCCAGTGTCCGCAGGCGGTAAGGCGGGAATTGACAGAATTTTCCTGCGCCAGAGCGCGTCGATACCTCATTTTGGCGCATCTTTAAAATGCACATTATTGGTGCATTTACGTGCGCACCAATTCAGGGCCAAGTTTAAAGTCGAAGTTTGCCAGCCCCTCCAGGAGCGCAGGGTAGGCATGGCGTACCGCCTCCGGTACCCCCTTCACGCCCAGCTCAATATGCCGCCCGTAGGTGGGGTGGTCAACGCTGGGCAAGCTGAACACCTTGATGCCAGCGTGATCTGCCTCCAGCTTCAGCATCAGCGGGGTCAGGGTGGCTTCCATGGAGCCGAACACGATGATTGATTTCTCGATGTACGCTGATTTTTGGTGCAGATGCGAATAATGGTTATCCAAAACTCCTTCAATCATGGGCCAGGCCATGACGGGGAAACCAGGGACGAAATGTATGCCCCCACGCTCCCTCACTGCGTGTAGATCGCTGCCCCCCGAGGGGGCTGTCGCTGCTTGGGGCGGCCCGGCGCGACGCGACGGCACAGCCCCCGCATCTGCCCAGCACGTAAACCCCGGAATCTTGTTGTACGGATTAAGAATCACATCCGCGCCAAGCGGGAAGACACCCATATTGAGCCTGTGAATATTGTCATGGCGGTCTGGGTCGAACGGCACGCCCTGCTCTTCGGCCGTGTCTTTCATGCGCTCGGTAATCAGGACTTTGGCCTCGGGGTGCAGAATCATCTCAACGCCCAGCGCACTGGCTGCGCACTGGCGTGTGTGGTCATCAGGCGTGGCACCAATACCGCCGCATGAAAACACCACATCGCCCGACTCGCGTGCGCCTGCAAAGGCCCGGGCCAGCGTAGCGGTAATACGGGCCGGGTCGTCGCCCACATAGTCGGCAAAAGCCAGCTGCAGACCGCGCGCACTCAGCAGCTCGATGACTTTTGGCAGGTGTTTGTCGGCGCGTTTGCCTGAGAGAATTTCATCACCAATGATGATGATTCCGAAGTGGGTGGTCATGGGAATAGTTGAAACGATTAAAAAGGATCGGGTTTGCTGCCCGGCGCTTCGAAGCCCCTGGACGGCCCCGGCAAAGCATTGGATACGGGTCCATTTGTTAATGATCGGGTAGCCGATTGCTCCCGTGTCTCGAGCGTATCAAGCACCAGCGCATTGTTTTTTTGCCGCAATTGCTCCAGCGCAGCCAGCGTGTAATGCGCAAACCAGAGCGACGAAAAAGCAAACACCAGCGTGTAAAGCCAGATCGCCACCGGCACCAGAATCGGTGCCATCGCCACAAACATAGCGCCCGATGCCCAGATCAAACTCGGCGCGGCTCCCAAATAGCCGCTGAGCACGCCAATGCCCAGCAACTGCATACGGTGCTCTTTAAAAATCTGCCGCCGCTCTTCACTGCTGGCATGGTCTACCAATGCGTCGTAAGACATCACACGATAAGTCAGCCAGCCCCAGATCAACGGCGGCAGCACCAATATCAGCGGCGGAATCAGCCACAGCGGAATCGACAGCACCATCGCAATCACAGCCAGCAAGGTAGAGCCCAGCGACCACAGCAGGCTCGCCAGCATCGAGCCACCTTTTTTGCGCTCCAGGCCTGGAAAGCGCCGCTCGGCCACCATCGCCACCATGGCCGGTGTCATAAAAGTTGCCACAAAAAGCAGCGACACCATCACGATCACGGGAATCGCCAGAAACAGCAGCAACACGGGTGCCAGCACCAGCCGCAGGCTCGACAGGCCCAGCGTTTCCAGCCAGCGCACCATGCTGCCCACCATCTCGTAGCTGTCAAGATTGCCGCGCACCGCAGCGATCGCGCCTTCCCAGAAAAAGTAGCCCAGCCCCAAAGACAACACCACCATGATGACCAGCGGCAGTATCGACAGCGCAATCACCCGCGGATGCAGGCAATACATCGCGGCGCGCCAGAAAGAGTCGAGGAGTTTGGTCATGGGTCTGAGGATAACGCGAACGAGGGTTATTGGGGTCAGACGCCAATTTCATGACGATGCAAAGCATCGCACCCGAAGGGCGTGCCAAGGGCACGATGAATTTGGACTCTGACCCCCAAAACCCTCCCCGCCCAGCCGTAACAGCGATGCAATTACGATGTCGGAATGGCCTTTATCAACATCAACGACACGCAGCTTGAAGTCCAACAGATTGCCGGCAAAATAGGCTTGGCGCCATTGGTATTTTTGCACGAAGGCCTGGGCTCGGTCAGCCTTTGGACGCAGCGCGGGCTGGATTGGCCGCAGGCGGTGTGCGAAGCAACGGGCCGCGCGGGCCTCGTCTATTCGCGGCGTGGCTATGGGCGCTCTGAACCCGTGCCAGCCGGGCGCAATTGTCTAGCTGCCGACTACATGCAGCGCGAGGCTTGGGAGGTGTTACCTGCCCTGCTGACGAAGCTGCAACTCAAAAATCCGGTGTTGCTCGGGCATTCAGACGGTGCAACGATTGCGCTGCTCTACGCCAGCCGCTTCCCGATAACCGCCTGCATCGCCATGGCACCGCATGTGCTGGTTGAAGACGTGGCCGTCAAGGCGATTACGCAGGCAAAAACCGCTTTTGAGTCTAACGGGCTCCGGGAACGTCTGGCCAAACATCACCAGGACGTTGATGGTGCCTTCTGGCAATGGAATGATGTGTGGCTGTCAGAGCCGTTTAGCCACTTCGACATCCGGCCTGCATGCCGCACCATCACCGCGCCCCTGCTGCTGATGCAGGGTCTTGATGACGAGTACGGCACGATGCGTCAGCTTGATGAAATTGCCCTGGCCGTACCCCATGCGCAGCAGCTCAGGCTGGCTGATTGCGGGCACTCCCCACACCGCGACCAGCCGGCCAAGACGATTGAAGCGATCGCTAACTTTCTGGAGTCAATAGGCTGATTGCTACGTTTTTAGTAGCTGCTCACGCCCGTATAAATTGGGCTCTGGCCATTTTTAGGTGTCAAAAATGGCTAAAAATGACCTCAAAAACGGGTTTTGAGTCAAAACAGCCTCTGTTTTAAATCCAGCCTGCTCGCTGTTTAATCCCCGCCAGTGCCTCAGCCGACTCCTGCACCAACTGGTCGGCGTGGATGGCTGTCAGTTTGCCTCGGCGCTTGAGGATGCGACCGTCGACCAGCACCGTATCGACGTTGGAGGGCTGCGCCGCCTCAACCAGCAAATGGGCTGCGTCCGTCATCGGGCCGATGTTGAGGTCGCTGGTGCGGACCATGATGATGTCGGCGCGCTTGCCGACCACCAGCGAGCCCACCTTGTCCGCCACGCCCATGCCGCGGGCACCGTCGATGGTCGCCATTTTCAGCACACGCCTGGCAGTGAGTTTGAACTCGTTTTCAGCCTTGGCGTTCTCAACGTTCAGCGTGGCCTTCATGACACCGAACATGTCTGCATTGCCAGACAGCGCAGCCGTGTCGACCGACAGCGTGGTCAGCACACCGGCAGCCACAAACTCGCCGGTCTTGGGGAAACCAAAGCCGATGCGCATTTCTGTATAAGGGCTGAGGCTGACCGAGGTGCCGGTTTTGGCCATGGCTTCAATTGCAGCCGGGGGCGCTGTGATGGCATGGATGACCTGCACATCGGAGCCGAGGAAGCCGTCCTTGAAAAAGGTTTCGATCTCGGTCTCATTGCCAAAGCGTTTGGTGATGTTGGCATGAACCGAAATCGGCAAGCCCATTTTTCTGGCCACTTCCCACTCTGCGGGGTAGGCACCGGGGTAGCGCGTGCCGCGAGCAGCGTACCCCAGCGTGAGCAGGCTGTCATGGCGCCTGGTAAACCATTGCTGCTGTACGCGGCGCAGGTCGTCAAAATCAATCGCCTTGTCGCGCGGGTAACCCTGCGGGTAGCCGTAGCTGAAGCGTGCGCGTATCCCAGAGTCCTGTAGCGCCAAAATATCGCCATCTACATGGGCCGCCGAGCGCGTGTTGTGGCACCAATCGTGTACCGTGGTGACACCGGAGTTCAGTGCTTCGGCTGACGACAGCAGTGCGCCAAGGTACATGTCGCGCGGGGAAAATACCTTGCCCAACTGCTCGGCGACGGGGAAGTAGCCACGCGCCTCGGTATCGCCCGACATGCTGCGCAACAGGGTGTTCCACATGTGCCAGTGGGTTTCCACCAGCCCTGGCAGCACCAGCATGCCGCGTGCGTCTATGACCTCAACACCAGCCGGTGCACGAACGTCTTTACCGACAGCGACGATGACACCGTCCTTGACATGGATGCTGGCCTCCGGCAAATCGCCTGCGGCATCGTCCATGGTCAGCACGTAACCGCCGCGAATCAGGTACTCGCCTCGTTTGGGCAACGAGCCCGCGCTGGCACCTTTGCCCATGCCCGGCGGCTGCTTGCGCGGTGCGGCTTGCGCGCTGGAAAGAGCCCCGGCCTGCGCGACCAGACCAAGCGCGGCCATGGTACCCAAGCCCCCGGCCTGATTGAGAAAATCACGACGTTTGGTATTGAACGGTTTCATCTTTCTTGTCTCCTGTTGTTGAGCATTGCGATCAGAAAAAAAACTAAGGTTTAGGGCGCTAGCTAAAGGCCCAGTCGCTTGAGCGTGGCGGCCTTGGTAACGCTGTCCTGGCGCAGACGTTTTTCAAAACCTGCTGATGGCAGGTAGTCGATGACCTGGTTGGCGCGATCTGCGTAGTCCTTGTAGGCGGTGGATTTGATGGCCTTGTCGCAGGCGGACTCAAGCGTGGCCACGACTTCAGGTGGCGTTTTCGCAGGCACCAGCAGGCCGCCAAAACTCAGTTGCACGACCGGCACACCCACCTCGGTGAGCGTGGGTACCTGCGGGAAGGCCGGGTGGCGGTGGTCTGCATACACGGCCAACAGGCGCAGCGTGCCAGCCTGTATCTGGCTGGAGATGGAGCTGGCCAGCAGCGCACCAAAGCTCAGGCGCGAAGACAGCAAATCCTGCAACATCGGCGCATCGCCCTTGTACGGAACATGCGTCAGTTGCACCTTGGCTGCGGCCTCAATATCCGACGTGCCAAGATGCGGAATGGAGCCGGTGCCAGCAGTTCCGTAAGTGACGTTGTTCGCGGTGTTTTTAGCATCTTTAATAACGTCGTCAATCGTTTTGTAGGGTGAATCTTTGGCGACGGCGATAGCAAAAATATTGTCAAACACCTGGCACACCGGCTTGAAAGAGTCGAGCTGGTAGGGCACGGTCTTGAGCCGATGTGGTTCGCTCGTCAGCGACACGGCAGGCGTGAACGCGATGGTGTAGCCATCGTTTTTGGACACGGCTACAGACTGCAACCCGATAGTGCCGGACGCGCCGTCTCGGTTAGTCACCGTCACGGGCTGCTTAAGCACATCGGCCATGGCCTGTGCAAAGTTACGCGCGTTAAGGTCTAGCCCACCACCAGCCGCAAACGGCACGACGAACTGGATGGGTCGCACCGGAAACGGCTCGACTGCATGGCTTGCACCGGCAGCCAGTGACAGTGCCAACAGTACAAGCGATGGCTGCCGTGGCAGGGCGGTGTTGTGTTTTGCAAATGAGCGCATGTCTTGTCTCCATGTGTTTTACCGATACAGCCGTACCGCTCTCCCAAGCCACGCAGGCTTGACCGCCTAAACTTCGTCGCGAATGCCGTTACGCAGCACACCAACGGCATCGATCTCAATTTCAACAATATCGCCAGGCTTCATGAAAAGTTGTGGCGTGCGTTTGTTGCCAACGCCCCCGGGTGTGCCAGTCACGATCACATCGCCGGCCTCTAGCGGTATGAAGGTCGATATGTAGGCGATCTGGCGCGGGATACTGTGGATCATCATGTCGGTGCTCGCGCGCTGCAGCTCTTGCCCGTTCAGCCGCGTGACCAGTGTCATCTTCTGGTTGGGCTTGATCTCATCGCTGGTCACCATCCAGGGGCCAAAGCCGCCCGTGCGGTAAAAGTTCTTACCTGGCGTCCACTGCGAGGTGGCGACCTGCCAGTCGCGAATGCTGCCGTCGTTGTAGCAGCTGTAGCCCGCGATGTGGCTCCATGAGTCGGCTTCCGAAATTCGGCGGCCTCCCTTGCCGATGATGATGGCGATCTCGCCTTCGTAGTCCAGCCGGTGAGATTCGGGTGGACGAATAATGTCCTGGCCGTGCGCCACTTGCGACTCGTTAAGGCGCAGGAACAGCGCCGGGCTTTCAGTGATTTCGCGACCGGTTTCGCGCACATGCTCGCCATAATTCAACCCGACGCAGACGATCTTGCCGGGGTTGGGAATGACAGGCAGAAATTCGACATCCGCAAGCGCAATGGAGGCTTGCGCGGTTTTTATAAAGGCCGATGCCTCTGCCACCAGGTTGGCCGCAATCAGTGATTTGAGGTCGGTTGCTCGGCCTGCGAAGGCGGTTTGCAGGTCTATCACCTTGTCGCCAGTGACTGCGCCGAATGAGTTTTTACCCTTGTGTTTAAAGCTGATGAGTTTCATGGTTGGTTTCCGTTTGGCAGTTAAAAAAAGAAAAAATCAATGCAACCGTGCCGCCAGGTGTTGCGCTGCGTCTGTGACCAGTTCGGCCAGTCTGTCATTGTCAACAATGCCCAGCCGCGAGATGTTGAACACCAGCTGAAGCGCGCCCCAGATGCCGCCACCGTCTTTGGGAATAGGCGCAGCCAATGCGCCCAAGTGCGGTTCCAGCTCGCCCTTCGACAGATAAAAACCAGCCTTGCGTATGCTGGCGTAGTAGCGCCGAAAATCGGCCCAGTTGTCGGGCAGCCCGGCTTCCATGACCTGCACTTTTTGCGCATCAAAAAGCTTGTGAAGTTGAGCTGAGGGAAAGGACGCAACGATGACCTTGGGTGCCGCGCCCTTGAACATGGGCCGGGGCCTTCCACGGCCATAGGCCAGCGTGGCCGGTGCAGCTGCGTATTCGCGGTGCGTGTCTAGCAACTGGTTGCCGAAGAGGCCCGATGTGACACAGTCAAAGCCGGTTTTTTCAACCAGCTCCCGCATCAGCGGTATGCCCTCGCGCAGCACCGGGTCGGCCTTGCGGATGTAGTGGTCAAGCAAAATGATGCGCGGACCCAGCGTGTAGTGGGAGTTTTCCAGCCGCTGCAACAGCCCGGCCTCGACCAGCATGCGCACGTAGCGGTAGCCTGTGGGCACAGAGACGCCCATGTCCCCGGCGATGTTCTCTGCGGTTCGCGTGAGCACCCCGTCGTCAAACAGATCCAGTACGCCCAGCATGCGGCTCAGGCTGGACGCAGACTTTTCGTCTGTAGCTTTCACGTTAGCCACGCTGGTCCTCATCCATTCGCCGAGCGACTTCTAATTGCCATTGGGCACGCGTCATGAATTTCGGCAGGCGTTTGGCGATAGCCTCTGCGCGCGCCATGATGGCATCGTCGGTTTGAGCAAAGTCAATCGGCTCGCGCAGCGGCTGGTCGCAGTACCAGGGCGTGTCGAGAAAGATCTCAAGCCGGTTGCCTTCCGGGTCGCGGCAGTAGATGGATATGGCATTGCCATGCGTGACCGGGTGCACGTCATAGGCACCATGAGCAAGTACGCGCTTATGAAATGCCCGCAACGTCGGCAGGTCAGGCACGCGGAAAGAAATCTGGTTCATCACGTTAAAGGCCATGTCTACAGGCCGCCCGCTGGCTAGAACAATCTGGTGGTGCTCGTTCGGGTCGCGGCTCAAAAACACCAGTTGCACGGCACCCAGGTCACCAAAGTCGGTCTGGGTGAACTGCAGCGCCTCTTTGTAAAACGCCGCCATCTTCGCGAGGTCGCTAACGTAAAAACCGAAGTGGCTAAATTGCAGCTGAAGCCCTTGAGCAGGCTGTGTTGACGTTGTCTCCACGTGTCTCCTTTTCATCGGCAAGGGCATTAGCAAACTCTGCAGGGGTGTAATCTATTGAATATTATCGCAATTTGATAAAAATATTATTTAAATTACAAAAAACACAATAAACACTGCCGTGATTATTTAGCTGCAAAGCGATACAACTGGCTTTGGTATCGAGTTTTACGTTCCGAAGCACAAAATCCCCTAAAAAACACCATTTTTGAAGGCTGAAAGTAGCCGAAAGCCAATAAATACGGGCGTGAACAGCTAGCGAATTAATAGCAAGTCACTTGCCGCCAGCCAACGCCACTGACCGGGTTTGAGGTCTTCAGGCAGCGCCAGCTCACCAATGTGCGAGCGGTGCAGGCCACCCGTACCATCTGCGCCTTCAACGCGATTGCCGACCGCCGCAATCATGCGCCTGACCTGGTGGTATTTTCCCTCGGTCAGCGTGAGGCTCAGTGTGTTGTCGCCCGTCTTGACGCAAGCCGCTGCACGCACTGGCTTGGGGTCATCGTCAAGCACCACACCGCTTAAAAGCTTTTCAATCTGCTTGTCATCTACCGCATGTTTGGCGGTGACTTCATAGACCTTGGGCACATGGTGCTTGGGCGAGCTCATGCGGTGAATGAACTTGCCGTCATCCGACAGCAGCAGCAGCCCGGTGGTGTCCTGGTCCAGCCGCCCCACGGCCTGCACACCGGCAGCCGCACCACCACCGCGCTGGCGAATCGGCGCCGGCAGCAGCGTGTAAATGCTGGGGTAGGTACTGGGCTTTTGCGAGCACTCATAGCCCGCAGGCTTGTGCAGCATCAAATAGGCTTTTTCAAAATACTGCCAAGGCGTGCCCTGCACCGTGAAGTGCAGCGCCTCGGCTTCAAACGGCGCGGCAGGCTCATCACACACCTGCCCCGCCACCATCACCAGGCCCTGCTGAACCAGCCCCGAACACACGCGCCGCGTGCCAAAGCCCTGGGAGAAAAGAATATCTTGAAGTTGCATGGTTGCCATGGGACTATTGTCGCTGGGAGATATTGAAAACCGTCGAAAAAGGAGCCCCATGAAAGAAGCAAGCCATTTTTACGTCGTGAAGTTCTGGGTCGCGCTTGAGGGCAAGGCGCCGCTCATGCAATGGCTCTCTGGCGGCCACGTTGCTGAAGTCATCAGCCAGCCCGGTTTTTTATGGTGCCGGCAACTGGACTTGCAGCAGCAGGACGACAAGGGCTGGGAAGCGCATTCGATGATTTATGGTGTCGAATCGAAAGCGGCTTTTGAGCGCTACACGGCCAACACAGCGCTAGCTGCGAAGTTTGCAGACCAGCGCAAGTCATTCGTCCAGTTCATGCGCATGGAGCGGTGGGACGCGGCAGTTGTGGGGATGTTTGATCGTTGACGGGCAGCGCCCGGTTCAGAACACGTGCCCCTCAAAAAACAAAAGAAAAAGGCCGCTCACTGAACTTCAGTGAACGGCCTTGGTTGTGATGGTGATGGACCACGCTGCGGTCCTGCTCGCGGTGAACTTCACCAGTGGCGAAAAAAAAGTCAGTCGCGAACTGCCGCGCCTTTACTCAGCTGACGACCCTCAGTTCCGCAGGGCCATCGGCTCACTTCTCGGCCCCGGCATTGTTGGCGGCAACCGGGTGCAGGAATTGCTCAACGGCGAGCAGATTTTCCCGTCCATGTTGACAGCCATCCGCAGCGCGCAGCGCAGCATCACGTTCGAGACCTACATTTACTGGTCGGGCGATATCGGGCGCGAGTTTGCTGAAGCTCTGGCCGAGCGCGCCAGGGCCGGAGTGAAAGTACACGTATTACTGGACTGGTTGGGCAGCGCCAAAATCGAGGAATCCTTCTTGAAGGAAATGGAATCTGCCGGCGTGGAAATCCGAAAATTTCATAAGCCAAAGTGGTATACCCTGGCGCGCCTTAACAACCGGACACACCGAAAACTACTGGTGATCGACGGTACAACAGGCTTTACCGGAGGCGTCGGCATTGCGCCTAAGTGGACGGGTAAAGCGCAAGACGCAGACCACTGGCGCGACTCCCATTTCCGCCTTGAAGGCCCAGCGGTCGCCCAGATGCAGGCCGTGTTCATGGAAAACTGGCTCAAGGTCACCGGCCAGGTCATGCACGGCGAAGCCTACTTTCCAGCTTTACAGGCAACCGGCGACAGCGATGCCCAAGTGTTCTCGAGCTCCCCATCGGGAGGCAGCGAAAGCATGCAATTGATGTATCACTTGTCCATCACCGCTGCCGAAAGGAGCATCGACCTGTCGAGCGCTTATTTTGTGCCGGACGAACTCACCAGCCGGTTACTGATGGACGCACTGAAGCGCGGTGTCAAAGTCCGCATCATCACGCCGGGAGAAATCATCGACACCGACGTCGTCCGCGCCGCCTCACGCGGCACCTGGGGGCCGCTGATGAAGGCCGGAGCGCTAATTTACGAGTACCAACCCACGATGTACCACTGCAAAGTCATGATCGTGGATCAACTGTTGGTATCGGTAGGCTCGACAAACTTCGACAACAGGTCTTTTCGCCTGAACGATGAGGCCAACCTCAACGTTTTTGACAAGCGCTTTGCAGTGCGTCAGACCCGCATTTTTGAAACCGATCTCAGCAAATCACGCCAAGTGACTTACGAAGCATGGGCAAGGCGGCCCCTGACGGAAAAAATCATGGAACGTATCGCGCTACTGCTGGGTTCGCAACTTTAAACAGCGGCTGCATTGAGGGTAATACGCGCGGCGCGGTGCCGACGCAGCCGCCTTGCAGGTCGCAAAAAAAAAGCCCAACCCGTAAGGGGTGGGCTTTGGGTATGGTGGAGCTGGGGGGATTTGAACCCCCGTCCGCAAGCCTTTTTCGGGCAGATCTACATGTTTAGCGGTCTGATTTGAGTCTCGCCACCTGTGTCGCGCAGCCGCACGCTACACAAGACGCCAGCACCCTATTTTCTTGCCCCGGGTTAAGGTACCCAGCCCGAGGCCAGCCGATGAAATTATCTTTACAGCCTGGAGTCCCTAACTTGCGCTAAGAACCCCTTGCCCAGCCCATCGGCCTGCTGTTGTAAAGCTCACTGGCAATTAAGCAGCGAGTGCGAAACGTTCGTCGTTTGCAGTTAGTTTTTTTGAATCAGTTTTACGAGCACACTCAGCTCGACATGCACCACGCCGCGTCCGAACCCACGTCGAAACCAATGCAGCCCCAAGCGAGTAGTTTAAGCCATTCGCAGTAAATTCAATAGCTTCAACAGTGCTGCCGGCGAACCAATGGTGGCGTCGGCCTTCCAGCCCGCAATATCGACCGCAGTACCCAGGTAACCATAGGCTGCGGCGACAGTGGGCATACCGGCGGCGCGGCCTGCGACGATATCGCGTTCGTCGTCGCCCACATACACGCATCGGCCAGGCATTACATTGAGCTGACGTGCGGCTTCAAGCAAGGGGGCTGGGTGAGGTTTTGAATATGGCGTGGTGTCGCCACTGACGATGGATTGTGCGGTGTTGAACAAGGGCATGGCCCTGGTCAGCGGCAAGCTAAAGCGGGCGGACTTGTTGGTCACCACGCCCCATTTGAGGCCGGTCTGTGTGATACGGGCTATGAGCTCTGCGACACCGTCAAAGACGTAGGTACGCTCGGTCATGCAGGCCTCGTAATTGATAAAAAACTCTTCCTTGAGCGCCTCGAAATCCGCGTCTTCAGGCTTGAGGCCAAAAGCCACGCTAATCATGCCGCGAGCGCCCGACCCAGCGAGTGGCCGATAGTGTGCAAGCGGCAGTGAGGTGAGACCACGATCAGTACGCATCTTGTCGGCTGCTGCGCCCAGGTCGGGTGCGCTGTCTATCAGGGTGCCGTCCAGGTCGAACAGCACGGCATCTATGTTGGCGAACATCCGGATTTCAGCCTTGGCTCTTGAGGGTAGCAAACAGGTAGTTGACGCTGGTGTCTGCATCAAGCCAATAGTGCCGAGTCAAAGGGTTGTATTGCAGGCCCCTGGTGTGCTGCAAGGCCAGCCCCGTTGCGCGGCAATAGCCCGCCAGTTCGCTGGGTTTGATGAGCTTTGCGTATTCATGTGTACCGCGCGGCAACAGGTTCAAAACGTATTCAGCCCCAACAATGGCAAACATAAAGGCCTTGGCGTTGCGGTTGATGGTGGAAAAAAAGACATGTCCACCGGGTTTGACCAGCGCCGCACAGGCTTTGACGATGGACGACGGATCAGGGACATGCTCCAGCATTTCCATGCAGGTCACGACATCAAAGCAGGCGGGCTGCTCCAGCGCAAGGGTTTCAGCGCTGATCTCCTGGTATTGCACGCCTTCAGTCTGGGCTTCGAGCGCGTGAAGCTGTGCCACTTTCAAAGCCTTGGTGGCAAGGTCAATCCCGAGCACGTCGGCACCTTTGCGCGCCATTGCGTCGGCCAATATACCGCCGCCGCAACCCACGTCCAGCACGCGTTTTCCGTGTAGTGGCACCAGATTTTCAATCCACGCCAAGCGCAGCGGATTGATCTGGTGAAGAGGCCGAAACTCGCTTTCCAGATCCCACCAGCGATGGGCAAGATCGGAGAATTTGGCCAGCTCGGCAGGGTCGAAATTGGTAGTGGTGGACATTATGAGATTATCGCCCGGACATAAAAAAACCGCGCCTTAGCGCGGTTTTTTTGGAGTATTCCGGAGGGATTACTTGTTGGCGCGTGTACCAACAACTTCGATTTCCACGCGGCGGTTTTTAGCGCGGCCTTCGGCGGTCTTGTTGTCAGCAACTGGCTGTTTCTCGCCTTTACCTTCGGTATAAACGCGATTTTTCTCGATGCCTTTAGACACCAGATAAGCCTTGACAGCCTCTGAACGGCGAACCGACAGCTTCTGGTTGTAGCTATCGCTGCCGACGGAGTCAGTGTGACCCACAGCAATGATGACTTCGAGATTGATGTCTTTGATCTTGTTGACCAGGTCATCCAGCTTGGCTTTGCCTTCTGGCTTGATGACGGACTTGTCAAAGTCAAAGAACGCATCTGCAGCATAGGTGACTTTAGTTGCCACGGTAGGAGCAGGTGCTGGAGCAGGTGCTGGAGCAGGTGCTGCTCGTTCAGCTACAGGAGCAGGTGGGGCAGGAGGAACAATCGCGCCATCGCAACCAGGAGCAGCGGTAGCAGGCGTCCAGTTGGCATCACGCCAGCACAGTTCGTTTGTGCCATTTTTCCAGACGTATTCGCCGGTACCGTTTTTCCAGTTGTCGATTGTTTGTGCACCAGCGGCGGTAGCAAGCGCTGCGGAAGCAAACAACATTGCCACTTTGTTGAGTTTCTTCATGGTTCTCCTCTAGAGAAAAGCCGCAGACTGGCTGCGATTAATAAGTTATACGCCGTAAGTGACCACCACTCAAAGCGTTACAGTTATTGTGCCACAGCCGATTGATGGCACAAGCCCACAATCGTGTTCGTCCCACGTTGACGTCAGAATCTTTGGTGTTTGTTGCTACTCCGCCACAATCCGGACACCTTAAACTCAGGCCTTAAAATCAGCGACCTGCCCAGAGCAGACCGCGACAAATTTCACTCAGGCCTCTCATGACCCAGTTTGCAAAAGAAACCCTTCCCATCAGTCTTGAAGAGGAAATGCGCCGGAGCTACCTTGATTACGCCATGAGCGTGATTGTGGGTCGAGCCCTGCCCGATGCGCGGGACGGACTCAAACCAGTTCACAGGCGCGTGCTGTTTGCCATGCATGAGCTGAACAACGACTGGAATAAGCCTTATAAAAAATCGGCCCGTATTGTGGGCGATGTGATTGGTAAATATCACCCCCACGGTGACAGCGCGGTCTACGAAACGATCGTCCGCATGGCGCAGGATTTTTCGCTTCGCCACATGCTGGTTGATGGCCAGGGAAACTTCGGTTCTGTCGATGGCGACAACGCGGCTGCCATGCGTTACACCGAAATCCGGATGTCCAAGATTGCACACGAACTGCTTGCCGATCTGGACAAGGAGACTGTGGATTTTGGCCCCAATTACGACGGTAGCGAGCATGAACCGCTGGTCATGCCGGCCAGATTCCCGAACCTGCTGGTCAATGGTTCGTCGGGGATTGCCGTCGGCATGGCGACCAACATTCCGCCCCATAACCTGAATGAAGCCGTTGATGCCTGCCTGCATCTTCTTAAAAATCCCGAGGCATCCATCGATGAGCTGATGGAAATCATTCCGGCACCGGATTTTCCAACGGCCGGCATTATTTACGGCATCAACGGCGTCAAGGACGGCTATCGAACCGGACGCGGCAGAGTGGTGATGCGTGCCAGATGCCATTTTGAAGACATCGACAAGGGCCAACGCCAGTCCATCATCGTTGATGAGCTCCCCTATCAGGTCAATAAAAAGACGCTCCAGGAGCGTATGGCCGAGCTGGTGCACGAGAAAAAAATCGAAGGTATCAGCCACATCCAGGACGAAAGCGACAAGTCCGGAATGCGCCTGGTAATTGAACTCAAGCGCGGGGAAGTGCCCGAGGTGGTGCTGAACAACCTCTACAAGCAGACCCAGCTACAGGACACCTTCGGCATCAACATGGTGGCGCTGATTAACGGCCAACCCAAGCTGTGCAACCTGAAGGATTTGATTCAGGTCTTTTTGTCCCACCGTCGGGAAGTTGTCACGCGGCGCACCGTATTCACGCTGCGCAAGGCGCGGGAACGTGGTCATGTGCTGGAAGGTCTGGCCGTAGCACTGGCCAACATCGATGAGTTCATCGCCATCATCCGCAACGCCCCCACGCCGCCCGTGGCAAAAGCCGAACTGATGCTCAAACCTTGGGACAGCAAACTGGTTCGGGAAATGCTGACTCGCACCCGGACCGACGGTGGAGTGGTCAACGCCGATGACTACCGACCGGACGGTCTTGAAAAGCTCTACGGCATGGGTAATGATGGTTTGTACCGCCTGTCCGAAACCCAAGCGCAAGAGATTTTGCAGATGCGTCTTGCCCGCCTGACAGGCCTTGAGCAAGACAAAATTGTGGCTGAATACAAAGAAGTCATGGCAGAGATTGATGACCTGCTTGATATTCTGGCCCGGCCAGAGCGTGTGTCTGTCATCATCGGCGAAGAGCTCTCAGCCATCCGCCAGGAATTTGGGCAAACCAAACTGGGCGCGCGCCGTAGCCAGATTGAACACAGCTCGTTTGACCTGAGCACCGAAGACCTGATTACTCCGACCGACATGGTGGTAACGCTGTCGCACACCGGCTATATAAAGAGCCAGCCGCTGTCGGAGTACCGCGCACAAAAACGCGGTGGCCGCGGAAAGCAGGCTACAGCCACCAAAGAAGACGATTGGGTTGATCAGCTTTTCATCGCCAACACTCACGACTACATCCTGTGTTTTTCCAACCGTGGACGGCTTTACTGGCTCAAGGTATGGGAAGTACCAGCGGGCTCGCGCGGCTCGCGCGGCAGGCCCATCGTCAATATGTTCCCCTTGCAAGAAGGCGAAAAAATCAACGTCGTATTGGCGCTGACCGGTGAAAAGCGCAGCTTCCCGGCAGACCAGTATGTGTTCATGGCGACATCCATGGGCACGGTGAAAAAAACGGCGCTGGATGAATTCAACAACCCGCGCAAGGGCGGCATCATCGCGGTCAATCTCGACGATGGCGACTACCTGATTGGCGCTGCGCTAACCGATGGCAAGCACGATGTCATGCTATTTAGCGATGGCGGCAAGGCGGTACGCTTTGACGAAGAAGACGTACGACCGTTAGGCCGCAACGCAAGGGGCGTACGCGGCATGTCGCTGGAAGCTGGCCAAAGCGTTATCGCAATGTTGGTAGCGGAAGACGAGCAGCAAAGCGTGCTGACCGCCACCCAAAACGGCTATGGCAAACGCACCTCCATTACCGAATATACGCGCCACGGACGCGGTACAAAAGGCATGATCGCCATTCAGCAAAGCGAGCGCAACGGCAAGGTTGTTGCTGCGACGCTGGTTCATACTGACGATGAAATCATGCTGATTACCGACAAAGGTGTACTGGTGCGCACCCGCGTGAGCGAAATCCGCGAGATGGGCAGGGCTACGCAAGGCGTAACCCTCATCGGACTTGACGAAGGCTCACAATTGAGCGGCCTGCAGCGAATCGTCGAAAACGACGCTGCGCTGGACGAGAGCAGCCCGCCCTCCGAATCACCTACTGAAAACCCGGAAAGCAACGAATGAAAAAACTCTTGACCGCCATGGCTACCGTGGCCACCGTGACTATTACAAGCCTTGTATTTTCGACCGCAAGCTTGGCACAAAGTGCTGATCCGAAGCTCGATTGGGCCACCAGGGTGGTTGCGCTTCAGCAAGGCCCTGAGCTCCAGCGACTTGTTGGCCAGCTTGCCGACAGCGCAACGCAGGAAATACTGCAAAACTGGGCACCAAAACTTCAAAGCAACGTTCCCCAAGCCCGCCAGGAAAAGGCACGCGAACAGCTCAATGCAGCGTTGAAGGCCTATTACGACGATGTCTCAAAAATCATCAGCGGCAGGGTGATTCAGGTCAGCAGTGGCGCACTGATTCCCGCCTATATGGAGCGTTTCAGCCTTGATGAGCTCAAACAAATCGCCACGTTTTTTGAGTCGCCTGTGATTAAGAAATACCAGGCTGCCGCACCGGAGCTTGGAAATGTTTTTGTCAAAGAGCTGGTCGATGCGACGCGCAATGACGTAACGACCCGGGTCCGGGAGTTTGACGATGCCGCAACCAAAATTGTTGGAACAACAGCGGCACCCGGTGCAGCACCCTCCGCATCAGCTTCGCCAGACAAAGGCAAGCCTGCAGCCAAGAAATGACCTTGAATCTTGCCGACCTGCGCATTCAGATTGATGCCATAGATCAGGAGTTGCTGACCCTGCTGAATCGCCGTGCGCGAGTTGCCGAACAGGTTGGAGAAGTCAAAAAACGTGAAGGCTCACCGTTTTTCAGGCCCGACCGCGTTGCCAGAGTCATAGAGCAAATCCAGCACGCCAATACCGGGCCGCTAAAAAGCGAGCATGTGGCAGCCGTGTGGCGCGAAATCATGTCGGCCTGCCTGGCTCTTGAAGCGCCAGTACGCGTCGCCTATCTGGGTCCCGCCGGCACCTTCAGCGAACAGGCAGCATTGCAGTTTTTTGGAGCCAGCATTGAGCAGGTTCCCTGTGCCAGCGTTGACGAAGTATTTCACGCGACAGCCTCTGGCAGCGCAGGCTACGGCGTGGTGGCTGTTGAAAACTCGACCGAAGGTGTTGTCTCCCGGTCTCTGGATCTGTTTCTGACATCGCCCCTGCATATTGTCGGCGAGGTCAGCTTGATGGTCAGGCACAACCTGCTGCGCCTGTCTGACTCTCTGGACGGAGTTGAAGCGGTTTACGCCCATCCGCAGGCGCTGGCACAGTGCCAGGGTTGGCTGACCAGCCATCTGCCGAATGCCACGCTGCACGCTGCGTCGAGCAATGCAGAAGGTGCGCGGCTAGCTTCTACCAATCCAGCTTGGGCAGGTATAGCCGGCGAGCGCGCTGGCGCGGAATTTGGCTTGCATACAGTTGTACCTGGCATTCAGGATGAAGCCTTTAATCGCACACGCTTTGTGGTGATATGCCTGCCGCAAACCCTGCCACCACCGCCCCCATCCGGCAATGACTGCATCAGTTTGGTGGTATCGGTCACCAATCGGCCAGGTGCCGTACACGACATTCTGGTTCCGCTCAAAGATCATGGTGTTTCGATGACGCGCTTCGAGTCACGCCCGGCACGCTCCGGCCAGTGGGAATATTATTTTTACATTGATTTGCAGGGCCATCCGTCCCAACCTCACGTCGGTGCTGCCTTGGCAGAGCTGCAGAGGCTATGCGCTTTTTACAAGGTACTGGGCATCTACCCCATCAGTGAATGACATGGCCCCCACGCTTTTCACTTCGTGTAATTCGCTGCCCCCCAAGCGGGCGCATTTTTCCTTGGGGCGGCCAGGCGGAAAAACATTACCCTTACGCTTCATCATATTTATGTCTGGATTTCGAGAATGTTTGAGCAACTAGGTCTTATTGGTTGCGGGCTGATGGGTGGTTCATTTGCGCTCGCGCTCAAGCGCGCGGGCCTGGTCAAACGCGTTGTAGGCTACAGCAAATCGCCATCCACCACCGAACGCGCTCGGATGATGGGGGTGATTGATGTGGAGGCACCGTCAGCGTTGCTGGCTGTGTCTGGTGCAGACATTGTGCTGCTGGCAGTGCCCGTGTCTGCAACCGAAGCTACCTTCAAGGCCATCCGCCACCTTATTACACCCAATACGCTGCTAATGGACGTGGGCTCGACCAAGCGCGATGTGGTTGATGCAGCGCGTCGCGTGCTGCGCGATCATGTGGGCTGTTTTGTGCCAGCGCACCCCATCACCGGCAAAGAGGTCTCTGGCGTTGAAAATGCGGATGCCGATTTGTACAGAGGCAAGCAGGTCATCCTCACCCCTATTGAACGCACTTTCACTGTGCAGTTGCAAAAAGCAGTCGATGTCTGGACAGCACTTGGTTGCAATGTCGTCAAAATGTCGCCGCAGTCCCATGATGCGGCCTATGCAGCGGTAAGCCACTTGCCACACCTGATTGCTTTCGCACTGATTAATGGCATCGTGGGCCAGGCCCGCGGTAAAGAATATCTCTCGCTGGCAGGTCCAGGGTTTCGGGATTTCAGCCGGATTGCCGCTAGTGATCCAAAAATGTGGCGCGATGTGCTGATTGCCAATCGGGAAGAGTTGCTCGACCAGTCAAAAATATTTCAGCAAACCCTGCAGTCGCTGGAAAAGCTGATAGCCAGCGGCGACGGCGATGCGCTTGAAAACCTGATCGAGCAGGCCAGCGAAACCCGTGCCAACTGGCGCATTGCCACCCACAAGCCGAAAAGTTAAGTCGGCACCATGTTCGACGTTGCGTATCTCGACATCCCGCCATTGGCCACAGCGGGCGGCAAAGTCCGTCTACCGGGCTCCAAAAGCATTTCCAATCGCGTCTTGTTGCTGGCAGCTTTAAGCCGCGGCAACACTACAGTCAATGACCTGCTGGCGTCTGATGACACGGCCGTCATGCTGGGGGCGATTGAGCAGCTGGGCTGTTCCATTGAAAAAAGCGGTGACTTCGTCACCATTGGCGGCCTGGGTGGGCAAATGGCCAACACCAAAGCTGCGCTTTTCATGGGCAATGCAGGTACCGCCATGCGCCCCCTGACAGCCGCATTGGCGCTGCTGGCGCTATCAGGTGGTGAGTTTGAACTGGCTGGCGTGGCGCGTATGCATGAGCGCCCGATTGGTGATCTGGTGGATGCCTTGCGGCAGCTAGGCTGCGGCATTGACTACCTTGGCAACGAAGGTTTCCCGCCGCTTCGCCTCTACGCAGGTCACTTGAAGCTCGATGCACCCATCAAGGTTCGTGGTGATGTGTCAAGCCAGTTTTTAACGGCGCTGCTGATGGCTCTGCCGCTGGTTGCAAAGAACGACATCTGCATCGAAGTTGTAGGCGAGCTGATCTCCAAGCCCTATATAGAAATCACGCTCAAACTGCTCAGGCGTTTTGGCATTGATGTCCAGCGTCCACTTGGCTTAGATAACTGGCAAAAATTTGTCATTCCGGCTGGCAGCCAGTACCAGTCGCCTGGCAGCATCCATGTGGAAGGCGATGCCTCATCGGCCAGCTATTTTATAGCGCTTGGCGCAATTGCTGCGGGCGATAAAAGCCATAGCGGCCTTGAAATACACGGCTTAGGCGAAAACTCAATTCAGGGCGACATACGCTTTGTTGAAGCGGCTCGCATGATGGGTGCACAGATAATCACCACCCACAGCAGCTTGCGAATTACCCGTGGTACATGGCCACTCAAGGCAATTGATCTGGACTGCAACCACATCCCGGACGCAGCCATGACGCTCGCCGTGATGGCGCTTTACGCCGAAGGCACCACGGTGCTGCGTAACATTGCGAGCTGGCGCGTCAAGGAAACAGACCGCATTGCGGCGATGGCGTGTGAGTTGCGAAAACTTGGCGCGGTAGTTGAGGAGGGGCACGACTACCTCACGATCACACCGCCGATCAAATGGCAAACCAGCGCTATCCACACTTACGACGACCATCGCATCGCCATGTGTTTTTCGCTGGCCGCGTTCAATCCGGCGCGATTGCCGATACGCATTCTGGATCCGAGGTGCGTGGCCAAGACTTTTCCGGACTATTTCGAAGCCTTGTTCTCCGTGACCCATGCCCAGACTGTAGACATACCGGTCATCTGCATTGACGGCCCGACCGCTTCTGGAAAAGGCACGCTGGCCGCCCTGTGCGCACACCGGCTTGGCTACCATTACCTCGATTCTGGTGCCCTGTACCGCTTGAGCGCCTATGCTTCGGCGCAAGCCGGGATTTCGCTGGAGGACGGCGACGGGGTAGCCCGAATCGCACGAGGTCTTCCCGTCCGCTTTCAGGGTGACCGCATTCTTCTTGCCGGCAAGGACGTCTCCGATGCCATTCGTACCGAAGCAGCTGGTATGGCCGCCTCGAGAGTGTCCGCTCACCTCCAAGTGCGCAATGCGCTGATGGAGTTACAGCGAAACTTTCGGACTGTACCCGGTCTGGTCGCAGATGGCCGCGATATGGGCACCGTTGTTTTCCCCGATGCAGCACTGAAAATTTACCTGACTGCCAGCAGCATCCACCGCGCCGAACGCCGCCATAAGCAGTTGATTTCAAAGGGAAATTCAGCTACAATCCAAGATATTCAGCAAGATTTAGAGGCACGTGATGCTCGCGATATGTCGCGAAAAGCAGCCCCTTTAAAACCTGCTGATGACGCCTTGCTGTTGGACAACTCTGATTTGTCGATTGAAAAATCGGTAGCTCAGGTCATCGACTGGTGGCAAGGCACCCGGCCCTTCTGACCCCCATTCTCGCCTTCACGGCGCATTGGTTAGCAGGTTTTAAACGTAACCCGCAGCTTTTAAAAGCTGCATACAAAGCCGCAAGCAGAATCAAAACTTTTAGCAATTCCGCTAACTGAACCCCGCTGTGTGGACCAGGAAAATCAATGTCTGAATCTTTTGCCGATCTATTCAACGAATCACTCCAGCGCTCTGAAATGCGCACCGGTGAAGTCATCACCGCCGAAGTCGTTCGCATCGACCATAACCACGTCGTCGTCAACGCCGGACTGAAGTCCGAGGCCTATGTGCCCCTCGAAGAATTCAAAAACGACCAGGGTGAACTCGAAGTCCAGGTCGGTGATTTTGTTTCCGTTGCCATCGACTCCGTCGAAAACGGCTATGGCGACACACTGCTGTCGCGCGACAAGGCCAAGCGCCTCGCATCGTGGATGAGCCTTGAAAAAGCCCTGGAATCCGGCGAATTCGTCACCGGCCAGACCAGCGGCAAAGTCAAGGGTGGCCTGACCGTCCTCGTCAACGGCATCCGCGCTTTCCTGCCCGGTTCGCTCATCGACACCCGCCCCATCAAGGACTTGTCTCCGTACGAGAACAAGACTATGGAATTCAAGGTCATCAAGCTCGATCGCAAGCGCAACAACGTCGTACTGTCACGCCGCGCAGTGGTCGAAGCATCGATGGGCGAAGAACGCGCCAAGCTGATGGAAACCCTCAAAGAAGGATCATCTGTCAAGGGCGTGGTCAAGAACATCACCGAATACGGTGCCTTCGTTGACCTCGGCGGTATCGACGGCCTGCTGCACATCACCGACATGGCATGGCGCCGCGTGCGTCACCCAAGCGAAGTGGTGACGGCTGGCCAGGAAATCGTTGCCAAGATTCTGAAGTTCGACACAGAGAAAAACCGTGTCTCGCTGGGGCTCAAACAAATGGGCGACGACCCGTGGATGGGCGTGAACCGCCGCTACCCGCAAACCACCCGTTTGTTCGGCAAGATCACCAACATCGCCGATTACGGCGCGTTTGTTGAACTTGAGCCAGGCATTGAAGGTCTGGTTCACGTGTCCGAAATGGATTGGACAAACAAGAACGTTGCGCCAAGCAAGCTCGTGACCCTGGGCGACGAAGTCGAAGTCATGGTTCTCGAGATCGACGAAGACAAACGCCGCATCAGCCTGGGCATGAAGCAATGCAAGGCCAACCCATGGCAAGAGTTTGCACAGGACACCAAGCGCGGCGACCGCGTCAAGGGCCCGATCAAGTCGATCACCGACTTCGGCGTGTTCGTTGGACTGGCTGCCGGTATCGACGGCCTTGTGCATTTGTCCGACCTCTCGTGGAACGAGCCCGGCGAAGCTGCTGTTCGCAACTACAAAAAGGGGCAGGAAGTCGAAGCGATTGTGCTGGCTGTCGATGTCGACCGCGAGCGTATCTCCCTGGGCATCAAGCAGCTCGACTCTGATCCGTTCACCACGTTCGTGTCTATCAACGACAAGGGCGCGATTGTGACCGGCAAGGTTAAAACCGTTGATGCAAAAGGTGCTGAAATCGACCTCGGCGAAGACATCATTGGCTACCTGCGTGCCAGCGAAATCAGCCGTGACCGGGTTGAAGATGCGCGCAACGTGCTGAAAGAAGGCGATGAAGTTTCCGCAGTCGTGGTGAACGTGGATCGCAAGACCCGCAACATCCAGTTGTCGGTCAAAGCCAAGGATAACGCGGACCAGCAGGAAGCCATGGCCTCCCTGAGCCAGCAGTCCACACGAGAAAGCTCCGGCCTCACCAACCTTGGCGCACTGCTGCGCGCCAAGATGGACAACGAGTCGAAATAAGTTTGCGGGAAAGACCAGGCGACGCAGCAAAGCTGCCCGCCTGCTCTGTTCCCAAACTGATTAGTCCCCGAATCATCCCCGACCCCGAATTCCTCCCCTGTACAAATGACCCGAAGTGACCTGGTAGAAGAGCTGGCCAACCGATTCGGCCAGCTCACACATCGCGATGCCGAGTACGCCGTCAAGACCATTCTTGATGCCGTGAGCGACGCGTTGGTGCGGGGCCACAGGATTGAAATTCGTGGTTTTGGGAGTTTCTCTGTCAACAGACGTCCGCCCCGGATGGGCCGCAACCCACGCTCGGGTGAGAGCGTCGCGATTCCTGAAAAACGTGTTCCCCACTTCAAGCCAGGCAAGGCCTTGCGTGAAGCCGTGGACGCCCGTACCGCAGAACTGCTGACGGCTCAGGCTTCGAAAGCATCAAAATAAGCACCCGGTGCTGGCTACAATCACCGGCAAAACGTCAAGAGGTGGCCTCTAATGAAATACCTGATGTGGCTGCTTAAAGCAGCCATTTTTTTTACGCTCTTTGCTTTTGCGCTGAATAACCAGCAAGCTGTTGCTGTCTATTTCTTTTTTGGAACGCTCTGGAAGGCACCTTTGGTGCTGGTGGTACTGTCAGCGTTTACTTGCGGCCTTGCGCTGGGCGTGCTGTTCATGATGCCGCGCTGGTGGAAAAAGCGCAAATCAAGCCGCGTGAATTCAGCATCCAGCCAATCCCCTTCTGCAAGCCTGGACCCCGCATCAATTCCCCGCCATGGACTTTGACTTCACCTGGGTTTTACTGGGCTTTCCCATCGCCTTCGCGCTGGGCTGGCTGGCATCGCGTATTGACCTGCGGCAACTGCGTATTGAAAACCACCAAGCACCCAAAGCCTATTTCCGTGGTTTGAATTTCCTGCTCAACGAGCAGCAGGACCAGGCCATAGACGCATTTATCGAAGCGGTTCAAAACGACCCTGACACATCTGAATTGCACTTCGCACTCGGCAACCTGTTTCGCCGACGTGGCGAATACGAGCGTGCCGTGCGCGTACACGAACACCTGATGTCGCGCGGCGATCTGGCACAACCCGAGCGTGACCGTGCCCAGCACGCATTGGCACTGGATTTTCTCAAGGCCGGTCTACTGGATCGCGCCGAGGCCGCATTACGTAAATTGGAAGGCACCAGCTATGAGGAAGAAGCCCGGCTGGCCCTGCTGTCCATCTACGAACGCTCGCGCGACTGGCAACACGCCACAGACATTGCCAGTAAGCTCGACAGCGCCAGCCACGGCAGTTTCAATGGCCGACAGGCGCATTACCTGTGCGAACAAGCCAGCGCCGCCATCGCAGCCGGGGATGTAACCCAAGCGTTCGAAGCCCTGCACCTTGCCTGCCGCACCGCTCCAGCTTCTGCACGTCCCCTGATTGATCTTGCCAAACTGAACAATCAGCGCGGCCAGCACCAGGCTGCGTTTGATGCGCTTCTGACACTCGAAAAATCCGCCCCGCAGGCACTACCTCTGGTGGCCAGTTTGCTGGTACACATCGCACAAAATTCACAAAACCACGCCTTGTATGAGCCTGTCACTGATCTGCTGAAAACGCACTACGCGCGCGCACCCTCCGTGGACGTGATGCAGGCGATTGTCCAGCTCGACAAAGATCCTGGCTCAAGCCGGCACTGGTACATCCGGCACCTTGAACGTGAAGCGTCGCTGGTAGCAGCGTCGCTATGGATTGCGGGTGAACCTCTGGAGTCCGAACAATGCCACAAGCTGGTGCAACGCGCACTCGACCAGGCCACCAAACCCCTGATGCGCTACCGCTGCGCCGCCTGCGGCTTTGAGGCCACCCAGCACTTCTGGCATTGCCCAGGCTGCCAGGCCTGGGACAGTTACCCCGCGCGCCGAATAGAAGAGCTCTGAAAAGCAGTACTCATCCGCATGACTCCCACTAAACAATTGACGCAAGAAAACATTTCCTCCGCCCGTGTCCTCGTGGTCGGCGATGCCATGCTGGACCGTTACTGGTATGGTGCGGTAGACCGAATATCACCCGAGGCACCGGTACCGGTCGTGCGGGTAACTCACACTGAAGAACGCATTGGTGGTGCTGCCAACGTGGCCTATAACATCGTCACATTGGGTGCGAAAGCTTCGCTGCTTAGTGTGGTGGGTAAAGACGAAGCCAGCCACAGCCTGGAGGCACTGGTTGCCAAGACCGGCATCACGCCCTACTTCGGCCGTGATGCGCGCCTCAAAACGACAGTCAAGCTGCGCGTGATTGGCAGGCAACAGCAACTCATCCGGCTTGACTTTGAGAACACCCCTGAAACCAAAGTGCTGGCATCCCAGTCAGCCACTTTTGAGAACCTATTTCCACAGCATGATGCGGTGCTGTTCTCCGACTACGGCAAAGGCGGGCTGGCGCACATCACGCTGATGATTGACCAGGCTAGGGCAACAGGCAAGGTGGTGCTGGTCGATCCCAAAGGTTCGGATTACGCCCGCTACAAAAATGCAACCGTCATCACGCCCAACCGCACTGAACTGGAGCAGGTCATAGGCCCCTGGACTGATGAAACTAACCTCAAGATAAAAGTACACAAGCTACGGGCTTCGCTCAATCTGCACGCGCTGCTGCTAACGCGCAGTGAAGCTGGCATGACGCTGTTTGATGACCAGGGTGAGTTACACGTACCAGCCCTGGCGCGCGAAGTGTTTGACGTAACGGGCGCAGGCGACACGGTCATTGCCACGCTTGCAACCATGGTGGCCACTGGCATGAGCCTGCGCGAAGCAGTACCCATTGCCAATCGCGCGGGCGGCATTGTGGTTGGCAAGTTCGGCACAGCCACCGTCAAGTACAGCGAACTGTTTGGCAATAGCTAAAGCCACACCAGGCAAGGACATCTTATGAAAATCATAGTCACTGGCGCAGCAGGATTTATCGGCAGCAACATCATCAAGGGCCTGAACGCGCGCGGTATCGACGACATCATCGCGGTGGACGACCTGACTGAAGGCGACAAGTTTCGCAACCTGGCCGACCTGCAGATTGCTGACTATGTCGATGCGGACGAGTTTTATGAAGTATTTGCCGAAGGCGCATTTGGCGAGGTAGAAGCAGTCTTTCACGAAGGCGCATGCAGCGACACCATGGAGCTTGACGGCAAGTACATGATGGACAACAACTACACGCTGTCCGTTGATTTATTCCAGTCTTGCCAGGAGCAGGGCACCCGCCTGCTATACGCCTCGTCTGCCGCCGTGTATGGAGAGTCAAAGCCTGACCAGGCTTCGAAGGGCGGCTCTGACACCTTCAGCGACCAATCCGAGTTTGAAAAACCGCTCAACGTCTACGGCTACTCCAAGCTGCTGTTCGACCAGAGAATGCGGCGCGAGCTCGGCGCACGGTTTGAAAACGCCGACGTACAAGTCGCAGGTTTTCGTTACTTCAATGTTTACGGCCCGCGCGAGCAGCACAAGGGCCGTATGGCCAGTGTGGCCTTTCACCAGTTCAACCAGTTCCAGGTCGATGGCAAGGTCAAATTGTTTGGCGAGCATGATGGCTACGACGCTGGCCAGCAAATGCGCGATTTTGTATTTATCGACGACGTGGTGGCCGTCAATCTGTGGTTTCTCGACCATCCCGAGAAGTCCGGCATCTTCAATCTCGGCACCGGCAAGGCGCAGCCGTTTAATGATGTGGCACTTAGCGTCGTCAAGGCACTCAAGGGTAACGCAGACATCTCGTTAAAAAATGCAGTTCATGACGGGTTGATAAGCTATATCCCATTTCCCTCTGCACTGGTCGGCAAATACCAAAGCTACACCCAGGCCGATCTAAGCACGTTGCGCGCCGCTGGCTGCGACCACACGTTTGCTGACGTGCAGTCCGGTGTGACGGCTTATATGCACTGGTTAAGCAGTCAAAAAAACTGAGCGCTTGCTGGCATCTGGCCTTTATCAGGGTTTCCCTGGCTAAAAACTCCAGGATTGAGTCAACCCACGCGGAACTTGGCCGTTAGTTAACAGGCCCACGCTCTTTTTCAAGGTGGCTCATGTCCCTAATTCAAATCAATCCCTGAGGAGTTTTTATGTTCAAGAAATTGCTGGCGTTTTTCGCTGCCATGTACATGGCCGTATCGTTTGCCGCTGTTGATGTCAACAAAGCTACCGCCGCCGAACTCGACGGCATCAAGGGCATCGGCCCCGCCATCTCTACCAAAATTGTTGAAGAGCGCAAAAAGGGTAACTTCAAAGACTGGAACGACTTCATAGAGCGCGTTAAAGGCGTTGGTGAAAAAAGCGCAGCTAAGCTGTCGGCTGGTGGCTTGACTGTAGGTGGCGCAGCATTTGCAGGTGCTCCTGCTGCTGCCCCAGCCAAGAAAGACGACAAACCAGCCGCTGCAGCTCCGGCAGCCAAAGCAGAAGAAAAAAAAGCTGATGCCAAACCCGCAGCAGCAGGTCCTGTAGCTGCAGCCAAACCCGCTGCCGCAGCATCTACTCCAGCAGCCGCCGCAAAACCAGAAGCCAAGGCTGACCCAAAAGCTGAAGCCAAAGCGAAAAAAGAAGCCGACAAAAAAGCTAAAGCTGAAGAAAAGCAAAAGAAAGCCGAAGCAGACAAAGCTGCTAAAGCCGATGTCAAGAAAGCAAAAGACGACAAAGCTGCAATGGCCAAGCCCGCTGCCAGCGCAGCAAGCGCTGCCAAGAAGTAAATCTGCTTGTATTTTAAAAAAAAACCCGCTTGAAGCGGGTTTTTTTACGTTTTTTATACTTTTTGATCCCTAAAAATGCCTTCGGCCCAATGAATACGGGCGTGACCAGTTACAGTTTTAATAGCATTGTCCAACCCTTTGCATCAACGTTAACAATTCAGTCAGGCGCCACAGCCGATCTAGGCGGATCCAAACCCGCCACCACCCGGCGTATGAATTTCAAAAATATCGCCGCTTTGCATGTCAGCTTGGCCGATGTGGCCCAGCGCTTCAATACGCCCATCGCAACGCAGCACCAGGTTTTTTCCGACTTGCCCGGCTTGCCCGCCCGCCATGCCGAAAGCGCCATGTACGCGCCCATTCGACAAAATACTGGCAGTCATGGGTTCCAGAAAGCGCACGCGTCGAATACCGCCGTTGCCACCGTGCCAGCGGCCCGCACCGCCCGTGCCTGGGGCGATCTCAAAGCTCTCCAGTCGAACCGGAAAGCGAAACTCCAGCACTTCAGGGTCGGTCAGGCGTGAGTTGGTCATGTGGGCCTGCACCACCGATGTGCCGTCAAAACCTTTCACAGCTTTGCCATCCGCATCAA
>JBBRQQ010000014.1:0-60850 GCA_038226155.1 Burkholderiales bacterium
ATCGACCATGCCCTTGAACTCAGGGCTCAAGGCGGCATACGCCTTTTGGTTGATGTACAGGTCCAACTGCAACCCGCCTTCCCACCAGCCCGGATAGTAATAATTGGGTGCCACCTTGTTAAAGCCCAGCTTCTGGTCGTCATATGGGCCTACCCACTCCGCGGCATCAATCGTGCCCTTTTCAAGTGCCTGGTAAATCTCGCCACCAGGAATGCTTTGCGGCACTGCGCCCAGCTTGGACATAACCTCACCCACCAGACCACCGCCGAGGCGCATTTTCAGGCCCTTGAAGTCGGCAACGCTCTTGATCTCTTTGCGGAACCAGCCGCCCATCTGGGTGCCGGTATTGCCGCCGTTAAAGCTGACCATGTTGTATTTGGCGTACAGCTCGTTCATGAGTTTGCGGCCATTGCCGTGCTTCATCCAGGCGTTCATGCCGCGCGCATTCAGGCCAAACGGAATCGCAGAGCCGAGCGCAAACGCCGGATTTTTGCCGTAAAAGTAATAAGGCACTGTATGGCACATTTCAACCGTGCCGTTCTGCACGCCATCGACCACGCCAAACGGAGGCATCAACTCGCCACCGGCGTGAACCGAAATTTCGAACGTCCCGCCCGACATGGCCTTGACGGCATTAGCAAACACCTCTGCTCCTCCATAAATCGTGTCCAGCGATTTGGGGAAGCTCGAAGCCAGGCGCCAGCGAATGGCAGCCTGCGCGTGTACGGCAGGTGCAACACCTGCGGCCAGCACGCCAGCAATGCCAGCGTTTTTAATAAGTGAACGACGATCCATTGATAACTCCAGTAAAAGTTAAGTGACTCCTGCGTTGTGCGCAAGTGGCTTGATTGTAGAAACTGCGCCCAGCTTTAAACAACGGGTTTTCCCTGAAAAGCTGACGAAGCGCTGTCAGCCAAAGCCTAAAGCTTTTGACCCTGCATGAAGCGGTCAAAAGTCGCTTCAGAAAAACGGAACCACAAGTTCTGCTCGCCGCGAAACCGCGCGTAGTCGCCATACACCCTGGCCCAGGCCGGGTTGCTGCTTGAGAGCTCTGCGTACAACTGCATGGAGGTCTTGAAGGCCGCGCTCATCACATCCGCCGGAAACGGCCTTAGTTTTGCGCCCGCGCCAACCAGCTGCTTGAGGGCGGTCGGGTTTTTGGCATCGTATTTAGCCTGCATCTCCACGTGCGCGGCCGAGGTAGCGGCCTCAACCAGCGCCTTGTACTCGGGCGTAAGCGCGTCGTAGGCCTTCTGGTTGACGTAGAGGTCAAGCTGCAAGCCACCCTCCCACCAGCCGGGGTAGTAGTAGTTAGGTGCGACCTTGTTAAAACCCAGCTTCTGGTCGTCGTAAGGGCCTATCCATTCGGCAGCATCAATCGTACCTAGTTCCAGGGCGTGATAAATCTCGCCGCCCGGAATGTTTTGTGGGATGCCGCCAAGCCGCTCAATGACCTTGCCGGCGAATCCGCCAATCCGGAATTTAAGGCCCCTGATGTCAGCAATCGAGCGAATCTCTTTGCGAAACCAGCCGCCCATCTGCGCGCCAGTATTGCCGCACGGAAAGCTGATGATGTTGTAGCGCGCATAAAACTCGCGCATCAATTTGAGGCCGTTGCCCTGAAAAGTCCAGGCACTCATTTGGCGGCTGTTGAGGCCAAAGGGAATTGCACCACCGATGGCAAAGGTATCGTCTTTTTCAAAAAAATAATACGGCGCGGTGTGGGCCGCTTCAATCAGCCCCTGCTGCACACCATCAACCACACCGAAGGCTGGCATCAACTCACCAGCCGGGTAGACCAGCACCTCAAACCTGCCACCTGATATCGCTTTGACATGACGCGCAAAGGTTTCTGCACCGCCATAAATCGTATCAAGTGACTTGGGAAAGCTCGACGCCAGGCGCCATCGAACAACAGCCTGCGCATGGACCGCGGGGGCTACGCTGGCAGCAAGACCAGCAAGGCCTACAGTGCCCGTGTGTTTGATGAGGGAACGGCGATGCAAGGATTGTCTTGAAGTTTTGCGCACTCGCCTCGCAGCGTCAAGCCACCGACTTGAGCGTCACTCGCGAGGCACTGCCTGGAGCCACAAGCGCATCAAACCGCGCACGTACAGACGCTTCAATCCCCGCCGCATCAAGCCCCTGCATGGCCAGCAGTTTTGCATGGTCGCCGTGTTCGATGAACTCGTCCTTAAGGCCCAGGTGCAAGACCGGTTTATTGATGCCTGCTGCTTGCAATGCCTCGCTCACCGCGCTGCCTGCTCCGCCCATGATGGCGCCCTCTTCCAGCGTGACGAACGCGTCATGCGTAGCCGCCAGTTGAATTAGAAGTTCGGTGTCCAGTGGCTTGGCCCAGCGCATGTTGACGACTGTGCAACCGAGCTTTTCTCCCGCCTGCAAGGCCGGGTACAGCAGCGTGCCAAAAGCGAGTATCGCGATGCTGGAACTTGGTGGGCTGCCTGCCGAACGCTCTAGCCCCTTCAAGCGTATTTCTCCTTTGCCGTAAGGCAGCGCATCCAGATTGGCCTCGGGCGCAATACCTGCCCCAGCACCGCGCGGGTAACGCACTGCCACCGGATGGTTTTGTGCAAATGCCGAGCTCAGGAGCTTGCGGCACTCGCGCTCGTCTGCCGGGCAGGCAATTCCCATGTTGGGGATGCAGCGCAGGTAAGGAATGTCATAGGCCCCTGCATGGGTTGCGCCGTCAGCGCCGACGAGGCCAGCACGGTCAAGCGCAAACACCACTGGCAGGTTTTGCAGCGCCACGTCGTGAATCAGCTGGTCATAACCACGCTGCAAAAAGGTCGAGTAAATTGCCACTACCGGCTTGACGCCTTCGCAGGCCATACCTGCTGCAAACGTGATGGCGTGCTGCTCGGCAATGCCGACATCGTGGTAACGCTCTGGAAAGCGCTGGTGGAACTCGACCATGCCCGAGCCCTCGCGCATGGCTGGCGTGATACCAACCAAACGCTTATCTGCCGCCGCCATATCGCACAGCCAGGTGCCAAAGACTTGCGTGAAGGTTTGTTTGGCGGGGGCGGTGGCTTTTTGCAGGCCCATGGCCGGGTCAAACTTGCCAGGGCCGTGATAGGCAATCGGGTCAGCTTCAGCGAGCTTGTAGCCCTGGCCTTTTTTGGTGACTACATGCAAAAACTGCGGGCGGTCGCCCTTGGCCATGAGCTGCTTGATATTCTCAAGCGTAGGGATCAACGAATCCAGATCGTGTCCGTCAATCGGGCCGATGTAGTTGAAGCCAAAATTTTCAAAGAGTGTGGCGGGCACGACCATGCCCTTGGCGTGCGTTTCCAGCCGCTTGGCCAGCTCAAGCAGGGGCGGTGCAACGCTCAGCACATGCTTGCCAACGTTTTTGGCTGATGCATAGAAGCGCCCGCTCATCAGTTGCGCCAGGTAACGGTTCAGCGCGCCGACGGGCGGGCTGATGCTCATGTCGTTATCGTTCAGCACCACCAGCATCTTGCAGTTGTCGTGCACGCCAGCGTTGTTGAGCGCCTCAAACGCCATCCCTGCGCTCATGGCACCGTCGCCAATAATGGCGACCGAATAACGGTCTTCACCTTTTTGTTTGGAAGCCAGCGCCATGCCGAGCGCGGCAGAAATCGAGGTTGATGAATGTGCCGTACCAAAGGTGTCGTAAGGGCTTTCGTCACGGCGCGGAAAACCTGACAACCCGCCAAACTGGCGCAGGCTGTCCATGCGCTCACGCCGACCGGTGAGGATTTTGTGCGGATAGGTTTGATGGCCCACGTCCCACACCAGGCGGTCATCAGGTGTGTTGAACACATAGTGCAGCGCCACCGTCAGCTCGACCGTACCGAGGTTGGAGCTTAAATGTCCGCCGGTTTTTGACACGCTGTCGAGCACGTAAGCCCGCAACTCGTCGGCGACGGCTTTCAGCTCGGCTCTGGGCAGCTTACGCAGGTCTGCGGGGCTGTTGATGGATGCTAGCAATGAAGTCATCGTATGGTGTGTACTCAATTGTGACGGTTGACCAACATGTCAGCCAACGCGCGTAAAGCATCCGTATTGTGCTGGCTATCTGTATCTATTTTGTCAAGGCTGGCCAAGGCTTTCGCCAGCAACTTCTGCGCATAATGTTTAGATGCTTCCAGCCCCATCAATGATACAAAAGTGGGCTTGTTTTGATCGGCATCTTTGCCAGCGGTTTTACCCAGCGTGGCGGAGTCAGCCGTAACGTCCAGAATATCGTCCACCACCTGAAACGCCAGCCCCACTGCGCCGCCGTAGTCCCGCAGCGCCTCGCACACCTGCAAGCTGGTCTGGCCGCAACTGGCCCCCATCAACACGCTGGCCTGCAGCAGCGCGCCGGTTTTGAGGCGGTGCATTTCGTGCAGTTGCACAGACGTCAAAGGCAGGCCCACGCTGGCCAGGTCTATCGCCTGCCCCCCCGCCATACCCTGAAAGCCCGCCGCCTTGGCCAACATGCGACACAGGCGTGCCTGCGTCACTGCATCAACAGAGTCGTCGCTGGGTGTCAAAAATTCAAACGCCAAGGCTTGCAATGCATCGCCCGCCAGCAGTGCCTGCGCCTCGCCAAATTTGACGTGTACCGTGGGCTTGCCACGACGCAGTATGTCGTTGTCCATGCACGGCATGTCGTCGTGAACCAGCGAATAGGCGTGTATTAGTTCAACCGCGCAGGCCGAACGCAGCGCAGCCTGCGGGTTGCCGTTGACGGCTTCGCAGGCGGCCATCACCAGCAAAGGGCGCAGACGCTTGCCGCCATCAAGCACGGCGTAGCGCATGGCATCACCCAGACCGGCGGGCGCGGGCGAGTCGTTCGGACAGGCAACCCATCGCGTAAGGGTCTGCTCAATTAGGTCGAGCTGCGTTGCACTCCACTGACCCAGTGCAAACGGGGCCGCAGTTACGCTCACGCCCACGGCTTTAGCTCGGTGCCTTCAAGCACTTTGACCTGTGTTTCCACAGCTTCAAGCTTGGCTTTGCAAAAACTCAGCAACTGCGCACCACGCTGATACCCCGTGAGCAACTGGTCTAAGGGCAATTGGCCTGATTCGAGGCTGGCGACCAAGGCTTCCAGCTCTTGTAGTGCGATCTCGTAAGTGGCAGGGAGCGCAGGTGGCGGGGGTGTCGTTGATGCTGAAGATTTAGCCATGGTATTTTCGTTGAACCCTGATTTTAGGCCTGCCGGGGTCATATCAAGGTAGCTACCCCCTCGGCTAGAATTGAGAATTGTTCTCGATAAGCCACAAAGCATGTCTGATCTAAGCCTTAGGCTGCTGCAAGCGACCAGCCAACTCCCCATTTCCAGCTACTTCGATGCCGGGATTTACGAGCGGGAGCAGCAAAAGCTGTTCGCCCGCGGCCCGCGTTACCTGGGCCACGAGCTGGCCGTGCCGCAACTGGGTGATTTTTACGCGCTACCGCATGAGGGTGAAGGTCGGGCGCTGGTGCGTAACGCATCGGGCATAGAGCTGATTTCCAACGTCTGCCGCCACCGCCAGTCCACTATGCTTGCCGGCCGTGGCTCGCTCGGCGACCGTGCCGACAGCAACATCGTCTGCCCGCTGCACCGCTGGACCTACAACACATCTGGCGAGCTGATAGGCGCGCCGCACTTCGAGATTGACCCCTGCCTCAATTTAAACCGCTATAAAACCACGAGCTGGAACGGCTTGGTGTTTGAAGACAATGGCCGCGACATAGCCGCCGAGATGGCATCGCTTGACACCGTGGGCGACCTCGACTTTTCAGGCTACCAGCTTGACAAAGTACACCTGCACGAGTGCAACTACAACTGGAAGACTTTTATCGAGGTGTACCTTGAGGACTACCACGTCGGTCCCTTCCACCCCGGCCTGGGCGGTTTTGTAACCACGCACGACTTGCATTGGGAACTGAACAACCATTACTCGGTGCAGACGGTCGGCGTATCTGACAAACTCGGCAAGCCGGGCACCGACACCTACAAAAAGTGGCACGACGTGGTGCTGCAATACCGCAAGGGCGTGCCGCCCAAGTACGGCGCGGTCTGGCTCACCTACTATCCGCATGTGATGGTCGAGTGGTACCCGCATGCGCTGGTGGTCAGCTCCCTGCACCCGCGCGGGCCGGACAAGACCCTGAACGTCGTCGAGTTTTTTTACTCAGAAGAAATTTGCGCGTTTGATCGCGACTTCATCGAAGCGCAGCAGGCGGCCTATATGGAGACGTGCGTCGAAGACGACGAAATCGCGCTGCGCATGGACGCGGGCCGGAAGGCGCTGATGCTGCGCGGCGACAACGAGTTTGGCCCCTACCAGAGCCCGATGGAAGACGGCATGCAGCACTTTCACGAGTGGTACCGCCGGGAAATGGGCGCCAGCAAAACCACGCAGATGATCTAGCCGCATCAAGGTACCCCGCGACATGCAAGCTGTCTGGATGATCCTCGCCTCGTTTGTTTTTGCATCTATGGGTGTGTGCATCAAATACGCATCGCTGTACTTCAATAATTCGGAAATGGTGTTTTACCGTGGAGCCATCGGCATGGTGTTTATGGCCTGCTATGCCCGCGCCACCGGCACGTCGCTGCGCACCGCCGTGCCAAGCATGCATGCCTGGCGCAGTGTGATCGGCGTGATGTCGCTGTCTGCATGGTTTTATGCCATTTCCCATCTGCCGCTGGCAACTGCCATGACGCTCAATTACATGAGCAGCGTATGGATTGCGGCGTTTCTGGTGGGCGGTTCGCTGATGTTGGGGCGTACCGGCCAGAAGGTGCAGAGCCAGGGGCCACTGGTCATGACTATCCTGGCCAGCTTTGCAGGCGTCGTGATGTTGCTGCGCCCCGCCCTGGACCAGAACCAGGCATTTGCCGGGTTGATCGGGCTGCTGTCCGGACTCGGAGCGGCTTTTGCATTCATGCAAATCATGGCGATTTCGCGCATGGGCGAGCCAGAAACCCGTACCGTGTTTTATTTTGCAATGGGTACCGTCGTGGCCGGCGGGTTGGGCATGCTGGTGTTCGGCGTTTCCCCATGGAGCTGGCAGCACGCCATCTGGTTACCGCCCTTGGGCATTCTGGCCTCGCTTGGCCAGCTTTGCCTGACCAAGGCGTACTCGATGTCACAAAACCATGGCAGTACCCTGATGGTGGCCAACCTCCAGTACTCGGGAATTATTTTTGCTGCTGTTTACAGCGTCGTTTTATTCGGTGACCATATACCCCTGATGGGCTGGGCAGGCATGGCGCTGATCGTGCTGAGCGCCATCGCCGCCACCGTCTTGCGGGCTCGCGCGGCTCCTGACGCACCGGCTGAAGAACACTAGCCTGGCTGCTCGTGGCTGCACGGGCTGCGGCACAGGCGCTGGCCCATAATGGAAGAAACTTATCCGCGACTTTTCCCAGCACAGGACCCACCATGTACACCACATTGATCTCCGCAGGACAGCTGCAGGCCCTGATGGCCAGTAGCCAGCCGCTTCGCATCTTTGACTGCACGTTTGAATTGATGCAGCCGCACGCGGGTGAAAAGCACTACCTTGAGTCGCACATCCCCGGCGCGGTCTATGCCAACCTTGACACGGCCCTGAGCGCCAGGCACGGCATCAACCCCGGCAAGCCCGGAGCGGACGGTGTGATCACGGCCCATGGCGCCGACACCCCAGCGTCAGGCGGACGTCACCCGCTGCCGAATCGCGAAAAATTTGCCACCTGGCTGTCGAGTGTAGGTTTTGCCAACAACATGCAGGCTGTGGTGTACGACCGCAACGGTGCCAACTACTGTGGCCGCCTGTGGTGGATGCTCAAGTGGGCTGGCGTTGAAAACGTGGCGGTGCTGGACGGCGGCTTGCAGGCCTGGGTGGCTGAAGGCGGCACAGTCAAAAGCGGCGAAGAACCAGCGCACTTTCAAACCAATTTTGAACTTGGCCCCGAGCGGGCCAAACTGGTGGGGGTTGATACGGTACTCAGCAATTTGGGCCGACCGTTGCAGACACTGATAGACGCGCGCGGCGCACCGCGCTTTAGAGGCGACGTAGAGCCGCTAGACCCGGTGGCGGGACATATTCCCGGTGCGCTGAACCGCCCTTTTGCTGAAAACATAGGCGCTGACGGCAAGTTCAAACCTCCAGCAACGCTCAAAGCCGAGTTTGAAGCCTTACTGGCTGGCCGTGACCCTGCAACGGTGGTACATCACTGTGGCAGCGGTGTCAGCGCAGTACCCAATATCCTCGCCATGCAAATTGCCGGGCTGGGCACTTCATCGACTTTGGGCCTTTATGCAGGCAGCTGGAGCGACTGGTGCAGCGACATCGGCCGACCAATGGCGCAGGGCTGATGGGTAGCAGCCGCGACTAAAAATCAGGCCCGGTGCACCACTGCACTGATAAACGTCACCAGCCCAATACCAATCATCAGCCAGGCGATTTGCGATGCGGTCTCGATGGCCGTTGCCCGCTTTTGTAGTTGCGGAATCAAATCGGCCAGCGCCACATAGATGAAGCTGCTCGATGCCACGATTAAAAAGAACGGCAGGTAGTCAAACAACTGATCGACCAAGGCATAACCGATCACGCCGCCAAGCGCTGTCACGGCACCGGCCATCGACACCTTGATGAGCGCTGCGCGGCGGTTATCAGACGTTTGGCGCATGACCACCAAGTCACCCATATGGTGCGGCACTTCATGCACCAGCACTGCCAGCGATGCCACCACGCCCAGGCGCAGGTCGGCCATGAAGGCCGAGGCAATCAGAATGCCGTCACCAAAGGCATGCACGCTGTCACCAGCCAGCACAGCCCAGCCACCTGATTTGGCGCTACTGTGATCATGCTCATGATGATCGTGACTGTGACCATGGGCATCGCCGTGGTCGTGACCGTGGGCATCCCCATGTTCGTGGCCATGGTGCCAAAGCTCGGCCTTGTCCAGCAGAAAGAAGAACACCAGTCCGGCCAGCAGCGTGGCAAACAAGGCCTGCGGGCCAACCCTGCTTTCGAACGCTTCGGGCAGCAAATGCATAAAGGCAGTGGCCAGCAGTGCGCCTGCAGCCAGGCTCAGCATGTGCTGGGTGTAGCGCGCTAAAACGCCAAAACTCAGCACCGCCGCCAGCCACACGCTGCCAATACCTGCGGCCAGTGTGCCGATTAAAATTGCTATCAAAGTCATAGCTGGTCGCGCCCGTATTTATTGGGCTAGAGCCCAAAAAGAGTGTCAAAAACCCGTCAAAAAGACCTTTTTCAGGGCCTACAGGGCATAAATAGCAAAAACACGACCCGAAAGCCGGACCGAGAACTCTTTTGATTTTATCAAGCGTGTCAATAGGCTCAAACAGGCAACCCTTCAAACGCCAATAGCCCATAAAAAAACCGCCGCGCCAGCCAATGCTTGCGCGGCGGTTCAGATCAAAACGACCTGTACGCTGGGAGCAGCTTTAACGCTTCAATTCAAGCAACACCGTTGGTTTTAAACCAGGCCAGGGCGCGCTTGAAGCCGTCGTCAGCAGCTTCTTTGCGGTAGCTCGGTCGGTAGTCGGCATGGAATGCATGCGGTGCTGCCGGGTAAACCACAAACTCAGAGGCTTTGGCAGCCGCATTGCCCTTGGCACCCGCATCAGCCAGCGCATCTTTCATCTGGTTGACGGTGCTGAGCGGAATGCCGCCATCCTGCCCGCCGTAAAGGCCCAGCACGGGGGCTTTGAGGTTAGCGGCCAGGTCCAGCGGATTGGTCGGGCTGAGGGCCGATGGCGTACCGACCAGGCGGCCATACCAGGCCACGCCCGCCTTGACATTTTTGCTCTGCTCGGCATATAGCCAGGTAATGCGGCCACCCCAGCAAAAACCGGTGATGCCGATTTTTTTGGCGTTACCACCGTTGGCAGTAGCCCACTTGACTGCGCCGTCAAGGTCGGCCATGACTTGCGCGTCAGGCACCTTGGCCACAACCTCAGACATGAGTTTGGCCATCTCGTTGTATTTGCTGGCATCACCCTGGCGGGCATACAGGTCGGGCGCGATTGCAAGATAACCGGCTTTGGCAAAACGCCTGGCGGTGTCGGCGATGTACTCGTGAACTCCAAAGATTTCCTGAATCACCAGAATCACTGGCAGATTCTTTTTGCCCGCGGGCGCGGCGTAAAAGGCAGGAACCTTAAAGCCGTTGACTTCAAAGGTGGTCTCGCCGGTTTTGAGACCTTCAGATGAGGTTTTTATCGCCGTTTGCGCGATGATGGGCAGGGCAGTAGCGGCATAGCCCACACCCAGCGCCGTTTTCAAGGCGGTGCGGCGGTTAGCGCCCTGCTCGGTCGATTGGCCGGGCAGCAAGGCATCAAATTCAGCTTTCAGATTGGTGTTCAACATGCGGGTTTCCTCAGTTTGTTAATTGGAATGGTGGCTCAAGCAAACGGTGCGAGTCTATACGGTCACGAAAGCTCGCGCCAGTATATGGAAATACCCGCCGGTATTTACGCTTGGCAAAACAGCCCCAGAATCTTTCAGCGCTCCTCAGACGATCCTGACACTGAGTTCTGGCAGTCCATCAATATGGCATTCAATGATGTCGCCCTTCACTACCGGGCCAACGTCATGATTACCAGCGCAGAACAAATAAGCTGGCCCGGCGACCTGTCCATCTCAGATGTTGAGTCAGCAGGTTTGACGACCGCTTGCCTGGTGCGCATGAAGCTTTTCACACTGGATGACAGGCTCATTATTCGCAAGGCCGGCAGCTTGGAGGCACCTGATCAAAAAAAGCTACGGACGGCCTGGAGGAAGCTGCTGCTGGTTTGAGTCAATGCAGCTTCAATATGGCCCTAATGCGCTTTTTCCCAGTTCTCGCCAATCCCTATTTCTGCCAGCAGCGGTACCTTTAAATCAGCCACACCGGCCATGATGCGCGGCACTTCTACCCGCACCCATTCAACCTCGGCATCGGGCACTTCAAACACCAGCTCGTCGTGTACCTGCATGATCATTTTGCTGGCTCGTTTTTCATCGTCCAGTACCTGCTGCACCTTGTTCATGCTGAGTTTGATGAGGTCAGCTGCCGTGCCCTGCATGGGCGCGTTGATGGCGGCGCGCTCTGCACCAGCGCGGCGCGGGCCGTTGGGCGAATTGATCTCTGGCAGGTACAGGCGGCGGCCAAAAACCGTTTCTACATAACCCTTGGCTTTGGCAGACAGCCGCGTTTTATCCATGTAGTTTTTAACGCCCGGGTAGCGCTGAAAGTATTTTTCGATATACGCTGAAGCGGCCTTGGTCTCGATGCCCAGGTTACGAGCCAGGCCAAAACTGCTCATGCCGTAAATCAGGCCAAAGTTAATGACCTTGGCGTAGCGGCGCTGCTCGCTGCTGACCTGATCTACCGCTACCCCAAACACCTCGGCAGCGGTGGCTTTGTGTACGTCAATGCCGTCGGTAAAGGCGCGCAGCAGGGCTTCGTCTTCGCTGATGTGGGCCATAATGCGCAGCTCGATTTGCGAGTAGTCGGCGCTGGCAATTACGCTACCAGCGGGGGCAACAAAAGCCTCGCGCACCCGGCGGCCCTCAGCGGTTTTGACCGGGATGTTCTGCAAGTTAGGGTCGTTGCTGCTCAAGCGCCCCGTAACAGCCACAGCCTGTGCGTAGTGGGTATGCACCCTGCCCGTTCGCGGCAACGCCAGTTGCGCAAGTTTGTCGGTGTAGGTACCCTTTAATTTTGAGAGCGAGCGGTGCTCCAGCAGCTTGGCGGGCAGCGGGTAGTCTTCGGCCAGTTTTTCGAGTACTTCTTCGTCTGTCGACCGCGCACCCGTCGCGGTTTTTTTGATGACCGGCATACCCAGCTTGTCAAAAAATATCTCTCCCAGTTGCTTGGGGCTGCCCAGGTTGAAGGGTTGCCCGGCAATCTCGTAGGCTTCGGTCTCCAGTTGCAGAATGCGCTGGCCCAGCTCGCCACTTTGCTTGGCCAGCATGGGGGCGTCAATCAGCACGCCATTGCGCTCGATGCGGTAAAGCGATTCACTACTTTTGATTTCAAGGGCATAAACAAAGCGCAGCGGCTCAATCGCTTCAATTTGTGGCCACAGCACGCGGTGAACATCCAGCGTTTGGTCAGAGTCTTCGCATGAGTATTCAGCCGCCTTGGAAATATCGACCTGGTTGAACTTGATTTGATGCGCACCCTTGCCGCACAGGTCTTCATAGTTGATGCCGCTTCGGCCCAAGTGCCGCTGCGCCAGGCTGCTCAAGCTGTGCTTTTGATGCACTTCCAGCACATAGCTTTGCAGCATGGTGTCGTGTGCATAGCCCTGCACTTCGATGCCGTGGTTGGCAAACACATGACGGTCGTACTTGACGTGTTGGCCGAGCTTGGCTTTGGCGGCGTTTTCCAGCCAGGGTTTCAGCTTGGCCAGTACCTCAGCCCGCGGCAGTTGCACGGGTGCATCGGGGTAGTCGTGCGTGAGCGGAATGTAGGCCGCCTCACCGGGCGTGACGCTAAAGCTGATACCGACAATTTCGGCGCGCATTTCATCGAGCGAGGTGGTTTCAGTGTCTAAAGCCACCAGGTCTGCAACTTCGATCTTGGCGAGCCATGCGTCAAACGCTTCCCACGTAAATATCGTGTCGTATTTCAGGTCAATCACACGCTGAGCCACAACGGCTTCGGCCACAACTGGTTCATCAAACAAACCGGGCGATCCTGCATCCGGTTTTGCAGCAGGCTTGGGTTTGCGGCCTTCAGAAGTCGCCACTGCTTCGGGTGCGCCGCCTAGCTGTCTCACCAATCCTTTAAACCCATATTTTTCATAAAAAACTATCAGGGACTCTTTATTTTCTACACCTATCGCTATCGAATCCATAGCGGGCAGGCCGTCGATATAGGCCGACAAATCGCAATCTTTTTTAATCGTTACCAGCGCCCGGCCTTTTGGCAGCCAATCGAGCGAGGCACGCAGGTTGTCGCCCACCGCGCCCTTTATCTCACTGGCTCGCGCCACCAGCGCATCGAGCGAGCCGTATTCAAGCAGCCATTTCACAGCAGTCTTGGGCCCGACTTTGGGCACACCGGGCACGTTGTCTACCGCGTCGCCGACCAGCGTTTGATAGTCCACCATGAGGCGCGGTGGCACGCCGAATTCGGCCTCTACACCGGCCAGGTCGCGGCGGCGGTCGTTCATGGTGTCTATCACCGTGATGTGTTCGTCAACGAGCTGGCTCAAGTCCTTGTCACCGCTGGAGATGATGACTTCAATGCCTTGGCTTGACCCCATGCAGGCCAGCGTTCCAATCACGTCATCGGCCTCAACGCCTGGAACGTCCACCACCTTCCAGCCCAGCAGGCGCACGACTTCGTGAATCGGCTCTATCTGGCTGCGCAGGTCGTCCGGCATGGGCGAGCGCTGGGCTTTGTACTGGTCATACAGCGCGTCGCGAAAGGTCGGGCCTTTGGCATCGAACACGCACACCGCGTAGTCAGAGCGCACATCCTTGCGCAGTTTTTGCATCATGTTGACCATGCCGCGAATCGCACCTGTGGCGGCGCTGGTGCCATCGCTCAGGGTGGAGCGCAAATCTGGCATGGCGTGAAAGGCGCGGTAAAGGTAACTGGAGCCATCGACCAGGAGAAGGGTTTTTTTGTCAGTACTCATGCCGTCGAATTGTCAGCGATATCCACGCATTTATCCGCCAGCCCCACCAGAGTCAGCCTAATCGCTTGCAAAGCCGTGCAAACCCTTGTATCCAGGGGCACGAAGCCTACAATGCAGGCATGAAACATGTTTTGCCATCCTCATCCCGCGCATTGATGATTTCACTGTTGCTGACACTGCCGCTTGCGCTTCCAGCAGCGGCATTTGCCCAGTCAACAGCGCCAGCACCAGTATCAGCATCGTTGCCAGAAACACCGAGGGTTGAGGAAGCTCCCCCGGCTGCATCTGGCAGGCCAGACAAGGCCGTTCAGCGCATCCGCATCGAAGACGCCGGTACCCGCATTGACGAAGTGAGGGTAGGTGGCGAAACGCAGAGCATCACCGTACAGCCCAAAATTGGCACCAAGGTGCCGCCCTACGAAGTGAAACCTGCGGACTCCAGCAAGGGCAGCGTACCGTCCACACCCAGCAACGAAACCGTTGGCCCCCGCGTCTGGAACGTGCTGAAGTTTTAAACTTCACCCTTCGCCCCTCGTTTCTTCGTAAACTCAACCCGAGCGCAACGCTTCACTTCCCAAGCATGGCCGTATTCACTGAAGTCTCGTTTGACGAGGCTGCTGTTTTCCTGCACGCACTCGATCTGGGCGCCTTGCAATCCATCAAGGGCTGCTCAGGCGGCATCGAGAACACCAATTATTTTGTCGATACCGAGCGCGGCGAATACGTGCTGACGCTGTTCGAGCGCCTGACGTTTGAGCAATTACCTTTTTACCTGCACCTGATGCAGCACCTGGCCGCTCGCGGAATACCGGTGCCAGACCCCGCACCAGGTAAAAACGGCGACATCCTGCACAGGCTTAAAGGAAAACCCACCGCAGTCGTGAACAGGCTGCGCGGGCACAGCGAACTAGTCCCCACAGCCGCCCATTGCGCAGCTGTCGGCGACATGCTGGCCCGTATGCACATGGCCGGACAAGACTTCCCGAAGCGCCAGCCCAATCTGCGAGGCCTGAGCTGGTGGAACAGCACGGCGCCCTTGGTGTTGCCGCTCATCACGCCGGAGCAGCGTAACCTGCTGCTCAGTGAGCTGGCCTACCAGAACCACATTGCGGCATCGTCAAGCTACGCGGCATTGCCCGTGGGTGCCATACATGCTGACCTGTTTCGCGACAACGTGATGTTTGAAGACGGCCGCCTCACCGGGTTTTTTGATTTTTATTTTGCCGGCTGCGACACCTATGTATTTGACATTGGCGTGTGCCTGAACGACTGGTGCATAGACCTGACCACTGGCCGGCCTGATGCGCCAAGGGCTGAAGCCTTTCTCACCGCATACCAGGGCGTACGCACGTTGAAGGCAGCCGAAAGAGCATTGCTGCCAGCCATGCAGAGGGCTGGTGCGCTGCGCTTCTGGATATCGCGTCTATGGGACTTTCATTTACCGCGCGAGGCCACCGTTTTGCAGGCCCATGACCCCAGCCACTTTGAGCGGGTGCTGCGTCAGCGCCTTGCCCACCCCGTACGCCTGAACAATACATTGGTTACTTCGCTATGAAACTCAATATCGTTCCCGCCCGTACCGGCCTGACCTGGGTCAAGCTTGGCTTTAAAACCTACCTGCAACAGCCGCTGGCGCTGTCGGGCTTGTTTTTCATGTTCATGGCATTGCTGTCGATTGCCACACTGGTGCCCCTGATTGGCGCTGCGCTGGCGCTGGCGCTGTTGCCAGCCGCCACGCTGGGCCTGATGGCGGCAACACAAGAGGCAACCAAGGGCAAATTTCCGATGCCCACCATACTCGTCAGCGCGTTTCGTGCGGGCAAGCAGCAAGTACGGGCCATGCTGATTCTGGGTGCGTTGTATGCGGCAGGCTTTTTAATCATCATGGCCGTGTCCGCCCTTATAGACGGTGGTGGGTTCGCCCGGCTTTACCTCGTGGGCGGCAAGATCACCGAGGACATCGTTCAGCAGAGCGACTTTCAGCTGGCGATGTGGGTCACGCTGGCACTGTACCTGCCGCTCTCGTTGCTGTTCTGGCACGCACCGGCGCTGGTCCACTGGCATGGCGTAACACCCGTCAAAAGCCTGTTTTTCAGCCTGATGGCATGCTACAAAAACTGGGCAGCCCTGACCATCTACGGCATGGCCTGGGTCAGCATCTTCGTCGTGACGATGCTGGTAGTCACGGTGATTGCCGCCCTGCTGGGTAACCCGGCATTTGCGGCACTGGCCCTGTTTCCGGTGGCCCTGCTGATGATGGCGATTTTTTTTACATCGATCTATTTCACGTTTCGTGATAGCTTCACAGATACCAGCGCCGAAGAATCATCCACTGAAATTTCTGTCGCCCAAGGAGACCCGACATGACCCAGCACCAACTGCAAGGCCGTACCGAAAAAGAAGTCACGTGGTACCAAAGGCGTGATGTGATCAAGGCGGCAGCCGCCTGGACGGCCATGGGCGGGCTTGCTACCGTGCAGGCCCAACAACGCAGCAACGTCGTGCAACAAATCGGTGATGCCCTGCTCAATGGCCAGCGCCTGCTGCCAGGCCAAACCATACAGACCGGTGACCAGATCCAGACCGGGCCAGGCGGCAGCCTGATATTTGCACTCGGCAATGCCTCATTTCTGGTGCGGCAAAACTCGATGATGACCGTCGAGCGCGGTGCAACCCTCAATGCGGTAAGCCTCTTGCGCATCGTCACGGGTGCGGTGGCCAGCGTATGGAACAAGGGCGGCAGCCGGTCCATCATCACGCCAACCCTCACGGCTGGCATACGCGGCACCGGGATCTACGCAGAAGTCATCACCAACCAGGACCAGCGCACCTACTTTTGCAACTGCTACGGCACAGTAGACCTCAATGCTGGCGGTAGCAAGATGGTTTCACAGGCCGACTACCACCAGTCATTTTTTGCCGACGCAACACCCAGAGATGGTACCCGCCTGACCCCCACCGGCTACCTGAACCACACCGATGCCGAGCAGGAGTTTCTGGCCGAGCTGATTGGCCAGCGGACTTACTGGCAAATTGTTGGTCGCAAAGGCAATGGCGACGGTAGCGGCACCATGGGTTACTAATGGTTTGATGCCTGCTTTCGCTACAAGCCCATGCATCTTCAGCCTGGGCCTCGGCTCCACACCCGCTTGCCCAGCGTTACGACCAGCAGCACCAGCGCACCAGCAGCCAGGCCAACTACAGCGTCCATCAAAACCGGCAACAACGATTGCAGCATAGGCACCAGGATCGCCTTGTTGATAAAAGAGCCTTTCGCAACCGCCCAGACCACGGGAAGCTCACGATCTGCACTCACACCCGAGACCTGCTGGGCATTGAGCGCCAGATCATCACCCAGCACACCCGCCGTTTTTTTAGCAGCGACCTTTGACAGCAAAGCTACATCGTCAAGAATGGTGGCGATGTCGTCTGTCAGTGCAAGCAGGCTATTGGCTATAACAATCCCGAGAGTTGAAACATACGGCCCATTTTGCCGCGCATCAAAAAGCCGCCTCATGGGCGGCCTTCGATGTCTGGGGCAATCTAAGCCCCTTTGGCTTCAGGTTTAACGTGCGGTGAGACGCCCGAGTACGAAGCCCAAAGCAAGTGCGGCGGCAACGGCTTCCAGCGGACGATTCTGTACCCAGGACTTCGATGTATCCAGCGCCTGCACCGGCATATCGGTAAAGCGGCGCGTCTTGTCTGCAATGCGACCCACTGTGGTGTTGGCGGTACTGGCGAGTTTGTCTACCGTTTGATGCGCCGTGTTCGACAGGCGGTCAACGGCGCTGCGCGCAGGATCAGCCACCTTGTCGATGCCGCTGTGGAGCGCGGCACCTGCCGTTTCGACCTGGCGCTGTATCGTACCCACGGCCTCTGAGCCGTTGCCTGTGTTGGAAATCGTCTTTTCCATGATCGTGATCCTTTCAAAAAAAAAAATAACAAATGCCGCGGTGAAAGAAAGAGTCACCAAACTCATGTTCAGACTTTAAGCATGGCTATGACTCGCCAATGTGCGCATGCGCACGGCGTACCTGTAGGACAAAGGATGGTGTTCTGTGCCAGGGCCCTATGCCGCCAACCATGAGCTGTGTAAGTCAGGACTGACACGACAAACGCGCGCCGGACTAGTGCGCGATCTGCCGCTACTCTCCAACATCAGGTTTCAGTTGAACCGGATTCCCGTAACCCGATTTACCACGTTAACCAGATACGAAGCGAGGCCACCCATGAGCAGAATACCCAAACCCATCAGTGAAGAAACCGCGAACGACGATAACCCGCTGGAGTTGCCGATAGACCCTGACGAGGGCGCGTCGCTCATTCCCGATGAGGAAGAGCGCGTGGTGAATGTGCCGTCCTGAGCAACCGGCAGATTTTTTTAACCGGCTGTTAATCCACAGGTCGCTTGAGGCGAATTTCCTCCAGCTTGGCGGTGCCAAACGAGACAGTTTTAAGCGACGGCATTTCGCGCTTGAATCCCGCTGAATGTTCGAAGAAACGAATCGCACGCTCATTACGCAACAGCACCCAGGCGCTGACATGCAGACAGCCTTCTTCTTTCAGGCCCTCGCGCGCACCATCCCACAGCGCAATGCCCGCACCCTGGCCCCAATGGGCAGGCGCTACATACAGCGCCCAAATTTCGCCCATGGTGGACTTGGTGCCTGCGTCGCGTGAGCGGTCAAAACCCACAAAGCCCACCACTTTGTCGGACTCCGTTGCTACCAGCAATTGCGGCTCGGTGTATTCAATCGCTTCGCGCCAATAGGTCAGGCGCTTTTCAGCTGTCATGGTTTTCAAAAAATCGTCGGGCATCAAATCTTTGTAGGCCGACTGCCAAGTGGCCACATGAATATCGGCAATGGCTTTTGCATCGCGGGAAGAGACAGGACGAACGGAGTAGCTGGACATTAAAAAATCGCTTTTTACGGGTGAAGAAAATCTCGGGAAGAGCGGAATTGTCGCGCAAATCCGGCAGCAACTCACAGCCATCAACCTTGTACGATGGACACCATGCAACGCATCACAGTTTTCACGGCCACCGTAGGCCCGGGCGGTATGTCGTTTGCTGCGCCAGCAGACCGGCCACTGCTGCTATCAGCAGAGCTTGCAGCGATGGATGCCCTGAAGATGGACAGCTCATGCCGCAACGGTACCTGCCGCACCTGCATTTGCAAAATCAAACGCGGCAAGGTAAGTTACCGCATTGAATGGCCGGGCCTGAGTATTGACGAAAAACGCGAAGGCTACATCCTGCCTTGTGTCGCGTATCCGCTGTCTGATGTAGTGATTGAACTGCCGGCCTAAAAGCCGGTAGCCCGAACGCCCACAGCAATTACAAAGCGATCACACGGCCATGACCGACACGGCCTTGGTAACCAGATAGGCCTCCATCGCCTCTGGCCCGCCTTCCGAGCCGTAGCCTGAGTCCTTCACGCCGCCAAAGGGCATTTCAGGCGTGGGCGTGGCGGGCTGGTTGATCCACAGCATGCCGACTTCCATCTGCTGCGACAGCAGATGCGTGTTTTTGATCGCTTGGGTGAAGGCATACCCAGCCAGGCCAAAAGGCAGGCGGTTGGCCTCGGCAATAGCCTCTTCAAGCTTGTCGAAACCACGGATTGCCGCAATGGGCCCGAAAGGCTCGTTGTTAAACACATCGGCATCCAGCGACACGCCAGTCAACACCGTAGGCGCAAAGAAGTTGCCGTCGGCACCGATACGCTCACCGCCGGTTTCGACTTTTGCACCGGTTTTGCGGGCGTCGTCGAGTACCTTGGCCATCGCCGTCAATCGGCGCGCATTGGCCAGCGGGCCGATTGTGGTGCCTTCAGCCAGGCCATCGCCCAGCTTGAGGCTTTCGGCATGCTTGATCATGAGGGCCGCAAATTCGTCCTTGATGCTGTTGTGCACCAGAAATCGCGTGGGCGAAATACAAACCTGGCCCGCATTGCGAAACTTCGCACCACCAGAAGCCTTGACGGCCAGAGCCACGTCAGCATCATCACAAACAATGACGGGCGCATGGCCGCCTAGTTCCATGGTGGCGCGCTTCATGTGCAGGCCAGCCATGGCAGCCAGTTGCTTGCCAACTGGCGTAGAGCCCGTGAATGTCACCTTGCGAATGATGGGGTGCGGAATCAAATAGCTGGATATTTCATGCGGGTTACCAAACACGAGACCAACCGTACCGGGGGGCACGCCCGCATCGACAAAAGTCTGCAGCAGTGCAGCGGGTGAAGCCGGTGTTTCTTCGGGTGCCTTGACGAGAAAGGAACAACCACAGGCCAGCGCCGCACCCAGCTTGCGCACGATCTGGTTGATGGGGAAGTTCCACGGCGTGAATGCAGCCACCGGGCCAATCGGCTCCTTGAGCACCAGTTGCTGCGCCGCCAGGTTGCGCGACGGCACGATGCGGCCATAAACGCGCCTGCCTTCGTCGGCAAACCATTCGATGATGTCGGCACCGGCCATCACTTCGACACGCGCTTCTGCAAAAGGCTTGCCCTGCTCCTGAGTCAGCATGCGCGCAATGTCTGCAGCACGCTCACGCAACAGGCCAGCGGCCTTGCGCATGATGGCTGCGCGCTCATTGGCAGGAATCTTCTTCCACGCCTGAAAGCCAGCCTGCGCTGCGGCCAGCGCACGATCAAGGTCAGGAATGCCGGCATGCGCCACCTTGCCAATCACTTTGCCCGTAGCCGGGTTGACCACATCCAGCGTCTTGCCGCTGGCGGCAGCGCACCATTCGTTGTTGATGAGGAGTTGTGTGTCTTTGTAGAGGGCAGCGGTAGTGGTCATTTGGTGTTCGGGTGGTTTTGCATGGAAGGAGGAGTTTAAACAACGTGCTTGCTGGGCGCTTGGGTGTGGGTATGGATGCACGGCGCTCCTCACTCCTTCGCAACCACGGTGTCATAGAGCCCGTAGTGAGTAAGACCATTGTGGCTTTCAATGCCGGTGTAACGCAGTGATGCGTCTTCATAACGCCTGAAGGCAAAAACCGCCTGATTCATCTGTTCGGTGTTGAACACCTTGAGTTGCACCAGCAGATGAAAGTCCCGAACAGTCAGGCCGGTGACAGTGAGAAATAATTCCGGTTCCAGCTTGGTGATCACATCCCGCAGCGTATTCTCGCGGAAGTCGGTCAGGGGCCGCGCAGGGTGAAGGAAACCTGTTCGTTCATATTGTTCCTGGGCGTGCTTTGTGCCATGGGCTGTACGGCTTAAAGAAAACCGATAGGCCGTTTGGCTTTACGCGTTTTATCTTCGGCAATCAGTTGCTTGATGGCATCAAACACCTGGGAGAACTGCTCGTCGTAACGGGTTTCCATGGCTTCAATGCGGCGGGCCAGATCGCTGTTGGAGTCCATCAGGCGGCGCAATTGCACAAACGTGCGCATGATAGCGATGTTGACCGCAACTGCACGTTCGGAGCGCAGTACGCTGGAGAGCATGGCGACACCTTGCTCGGTGAAGGCATAGGGGCGATAGGCAATGCCACGGTTTTTACGAGCACTCATCACAATTTGTGATGAGTTGGCGTCTGCGGCTGCGGGTGTATTCACAATTCGTGACCGTATCGTCGTCCACTCTTCAGCAGTCAGCTGAAACATAAAATCGTCAGGAAACCGGATGCGGTTTCGTGCAACCGACTGGTTCAGGACGCGGGCTTCGACACCATAAAGTTCGGCAAGATCAGTGTCCAACAAAACTTTCTCGCCCCGGACGAGAAAGACAAGCCTGGCGAGATTTTCTGGTTGGGGAACGATTTGAGTCATGGGCTCGCTTTTTTTGAGTTTATATCGCCGGCTCTTGCAAAGCAGCCAGTTCGCGTACCGTCATGGGCGGGTGGGTTTTAACGGGGGCAAAAATTTCGTGCTTTCCCAGGTCTGCAAAAAGCGAGCCCTCTGCGCTAAAGGCCGACGAGCCGGTGAGCACGTCGAAGCGGAAGTCGCGCCGCTGGTACTTGCCTTTGCCCAGGTACCCCCACTCAGAAAAGGTGATGGGCTCGCCACCTTTGTCACGCATGGTCAAGGCGTCGCCGTGCCTGCCACATGCTGGCTCCAAAAAGCGGGAGTCAATCCGTTCGGTTTCATCCTTCACAAGGTCGAGCATGGCTTCAACCATCCATGCAGGCGTGAAGACCTCGCCGTGGTCAGCGACTCGTTGCTTGGACTTGACGAGGCTCATAGGTTGTTGACTGGCGAGCGCGGGGCTATTAGGGTCATTGCGGTCTCACATTTGTCGGTGTTATTCAGGTTGTGGCAAGAACCACGGCAAGTGCGGCAGACAGATTGCTGCGCCCGCATAACGAAGCTTAGGATGATAGGCCGTTATTGGCCGAACCATGGCGCCAGCCGGCAAGCTCAAAAGACCGCTCCCGCTGCATTGCACGGGAGGGAGAATTACCATAAGTTCCAGTCAAATCAAATCAATTTGCTACAAATAAAATAGCTGGTCACGCTCGTATTTATTGGGCTGCAGCCACTTTATGGGTTCAAAATCACCAAAAAACGGGTTTTGACAGCTCGCAAAGTCAAAATGCGGGGTTGATCGGTGCTGGCGAACCTGCGGCAACTTAAGGCATATTGTCATTCGTACAGAAATCTGTACACTTGGCATCATGAAAACCACGCTTAACCTCAATGACGATCTGATCGCTTCTGCAAAGGCCATGGCGGCCCAGCATCACAGCACGCTAACCCGACTGATCGAAGAAGGTTTGCGTCTTCGCCTTGCGACTGGCAGAGCTACAGGAGTGCAAACGCGCGCGTACGTACCCAAGCTGCCCGTTTTCAATGGCAAAGGCGGCCTGCTCGGCGGCATCGACCCCAACAGCAACCGGGCCATGCTTGAAACGGCTGAATCCTGAGTGCCGCTGAATGACACCCGATGTCAATGTGATCATTGCCGCTTCCCGCAATGACCACCCGAACCATAAACTAGCCTTGGCTTGGCTGACCAAGTCTTTGATTGATTGCTCTCAAGGAGCCAGTTTCAAGCTCTTGCCCATGGTGGCTGCCAGCTACCTGCGTCTGGCGACCAACCCAAAAATTTTTGCGGTACCGACTCCAATCGACCAAGCCGTTAACTATATCGGCGCAATACTAGATAGCCCGGGTGTGCAAATGCCCAACCAAGCTACCGTATGGCCTGCGTTCCGTCGCCTTTGCCTGGACAAAAAGCTAAGCGGGAACGCCCTTCCCGATGCGTGGCTTGCAGCAGCAGTTTTGCAAATGGACGACCATCTTGTCACCTTCGATGCAGATTTCAAGCAGCTATTGCCCGCACGCGCTGTGACTATTTTGAGTGGCAAAAAGTAGCCTCTGCACATCCAGCAGGCGCTCTGCATAGTGCCAGGAAAACAATTGGGGTCAGACTCGAATTACCCTAACCCGCTACAAATAAAATAGCTGGTCACGCCCGTATTTATTGGGCTACAGCCACTTTTAACCCTCTAAACCGGATAATAATGCCGCTTGAAACGCTTTATAAGGCAAATCAGCACCAATTTAAGCCGACCCAATCTGCTTTAGGTTAAATTGAGCCCTTCTCAGTGCCTACCGTACCGGCAATCCAAATCAACAAATACGTGTGCAAGCACCCCTTGATTCAATAGCAAATAATGCCCCGCATAAAGACTCTTCGGATTGGCGCAGGCGCGGGCTACTCGGGCGACCGTATTCCCCCGGCGGTGGAGCTGGCTGAAAAAGGAGAGCTGGACTATTTGGTATTTGAATGCCTGGCCGAGCGCACGATCGCGCTGTCGCAACTGCAGCGCAGCCAGGACGCGCGGCTGGGGTTTGACGCTTTGCTGGCGGCGCGCATGCTGGCGGTGCTTCCAGCTTGCGTGGCCAAAGGTGTGAAGATCATCAGCAACATGGGCGCGGCCAACCCGCTGGCCGCGGGGCATGAAGTAATTCGGGTGGCGCGCCTGTTGGGCATTAAGAAACTGAAGGTTGTGGTGGTGCTGGGCGACGATGTGTTGCAGCGCATCCATGAAGTCGGTCAAGAAAGCCTGTCTTTAATGGAAACCGAGGAGAATGAGGAAAGCGGCAAAACGCTGGCTTCGCTGGGCGATTCAATCATTTCAGCCAACGCCTATATTGGGGCAGAGGGCATCGCAAGAGCACTGGCCGAGGGCGCTGATGTCGTCATCACGGGCCGCGTGGCTGATCCGGCATTGTTTTTAGCTCCGCTGATTCACGAATTTGGCTGGGCCATGAATGATTGGGACAGGCTAGGCAAAGGCACGCTGGTCGGGCATTTGCTGGAGTGTGCCGGGCAAGTTACCGGCGGCTATTTTGCTGACCCGGGTTACCGTGACGTGCCAGACCTGGCGCGGCTTGGCTTTCCGCTGGCTGAGGTGTCAGCTGACGGCAGCGCTGTCATCACCAAAGTCGCAGGCTCTGGCGGCTGCGTGAACGTAGCCACCTGCACATCGCAACTGCTGTACGAAATTGAAAACCCAGCGGCCTACCTGCAGCCGGATGTGGTGGCAGACTTTTCAAATGTCACGTTGACGCAGGTTGGCCCGGACAAGGTTCAGGTTAACGGCGCAACGGGCAGGCAGCGCCCCGACAAACTGAAAGTCACGGTTGGTCACCGCGATGGCTTTATTGGCGAAGGGCAAATCTCGTATGCAGGCTTGGGCGCGCAGGCGCGTGGCCAACTGGCTTTGGATGTGCTCAAGGAGCGGCTGACTGGCGTTGATGTTTTGGACAGCCGCTTTGAGCTGATTGGTTTAAACGCAATTCATGGCGACCATCTGGCCACTGGATATACGCCCTATGAAGTCCGGGCCCGCGCCGCGATGCGGGTAGCCACCCGGCTGGAGGCGGAACACGTTGCCCACGAGGTCGAAGCCCTGTACTTGAACGGCCCGGCAAGCGGCGGCGGGGTGACGCAATCGGTGCGCGAGGTGATTGCGGCGGCATCGCTACTGATTCCGCGTGAATGGGTGCAAACGTCCATCGCGATTTTGGAGATCTAGATGTTGTTAAGAGAGATTGCCTATTCACGCGCCGGAGACAAAGGCAACCGTTCCACCGTGTCGGTGATTGCATACGACCTCAAGGACTTCGCGGCAATTGAACGGGCCGTGACTGCCGAGCGTGTGAAACTGCATTACGCTGGCATCGTCAAAGGAGAGGTCCAGCGTTACAGCCTGCCGCAGTTGGGGGCTTTAAACTTCGTGCTTAACAACGCATTAGGTGGCGGCGTGACCCGCTCACTGTGTCTGGACGCGCATGGGAAGTGCCTGGGCTCAGCGATCCTTAGCCTGGATATTGACTTGATGATCTGAAGAGACGATCGATACATAACTTTTAACTGGAGACAACCATGACATTCAAATCCCTGTTTTTGACAACGCTGGTCAGCGTGTCATGCGCCGCGTCATTTGCTGCGTTCGGCCAAGCCTACCCAAACAAACCGATCAAGGCCATCGTGCCGTTTGCGGCCGGTAGTGCCACCGACCAGATCGGCCGTGCCTTTGCCGCCAAAATGAGCGAAACACTGGGCCAGACCATCGTGGTTGAAAATAAGCCTGGCGTGAACGGCATGCTGGGCGCTGATGCGGTGGCCAAGGCACCGGCTGACGGCTATACGATTTTGATTGGCACCAACAGTACCAATGCAGCATTAAAAAGCCTGATGAAAAAGCTGCCCTACGACCAGGACACCGCCTTTGCGCCGCTAGGCTATATGGGTTCGGTGCCATTGATAGTTGCCGTCAACAATGATGTGCCCGCCAAGACCCTGAAAGAGCTGGTGGCCCTGGGTAAAAGCAAGTCAGGCCTGATCACAGCGGCCAGCGCCAGCACCTCGCAGCTGGTGTCGTCCGAAATGCTGGCCAGCATGGCGGGCATGCAGTTCACCAGCGTGCCGTACAAAAGCGGCCCGGCCGCCATGACTGACCTGATTGGCGGGCAGGTCATGCTGTTTTCAGCTGACTTTGCCGTCATGCTGCCGCAGGTCAAGGGCGGCAAAATTCGCGGCCTGGCGGTCACATCAACCAAGCGCTCACCCGCCATCCCCGAGCTGCCTACCGTCAATGAGGCGCTGGGTTTGAAAGACTATGAACTGATTGCCTACTTCGCCATGTTCGCCCCCGCAGGCACACCACCTGACATCATCGCAAAGCTCAACCAGGCCATCAATTCCGCCGCCCAAAGCAAAGACCTTCAGGAAAAGTTTGCCGGTATCGGTTTTGCAGTCGAGCCGGGCACGCCAGAAGCCCTGGCCCAGCGCAGCAAGTTAGAGACCGCCAAATGGGCCAGGGCAATCGCGGATGCGAAAATCGAGCCGCAGTGAGCTTTTTAGTGAGTAGCTGGTAGTCACCGTACTTGCAACACCCCTGGGCGGGACATGACCTGTCGCACGACGACGGGGCTTGGGTGTGCGAGCAGGTGCTGGCGTGGCTGACCAACAAATAATTTGCTACATTTTCAGGAGCTGGTGACGCCCGTATTTATTGGGCTACAGCCACTTTTAGGGGTCTAAAATGGCTCAAAAACCGGCTTTTTTAACTCCCAAAGCCAAAACACGGTTTTATGACGTGCTTACGACTGCTTGGCAACTTTGGAGCATCATCGACGCATGCCAATGCCTCTTTTCCGCCTGTTTTTAGGCCATGCACTCTCCGCGCTGCTGATTTGTTCGGCTAACGCACAAGCCGCAAACACCGCCCCGTTTGAAGACACCATAGCCCAGCGCACGCTGGCCTGCACCGCCTGCCACGGGCCGCAGGGCCGCGCTGCACCCGATGGCTACTACCCGCGCCTGGCCGGCAAACCTGCGGGTTACCTCTACAACCAGCTGCTGAACTTTCGTGACGGCAGGCGGCACTACGCTCTGATGACCCAACTGGTAGACCCCCTGACCGACGCGTACCTGATGGAAATTGCGCAGTACTTTTCCAGGCTGGATGTGCCCTACCCTGCGCCGCTGGCAACGCCCGCTGCGGCTGATGTACTCAAGCGTGGCGAGCAACTAGTCAAGCAGGGCGACACCGCCCGGCAACTACCCGCCTGTGTGCAGTGCCACGGCGCGGCCATGACAGGCGTGGTGCCAAACGTGCCGGGCTTGCTCGGCCTGCCGCGCGACTACTTGAATTCGCAACTCGGTGCGTGGAAATCGGGTCTGCGCAAAGCACATACACCCGATTGCATGAAGGCGGTGGTGGCCAAACTCAGCCTGGAAGACATCAATGCCGTCGGTAGTTGGCTGGCTGCGCAGCCCTTGCCCGCAAACACCAAGCCTGCGTTATTGCTAGCGTCATCAACGGCTGTCAGCCCCCTCAGCTGCGGCAGCGCACCCGCGCCGGTCACCAGAGCGGCCAAATGAAAACCCTGTTCAAGGCCTTTGCCGCTGTCACCGCGGCGCTTGTAATAGCGGCCTTGCTGGTCTGGTTTTTAAACACGCGTGATGAAACTACGGCCGATTTTTCAATCAACAACACCGCATCGACGCCCGACCCTTCGCTAATTGAGCGTGGGGCTTACCTTGCCCGCGCAGGCAATTGCGCCGCTTGCCACACAGCGCGTGGCGGGGCGGCCTATGCAGGCGGGCTGGGCATTGGTACGCCGTTTGGCACGGTGTTCACATCCAACCTCACGCCCGATGTGCAAAGCGGTATCGGCAGGTGGTCATCTGCAGACTTTTGGCGCGCCATGCACAACGGAAGGTCTAAAACCGGACGGCTGCTGTACCCGGCGTTTCCGTACACCAGCTACACACAGGTCACGCGTGACGACTCTGACGCGCTGCTCGCGTACCTTAAAAGTTTGCCCGCTGTGGCGCAAACCAACACCGCGCACGCGATTGATTTTCCGTACAACTCGCAAGCCGCTCTGGCGGTATGGCGAGCGCTGTTTTTTACGCCGGGTGTCTACAAGGCACAGGCCAATCGCAGTGCCGAATGGAACCGTGGCGCGTACCTGATTGATGGCCTGGGCCATTGCAATGCCTGCCACGCCGCCCGCAACGCTCTGGGCGCGAGTGACGCGCTCAACCTTGCAGGCGGGTTGATACCGGTTCAAAACTGGTACGCTCCGTCGCTGGTCTCTAAGCTTGAAGCAGGCGTAAACGACTGGGCGCAGCACAGCATCGTCAGCCTGCTTAAATACGGCGTCAACGAACGCGCCTCGGTCATCGGCCCGATGGCAGAAGTGGTGCGCGGCAGCACGCAGTACTTGACCGATGTCGACCTGAATGCGATGGCCACATTTTTAAAAGCACTGCCCGAAGACTCAGGTCCCAAAGAAGCTGATATCGCGGTGATGGGCAGAACAACATCAAGCACGCCGGGTGTGGTGTCTAAAGCTGCCGCAGAGCAAGGCGTAAAACTCTATGACCAGCACTGCGCGCAATGCCATGGCGACAAGGGCCAGGGCGTGGTAAACGCATATCCCGCGCTTGCAGGTAACCGGGCAGTCGTCATGACGCAAGCCGCAAACCTGGTGCAAATTGTTTTAAACGGCGGCTACGCCCCCGCAACCGAAGGCAACCCCCGCCCCTACGGCATGCCGCCTTTCGTATTGGTGCTGAGTGACAGCGACATCGCCGCCGTGCTCACGCATATTCGCAGCAGTTGGGTAAATCAGGGCGGTGCGGTGTCGGCGCTGGAGGTGAATCGGATACGGGCTGGGATTCGTGCAGGGCGATAGAAACCATTACCTCTGCTGCAGAAAAGTCGCGGACGGAAAGTTAAGACTAAACCTTCGTCACCAAGCTATTCCGATTCGCCAGCGCCGGGAAAACCTTGAACCACGCCGCCGCAATCAGCAGCGTGCCCAAACCACCCGCCACCACTGACCCCACCGGCCCCAGCAGTGCCGCAGTCGCGCCGGACTCAAACTCGCCAAGCTGGTTCGACGCGCCTATAAACACCGAGTTGATGGCCCCCACCCGGCCACGCATGGCGTCGGGGGTCTCTAACTGAGTCAGGGTCTGGCGCACCACCACGCTGACCATGTCGGCGCCGCCTGAAACCGCCAGTACCAGCAGCGACAGCACAAAGCTGGTGGACATTCCAAACACCACCATGCACGCGCCGTACAAAGCCACAGCGCCCAGCATGATGTGGCCCACGCGCCTGTCCAGAGGCCAGCGTGTCAGCACGATGGACGTGAGCACTGCGCCTGCCGCCGGGGCCGAGCGCAGCAGGCCCAGCCCCCAGGGGCCAACATGCAAAATATCTTTGGCAAACATAGGCAGCAGCGCCGTTGCCCCGCCCAGCAACACGGCAAATAAATCGAGCGACACCGCACCGAGCAATGCCTTGCGATGCCAGATAAATTCAGCCCCCGCCAGCATGGTGCGCAACGACACCGGCTCACGCGGCGGCGGGATGTGGTCGTAGCGCACCCGGCCAATCAAAATGCCGGAGATCACAAACAGCGCGGCGCAGCTTGCATAGACTGCCGTAGCCCCGGCTACAAAAATCAAACCACCCAGCGCTGGCCCGACAATCACTGCGGCCTGGTTTCCGCCAGAGCTAAACGCCATCGCGCGGGGCAGCATGGCGGGCGGTACCAGCATGGGCGACAGTGCCTGTTGAGCGGGCATCTGAAAAGCCCTGGCCACGCCGAGCAGTATCGACAGGCCCAGCAGCAGCTCGCGCGATACCCAACTGCCCGAGCCAGCCAAACTGCCCAAACCCTGCGTAGCCGCCACCAACGCAACAGCGACCAGTGCCTGCCCAGCAAAGCAAGCCGCAATGATGCGGCCACGGTGAACGCGGTCAGCCACATGGCCAGCCACCAACGTGAGCAGCAGCGCAGGCACAAACTGATAAAGCCCCACCAGACCCAGGTCCCACGCGCTACCCGTCAGGTCATACATTTGCCAGCCGACTGCCACCATCAGCATCTGCGCGCCAGAGGTTCCAAAAATTCTGGCAAACCACATGCGCATGAAGGCGTGTTGCAGTGTGAGGTCTTTAAACGTATGAGGAGCTGGAAGCATGGGTGAAAATGACGATATGGTCAATTGAGCTTAACAGTGCCCAGCAGAAAAGCTGCGTCACGCGGCACTGACTCTGTGATTTGAACCGATAATTGAAACTCGAATAACCACAGGCAACTGGAGAAAACCATGGCAAAAGGTCAACAAAATAGCGGCAAGATGGTCAAAAAGCCAAAGAAAGACACTTCACCACCGAAGACGGTGTCGCCAGACGCGGTACGCCCAACCATCGTCACCACGGTACCGCTGCGGGGCAAGCTGAAGAATAAGTAAGCAGCATGGTTGAGCAAAGTGGCTCGCCTCAGCAGGATGGCGTGCAGCCAGCAAACCCGCTGCATGGCATCACGCTTGAGGCCATCGTGGGTGCGCTGGTCAGCCACTACGGCTGGGAAGAGCTGGGGCAGCGCATCAACATCCGCTGCTTTACCAGCGAACCCAGCGTGGCGTCCAGCCTGAAGTTTTTGCGCAAAACACCGTGGGCGCGCGACAAGGTTGAAGGCCTTTACCTCTTCATGCTGCGCGAAGTAAAACGCAGCAGCCCAACGGTTCATAATTTCCCGCCACCGCGTGCTTGAAGCAAAGCCAGGCATTGAGTTTGTTCATGTTGATAGCCGCCTGCTGTTGCTGAATAAACCTGCAGGTTTGCTGGCCGTACCGGGACGTGGCGAAGACAGGCAAGATTCCTTAAGCCGCCGCGTACAACAGCTCTACCCCGATGCCCTGATAGTCCACCGGCTCGACATGGCCACCTCGGGTTTAATGCTTATGGCACGCGGGCTTGAGGCACAACGCGCGCTGTCAAAATTATTTGAAACCCGCCAGATTCACAAGCGCTACGTTGCAGTTGTTGATGGCGACTTGCGCCCGGAAACGCCCAACACATCCAATTCACGAGCATGGGAACTGATCGACCTGCCTATCGCACTCGACTGGCCCAACCGACCTTTGCGCATCATTGAAAGTAGCCATGGCAAGCCCAGCCAAACCCGCTGGCGGGTTGCCTCGTTTGACCCAGCAACCAATAGCACCCGTGTTGAATTAGAACCTTTGACGGGCAGATCGCACCAACTACGGGTGCATTTGAAAGCGTTGGGCCACCCGATTTTGGGTGACATGCTGTACGCGCCAGCAGAAGTTTCCGCCAAAGCACCGCGCTTGATGCTGCACGCCAGCGCGATTGGATTCACCCATCCCGCATCGGGTGAATTGGTGCAATTTGAAATGAAATCTGATTTTTAAAATATTGCCAATTTGTTTACCGCCAGGATTTGACGTCAAACTTTCAGCAAGTGCTGATAAATCTCGTCCTTGATTTTCAGGCGCTTCTTTTTTAATTCTTCAAGCGCCTCATCGCTGATAGCAGCAGCGCCGCCCTCATATTTTTTAATTGCGTGGTCATCTTCGTCATATTGCGCGAACAGCTTGCCAAAGTGGGCATCGTTGGCCTTCATGTCACGCATTTTTTCCAGTTGCTCCGGAAACTCATGTGCCAAATCATGATTAAGCAAGTCCATATCAAATTCCTAATTTAAAAAGATACTATTCGCGAACGATTAACACCGGAACGTGCGCATGTGACAGCACCTGCGCAGCCACACTGCCCAGCACCAGCTTTTCAAGGCCTTTTCGGCCATGCGAGCCCATGACAATCAAATCGGTGTGGGTCGATTCTGCGGTGTCCAAAATACCTCTGAAGATGGCTTTCCCGTCTACCACTATGCTTTCGGCGGTGATGCCAGCCGCTTGAAACTGCTGCTGCGCCGCGGCGATGGAGGCTTTGGATTCTGCAGAGGCCGCCTCTTGGTACTCGGGCTGTCCGTAGGCGAAATCGACACTGACGCCACTGAATGCATAGCTGTCGATCACGCTGACGATGGTGACAGCACTGTTAAAGGCTCTGGCTATGCCGACAGCTTTTTCGATGGCCTCCTGCGAAGCAGATGAGCCATCAACTGGAACAAGTATCTTTTTAAACATCGAGGGCTCCTGTTGTGCGTTTGAAGGCGTGTTGCGATCTTTCAACAACCACCCTCACTACTTATAAGGCACGGGCGTAAAAACCGCTGTCAGACTATGCGCCGCATTCGTTGGCCGCGCTTGGCCCGGCCCGCTACGGTCGCGTTAGTCCAATCTACTCCGCCTTGATGTTGGCAGACTTCGCAAGCTGCGCGTAACGTACAAGATCGGCCTTGATGAGTCTGGCCAAATCGGCAGCATTGCCAGCAAGTGGCTCCACGCCAGCACCTGAAAGGTTTTCTTTCACCGCAGGTTCTGCAAGTACTTTTTGCACGTCAGCGTAGATTTTGGCGACGACTTCGGGCGGCATTTTCGCCGGGCCCATCAGGGCGTACCAAATTGAAAAATCCAGAGGCTTGAGACCCTGCTCTTCAAACGTTGGCACCTGCGGCATCAAACTATAGCGACTGGCGGTTGAAACACCAATACCGTAAAGCTTGCCAGTTTTGATGTGTGGTGCAGCTACATTAGCGCTCAAAATCGCCAATTGCACCTGGCCGCCCAGCACATCGGTCAGTGCCGGAGCACAGCCTTTGTACCCAACCCCTGTAGCCATAACACCAGACTTTTGCTTCACCAGCTCCATCACAAAGTGCTGAGGCGTACCAACCCCACAAGAGCCATAGTTAAGCGCAGTCGGATTGGCTTTGGAGTAGTCCACCAACTCCTTGAGCGACCTGATGTTGGTACCCTGGTACGCCACTAAAGCGATGGGCGTTAACCCGAGCAACATGATGGGTGTCAAGTCCTTTTCAGGGTCGTAATTAAGCTTGCTGCTGATCGCGGGGTTCACCACCATGGTGCTGTTTTGCAGCAGCAGCGTGTAGCCGTCAGCGGGTGACTTAACCACTGCCTCGGTTCCAATATTGCCCGACGCTCCCGCGCGATTATCAATCGCTACGCCCTGGCCCCAGATGGTTTGCAGGCGCGCGCCGATCTGGCGCGCCAGGGTGTCAGAGCCACCGCCGGTTCCGTAGGGAACGATCAGTTTGATGGGGCGTGACGGATAGCCTTGGGCCAACGCCAAAGGTGCTGCAAGCTGCGCACAGGCGGCCATGCCGAACAGCGTTAAAAGAGTGCGAAGTTTCACTTTGATGCCTCCAGTTTTTTTGTTGCGGCCTACATAGCGCCGATATTGCCACGCCACAAATCCCACGCGCGCACCACCTGTCCTTCCGTCGTCGCCGCCGCGAGCGCCGCCTCTTCCTCAGTCAGAAAATTGATCGGCCCGAGCGCCGCTGCCTGGATTTGCAGCTTGGCATTGACCTCTGCGTAAATCGCCCGATAGACCGCAACTTCAATCGACGGCCCGACGGTGGTGGAGCCGTGGCCGCGCATCAGCACGCAGTTGTGCTGGCCCAGCGACTTGGCAAGCGCTTTGCCCAGACCCATGTCGCGAATCAGCAGATCGGTGTTGCCGGCGGTGTCACGAATTTCAAACAGGGCAGAGCCGCTGCCGAGAAAGCCGCTCATGTGAAAAATAGGACGCAGGCGCTGGCCCGTAGCACCAAACGGAATAACGCTTTGCGAGTGGCTATGCACCACCGACATCACGTCAGGCCGTACACGATAAATTTCAGCGTGAATAAAACGCTCAAGGTATGAGCGCTTGTCAGAAGGCTTTGCCAGGTCGCCATTGAGGTCGTAGGTGAGGATGTCACTGGCATTGACAAGACCCGGTGCCCGGTTGCAGGACAACAGGAAGTGGTCTGGCGACTTGTCGTGCCTGACGCTGATATGGCCGAAGCCATCGACCACATTCTGGTCGTAAAGGATGCGATTGGCGAGAGCCAGCTTTTCAGCCAGTGCCGGGTCAGATTCTGCCAGTGGCATGTTGTCTCCTTTTCGACGATACGATTAAATGCTCGGTTTAATAAGTATACGTACTACCTGGCGCCTTGACCAGACACAGTCAAGCTTCGATCTTCACGCCTTTCCAGAAGGCAACATGACCCTTGATGTTGTCGGCCTCAGGTTTCGGGTCGGGATAGTACCAGGCGGCATCGGTGTTCATCTCGCCGTTGACCAACAAAGAGTAGTAGCTGGCCTGGCCTTTCCATGAGCACATGGTGTGGTGGTTGCTGAAGGTGATGTAGTCGCGGTTGAGCGAACTTTCAGGAAAATAGTGATTGCCTTCAATCACCACGGTGGTGTCGCTCTGCGCAATGACTGCGCCGTTCCAGATTGCTTTCATGGCTTGCTTTCTTCAGTCTCTCTGCGGTTGGGGGATGCCAGAATCTTCGCACATTGCCACATATTTTTTCGCCAGCATAAACCCCACAACAATGAAAAAAGCGTGATGCAATCGCATCACGCTTTTTGAGATCACCATTGGGAGGTATTTTCTATCGCCAGCGGGTTAGCCTGCGCCATTGACCGAACGCAGGTTCTTGCCTTCAACAACCACCTTCGAGCCGACCGCTGGAGCGGTGCTGATGTCAAGGTTACGGACTGAGCCATCATTCATGCGCACGCGCACGTCATAAACGGTAACGGTTTTCATGCTTTGCTCAACCTTGTTGCCGGCATATGCACCACCCGCAGCGCCAACAACGGTTGCAAGTGTTTTACCATTTCCATTGCCGACCTGATTGCCCAAAATCCCGCCAAGCACACCGCCGGCGACGGTACCGATGCCTATGGTGGTGTTGCCGACTGGTACGCCGTTAACCTGACCCGGGCGCTTGACAGCGGTGACAGCTTCGACAGTACCGCAATCTGCGCACACGGTAGCTTTAGCCACGGTCACTGGCGCGCTATGGTTGACGGTGTTGGGGTGAGTGGCCTTGGGCGCAACCGCCGCAACCTTTGGAGCCGTTGCAGGAACAGGCACCGGCGAAGTGGCAGGCGCCGACAGGGCAGCTGGAGCCATTCCAGCGGAACCACCAGGCTGGGCATCGGACCGATTGACGACCAGCGCTGCGGCCAGTGCCATCACCGTTACGCCGAGCACAGCGACAATTGCGACAAGTGCCTTACTGTGTTGCAGGCGGTCGGCAAATCCGTGCCGGGAGGTTGATAAATTTGCGTTTGAGGCTGATGTGGTTTCCATGTTCGGACTCCTGTTATTTAAGCCTCCTTTTTACCAAACTAGCGCATTTGACGTTGTAGGACTAACGTCAAGCTAGTAAGCAGCCGTTACGCCGAATTCACGTTTTTTACCAAAAAATGAGACTTTGTTGGGAAATTGAATGGCACTACACGCCGCCATGCGGATGTGTCGGGTCTATCCACAGCACGGTATCGGGTTTTTCGACGGGTTCAATCGCCAGGTTCACAGCCACCGCTTCGCCGTCGCTGCGGCACAGCACGCATTCAAGCAGCTCGCTCGGACTGGCATTGATTTCCTGGTGCGGCACATAAGGCGGTACATAAATAAAGTCGCCCGGTCCAGCCTCAGCAGTAAATTCAAGCTGCTCGCCCCAGCGCATACGCGCCCTGCCCTTGATGACGTAAATCACGCTCTCCAGATGGCCGTGGTGATGCGCACCGGTTTTGGCACCCGCATGAATGGTGACGGTACCCGCCCAGAGCTTTTGCGCGCCGACTCTGGCAAAGTTGATGGCCGCCTTGCGGTCCATGCCCGGTGTTTGCGCGGTGTTGCCGTCAAGCTGGTTGCCTGAAATGACGCGCACGCCATCGTGCTTCCACGCCGGCTCAGCGTGGCTGTGATCGTGATCGTGATCGCGATGCTCGGTGCCGTCATGTGAATGATCGTGGCTCATGGTGTGGCTTTACTTGTAGCGCTCTCGTGCCAGGGCCGCGCCCAGCGCCAGGGCCTGCAGTTTTTTAACGGCGACTTCGCGATCCATCGGAGCCAGGCCGCAATTGGTGCAGGCAATCAACCGATTCTTGGGCACGTACTGCATCGCCTTGCCTATGGTGTCGGCAATTTGCTCGGGGGTTTCAATCACGTCACTGGCCACATCAATCACGCCTACCATCACGTCCTTGCCTTCTAGCATGGCCATCAAATGTGGGGGAACGTGCGAGTGGTAGCACTCCAGGCTGACTTGCTGGATGCTGCTTTTGGCGAGGGCTGGAAGAATTTGCTCATACTGCCGCCACTCTTCACCCAGAGTCTTCTTCCAGTCGTCATTGGCTTTGATACCGTAGCCGTAGCAAATGTGCACGGCGGTTGTGCAGGTCAAGCCTTGCGCCGCGCGCTCCAGCGCTTTAACGCCCCAGTCGGCAGCCTCTTTCATGTAGACGTTGAAGGCTGGCTCATCAAACTGGATGATGTCAACACCATCAGCCTGTAGCGCCAGCGCTTCTTCATTGAGCAGCTCGGCAAAAGCCATCGCCATCTTGACCTTGTCACCATAAAACTGGTCAGCCACGGTATCCACTATCGTCATCGGGCCGGGCAGCGTGAACTTGATTTTTCTGCTGGTATGCGCGCGTAGCAGTTGCGCCTCGTTTGCATGCACGCGGCCCTTGAGCCGAAGCTTTGACACCACCTGCGGCACCATCGCGTCGTAGCGGTTATCCCTTATGCCCATTTTGACTTTGTGATCGAAGTCAATGCCTTCAACCTGTTCCAAAAAACCATGTACAAAATGCTGGCGCGACTGTTCGCCGTCGCCAATAACATCAAGGCCTGCGTCTTCTTGCGCCTTGATCCACAGCAGGGTGGCGTCGGCCTTCGCCTGCTTCAACTCGCTACCTTCAGCCTTCCACTGCGGCCAGAGCTTGTTGGTTTCTGACAGCCAGGCCGGTTTAGGCAAACTGCCTGCAATGGCGGTGTTAAACAGTTGGGTTGGCATTTTTTATATGTCTCCGGAAAAATAATTAAGAAAAAAACTTCAGGAAAATTCTTTAGCCAGTAATTCATACGATCTGCGCTGCACGGCTGCGTCGTGCGCCCAGGTGATGATGACCAGCTCCTGAATGCCCAAATTATCGGCTAAGGCGCGCAGCTTGGCAGCAACTTGGGGCCCGCTGCCGACCAGTGCGGTACTGCGCAAGCGGTCTGCTTCTGCCTGTTCACTGCTCGTGTAAGGCCGCATGGACACTTCTTCTGGCGAAGGCAGTGGCCCCAGCACGCCGCGGTTGCGGTCCACACGCAGTCGTTCACGGCCCGAAAAGTAATGCCACGCCTCTGCTTCAGTATCCGCAGCCAGGGCCCACACACACAGTACAGCCTCGGGCGCAGGACGCAATGGGGTGGGTTTGTAGAGATGACGGTACAAATTGATGGCTTGATCCGCGCCCTGCCCGTCAGATATGAAATAGGCAAACGCGTAAGGCAGGCCGTAATGGGCTGCGAGCTGCGCGCCGTAATCAGAGCTGCCCAGCATCCACAGCTCGGGGGTGCTTGGCCCTGTGGGGTTGGCCGTCACGCCTCTACCGGGATGCCCTTCAGGCAAGTCAATGCCGGACACCCAGGCTTGGAGCTCCCGCACCTGTATCGGAAAATTGTCTGCTGACTGCTGCGGGTCAGTGCGCAAAAGCCGCGCCGTGCGCATGTCAGATCCCGGTGCACGGCCAACGCCCAGATCGATACGGCCGGGTGCCAGCGCCTCCAGCACCCGGAACTGCTCGGCCACCTTCAGCGGTGCATAGTGCGGCAGCATCACGCCGGCGCTGCCAATGCGTATGCGGGTAGTGGTCGCAGCAATAGCGGCCATGAGCACCTCGGGTGCCGAACCGACAATGCTCGGGTGGCTGTGGTGCTCGCTGACCCAGAAACGGTGGTAGCCCAACGCTTCGCAATGTTTGGCAAGCGCCAGCGTCTGGCGGATGGAAGCGTCTTCGGTACGGCCTGTAACGGCTACGGATTGGTCAAGAACAGATAAACGAATCATCGACAAACTATAGCCAGAGTAGTAAAGCCTTGCTGGTCTGTTTAAATATGGGTATCACCAACAGCACTCGAGGCTCTCAGCAACCATGGCACTTAAAGCCACTATCTACAAAGCGCAGCTTCAACTGACAGACATGGATCGCAACGTCTATGCCGACCACAGCGTCATCATCGCGCGCCACCCATCCGAGGCCGATGAACGCATGATGATCCGGCTACTGGCCTTCGCGCTCAACGTGCCTGCCGACGACAAGAACGGCAAGCTCGACTTTGCGAAAGACCTGTGGGATGTGGATGAGCCAGCCCTTTGGCACAAGGACTACACCGAACAAATCCTGCACTGGATAGACGTTGGCCAACCTGACGACAAGCGCCTGATGAAAGCGGCGGGTCGCGCAGGCAAAGTCAGCGCCTACAGCTTTGCCAACAGCACCAACGTCTGGTGGAAAGGCATTGAAACCAAACTTACGCGCGCGGCTAATCTGGTTGTGTGGCAGATCGAAGCCGCGCAAAGCCAGGCACTGGCCAAGCTGGCCGAGCGCAGTATGCAATTGCAGGTCACGGTGCAAGACGGCACGGTATGGATGAGCACCGCCAGCGGATCGGTGGAGATAACGCCCGTCAGGCTGACAGCCAGTTTGTGATTGCTATATTTTTGGTAGCTGCTCACGCCCGTATTTATTGGTCTGGAGCCATTTTTTGGTGCCAAAAATGAGTAAACACTGGTAAAAACAGCGCCCTCAGGCCGAATTACAGTGCTATGGTTACGCCATGCCTAAAGCCATCCGCTACACCCTCCTTTCCATCAGAGACCTGGCTGTCTCTGCTGGCCCTTTCATTGTGCTGGCCATCACACTGCTGGTACTGGCCTACTGGTGGCTGGACCCGAACCCGCCCAAGCGCGTGACGCTGGCCACGGGCCCGGCACAAAGCGCGTACGAAGAGTTTGGCAAGCGTTACGCCAAGGCGCTGGCCGCAGAAGGCATTGAAGTCATCACTGTGCCGTCTGATGGCTCGGCCGCCAATTTGCAATTGCTGCGTGACGGCAAGGTAGACCTCGGATTTGTACAGGGTGGCACGAGCGACTACACCGAGAGCGATGAAGAAAAGCTGTCTTCGCTTGGCAGCCTGTTTGTCGAGCCGGTGTGGCTGTTTTATCAGGAGGCATCTGCCCGCAAAGCTACGCCTACGGCCACCTTGTCTTCCATGACCCAACTCCACGGCCTGCGCATTAACATGGGCACACCCGGCAGCGGCGTGCCCAGCCTGATGGGCAAGCTGCTGGAGAGCAACCGGATTGATACCGCCACCTTGACAATATCAACGCTGACACAAACGCCCGCGACGGTAGCATTTTTAAATGGCGAGCTCGATGCGATTGTGTTTGCCTCCGCGCCCGAATCACTCATGGTGCAAATGCTGCTGCAAACACCGGGTGTCAAGCTGATGAACTTTTCACAGAGCGAAGCCTACTCTCGACGGTTTGCATTTTTAAGCCCGACCCGCCTGCCGCGTGGTGTGGTGGACCTCGCGGGCAATGTGCCGCCTGAAGATGTGCGGCTGGTGGCCCCGACCACGGCACTGATCACACGCAACACCACCCACCCTGCACTGCTGCAATTGTTTGCGCTCGCAGGCAACCAGATTCAGGGTGGTGCGGGCTGGTTCAAGCGTGCGCGCGAGTACCCGAACATCGAAAACAACGAACTGCCAATTGCCAAGGAAGCCGAGCGCGCCATCAAGTCGGGGCCTCCGTTATTGCAGCGCTACCTGCCGTTCTGGGTCGCCAATGTGGTGGAACGGATGTGGCTGGTGATGGGCATCATCATCGCCATCATGCTGCCGCTGTCGCGCATTATTCCGCCACTATATGCCTTCAGGGTGCGCTCACGTATCTTCAGATGGTATGGCCAGCTCAGGGATATCGAAAACCGTGCCGAACAAGCCAGAGACACCGCTCCGCTGCTGGAGGAGTTGCAGGAGCTTGAAAACCATGCTGCAAAGGTCAGCGTGCCGTTGTCGTATACCGACGAGCTGTATGCCCTGCGCAGCAACATCCAGCTGGTGCGCAAAAAACTCCTGGGCACAAATACTCCCATAGGGAGAAATACCAATTAAAAGCGGGTAGTTTCCATCACGCTGTTATGCATGGCGGTGCGGGCAACGGTGTCCAGCGCGCCATCGAGCACACCCTGCTGGCTGATGATTTTGACGAGATCCTGCAACAGAAGGTACTCGAGCAAAGGCCCGGTCATCGAGTGCGTACGCCCGCCGTCGCTGGTAAACATGAACAGGGTGTTGTAAGGGCTTATCCAGGTGAGTTGGGCACGCAGCCATTTGTCCTCAGAAAACAGCTCGACCCAGGCACCCAGTCGCAACTCTGCGCCTGCCGAACGGGTGACTTCCGCCACAGGCTGCTGATGTGAGGTTTCTTGTGTAAAGGGCTGGGTTGGCTGAAAGTGGGGCATAGCGCTGGGCTCAACATCATCCATGAAGCCAGAGTGCTGCGCTTCACTGGGTGCCAGCCACGGTCTTTTGCTGTGCGCTGTATCGTTTGCGTCAAAAGCTTCTTCAAGATCACGCCTGCTCCTGGAGCGTGTGTTGGGGCCTGTTGCAAGGAAATCAGACAGCTCAGATTTTGCCTTTAGGTTTATCTGATGAATCACCATCAATTCATCAAAAAATTCTTTGGATTGCGCCAACGGGTAATCAATCGACAGCAAGCCAGCACGCAGGCTTTGCAATATGCCGGGAATAATTTTGGCCAGACGCTTGCGATGGCGCATGGTTTGCGCTGCGTCCAGACTCCAGAGCACTTCGCCCAGCGTCAGGCTGAACTCGACCTTTTTGGTGGTACCACCATCGAGCTCGCCGAACAGACGCTCTTTAGCCAGCACCTGTGCCCACGGCCCGGTCAGAAAGGCGGTGACTATGCGGTTGCCGCCGACAAAATCCGGACGCGCGAGTATTTCTGTGGCTATTTTTTCCGCCATCAGGTTGCGCTGCTCTGCCTGCAACAGGGCCTGTACCGCCCGGCGCTGGGTTTCCATGTTTCCGGAACTGCGTAGCGCGAGTTTCTTTTCGAACGACTCCAGCAAAGTCGCAAAATGCTGGGCATCGCTGGCATCTTCTTCAGTCAGCAGTGCTGCAACGTCCTGCAGGTCTTGAAGAAAGTCGGTAAAACCAGCCGCCGTCTCGCTCGAATAAGCCAGGCTTTTCGCCGTGATGGCCTCCAGAAGGCAACGCGCCGGATGCGCCCTGTCGCTGAAAAAACGCGGGTCAGTCACGCCCAGCCTGAGAAAGGCTGGTTCTGCATTGGCAATAATTTGCCGTACGGGTGCCAGCAAGCGCTGGTCGTTGGCCATTTGCTCGATCATCATGCTGACGACTTCAATGGCCAGCGACTGACCCAGACTCTTGGCTTCAAGCTTGAGTTGTGCGCGCATCTGGGCAAGCGGCAATGGCGGTACCGTACGGGCCTTTTTAGCCCGGGTTGTGGCAATGCCTTTTTGTGTCAGCTCCGCCAGAACGTCCATCGCGGCGGGCACCGTGTGCGCAAATTTCTGCTGCGCCGCCTCCTTAAAATCCGCAAGCGGTGGCGGCTGACTAGTGAAAGAGTCGTCATAGTCGCCCGCCAACAAGCGATGCAGGTGGTCAAGTGTCAGCAAGGCCTCGCCTCCAGGGCTTGCAGCCTTCACAGCGGCGATCCGGGAGGCGGCACCAGCGTGCACAGGCGCATGAGGCTGGCCGGACGTGTCTACCGGATGAGAAAAATCCACCTGATCCGCGTCATGGGCAACGGCATTCGAGTGCCTGCCGGTACTGGTGGGGCCAGCGCCGGGAGACGATATCACCCCATAAGCGGCAGGTGCCACGCCTTGCTCAATCAACTGGTCGTTGAGCAACACGTAAAGCGCTTGCAACTCCTTGCCCATCAATTGGGCACCGTGTATCAGCCACAGCGACCGGACTGCGTTATCAGCTGGAACATCCTGCAGCAATTTCAGCAGGGCCTGAGAGACAATTTCAGGGCGCAAGGGGTTGGTGTCGGCCTTGACCTGCTTGAAGCCCTGGGCCGTGCTCAGGCGTGCAGAAAGTCCGGCAAGCCCGGCCTCGCAGGCAATGGACACGATTTGCACAAGCCGTGCGCTGTCCACCGTGTCCTGAACCTGGTTGTCGCCCATCAGCTCAAGATCGTCAAAACTAAGCGACGACAACGAACGGACGGACTTGTCCGCCTTTTGGCCAGCGTTTGATTGGGTGTCGCTGGCCATGGCCTGAGTCAGTTCAAGCGCAAAACCCTGCTCGATGGCCGTCTGATTCTTTTTGAGTGCCGAGATGGCATCCTGAAGATGGTGTTTTTCAACGTTCTGGAAGCTTGACGTGTACCGCTCGTAGAGCGTGTCCACCAGGCCATTGCACCAGCGGTGAATCAATAACGGGCATTGCCTGAAAGCCTCGTTAAGGCAGGCTTGGTAAGCGGCTGTCAGGGCTTGCGGTGAACTGCTCATGGTGAAAATATGGCCTTGTGGTTAAGGCAAACAGCCAGGCGGGACGGCGGGATAGCCCAGTACAGGTGTCAAATGTAAGAAGACGGGGATCGGTTTGTCAAGAAACCAATCGTGACCCCGGCTGTAGGACGAGTCTGATTGGCCTGTGCATCAACTGCCAACGACAGCATCAAAGCCTTAAAGCCTCCCAGCCCGAAGCACCCAGTTTTTCAAGCGTAGCAATGTTCTGCTCAAAAATTGCCTCGGCTTCAGGAAAGGCCTCAACCGCTTTTTCAACACTCGCTTCGCGCAGCAGATGCAGTATGGCAAACGGCGCACGGTTGGTGTAATTGCTGATGTCGTCTGGCTCAGTGCCATCAAACTGGAACTGCGGGTGAAAGCTGGCGAGCTGAATAATGCCTTCGAGTCCGTGCTCATCGACCACGCCTTCAGCCACTTCTAAAAAATCATTGAAGTCCAGAAAGTCAGCGAACAGCGTGGGGTGTATCAGCAGCGTGGTCTCTAACTGTTCTGCGGGTGTAGCGACCAGCAGGTCAAGTTCGCGGTCCAGTTCTTCCAGCAAATCGTCTGCATGACGAGCATGGCTCACGACCAGGCGCACCTGGTTCTTGACGTACACCGCCTTGGCGAACGGGCAGAGGTTAAGCCCGATCACGGCCTTTTCAAGCCAGTGCCGGGTTTGCTTTAGAACGTCTTCGTCGCTCACAAGCACTTGGAAATTTAATGAAGAGCTTTGAACCGAACTCGTTTGGGCTTGGCACCCTCTTCACCCAAACGCTTTTTCTTGTCGGCTTCGTATTCCTGATAATTGCCGTTGAAGAATGTCCACTGGCTATCACCCTCGGCAGCCAAAATGTGCGTGGCGATACGGTCAAGAAACCAGCGGTCATGGCTGATCACCATCACTGAGCCGGCAAACTCAAGCAGCGCGTCTTCAAGCGCGCGCAGAGTTTCAACATCAAGATCGTTTGACGGCTCATCGAGCATCAGCACGTTGCCGCCAGCGATCAATGTTTTGGCCAGGTGCAAGCGCCCGCGCTCACCACCCGACAACATGCCGACGCGCTTTTGCTGGTCAGCACCGTTGAAGTTGAAACGGCCTGCGTAGGCTCGGCTTGGCATGGTGAACTTGCCGACAGTCAGCATGTCGAGGCCACCCGAGATGTCTTCCCAAACAGTTTTCTCGTTCGCCAGATCATCGCGGTGCTGGTCTACAAAAGCCATACGCGCGGTCTTGCCGATTTTGACTTCGCCGCTATCTGGCAATTCCTTGCCAGCAATCAGTTTGAACAGCGTGGATTTACCTGCGCCGTTAGGGCCGATGATGCCGACGATGGCACCCGCCGGGACCTGAAAACTCAGGTTATCGATCAGCAAGCGGTCGCCAAACGATTTACTCACGCCTTTGAATTCAATCACTTCATTGCCCAGGCGTTCGGCTACGGGAATGAAAATCTCGTTGGTTTCCACGCGCTTCTGGTATTCAAAATCAGACAACTCTTCAAACCGCGCCAAACGCGACTTGCTCTTGGCCTGGCGCGCTTTCGGGTTCTGGCGTGACCATTCAAGCTCTTTTTTCAAGGCCTTGGCGCGCGACTCTTCGCCCTTTTGTTCTTGTGCCAGGCGCTCGCCTTTTTGCTCCAGCCAAGTGCTGTAGTTGCCCTTCCATGGAATGCCATGACCGCGATCGAGTTCCAAAATCCATTCAGCCGCGTTGTCCAGAAAGTAGCGGTCATGGGTGATAGCCACCACAGTGCCCGAGTAACGCTGCAAGAACTGCTCAAGCCAGTCGACTGATTCAGCGTCAAGGTGATTGGTGGGTTCGTCCAACAGCAGCATGTCGGGCTTTGAGAGCAGCAAACTGCACAGCGCAACGCGGCGCTTTTCACCGCCTGACAATACACCGATAACAGCGTCCCACGGCGGCAGGCGCAGCGCGTCAGCAGCAATTTCAAGCTGGTGCTCGGTGTCAGTGCCCGAAGTAGCAATGATGGCTTCAAGACGCGCCTGCTCGGCAGCCAATGCGTCAAAGTCGGCATCAGCTTCTCCGTAGGCCGTGTACACCGCTTCCAGCAAAGCCTTGGCTTCAAACACCGCACCCATGCCAGACTCAACACTCTCGCGCACGGTGTGCTCGGGGTTGAGTTTTGGTTCTTGCGGCAGGTAGCCGATGTTGAGTCCCGGCATCGGCGTGGCTTCGCCTTCGATTTCGGTGTCAAGCCCAGCCATGATTTTTAGCAACGTGGACTTGCCCGAGCCGTTGGTGCCCAGCACGCCGATCTTGGCACCCGGGAAAAAGCTGAGCGAAACCTCTTTGAGAATCTGGCGTTTGGGCGGCACTATTTTGCCGACCTTGTTCATGGTGAAGACGTATTGAGCCATCAGGAATAATTTCTAAAAAATGGATAGACAGGGCATGTTCTGCATTGCGCCGCAGCAGAAGAATTTAAGCTGCAATTTTTACCATCAGCTCTCTATTATCGTTCCGTGAGACAATGCTGTTGTCGCTGGCTCCAGTTACCCGCGACATTTGGGCACATCCCCGGTCTACTTCCCAAGTAGCTACTCGGTATGTTTACAGCCCGACCTTTTGACCCCATCTGCCTATCACTGGCGGGTTGCTTCCAACACAAAGCACCCAACAGGCCGATCAAAAAGCGCCTAGTGGCGCAACACAATGACCTTTGAAGAATTGAATTTGGCTCCGGCCATACTTAAAGCCGTGCTCGAACAGGGCTACGAAACCCCAACCCCCATCCAGGCACAGGCGATTCCCGCTGTGCTGGCAGGCAGCGACCTTTTGGGTGGCGCGCAAACCGGTACCGGCAAAACGGCGGCCTTTGTGCTGCCAATGTTGCAACGCCTGAGCACTGAGCCGCGCCTCGCCAACCGGCGCGGTGTTAACGCGGTGCGCTGCCTCATCATGACGCCCACGCGCGAGCTGGCAGCACAGGTTGAAGAAAGCGTTCGCGTCTATGGCAAATACCTTGAGCTGACATCCATGGTGATGTTTGGCGGTGTCGGGATGGGTGCGCAAATTGAAAAACTGCGCCGTGGCGTGGATATTCTGGTAGCCACACCGGGTCGTCTGCTCGACCACGCAGGCCAGGGCACGCTGGACTTGAGCCAGGTGCAGATTCTGGTGCTGGATGAGGCCGACCGCATGCTGGACATGGGCTTTATCCATGACATCAAAAAAGTGCTCGCATTGGTGCCCAAACAAAAGCAGTCGCTGCTGTTTTCTGCCACCTTCAGCGATGAAATCCGCGACCTGGCCAACGGCCTGCTGCGCGACCCACTTCACATACAAGTCACGCCGCGCAACACCACGGTGCAGCGCATCACGCAGACCATTCATCCGGTGGGGCGAGCCAAGAAAAAAGCCTTGCTGACACACATCATCAACGAGCACAACTGGAGCCAGGTGCTGGTCTTCACGCGCACCAAGTTTGGTGCCAACAATGTGGCAGAGCATTTGAGCAAAAATGGCATCCCCGCCATGGCGCTGCACGGCAACAAGAGCCAGACAGCACGCACACAAGCGCTGGCCGACTTTAAAAGCGGCGCGGTTCGCGCGCTGGTGGCAACCGACATCGCCGCACGTGGCATCGACATTGATGAGTTGCCGCACGTCGTCAACTACGAAATCCCAAACGTCAGCGAAGACTACGTTCACCGCATTGGCCGTACCGGCCGCGCAGGCAACAGTGGCGAGGCCGTCAGCCTGGTGTGTCTGGATGAAGAAGGCTTCATGCAGGACATCGAGCGCTTTACCAAACAGAACATCGAGAAAGTCATAGTCCCCGGCTTTGAAGCCGAGCCTGGCGAGAGAGCCGAACCGCTGGCCATGGGTCGCCAGACCATTTGGGGCGGCCTCGGCAAGCCGCCAAGCCGTGACGTTATGCAGGCCGCAGCAAAAGCCGCACGGAGCGAAATGATGACCCGTATCCGCGACAGCAAGGCCGCGCAGCCTGCCCGTGGTGGCGGTGGTGGTAACAACGGCGGCGGTGGCAACGCAAGAGGCCGTGGCCCCGCAGGTGGCGGCAATGGTGGCGGCGCGCGCAATGAAGGCAGTCGCAGCGAAGGCGGCGGTAACTTTGGCCGTGGCCCACGTACACCAAATCCTGGTCAGCCTCGACAAAATACAGGCGGCCAACCACGGCAGCCGCAGCAGCAGCGTTTTCGCGACGACTCACAGCCGCCCATGCAGCACGCCCCTGGCACGCCTGGCGCGGACGGCTTCCATGGTTTCAGTGAGCGCAGCGACTTTGACGAGCGACAACCCGCCAGTCACGCGTCATCAGGTTTCCCATCGTCTGGTCAGCCCAACGGCGGTAATCGCGGTCGCGGCAACTTTGGCGGCCAACGTTCAGGTGGCGGCGGTGGTGGTGGTGGTCAACGCCGCTCTGGCGGTGGCGCAGGCGGAGGTGGCAATGGCGGAGGTGGTGGTCAGCGTCGCTCCGGTGGCGGTGGCGGTGGCGGCTACGGCAACCGATAAGCTGTTTTGACTTTTTACGGTCCAAACGTGGCTCTGCGAGTCGTTTTTAGGCCACTTTTAGGGCTGCAGCCCAATAAATACGGGCGCGAGCTGCTCCTGTTTTTGTAGCAACAGCAGCATCAGTCAGCCGCACAATTCAACCGCGTACAAACAGCGTCACCAACGGATCAGGCCCCAGCTGCCGGCTCCAGTGACCATGCACGCCTGCATCAAAGGTGGCCCCTTCGGGAAGCAGGTCGGCTGAATAGAAATGTTCGCCGGGTTTGAAGATGCGCGAGACGCCGCCTTGCAGGCCGATCTCCATTTCCCCTCCCAAAATAAACACCCACTGCGCATCGCTGGTGCAATGAAAGGTACTGCGAAACCCGACAGGACTTTGACGGAGTTGAAACCCGCTAGAGGGCATCAGCCTGGAAAATTCAGCCTGCGGCGTTCCCTCACCCAAAGGCAGCGCTTCTTCGCGAAAGCGCGCTCGCCCGTCGGTGTCGGTAAATAAAACAACTTTAGTCAGTTCGGTCATGGTGCGGTGTGGCTATTGCCCATTGATTGGTGGACCAACGCAAGGCCATCAAGCGGCCAACATTTCTTTTGGCAAATTCACGATGAAGTCGGTCAAACCTTTGGCATCATCCGCCGGGCGCATGTGCACGAGCATGGCCTTACAGGCGGAATCGGCATCGTGGCGGGTGAAGGCTTCGACGATCAGGCTGTGCTGGTCGAACGAATTTTTTAGTTGCCCCAGCGCACCAAAGGCGTGCCGGCGGTAGTAGCCGGTGCGGGTGCGCATGCGCAGGACCTCCTGGCGCAGATAGGGGTTGCGGGTGGCGTGGTAAATCAGTTCGTGAAACTTGAGATTGCTTTCCTGCCAGCCCGCCAGGTCATCAGCCTCCATCACAGCGCGGCTTTGCTCGTGCAACAGCTCCAGTTCTGCCAGCTCTGCCGGTGTCATCCGCTGACACGCCAGTCGTACCGTAACGCCCTCCAGTTCCGCCAGCAGCTCCCAAAGCGACAGCAATTGCTGCAAATCCATCTTCGCCACAATCACGCCCCCGCGCGGCAAGCTGGTAAGCAGGCCCTGGGCCTGGAGCTGAATCAAAGCTTCGCGTATGGGCGTGCGAGACACTTGGTATTGGGCTGCCAGTTCTGCCTCGTCAATCGAGTCGCCGGGCAGCAGAACGCCGTCTTTGATGGACTCTTCAATTTTGCCGCGAATCCGGTCGCTGGCTTTGATGAATGCGTTTTTAGACCTGCTCATTTCGCAAGTTTCTCATATTGCCAGATATCCTAAGTTACGCTATATTTATATATATGAAAGTTTCTTGTATATAAATAGCCGTAAATGAGCCTTCCTGATCCTCTCCACCTGATCGCCGATACGCAACTAGCTGCATGGCAAAGCGCGGCTCTGGCAGTGCTGGGCGCACGCAAGATCGGGGCCACCGCGCCCGAGGCGCAGCGCATGGCCAGGGCAGTGGTGCGGCTACAACCAGGCGCCACCCTGGCTCTGGGCCACCAATCGTCAGAGTCGTTTGAAGAAGCATTGCAAATGCTTTCCCATGATTGAGTTGCCCGCCACACTGGTTGAGCTGCAGCACAGGTTGCGGAGAGGCGAAGTGTCTTGCAGCGATGCGCTGGCAGCGCAAAGCCAACGATTTACCAGTGGCAATCAAGAGTTTCATGCGGCGATCGCAGCATGGCCAGTCAGTCCTGATGGTCATAAGGAGAAATCACTTGAATGTTTAAGCGGCATAGCGCTTGCGCACAAGGACATTTTCAACACGAGCGGCAGAATACCCGGCTTGGGCCATGACGCGGGTCAAGCCGTACCGGGCACGCCTGTCGCCGTGGTGTTGAAACGGCTCGCAACGCATGGCGCTGAAAATATTGCGGCATTGACGATGGCTGAATACGCTTGCGGCGCCACAGGCTACAACCCGAACTTTGAGCGATGCATAAACCCACTGCACCCCGATGCGGCGGTCGGTGGATCGTCCAGCGGCAGTGCGGTAGCGGTGGCGGGTCAAATGGTCTATGCGTCGTTGGGCACGGATACGGCAGGCTCTGTTCGCATACCGGCTGCAACATGCGGCTTGCACGGACTTAAAACAACCCACGGACTGATACCACTGGACGGCGTTTACCCGCTAGCGCCCAGCCTTGACAGCGTGGGCATATTGGCGCGTAACGCTATTGACGCAGAACAAGTTTTGCACGGCTGCGTCAATCCGGGCCAACTGCGTGAGCCCAACCATGCGCCGCTCCGCATCAAAGCCTGGATACCCGAAGCCGGTTTGCATAAAGACGTGGCGCGTGCCTTGAGTGATTTTGCCATCCAGCAGTCTTGTAGCGAACGACTTGGCACGATACCCGAGCATGCCGCGCTGACGCAGCTCTCAGACATCGTGCTGCATGTAGAGGCTGCCCGAACACACCGCACCGCCCTGCTGGACTGCACGGCATCCGCAGGTGTTGAAGCGGTGGCCCTGGCAGGCCTGGTGATACCGCAAGCTTGGTACGACGCCGCACTGGCAAGCCGGGCCTACCACCTGCGGGAATTCGTGCAGCGGCATTTAAGCCAGCACGACATCCTGATAATGCCGGCCCTGCCGGAGCCGATTCCCGACGCCTCACAGGTCATCCCCGGCGGTGCCACGTTTGATGTCAAACAGCTTCTTGGTCTGCACCGTTACATGGGTTTTATCAACTATCTCGGCTTGCCCTCACTGGTGGTGCCGATTGCACTGGATGCGCGCGGTCTACCCATCAGCGTACAACTGCTGGCACGCCCTTTTCACGAGCTGAGGCTGCTCAATATGGCTCAGAAAATTTCTCTGCCAATGCCTGGTCAAAAGCGCGAGCAGGCCGGATTCTTGCATTCATTGTCGACACAGGAATAATTCAACCCATGCCCAAAATTCAGGCTTCTTCTGCACTCGCGAGGTTCAAGGTATTGGACCTCTCACGCGTTCGTGCCGGCCCCAACTGCGTGCGCATGCTTACCGACTTTGGCGCTGACGTGATTCGCATCGAGCCACCGCCGGGTATTGACCCAAATGAGGCGATGTTTGCTGCCAACCGGGAAGGCGGCGATTTTCAGAATATCAACCGAAACAAGCGCTCAATGACGCTAAACCTCAAGCAGCCCGGCGCGCGCGAAATTTTGATGCGTATGGTTAAAGACGCCGATGTGGTGGTTGAGAACTGGCGACCGGATGTGAAGTTCAAACTGGGCGTGGACTATGAGTCGCTAGCCGCCGTTAATCCGCGCATTATTTTGGCCAGCATCTCAGGCTTTGGCCAGGACGGCCCGCACGCCTGGCGTCCGGGTTTTGATCAGATTGTGCAGGGTATGGGCGGCTTGATGTCAGTCACCGGCATACCCGGGACCGGGCCGGTTCGCGCCGGGCTGGCTGTGGCGGATATGAGCGCGGGCCTGTACGCAGCGCTCGGCATTCTGACAGCCCTGCTGGAGCGCGAAGTGTCTGGCAAGGGCCAGTGGGTGCACACCTCCTTGCTGCATGCGCAAATTGCCATGATGGATTTTCAAATGGCGCGTTACCTCAACGACCAGGATATTCCGATTCAACAAGGCAACGACCACCCCACCAGCAGCCCCATGGGCTTGTTCGAGGCCAGCGACGGCGTCTTCAATTTAGGGGCATCGGGCGAAGGCAACTGGGTACGCCTGTGCGAGCTGCTGGGTAAGCCCGAATGGTTGAGCGACCCGGAATTCACGACAGAAACACTGCGCTGCAAGCACCGGCCTCGCCTCAATGATGCATTGGCCGTCATCTTCAAAAATCGCACGGTTCACGAATGGGTCACACAGCTCAATCATGCAGGTGTGCCCGCTGGCCCTGTGTACACGGTACCGCAAGTGTTTGAAGATGAGCAGGTCAAACATCTGGGTGTGACAACCTCGTTGATGACCGGCTTCGGCAAAGAAATGCAATACATCACGCAGCCTGTTACGCTGGCGCGCACTCCGTCCCAGGTGATGGCACCTGCACCCGGCTGGGGTGAGCACACCGATGAGGTACTGCTGGAAGCGGGTTATTCTGATGCCGAGATTGCGCAATTTCACAGCGACAAGGTTGTTTGACCATGCAAGACGTTTTGCACTCACTGGTTGGGCATGTGTCCACCATCACGCTACGCAATGAAGGGCGTTACAACGCCATGTCGCTTGCCATGTGGGTCAAGCTGGCAGATACCTTGAAACAAATTGACGACAACCCGGTTGTGCGTGCGGTGGTACTGCGCGGCGATGGTGACAAGGCTTTTGTATCAGGCGCAGATATTTCCGAATTCGGCGCACAGCGCAGTGATGCAAAGGGCGTAGCCGCATATGACGAAGCCGTTGCCAATGCGCAAGGGGCGCTGGCTCGCTTGCGCTGCCCGGTTATCGCCGCCATCAGCGGCATTTGCTACGGCGGCGGCTTGGGGTTGGTACTGGCGTGCGATCTTAGATACTGTTCACCCTCATCAAAATTTCGCATGCCTGCAGCGCGGCTTGGCTTGGGCTACGCGCTACCAGGCATGAAGCGCATGGTCGATGTGCTGGGTGCAGCCAACGCCAGTGAACTTTTTTACACTGCGCGTGTTTACACCGCCCAGGATGCAGCGCGTATGGGGTTGGTGGGGGCTGTGCAAGACGATGTTTTTGCCTATGCCACGCAAACTGCGATAGAAATTGCGGGCAATGCGCCGCTCACAATTGCGGCAGCCAAGCTGGCGGTGAATACGCTCTTGTCAGGCAACGAATCGGCAGGCAAACTTGCCGTTCAGCACGCGGTTGAAGTATGTTTTAAAAGTGCTGACTATCAAGAAGGACGCGCAGCATTTGCTGAAAAACGCAGCCCTCAATTCAGTGGTAAGTAGATTTTTACAGACAGTTTTCGTTTCGATTTTTTTGTGTAAGTTGCCCTAAACCTAACCAGGAGTGTTGACGATGAAATTCTCTAGAGCCATCACCACGTTGTTCGTTGCGGCCAGCACCGCCATGACAACAGCGCATGCCATTGGCCCGGCACCAGCACCGTTGGCCCAGCGTGAAACGCTGACTATCGGCTTCGTCAAAGTCGGCCATCTGGCGCCTTTGGTCAACATAGAAGAAGAACTGAAAAAATTCAATATCGATGTCAAGCGTGCAGAGTTTGTGCGCTACGCCGATGCGCGCACCGCCCTGCTCTCCAATTCGGTCGATGTTTCAGCCGTTGGCCCCGGTGACCTGGCAATAGCGGCGGCGCAGGGCAGCAAAAACCTGATTGGCCTGACCGGTGTGGCGGGGTCGCCCAAAAACCTGGTGGTGCGCAAGGGCGTGGTCATCAACGAGTGGAAAGATATCGCCGGTAAAAAAATCGGCATTGCGCCGGGCTCTGCGGTGTGGTTTCAATGGGCCATGACGCTGATTGAAAACGGCATTCCGTACAACAGCTTCACGCCAGTGAACATACAAGGTGGCGGTACGGCGTTCATTCAAGCACTCAAGCGCGGCGATATTGACGCCATGGTACTTTGGGAGCCGTTTGAATCGCAAGCCGTCTCGGAAGGTGATGGCTACTTTGCCAAAACACTGGAATACAGCCGCTCCAAAGCAGTCGGTGCAGAGTTGGGCATGCTGGCCGCATCACGCGATGCCATGACCAACAAAAAAGAAGCTGTGCGCCGCTTCATGTGGGTGTACCTCAATGCCGAAGAGCAAATGGTTAAAAACAATGACCTGTTTGCCGATGCATATGCCAGGTACACCGGCTTGCCGCTCAGCGTTACCAAAGAGTCATCGAAGATCATCAAACTGGGTGGCGTGCTGACCAAAGACCAAGTCAAACTGCAAGCTGACGCGGCCTTTAAACAAGGCATCGTGCAAAAAGATGTTGGCGTTGAAGCAGCGGCGCTGTACGACGACTCGATGGCCCGCGAAATCAAGCGTTAACCGCGCCAAGAGCTCGAACTAGCCATGAAGCGCCTTATACAAATCCTTGTGGGACTTGCAGTGCCAGCGATGCTGCTGGTGGTCTGGCAGATTGTCGGTAGCCAGGACAACATGGCGGGCATTGTGCCTACCCCACTGGCCGTGCTGGAAGGCTGGAAGGGATGGGTATTTGGCGCATCAGGTCCGGCGGGCGGTTTGGCACTTAGCCTCAATGCCTATCAGGGCACATGGCTTTCAAATGTGCAGTACTCGTCGATGCGGGTCGCGCAAGGTTTTGTACTCGCAGCATTGCTCGGTATTCCGCTGGGGTTAATGATTGGCTGGAGCAGGTTTGTGGCAAAGCTGTTCGACCCACTGGTGCAAAGCCTGCGTCCGATACCCATCACAGCCTGGTTGCCATTTTCGATAGCGCTGTTTGGTATCAGGGATTTTGGCGCGATTTTTCTGATTTTCCTGGGCGGCTTTTACGCCATCGTGGTCAACGCCACGCAAGGTGCGCGCGATGTGGAGCGTAACCTGGTGCGCGCCGCACTGATGATGGGCGCGACCCGTGCGCAATTGCTGCGCCGGGTGGTGTTGCCCTCTGCCATGCCGTCAATATTTACCGGGCTTCGCATCGGCCTGGGCATTTCTTGGACGGCGGTGATCGTTTCTGAAATGGTAGCGGTCAAATCTGGGCTGGGCTATGTGCTGTGGGACGCCTATTACGTAGGCCGCATGGACATCGTGCTGGCGGATATGGTGTCTATCGGTGCCATGGGTTACATCAGCGACCGGCTGATTGTTTTTATCGAGCGACGCGTATTGCGCTGGCGCATTCTTCAAAACCACTAAGCGCCCGCTACCGCCATGTCCGCCATTCACATCGAAAAACTTGACAAAATTTATCCTGGGGAGCCGCCTGTTCAGGCACTTTCCCAGGTTGATCTCATCGTACAGCCCGGTGAATTCGTTGCGCTGCTGGGCCCGTCGGGCTGCGGCAAATCGACGCTGCTTAATTTGGTCGCAGGCTTTGAACAAGCCAGTGGCGGCGTGCTCCAGGTACACGGCAAGCGTGTGGAAAAGCCGGGACCCGATCGCGGCGTAGTGTTTCAAGAGGCCGCCCTGTTCCCCTGGCTCACGGTTTGGGAAAATGTGATCTTCGGACCCAAGACGCAAGGGTTGTCCCCCAAAGACTACGAAGCACGCGCCCACGACATGCTGCGCATCGTCGGTCTATCAGACTTTAAAAACCATTTGCCCGTGCAACTCTCGGGCGGCATGCGGCAGCGCGTCGGTATTGCACGCATCCTCACACTCGGCTCGCAGGTTTTACTGATGGACGAGCCGTTCGGTGCACTGGATGCACAAACCCGCCTGAGCATGCAAGAGCTGCTGCTATCGGTTTGGCAGCAACTCAAGCCGACCATCGTTTTTGTAACGCACGACATCGACGAGGCACTTTTTTTAGCCGACACGGTGTACGTGATGTCTGCCAGACCAGGCCGCATCCAGGCGCGCCTGGAAGTGCCGCTCAGCCGCCCACGCTCGATTGAAGACACCACCACGTCGGAAAGCTTCAACACCATGAAGCGCGAAATCTTGAAGCAAATCCGGCATTAAAAAATTCCCACAGAACCCTCCCTAGCACCCATGGCCAACCCACGCATTCCCTACCGCTTTTCCAACGAAGGCCCCGCCCTCACCCCACACGCATCGGGCAACATCATGATTCACCTGGTGGTCAACGTTGAGCACTGGGAGTTTGATGCGCCCATGCCGCGCACCATCATCACGCCACCGCACGGTAAAGAAACCGTGCCAGATGTGCCGAATTTCAGCTGGGTTGACTACGGCATGCGCTGCGGCCTGCCGCGCATCATTGAGGCGATCACTTCACGCGGCTTGACCGCATCTACCAGCTTTAACGCCAGCGTCATCACGGCTTACCCGCGCGCGGCTGACGCCATGCATGCGGCAAAGTGGGAATTTATAGGCCACGGCATTCATCAAAAGTCCCTCAACCACGCTGGCGCTGAAGAAGAAGTCGTAAAAACGTCTCTGGACATGATTGAGGCCTTCACCGGTACCCGCCCGCGCGGCTGGCTTGGGCCCGGTCTGCGTGAGAGCCACACTACGCCTGAAACGCTTAAGGCCGCAGGGCTTGACTATGTTTTTGACTGGGTTGTGGACGACTTGCCGAACTGGCTCACCACCAGCATCGGGCCACTGCTTAGCCTGCCCTACAACCTTGAACTGAACGACTCGATCATCTATGCGGTTGAAAAGCACTCGTCCGAAGAAATGTTCAACCGTGTCAAAAGCACAGCTGAACTCTTTGTTCGCGAGGCCATGGCTCGTCCACGGGTTTTAACGCTCGGACTGCACCCGCACCTGATCGGCGTGCCGCACCGCTTTGGCTCATTCGAGCGCATGCTCGATTTACTTCTGAAAACGCCAGGTACCTGCTTTGTGCAGGGTCATGACATCGCCGACTGGTACACCGCACAAGTATCTGCTGCACAAAACTAATCACTCACGAAAGAAAACCATGGATCTCAAACTCAAGGGCCAGCGCGTGCTGGTCACAGGTGGCTCAAAAGGTATCGGTTTAGCGATTGCTATTGCATTTGCCAAAGAAGGCGCACTACCCATTTTGGTATCGCGATCCTCAGACGTGCTGGCCAAAGCGGTGGCAACCATCCAGCTTGAGACCGGCGTCGTTGCAACGTCGCTGGCGATTGACCTGGGCCTGCCCGGCGCTGAAAAAACACTCATGGCGCAAGCAGGCGCTATTGATATTTTGGTCAACAACGCCGGGGCAATTCCCGGCGGCGCGCTCAAGGACATTGACGATGCAAGGTGGCGACAGGCCTGGGAGCTCAAACTCTTTGGATACATCAACCTGGTTCGTGCAGTGCTGCCCGTGATGGAAGCACGCGGTAGCGGTGTGATTGCCAACATTATCGGTATGGCAGGCGCAGCCCCACGCAATGAATACATTTGCGGCTCCACCGCTAACGCAGCACTGATGGCATTTACCCAGGCAGTGGGCGCGGCCAGCCAACGCAGCGGCGTGCGGGTGTTTGGCATCAACCCCTCCCCCACCCGCAGCGACCGCATGGAGACCATGCTGCGTACGCAAGCTACAGCAAAACTCGGCGACGAAAACCGCTGGATGGAACTCACCTCCAAGCTGCCCTTTGGCCGTATGACCGAGCCACAGGAAATTGCCGACCTGACAACATTTTGCTGCTCGCCACTGGCGGGCTACTTGACCGGCACAGTTATCAACGTGGACGGCGGGCAGATGTACGCGACGCCGCAGTAATCACTCTTTTTCGAATACCCATGTTCAAACAAAATAATCCCAAATACGAATTTGCCGACCTGCGCGATGGCGTGCGGTCCGTGGTTACACAATTTGATTCGCGTTACTGGCAGGAGCTGGACGAAGCGCGGGCATTTCCTGAAAAATTTGTTGATGCATTGACAGAGGCGGGATGGTTGTCGGCCCTTATTCCCGAAGAATATGGCGGCTCCAGCTTGTCGCTCACCGAGGCCAGTGTGGTGATGGAAGAAATCAATCGCGCGGGTGGCAACTCAGGTGCGTGTCATGGGCAGATGTACGTGATGGGTTGCGTAGTGCGCCATGGGTCTGACAAACAAAAGCGCGACCTGCTGCCGCGTATTGCCAGCGGCGAAATCCGTATGCAGTCAATGGCGGTGACCGAACCGACCACGGGCAGCGACACCACCAAACTTAAAACCACTGCGGTTTTAAAAGGCGACCACTACGTCGTCAACGGTCAAAAGGTTTGGACATCACGCCTGCAGCACTCAGACTACATGCTGCTGCTGGCCCGCACTACGCCGCTTGCTGAAGTGAAGAAAAAGAGCGAAGGCTTGTCGGTGTTTTTGGTGGACTTGCGCAAAGAAGTTGGCAAAAGTATCACTGTGCGGCCAATACGTAATATGGTGAATCACGAGACCAATGAAATATTTATCGATAACCTGGAGATTCCGGTTGAAAACCGTATCGGCGAAGAAGGCAAGGGGCTGAAATATATCCTCGATGGCCTCAACGCAGAGCGTATTTTGATTGCAGCCGAATGCATTGGTGATGGCTACTGGTTTGTTGAAAAGGCCACAAACTACGCCAACAACCGCGTGGTGTTTGACAGACCTATCGGCAAAAACCAGGGCATACAGTTTCCAATTGCCAAGTCGTATGTCAACGTGGAGGCCGCCAGCCTGATGCGCTACGCTGCATGCGAGCTGTTTGATGCGGGAAAGGACTGCGGCGCACAAGCCAATATGGCCAAAATGCTGGCCGCTGATGCGTCGTGGGAGGCCGCCAACGCGTGCCTGCAAACCCATGGCGGCTTTGGTTTTGCAGCGGAATACGACATCGAGCGCAAATTTCGCGAAACGCGTTTGTACCAGGTCGCGCCTATTTCGACCAACCTGATCTTGTCGTATGTTGGTGAGCATGTGCTCGGCATGCCCCGGTCGTACTGAGCACGTTGATGAAGGCTCCTCCTACTACCCCTTCAAACCGCGTGATCGTCGTTGGTGCTGGCCCCGTCGGGTTGCTGTGCGCGCTTGAGCTCGCTCGTCAGGGTGTTCCGGTTCTGGTCATCGAGGCCGAGGCCAGCACCACGCTTGATTTGCGGGCCGGTACTTTTCATCCGCCCACGCTGGAGATGCTTCAACCCCTGGGCGTGACAGATGCCATGATGGAAATAGGTATCAAAGTGCCGCGCTGGCAAGCTCGCGACCGCGAGTACGGCTTGATCGCTGAATGGAATATGTCAGTACTCGCGGGCGATACGCCATTTCCCTATCGCCTGCACCTGGAGCAACATCGCCTCACACCGATCTTGCTCAACATGCTGCTTGAATTTAGCCATGCCGAGGTGCTGTTTTCACACGCATTTGTGTCGCTGGCGGAGTCGCCTGACGGCGTGACGGTAGTTGCATCGGCCCCAAGCGGTGATGTACATCTAAAGGGCAGTTGGGTCATCGGTGCAGACGGCGGACGTAGCCTGGTGCGCAAGGCAGTGGATATTGGTTTTGACGGCTACACATGGCCCGAGCGTTACAGCGTGATCAGTACCACGCACGACTTCGCTCCCTTGGGCATTGCCGACAATGCTTATGTAAGCGACCCTGAGCAATGGCTGGCCTTTTTCCGTATGCCTGACAAAGGGCCGCCCGGCCTGTGGCGTATGACGGTTCCGGTGGGACAAGAGTTGAGCGATGAAGAAGTGTTGGCACCGGCATTTGCCCAAAAGGCGATCAACCGCGCGATAAATGCACCGGTCGATACCACCTACCCCATCGTGCACCAAAGCGTGTACCGCGTACACCAGCGGGTGGCAAAACAATTTCGCGCGGGGCGCGTGTTGCTGGCGGGTGATGCAGCACACGTTAACAACCCGCTGGGCGGCTTCGGCCTGAACAGCGGTATACATGATGCGATGAATCTTGCGAGCAAGCTTGCCCCGGTGTTCAAGGGTGAGGCGGCGCAAGACTTGCTGGATCTGTATGAGCGCCAACGCCGAACCGTCAACATGGAATACGTGCAAAACATATCCATTAAAAACAAACAAAACCTCGAAGAAAAAGACCTGAAGACGCGGCTTCAACGCTTTGCAGACCTGAGAGACATCGCGGCGGACCCGGAGAAAACACGTGACTACCTGCTGACCTCATCCATGATTAACAGCATCAAACGCGCCAACGCCATTGCGTAGCTTGCTCAATTTTTTTCAAGGGATTTTCAATGTCTAAAACCGATCGACTCATGGCACTTTCGCGACGCACGCAACTGATTACCCTCGCTGTCACGCTTTTGGGTATTTCTCAACCAGGCTTGGCACAAACAACCCAAGCGGCTCCGGCCACAAATTGGCCGCAACGGTCCATCAAGCTCATCGTGCCGTTTGCTGCGGGTGGCAACACCGACGGTATTGCGCGCCTGACTGCAGAGCGCCTCAGCCAGTCGTTGGGTCAGTCGGTGGTGGTTGAAAACAAGGCCGGCGCCAATGGCGCGATTGCGGCGGACTTTGTAGCACAATCGCCACCCGACGGCTACACGCTTCTGATGGCCGCCATGCCGGTACTGGCTATATTGCCCGCTATCAGCAAAACCAAATTTGATCCAGTGCGTGACTTTGCGCCTATCAGCATCGTTGGTAGCAACCCATTTGTCATGGCAATCAACAACTCGGTTCCAGCCACCAATGTGCGTGAGTTTGTGGCCTACGCCAAAAAGAACAGTGGCAGGCTCAATTACGCGTCCGGCGGTTCGGGCAGCGTGTCGCACTTGTCGGCGGCCCTGTTTGTCAAACGCGCCAACCTGGAAATGACGCACATCAGCTACAAGGGCGGTGGCCCAGCGGTGGCTGACTTGCTGGGTGGCCAGGTACAAATGTATTTTGGTAATTTATCAGAGCTGGCGCCGCAGGCTGATGGCGGCAAGATCCGCATCATTGGCGTGTCCAGCTTGGAGCGTGCACGGCAAATTCCAAACGTGCCGACCTTTGCAGAGTCAGGTTTTCCAGGTTTTAAAACGCTGACCTGGAACGGCTTGGTGGCGCCACAAGGCACGCCGCCTGCGATCATCAATCGCATCGCCGCCGCAGTGAAAGCGGCCGTGAATCAGACTGAACTGCGCGCACGTCTTTGGCAAATCGGAGTCGATCCAATTGGTAATACCCCAGAGCAGTTTGGCCAAACGCTCAAAGCCGACATTGCCACCTGGACAGAAGCCGCCAAAGCCAGCAACCTGAAAATTGAATAGCCTCAAAAAGGTCCAGCCAAACCCATGTCCGACATACCGCACCGAACCCCAACCACTGACACCATTGCCTACCGCGCCAAGGTAGCGGTGGTCGTGCCTGCTACCAATACGGTAGTGCAACCTGAAATGGAAGCCATGCGTCCCCATGGCGTGACCAACCACGTCACCCGCATGCTGTTGCCGCCGCGCCCCTATGATGATCAGGTAGCTTACAAAAAAGCGTTGGAAACCGAAGAGGGTAATCTTGAAGAAGCGCTGCAGCTGGTGTTGGCGTGCGAGCCGCATGTGGTGGCGCATGGGCATTCAATTCACTCTTTTCGGGGCGATGGCCAACGCGCCATTGATGAAGAAAATCGGCTTGAAGCGCTGTGCGGCATTCCGTTCATCACACCGTCACGCGCTGTGCTGGGCGGGCTGGAAGTAATTGGCAACCCAAAGCGTATCGCCATCCTCACGCCCTATTGGGGACCAGCGAACGACATGATTGATAAATTTTTTATCTCGTGTGGTTACGATGTCGTGTCGTCACACGGTTTGCAGTCCACAGGCCCCACCGCAGTGGCGCGCTTTACGCCAGAGCAAATCATGCAGGGCTTTGAGGCCGTGGACAGGCCCCAAGCTGACGCATTGATTCATGTCGGTACCAACTTGCCTGTGTCCAGCATGACACCTGAGATTGAAAAGAAATTCGGCAAGCCACTGATCGGCGTCAACGTAGCCACCTACTGGCTGGCTTTGCGCCGTCTGGGTATTACCGACAAGCTGCCCGGCATGGGCTTGCTGGGCGAGCAGTACTGAGTTGCCTACGGGCGACACATCAGCGACTTTCTAAACCACTGCTCAGCCACCGCCGCGCACGGCACCCAGCGCAGGATAGCCACCGGGCTGCGGGTCCGGACCGCCCTGCAACACGGCCATCCGGCCGCGCATGGCAGCGATCTCAACCGTCTGACTCGCAATGATCTCTTCCGCAATCTGCCGCACCATCGGATCGCGACCATGGATCAGAACCAGGCGGGCCATATCGACCGCGCCTTCGTGGTGGGGAATCATCATGGCCAGAAAGTCGGCATCGGGCCGACCGGTGTAGCCAGGGCTGTGCATGTCCTGCATCATGCGGGCCATGCCCACATTCATATCAGCTTCAAAGGCACTGGCCGCTCCCGAGCCCGGGGCTGCTGGATGATGTGCGCTGTGGTCTGTCATGCGGTCTGCCCCTTGGTGCCAGGGCGTACATAGACCAGGTTGATACTCTTTTTGTTGCGCAGCTCGCCTGATGGAAGCTTCAGTGAGCCCAATGGAATTTGCGTGATGAGTTTGGGCTGCAGCGGCGTTGACACATCGAAGGCCGAGCAAACGACTTGACCTGCGTTGGGCGTGCCCGGCAGCTCGTCCTGCTCGTGCGCCACATACAGCAGGTTGTTGGCCGGGTTGGTCCACAGGCCATGGGCCTCGCGCCCACCGGTACACACCATGCCCACGACCTTTTGCTGGGCTAAAGGCACCGAGCGGTCGATGATGGCGAGACGACTGGACGCCGCGCCGTTGGGCCCACCGTCGTCGACCCGCGCCAGACTCATATAGGTAACCTGACCGCGTGCATTGTCAACAAACTCCAGGTGGTTGGGCCTGGCCAGCTCGCCCAGGGGCAAGGTTGCCATTACTGTTCCTGGATCTTTCACTGAAACAATCGACACGGCATCGGCCAGCTTGTGC